>JAZUMR010000001.1:0-12317 GCA_045603685.1 Prevotella sp.
TTCCTATTAATGGCCAGATTATCCACATTATTCATATTTATTTCCTTATAAAGACATTGAAACCAATATGATTAATTAAAATAATTTCTTTCACTAATATTCTTAATTCTTCATTGTCCGATATTATCCGTGTTCATCCGCGACATCCGTGTTCGGTAAAAAGAATATCCGTGTTCATCCGCGACATCCGTGTTCGATAAAAAGAATATCCGTGTTCATCAGTGTCATCCGTGGGAGAAAGGAAAAATCGTGTCATTGGTAGGCAATAATCCGCAAAATCTTCGTGCCGAAGATATTTCCTTACAGATTATTTTGTCGTTTACAGAGAAAAAGACTACCTTTGCGGAGAATAACATATTATAATTTCTGCAACTAACAATAAAACACATATTTTCATGAAAAGACTTTTCCTCCTTTTCTTCTCCGCCATGCTTTGCACCGTGGTGTCCGCCCACGACTTTGAGGTCGACGGCATTTATTACAACATCACATCAGACACTGATTTGACTGTTGAAGTGACTTATCCTTTTTTTATTAATTCTAATAATTACGTACCATCTGATGATTACCATGGCGATATAATTATTCCTGAAAATGTAATATACAAAGATAAGCAATACCATGTAACTAGTATTGGAGAAGCGGCTTTCTTAGGATGTGAGAATCAATTAACTGTCACAATACCAAATTCCGTAAAATATATTTGTGCTTCTTCATTTCAAGATGCCTCCAAATTAACAAATGTGACAATATTAGATGGAAACGAATCGTTATATATAAAAAATCTAGACACATTCAGCATATTTCATAATATACCAAATATATCATTAATAATTGGGCGCAATATTGAGTATGAAAATACGTATTTAGGTCCATTCAATAATCACGATAATCCAATAAGCATCACATTTCGCAATACAATCTCTAAGATTAATAACAATATGTTCCGTAATTGTCATGGACTAAAAAAAATTAGCATACCCAAATCCGTTATAAGCATTGGACAAGGTGCATTCTTTGATTGCACTGAACTAACAGAAGTAAACATCACAGATTTGACAGCCTGGTGTAAGATAGAATTCGGTAGTTATTCTTCGAATCCAACGTATTATGCTCATAAGCTTTACCTTAATGGAGAGGAGATAACGAATCTTGTCATACCTTATGATGTTACCACCATAGGGAAACATACATTTAATGGTTGCTCTAGGTTAAAAACAGTAACCCTACATAACTCTATCGCAGCCATAGGTGATGGCGCATTTTCTGGTTGCTCTACACTGGCTTCTGTGTATATCACCGATTTATCAAAATGGTGTAAGATAAATATAGATGGTCCTCATTCTAATCCTATATACTATGCTAATCATCTTTATTTAAATGGCAAGGAAATAATAAATCTTGTCATACCTGATGATGTCACAAGCATAGGAAATTATGCGTTCTATGGTTGCTCGGAACTGACGAGTGTTACCATTCCGAACTCCGTGTCAAGTATAGGCGGTTCAGCCTTCTATGGTTGCTCCGGACTGAAATCCCTGCGTTTTGAAGATGGAGAACCAACTTTGACATTTTCTGATAATTTTTCAAATACCATAGATTCTCTTTATCTTGGAAGAAATATAGCAGTTAAGAGTTCTTACTTTAATACAGGAGAAAACAAACTGTCTGTCCTGTCAATTGGAAAATACGTGGTATGTCTTGATGACAAGATGTTCTATTACTGTAACAATATTACCAAAGTTATTTCTTATGCAACAGAACCACCTATAGCATATCCTCTTACATTTACTACAGACATATACGGCAAGGCTACACTTAGCGTGCCAGGAGAGTCAATGGAGAAATACAGAAATGCTGATGTATGGAAGAAATTCTATAAGATAGAGGAAATAGACAATAATCCTGATGCCACAGAGCAGTGCGCAGTACCGGTAATCACTTATGCTGAAGGTAAACTGCAGTTTGCGTGCGAGACAGCAGGGGGTGAATGTAAATACACTCTTACCGCTAAAGATATACAGACGGCATTCATTACTGCAAACAATAACAGCGTTGATCTCACTGCATGCTATGATATAACAGCATACGCTGTGGCAGAGGGATACAAGAACTCAGAAAAGGTGAATGCCACTCTCTACTGGATAGATGGTAGTGACGTATCAACGAATATCAACCAGACGGAGATGCGCGGCGTGATGGCAACATGCTCTGGCGGCATCATCACTGTGTCTGGCTTGACTGACGGTGAGAGTGTGATGTTCTACGACGCTAACGGCGCTCTGCTCTATACTGGCACTGCCCAGAACGGCACAATCTCTTACGCTCCGTCAGCATCTGGTGTGATTATCGTGAAGATTGGAACAACAAGTATAAAAGTTGTAAACTAGTTGACGAGTAGACAAGTTGACAAGTAGACAAGTTGATTGTTTAGTTGACGAGTAAATACAAAAAAAGAACCGCTTCGTGAATGATGCACGGGGCGGTTCTTCTTTTCCCACGGATGACACTGACGACCACGGATTTTCTTTTTATCGAACACGGATGTCACGGATTGACACGGATGATTTTTACATAACAAAAGCATAAAAGAACCACTTATAGGCGAATGCTCTGCGAGCAATGTGATATGTGCAGATATCCATCTGTAAACACGTTTCCAATGTCTATCTGCACACATCACGTCTTACAACCGCCTATAAGAAAAAACAATAAAAACAGTTAGTTGGCATTTAATATAAAAAAGAGACAATCCCAGACAACCTCGCATCAGAAAAAATTGTCCCATGTTGTCATAATTGTTTTTAAGAATGAAGAGTGAAGAATTCTGCGAGTAAGCGAGAGCAGAGATGAACTCGTTCAATCTATGCCGAGTGGGAGCAGAATCGGCGAAGTCAATTCTGCGAGTAAGTAAGTCGACAAGCAATCATTAAACTTTAACCCTTAAACTTTAACCCTTTTATATTACAGACAGCACAGTATAAGATATATAAGATTTATCATGCCAGCAAAAACGAGGCATTTGTTATATGCTGCGCCTTCACTCCTGATTATCTTCATCCATAATACAAATGCAGGAATGACAACAAGCATCGGCAGGGGAGAACGGAAGGCAAGATATGCAAACAGAGGCATCAATAATACTATAATAAAAAGAAAAATATGCGCTGCGTTCTTACCGAAACGAACGGGGAAGGTGCGCTTTCCTACTGCTCTGTCTGACACAGTGTCACGAAGGTTGTTAATCATAAGAACGCACATGGATATACATCCGCTAACAGCACCAGCATATACGCTTGACAATATCGTTGCATTCCATTCGTCAGTATGTTCCTCGCCACACAAAAGCAGATAGGCTGTGCCAGAACACGCTATGACACCATAATAAAGAAATACGAAAATATCTGCTATACCGAGATATGAAAGAGAGTAGGGCGTTGCGGTATATAGCCACGCAAAGAGCAGAGCGGTCAGTCCTATAACAAGTATCACGACACCACCTGTATAAACAAGATACAACCCGAGAAGGCAAGCCACAGCTGCAGCAAGCAGGCACGCACATAGCATCGCCTTAGGAGTTACCTCGCCTTCTGCCAACGCTCTTTTGAATCCTTTACGACCAGCCTTGTCTGTGCCACGCAGATAGTCATAATAGTCATTTATAAGATTTGACAGAATCTGCAATGACAATGCACAAAACGCAGTGATACATAAGGTTATGGTGTTTATGGTATATGCCGTCTCGTTTACAACAACTCCTGCCACAAGCACTGGTACGAGCGAAGCAAAAAGTGTCTGCGGCCTGATGATGCGCAGCCAAAGAAGTATATTGCGAATCATTATTTTGTAGCAGTGTATATTGTTGTTATTCCAAATGTCAGCGGGCGGCACTTCACGTCACGGAATCCGATGCTTTCGATTTTACGCACCATCTCCTCGCCCCAAATAAACTCCTTGACAGAGCGGTTAAGGTAACTATATGCCGACTTGTCCTTACTAATCATTCGTCCGACAAGCGGAAGGATATAGGTGAAGAATATGTTATAGAAAAATCTGACAATCCAATTAGTTGGGTACGAGAACTCCAATATCAGCATCTGTCCGCCTGGCTTTAACGTACGGTAGAATTCGCCAAGACCTTTATCCAAATCAGAAAAATTACGCACTCCGTAAGCGCATGTAACAGCATCGAACGACTCATCTGCATAGCGCATTTCCTGAGCGTTTCCCAATTCAAATTTTATCTTGTCGCCATAGCCAGCCTTACGCACTTTATCCTCACCGATTTTCATCATCTCGGCAGAAAGGTCAATGCCTTGTATTTCACAGGCTTTATTCTGGCGCATAATTTCAATGGCCAAATCGGCTGTTCCGATTGCTACATCAAGCAGTTTGTCGCATGGAATAAGCATTCCCGCAGATTTCTTGCGCCAAGACTTGTCTATGTTAAATGAGAGCAGATGGTTGAGTGTGTCATAGCTTGCAGCTATATTGTCAAACAAATGCCCGATATTCTTCTTTTTATCTTGCATGATTATTTAGATATAGGTCTATGAGTGTTCTGAAGCAAAAACATTCTCCATTGGCTTTGCCGATTCTGCTCCCGCTCGACAGAATTCTTCATTCTTCATTCAAATATGGTTTTTATTGTGCGCTGGGCGAGGGAATAGCCTTCGTCATACAGTCGCTGTAAGCGTTCCGGATTGCGTTCTATTCTGTCAACCTCAATTGGCTTTTCTGGTCGGACGACAACAATACGGCCTTCATCCTCCAGTTTTTCGATTAGCTCCAACTGGTTGTTATACAATACACTACGCTGCTGCAACGCTTCTCTGAAATGAGGGTATTTCCGATACATCATATAGTCGAATGCCGACATAAACTTGGAAGAGAGACTGCCTGGTTTCATCTCTTTCCTGTATCCTTTGTTTCGTGTCAGCACAACGAAATTCTTTTTGTATCCTTTTGACATGGCACGTTCTACAGGAATGCTGTCGACAATGCCTCCGTCAAGCATCGGCACACCTCGCACATACACATTCTTGCTAACATAAGGCAAACTGCTTGATGCAAGGATTATGTCCATTGACAACTGCTGCGCTTCAATATTCGAAAGACGAGAGAAATCTTCAAGGTGATTAGACAGGTACTCCGCCTTACCGGTCAGAAGATTCGTCGTAACCATCTCAAACTCTGTCTTCGTATTGAAGAACCGGTTATAGTCAAACGGCCATATTCTATTTGGAAGATAGTCGTATAGCAGGCGGGTGTTGAAAATATTTCCTGTCTTCATCAGCATCTTCACGCCAAGATATTCGTTGCCGTACTGCTTGAGCATGCTAATGTTAGAGAATCGGGCTCGTCCGCGCTGCTTCGTGATGTAACTACACCCGTTGCACGCTCCGGCAGATACGCCTATAACGTATGGGAACTCTATATGTGCATCCATAAGAGCATCGAGCACGCCAATAGTGAATATGCCGCGCATTCCGCCTCCTTCAAGCACTAACCCCATGTTATTTACATCCATATTATGCTGATTTCTATGTTGATTTACGTAAACAAAATGTAAATATTATATAATTCATGTGCAAAGATACAAATATGTCAGAAAAAAATATTATCTTTGCATGATTAATTAACAAATCTAAACTATAAATATGCTAAACAGAGAAACATATATTAAACGCAGACAGCAGTTATGCAGTCTAATCAATAACGGCATCGTACTGCTGTTTGGTAACAATGAGTCTCCATGCAATTACCCAGCGAACGCCTATGCCCCTTTTAGGCAAGACTCGTCTTTCCTGTATTATTTCGGTTTGCAGGAAATCGGTCTGATTGGTGTAATTGACACTGAGACGAATGAAGAATGGCTTCTTGGCAATGACGTTGATGTAGAAGACATCGTCTGGTATGGTTCTGTGCCGACAATGGTGTCTTTATCCGAAAGTGTTGGAGTCAGGAACTCTGCTCCTTTGGCAAAGATACATGATATAGTGAAGGATGCGACAGAAAAGAAACGTAAGATTCATTTTCTGCCTCCATATCGTCACGATAACCAGATTATGATTATGGACCTGCTTGGCATTCATCCGTCAATGCAGCGTGAGGCGGCATCATTGGAACTTATCAATGCGGTGGTTGAAATGCGTTCAAGGAAATCTGACGACGAAATAGCAGAACTTGAGCGGGCATCTGTTATCGGCTACGAAATGCATACCAAGGCTATGCGTATGACACGCCCTGGCAGAACAGAGAAATACATTGCCGGGCACATTGACAGCGTTGCATATTCTTTAGGCGCAAAGCAATCGTTCGCAACAATATACACGCAACACGGAGAAATTATGCATGGCTCACCGTCAATGAATGTATTGGAGGACGGAAGGCTGGTGTTGTGTGACTGTGGTGCGGAAACTATAAACAACTACTGCTCTGACCATACGAGAACACTGCCTGTTAACGGCAAATTCACTACACGCCAGAAAGAGATATACGACATTGTAGCTGAATGTCATGACTATGTGCTGGATGTTGCAAAACCTGGTGTGAAATATTTTGATGTACACTTGGCTGTATGCCGTCATATGACAGAAAGACTGAAAGAACTGGGATTGATGAAGGGTGACATCGACGAGGCTGTAATGCATGGTGCGCATGCAATGTTCCTGCCTCACGGACTTGGGCACATGATGGGACTTGACGTTCACGACATGGAGGGACTCGGACAAATTTATGTAGGATTTGACGAGGAGACGCGTCCTCGTCTTGACCAGTTTGGCACGAACTGCCTACGTATGGGACGCCGACTTCAGGAGGGCTTTGTGGTTACTGATGAACCAGGTATATACTTTATTCCAGCATTGATTGACAGCTGGAAAGCGTCTGGACATTGCAAGGATTTCATAAACTATGAAATGCTGGAAACATACAAAGACTTCGGTGGAATAAGAATAGAGGACGACCTGCTTATTACCTCAGACGGATGTCGCTTCCTCGGAGAAAAACGCATACCGTATCATACGAAGGATGTAGAAAAATACATGGAAGAAAACAAAGAATAATAACAACATGTAAATCATACAATTAACAATCCAAATCTAACAATGAAGAAATTTTTCACATTCGCCATGACTATGCTGTTCACTACAGCAGCAATGGCACAGGATGCCAACAAGGCAGAGAAAAAGGATTCTGTAGATGCAAACAAACCTGTATTTACAGTCATTAAGGAGAATCCTATTACATCAATCAAGAATCAGGCTCGTTCTGGCACCTGCTGGAATTATGCTACACTGGCTTATTTTGAATCTGAGATTCTTAGAAATTCAAAGAAAACTTACGACCTCTGCGAGATGTTCGTATGTAACAAGAACTACATGGACAGAGCAATTACAAAGGTTCGTATGCATGGCGATGCTCAATTCTCACAGGGCGGTTCTATGTATGACGTTCTGTATGTTCTCAAGAATGACGGCATCTGTCCACAGGACGCTATGCCAGGACCTGGCACAATGTATGGAGATACACTTAACAACTTTAACGAGTTCTTCTCTGTAATGGAACCATACGTTGACGCTGTTGCAAAGAACAGAGCTTCTAAGCTTTCTCCTGCATGGAAGGCTGGCTTACAGGGTATTCTCGACGCTTATCTCGGTAAATGCCCTGAGACATTCGTATACGAAGGAAAGACTTATACTCCACAGGAGTTTGCAAAATCTTTGGGTCTGAACTTTGATGATTATGTTACAATCACATCGTATACACATCATCCTTTCTATACAACATTCGCTGTTGAGGTACCAGACAACTGGCGTCAGCCAGGATCATGGAATCTCCCAATAGACGAAATGGCCGCTGTTATTGACAATGCCATCATGAATGGATATACTGTAGCGTGGGGTGGAGATGTATCTGAAAGCGGCTTTACACGCGACGGTCTTGCTCTCCTGATTGACGAAAAGGCGCCACAGGGACTTGAGGGTTCTGACATGGCACGCTGGCTCAAACTTACTCCTGCACAGAAAAAGAACAAGATAAAGGAGGCAGGAGTAAATGTTAAAGAAATGCAGCCATCACAGGAACAGCGTCAGGAGGAATATGACAACTGGACATTGACAGACGACCACGGCATGCTTATCTACGGTATCGCAAAAGACCAGACAGGACGTGAATACTATATGGTGAAGAATTCTTGGGGAGAAACAGGCGAGTACAAAGGAACATGGTACATGTCAAAGAACTTCATCGTTGCTAAGACTATGGACTACATGGTGAACAAGAATGCTATTCCAAAGAATATTCGTAAGAAATTAGGTATTTAAGATTATACAATGATATGGGGCTGTGTCAGAGATTTCCGCTTTGACTCAGCCTCATGCAGATGTGTCTATATTTTTGAACATCTTTTAAGGACACTTTGAACGAGACATTATGCATTTCAAATGGAAATATATAACGACCTCAGAGACCGAGGAAGGCATAGCACAGACATTGGCAAAAAAATTGAATATCGCCCCTGTGCTCGCACGACTGCTACTGAGGCGGGGAATAACCACTGAATCTGCAGCAAAAAGATTTTTCCGACCTCAACTTACAGATCTTATCAATCCTTTTCTCATGAAGGATATGGATCTCGCTGTTGACCGATTAAATGATGCTATTGGTAGAAAAGAACGTATACTTGTCTATGGTGATTACGATGTTGATGGGTGTACGGCTGTAGCGCTTGTATATAAATTCCTACAGCAGTTTTATTCTAATATAGATTATTATATTCCTGATAGATACGACGAAGGTTATGGTGTATCAAAGAAAGGTATTGAATATGCCAAATCAACGGGTGTATCGTTAATAATTATTCTTGATTGCGGAATAAAGGCAATTGAACAAATTGCTTATGCAAAACAGCTCGGGATAGATTTTATCATCTGTGACCATCATGTACCAGATGATGTCTTGCCTGATGCTGTAGCCATCCTAAACCCAAAGAGAGAAGATGACACTTATCCGTTCAAACATCTTTGCGGCTGTGGAGTTGGCTTTAAATTTATGCAAGGATTTGCTCGCAGCAACGGTATTACATTCTCACAGCTTCAACCAATGCTGGACTTGTGTGCTGTAAGTGTTGCTGCTGATCTCGTCCCTGTGGAAGGAGAAAATAGAATATTGGCGTATCATGGACTACGCCAACTTAACCAAAGTCCATCAGTAGGTCTGAAAGCTATTATTGATATATGTGGTATGGCTGGAAGGCAAATCACAATGAGTGATATTACATTCAAAATCGGACCGCGAATTAATGCAAGCGGACGCATGGAATGTGGTAAAGAAAGTGTAGACCTGCTCGTAGAAAAAGATTATACGAAAGCCTTGCAGGTATCGGAGCAGATAAACGTATATAACGAACAGCGCAAGGATATTGACAAACAAATGACCGATGAAGCCAATCAAATTGTGGCTCGCCTTGAAACCCAAAGACATTCTTCAAGTATTGTATTATATGACGAGGGATGGAAAAAAGGTGTAATCGGCATTGTTGCATCACGTCTTACAGAAATTTATTTCCGTCCGACAATTGTATTAACTCGTGACGGAGACCTCGCTACAGGTTCTGCACGCTCTGTTGCTGGATTTGATGTATATGCGGCAATCAAGTCCTGCCGTGACATACTTCTTAATTTTGGAGGACATACATATGCGTGTGGATTGACATTAAAATGGGAGAATGTTAAGGAATTCCAAAACAGATTTCAGAAATATGTAGACAATCATATCATGCCAGAACAAACAGAACAAATGCTTGTAATTGATGATGTGATTGATTTTAAGGACATAACAAAAAAGCTTCACTCTGACTTACGGAAATTCGCTCCTTTTGGACCAAACAATCCGAAACCTCTTTTTGCTACACATGATGTATATGATTTTGGTACATCCAAGGTCGTAGGTCGTCAGCAGGAACATATAAAACTTGAACTTGTTGATTCTAAATCTAATAACATCATGAATGGAATAGCATTCGGACAATCCTCTGTAGCAAGATATATTAAATCACGTCGCTCGTTTGATATAGCGTATACTATAGAGGACAATATATACAGACATGGTGCAACACAGCTTCAAATAGAAGATATTCACACAGAAGAACAAATATAAGAAAGTACATCTGGCTTGCTTTTAAAATACCTTTCTGAAAACGGAATTATATATTATGTTTAAGGACATATTAAAGAAATATTGGGGATATGATGATTTCCGTGGTATACAGTTAGATATTATAAAAAGTATATATAACGGACAAGACACATTGGGATTGATGCCTACAGGAGGAGGAAAATCAATCACCTTCCAAGTGCCTGCTCTTGCCATGAATGGCGTATGCATTATAGTAACTCCACTTATTTCTTTGATGAAAGACCAGGTGGATCATCTACGAAAATTGAATATTTCTGCATATGCCATATATTCTGGTCTTTCTCATGATGAGATAGTTAAAATTCTTGATAACTGTATCTTTGGCCATGTCAAATTCCTATACATCTCACCTGAGCGTATAGGAACAAGTTTTTTTCAAACAAAACTCAGGAATATTAAAGTAAGCTTTATAACCGTTGATGAAGCCCATTGTATTTCACAATGGGGACATGATTTCCGCCCTGCATATTTACAAATAGCTACCCTTAGAAAAATCCTTCCTGATAAGCCGTTCCTTGCACTTACAGCTACAGCAACTGCCGATGTTGTTGATGACATTCAGGAGAAATTGCAATTCCGGGCAAAAAATGTTTTCCGGATGTCATTCAAACGAAAAAATCTTAATTATATAATAAAAAGAACATCGGATAAACTATCGGAAATCATCCAGATAATCTCTTCTATAGAAGGAAGTGTTATTATTTATGTAAATAGTAGAAGAAAGACAAAAGAAATTTCTGAAGAACTTAATAGTGCAGGGCATAAATCAACATATTATCATGCAGGATTGGACATAGCTGTAAAAACAAAACATCAGCAGGAATGGCAGAACAATAATATTAGAATTATAGTTGCTACAAATGCTTTCGGTATGGGTATTGATAAGCCTGATGTGCGTCTTGTAATTCATGCAGATGTTCCGACCTCAATAGAAGGTTATTTTCAGGAAGCAGGTAGAGCTGGACGTGATGGAAAACTTTCCTACGCGATCTTGCTTGCTACTCGAGAGACGGGTAGAGTACTTCGTGAGAGAGTAAAACGTTCGTTCCCTGACAAGGAAATAATAAAACAGATATATGAACATATGGCATATTATTTCCAAGTTGGAGTTGGAATGGGGGAGGGGCATACTTTCTTTTTCTCAATAGAAAAATTCTGTTTACAATATGGTTATAGTCTCTCTACTGTTGATGCTGCACTTAGAATACTTGAAAATGCTGGATATATTATATACAATAATGACCCAGACAGTCATTCAAGAGTTTTCTTTACGCTTACACGTGAAGAATTGTATACATTACGTAATCTAACAGCAGAAGAAGATGCACTCGTATGTGAATTGATGCGAAAATATACGGGATTATTTACCCAATATACATATATAGATGAAGACGTGTTAGCTGCAAGCCTTTCTACTACACCTAAAAGAGTATACATGCTTCTGACTAATTTACGACGACAAGGCATAATATCATTTATTCCTCCTCGAACGGAACCGTTAATTACTTACAAGACAAATAGAATTGATGGATATAATGTAAAACTATCTGCGAAAGTATATGATAATTTACGAGATTTAATGATTAAGCAGATAGAATGCATGCAGCAATACGTTGAGAATGACAATCTTTGTAGGCAAGTCATGCTTTTAAATTATTTTGGAGAAAAAAATGCAAATCCATGTGGTTGTTGTGATATTTGCTTCAGCAATAGAGATAACACTACACAAAAAAATGAAACCGCAGAAAATAATGGTAAAAAGATAGTAAACGAATATTTTATACAATATGCATCGGCATCATATGATTCCTGTCTGGAAATGATAAATAATATATTATCTGACGGTGAGCGTCATCATATACAGCAACTTCTTTCATTACCATTCAAAAAGGATATTATACGTGAAAATGTTAATAATTTATTAGAAGAAAACAGAATTATCCTTTTTCAAACATGGGTTCAAAAATTGTAGAAACCATTAGTGTCCCGTTAAAATTGGGACGAGTTAAATATTAATCAAATAACCCCGGAATAAGGGGAACTGATTGCTCTTTGACATCATTGGAATAAGACTTATAGAACAGTTCTCTGAGCGGTGTTTTGTCCGTGAGTGACAT
>JAZUMR010000002.1:0-5320 GCA_045603685.1 Prevotella sp.
ACCGAAGATTAACCGTTTAACATAAAAATCTGAATAGACTTCACTGCTATCTTATGCTACTCTATACCATAGCGATTGGAGGTGAATAAGTCAAATGGCACATAATCGTATCGGCAGATGCATTCAAAAAACGACATGCAAAGGAGACTACTACACACGAGACAACCATAAGCAACCGTTTTCTATTTCAGTTTGGGGGCATTATGACGTAGACCAAATGACGCGCAAAGTTCGCGCAATTCTAGAGACTGACAGATTCCTAATTGACCCTGACAGTCTGGAGCATTCAGAATTTTGGTGTTCCATGTCCATCGAAGATTTTATTGCAAATGGCGAACATTCGCCGCACAAACCGCGTAAGCAGAAAGAGGATTAATTATGTCTAACGAGATTATCACTTCCAACGCCGTCGATTTCAACATTCCCACTGGCTATATCTGCACACTTGACCTCGCTGACCGTCGTAATAAGCTGATTGTAGTTAAGGCGCTGAATGCTGCCACTTCCCTGAAGGACATCGAAGGACAATTCACGATTAACGGAATTGTGACAACTCCAGGCGTGCGTGCACAGAGCGGCGCGGCATGCAAGAATGTGTATCTCATTAAGGCAGACGGCAGCGCGTATTTTTCGCAGTCTGAGGGCGTTGCTCGTAGTGTTGAGTGGTTGTGTGCCCTTTTCACGCAGGAGGAAATCTCTGAGGGTATCGACATTTGCGTGAAGTCGATTCTGCTGGATAATGGCCGTACTCTTAAGACTCTCGAGCCTGTCATTTAGTACACACTGACATTGCACCATTCTAGGCGCTAGGTTGCAGACACAATCTAGCGCCTTTCTTTTAAACATTTACTTAGGAGGTCTGTAGTGCTAGTTTTTGGTGAGTTTGAATGCTCTGAAATGGTAGACCTTAGAACAGTTGCTGAAATGCTAGGCGTGAATACCAACGGAAAAATGCTCTGGGCATGCGAAAAACGTGAATCGACTTTTTCTGATGTTAGTGTGCATTGCGCAGATTGCGAGAAATACAAGAAGATGCTGCGGGCTCTATGTGAAGAGCTGGAAAGGCTGTAAATCATGGCTTCTTTGGGCGATATCGCGCGCAATGAAAGACGCAAAGCAGAGAGACGTATTACAGCGCTTGAAATGAATATGTATTCTGCAAGCGATTCAAGTGAACGACGGAAGATTGCAAATCAGATACAATCGATTCGTGAAGCTATGGCAGAAACTAGGCTGTTTGTTTCTGGTAGAAGTGGAGAGCGTCGAAGTGTAGAGAGCAGAAGTGAAGCGGTTGAGTATCTGAGAGAACTTAATAGGCAGTATGAAGTTGCACCACGCGGCGCAAGAGTTTCTCAGGAGCGCAGAAATCTTGTTTTGCAGCGCGAAATAGCGGCTGTTTCTCGCGGTGAAGAAGTTGACGATATGTCTGAGACAGATATGCGCGTATTTTGGAGAGCTACACAAGACGCATGGGAAGGCGCGCCGATAGAAGAGAGATATGAACGCATTTATGAATACTATGGAACGCGCGACCTTAACAAGATTTATCGACTTGCTTTGGAAGAGAATGATAAAATTGCTGAAATCTTAGACAGATTAGACAGCGGTGAGAGACTAACAAGAGAGCAGCGAGAATTTTTGTCTGACATTAAACGCATGGAAGATGAGCAGGAGAAGGCGTATAGAAATAGCTCAGGTTCTCCGATTCGCGGAAAGATTGCATCTAATGTTAGACCGCTAACACGGCAGCGTGTGCAGGAAGCGTAAAATGATTCGGCAAAAGTTTGTTATCGCAAGTGTCTATGACACAGAGACAACTAATTACCTTCCTGAAGGTGAAAAAGATTTGCGGCAAACTCGCGCCTTTCCGATTCTTTTTATCGACAACGATATTCGCGACATTGATTTGTATAATTATGAGCCAGACACAGACGACAAAATCAATTTCTATAGGACAGAACAACAGATGATTGATAGAATCGCTGAATATATAGATTGGGGGAAGTTCGCTAAAGCAGTTCCTATTGTGTGTGCTTATAACCTTATGTTTGACTTACATCCTTTGATGGAGGTTTTGAATGGATTATATGACATACGCGCAAATGCCCAAAGTTCAACTAACGTGTACACGGTTGATTTGTACGAAAAGGAAAGCGACAGAATTGCTCTTAGATTCTGGGACACATTCCACTTGGAAATGCGCGGTCTTGCAGCAATGGGAAATACTAGCGGGTTGCGCAAAGCATACGGTGACTGGGATTACAACCTTTTACGCACGCCAGAGACTCCAATCACTGAGCAAGAGATGCACTACGCTGCAAGAGATGTACAAGTCATACCTCATTATCTGCGATACTTGCTTCGGGCTAATGAGTGGTTGAAACAAGCTGATTTTGGTTGCAAAGTTCTGACAAAAACTAGTCTAGTTCGTCAAATGGCAAAGCGCACAATTGGGCGCGCTATGGTCACTAAGGCAGATGGCAGCCAAATTTCGTTAGAAAAAGCAATGCTTGAATTGTGCAAGAAGGAGGCACCAAAAACTTATGGAAGTTACGGATTACGAAAAGCGTGTTTTAGGGGCGGTTATACTTTTACGGCAGCAAGCACGTCTATGTGTGTTGTGCAGAATGTCTGCTCAGTTGACGTCACTTCGATGCATCACACATTCATTAACGGTCGCAGAATCCCCGAGAATTTTGAGCCCCTTCTTCCTTCGCAATTGCTCGAAATGTCGGAGCGTGTTCTTAAAACCTCAAGAGAGAGTGTCCTTAAACGGTATCATAAACCATTTGATTGTGCATTCCACATCCGTGCCAGATTTTGTGGAATTCGACTCAGGAAAGGAAGTGCATTTGAACGCATGGGATGCGCTCTCCTTGCAGAATCGAAATTTCTTTCAAAAGCTACTCTATTCGGAGACTATGAGGATGGAGAGACTTATATAGCATCAGAAAATGAGCTGCGTGGGCGGGGTTGGCATGATGAACATTCTCCTGATGCTTTATTCGCGTTTGGCAAGCTTTATGAAGCAAGTGAAATAGTTGTGCATCTGACTGAACTAGAATTATGGACAATGTCTCGCGTGTATGAATGGGATAGCTATGAGATAATCGGTGGAGAGGGTACATGGAACTTTCGATTTCCGCCTGATTTTGTGACAGCTCAAAGCAATGTGCTTTATGCACAGAAAGACAAAGCAAAATTCATTGACAATCATTACATTGAGGGACAACCATATCCATATAACCTTACGAACATACCCGAAGGCATTGCGGAATCGCTTAGAAAAGGCACGTGTTCGCATTCTTTCTTTTCCTCATGGTACACTGGCACAGTGAAAGGCATGTTCAATGGCATCTATGGAACAATGGCGCAGGACGTTCTAAAACCTACCTATAAATGTGAAGCTGGAGAGCTATTGGTGGACGACGCTACAGTTTGCACGCCAGAAAACTTCGATGAAAAGAGTGAGAAACCTAATAGAGTTTTGTATACATATGGCATGCGTATCGTCGGCGGTTCTCGTATGCATATGGTTATTGCAATAGAACTGATACATGAACATTTCGGAAAACGTGTGGACATTTTGGGAGGTGACACTGATTCTATGAAAATGCGTTGTGATTATGATGTGACAAATGCAGAAATTGACGAATGCCTTAAACCGATTGCCGTAGCTTCTAAAAACGCGATAGATGCAACGATGCAAAGTTTACGTAGGACGTTTCCTGAATATGCATCTCCGCTTACTGGAATCGGTGGATTTGAAATCGAGCATGGTGGAGCACGTTATAAATATCATCTTGAATGCTGGAATAAGTGTCGTGTATCTGTTGACGATTCGGCACATATCACGTGTGCAGGTCTTTCGCGTCCTTCTGGTATGTTCAATATGGAAACGTTCATAACGCGACTTTGTGAGAAATATGAAGCCGAGAAAGTTCTACCGACGTGCATAGGATTCAATGTATTCGTTTCACCTTCGCTTTCGCACGCATTGGAGAAGCATCATCCTAGAGTTAGCGATATCTTCAATGGGGAAGTAACTGATTATCTGGGAAACACAAGTGCTGTACGTGTGCATGAATCTGACGCGCTTTACTCTAGCGGTAGGTGGTTAGGTGAAACGTTAAAATCAACCAATGTAGAATGTATTAATCTTTTGCGCGGTTGGTATGACAGAAAGCCTATCACACAGACGCGCTATCTTTTCTATGACGGCAATCGTGCGTTTATTGAGAACGATTTAGGTGAGGTTTTGATGGAGGTTGAAGTTTAATGGCAGATATCACGAAAGCTTCTGAAAAGAGGTTGACGTTTGGAGAGCCAAAGAAAAGCGTAACGGAATTCTATACACGACGTTTTCATTCGGTTGTTATTGGCTGTCCGTTTCTCTATTGGGACAATTTAGAAAAGACTTTATGTTGTGCAGACCGCTTGAAAAGCAACATCAATCTGACACATTGTAAGAAATGCACAATGCACGGTCTTAGGTTCATACATACAGCCGAGGAATCCGTTAGCGTGCATGTGTTCGATGAAAAGGAGTGAATTTTTATGGCAAAGTATTATGACTGGGAAATAATGATTTCCCCCGATACTGAGATTACTTTTGAAATTGGCGAACATGGATATGGTAAGGAGTTTGCACTTATGCGTTTTGCTAAAAGGTCGGTTGGCACGGTAGAAAAGCTTCAAGCTGAGAATGTCAAACTGCGTAAGCTGTGCAGCGATATCTGGAGGTGCGCCCGTCTTTTACAAGCAAACAAGCACATAGATGGCATGCGAATAAGCGACGAGTTCCGTGAAGAGTGCGAGCGCGCATTTGAAGAGCTTGGAATCGAGGTGGACTAATGACTCAAATGGCGTTGCTCAATTTCTTGTTTAGTTTCATATTCGGATTAAGCGCCTTATCTGCGTATCGAGAGGTTATAGAAGGTGGCCTTTATAGGCACATTATCAGGTATGCAATCATAGCGATAGCGGCGGGAATCGGATGGTCGATGTTCAATGGCTAAGTTCTATGATTGGGAAAAGACGCTTTCCTATGACGCAGACGTAACTATGGTAATCGGCGCACGTGGTTACGGTAAGACATTCGGTCTTAGAACACAATTCATTCGTGACTGGAAACGTGACGGTTCACGCTTTGTTGAGATTGTGCGCTATAAGAACGAACTCAGCGGCGTGTCTGACGGTTATTTTGGACGTATCGAGGATTTGCCAGAAAACGAGAACTATCTTTTCAAGACAGACACGCGCTGTGCGTACATTGCAGAAAAGCCTGCTGATGATAAAGAAAAACCGAAATGGTATATAC
>JAZUMR010000003.1:0-111164 GCA_045603685.1 Prevotella sp.
CTCTATCCATTCCCAGCCAAAACGGCCGGGGAATTGACGGTCGAATCTACCCAAGTATGAATTCTCATACTCGCTTCTTGTACTACTTGTCTGTTTATTGAAATCTATCAAAGAACTCTTTCTTTTATGCTCGCACCGCAAATTCTCAGAATTGGGCGAAAGCGTTTGCAAAGGTACGGACTTTTCCACAAACACGCAAATGTTTTTAAAGAAAAATTCAAGAAAACATAAAAATTATGGAATCCTTTTGATTTAAATCATCAAAAACAAGGGTTTCTGCCATATCTGACGGCTATTTTTGGCTGAAAAGTTAACAGGAGTGAAGATTATGCTTCGGATTATGCTTCTGTCGGGGGAAGGGGGATGTAATACATTATTATATTATTATAGTTGACGAGTGGACGAGTAGACAAGTGGACAAGTTGGTTGTTTAGTTGACGAGTTGACAAGTAGACAAGTAGACAAGTTGATTGGTAACCTTACTCTGTTATCTGTACTCTGCTATCTGTACTCTGCTATCTGTACTCTGTTATCTGTACTCTGTTATCTGTACTCTGCTTTTATGGAGATTCAGTGAGGAAAAGGAAATCTGCTGAATCTGCGAAATCTGCGTGCCTAAGATAAATCCGCGGCTGAAAAACGGATAGGAAATACAAGAAGTAGCGAATGAGGGCATAAGAAGCAGCATCTGACCGCCCAAGAAGTAGCGGTTGACATGCCAAGAAGCTGCTTCTTGCAACACAGGAAAGTGAAGGTGAGTGAAGGCGGACTGCCCCACCTTCACGCACCTAACTTCCACTCCTACAGCACTTTTCTATGAAAGGGGTGTAGGTGAAGGTGGAAGTAAAAGTGGAAGAGAGTGGAAGAGGAACATTTCTCTTCCACCGAGGTAACAGACTGACTGACATTGTGTTACGGAGAAAAAGTGGAAGTGAAAGAGAAAAATGCGAAAATAAAACGGATGTAGTCTCTAAACACTTCTGAGTGACGAAATAGTGACGAGCAGGAAAGCATTCGTCACCATCATAACGCGTTAGGCTACAACCATTTGCGCTATGATGGTGACGAGTGACGATAAAAAAACAAATCAAAAAAGAGAATGTATTTTTTTAGGGTATACCTATATGTAAGGACAAAACATGCAAAGCAATGCCCCCTACTCCATCACTTGCGTAGTCTTAAATCCTCGACACTCTTTCCCTTTCTGAATCGGTTGCAGTCGATATTGCCGTAGAAGCCTTCAACGTATTTCTTGTGAGAATACTGATGCAGCGTATATGGTATGACGCATTTCCGTTCGTAGTTCTTCACGTTATTATAGTTTGCCACCCACCAGATGCAGTCCTCGAAGCCCTTCGACAGATGGTAGCGCTTATACAACTTCTCCGTCGTATAAATGATAGGTGCCTTGCCGTAGTGTTTCTTGCATAAGTCACACCATTCTCTTATCATCCTCCGTGCATCATTGACGGTAAAGCCTTTCGGGGCACGCCAATATTTCGATTCCTCGATGTCGAGCATCGGTCTCAGGTCGATATGGTTTTTCTTTACAACAGAAGAGAAGAACCGAAACTGCTGCTTCGCCGTTCTGTTAGCCACCATGAAATGATACGCCCCAGTAGGAATCTTATGTCTTTTCGCTGCCTTGCGGTGAATATCGTAACGTCTGTCGCGTATTGATGTGCCGAAGGTGGCACGCACATAGACAAACTGCGCATCGACCTTCTTCCAGTCGTACGCCACATTATGATGACTCAAGTCTATGCCGTCCGGATGCTCGCAAATAGCCGGATTCGGTTTCTTGCCCGGCACCACCACGGGCTCTTTCGCCTTCTTCGTACCGCACCCGGTAAAGCACATAGGAACAATTACCAGCAACGGAAGAAGGAAAGTCAGCAGTATGATTATTATTTCTTTCTTTTTCATTATGTCTTTCTAACCTCTTAACCGCAAAAAAGCAAGTGCCTATTTATCTTTTTTCTTGCCGAATAGTAAGTCTATCACCGTATTGCCAATTTTCCTCTCTAATCCTGCGCGTGTCAGCGGTATGCCCGTTGCGCGAGAAAATTTCTGCTTAAGACGTGTCAGTCCCAGCGCACGCTTCCACGAAAAGCTGACTCCTGGTATTCTTTTTGATTTCTTTGCCATAATATTTTGATTAGTTAAGTTTCATAAATTAAAGAAGTTATCGGCTCTTCAAGCCTGAGTAGTTAGGCCATTACATTTTGTTAACAAGCTGATTGGTAGTAGACGAGTTGATTGGCAACCTTAATCTTTTCTCTGTACTCTGTACTCTGTAATCTGTACTCTGTTCGCTACTATCATACCGTTTGATGCGCGAATAGCACATGCTGGCAACAAACGATGATAACGTCAGCTCTCATATCCTTATAACCTTATAATCTTTAACTTCTTTATCTACTGCAAGTTTCGTTATGCGAAACTTGAGCAAATGAATCATACGAGTATCAGATATTTAGTGCTTAAAGTTGGTATTGCTTACAAAGGTACAGTTTTTCTTATAAATTAGCAAAATATCACAAACTTTTTCTTTACGGAAACACCAAAATAATAGAGTACAGAGAAAAGAGAAAAGAGGAAATAGTATAGAGAAAAGAGAAAATGTTGGGTCAGGGTGTTTTGAGAACAACAGAGAGCCTGAACACTATGATGTAGCGTTCAGACTCTCTATTCGTATATATGACTGTCCTACTTGTTAGGAGTTTCCAGCAGATTGAGCATTTTGAATGTGGCGTTGATGGCGGCCTGTGTCTGGTCGGCATCGAGGGCACGTGTGCGGAAGATGTTCTCGTTCTGACGCCATGTTATGACGGTCTGTACAAGGGCATCGGTGCGTCCGCCCGGCGGAATAGTCACTGCGTAGTTTATCAGGTCAGGGAGCGAGCGGCCCATATTCTCCTTGTATATGCGGCGCAGAGCCTTCACGAAGGCATCATACTGTCCGTCGCCCGTTGCGTCGCCTGTGTACTCTTGTCCGTCGATAGATATCTTTATGGAAGCTATAGGCTTGATGCCATACGACAGGCTGACCATGTATCCGAGGAGTTTCACACGATCTTCCTCCTCTGGAGCGGAATGCTTCAGCACGTCAGAGACGATGAACGGCAGGTCGTCCTGCGTCACACGCGCCTTGCGGTCGCCCAGTTCGGTGATTCGCTGTGTAATCTTCCTAACCTGATCAGGAGTCAGTTCGAGACCGAGTTCCTGCAGATTCATTTCGATATTCGCTTTTCCCGAACTCTTACCTAACGCATACTCACGCTTTCGTCCGAAGCGTTCAGGTGTCAGTTCGTTGCAGTAGAGCTTATCTTTATTGTCGCCGTCGGCATGAACGCCAGCCACCTGCGTGAAGACATTCTCTCCGACAATAGGCTGGTTAGGAGCGATGGCGATGCCGCTGTATGACTCAACCACCTTGCTCACCTCGTTCAGACGGTCCTCACGTATGTTAGTCTGCGCATTGAAATGGTCCTTCAGGATGACATGCACCGAACTCAGCGGAGCATTTCCGCAACGTTCGCCCAGACCGTTGACAGTCACGTGTATGCCCGAAGCGCCAGCGAGGACTGCTGAGAGCGAGTTAGCGACAGCAAGGTCGTAGTCGTTATGTGCGTGGAAGTCGAAATGAATGTCAGGGTATCTGCCTACCATCTTTGTGAAGAACTCCGTCACGAGCATCGGACTAAGCACACCCAGCGTGTCAGGGAGCATGAAGCGACGTATGCCGCAGCCTTTGAGTCCCTCCATAAGCTGGAAGACATAGTCAGGCGAGTTCTTCATGCCATTCGACCAGTCCTCAAGGTACACGTTAACCTCAAGCCCTTTCTCATGGGCATACTTCACCTCGCGCAGGATGTCGTTGATGTGCTCCGGCGCTGTCTTTCCGAGCTGCTGCATGCAATGTTTAAGCGAGCCTTTCGTCAGAAGGTTTATGACCTTTCCTCCGCACTCGGTAATCCAGTCGACAGAGCGTCCGTTGTCAACGAAACCGAGTACTTCGACCTTCTCTATCATGCCAGCCATCTGGGCGTAGCGGCATATCATCTTCACCGCTTCCTTCTCGCCCTCCGAGACGCGTGCCGATGCCACCTCGATGCGGTCGACATTGACATCTCTAAGCAGCATTCGTGCCACCATGAGTTTTTCATGTGGCACAAAAGACACTCCGCTGGTCTGTTCGCCATCGCGGAGTGTGGAGTCCATTATCTCAATAAACTTTTGCTTCATTTATGAGTAAAAGTGTTGTTTAGAGGAACTAGATATTCTAGATTTTCTAGATGGTCTAGATTTTCTAGATTATTGGGGGTGCCTCTATTTCTTTTCGTAGTTTTCGATTTTATCAGTATTTGACAAGAGGAAGTCAATGTCGTCGTATGCGTTTTCGAGACAGTATTTCTTGTATGAGTTAATCTCGAAATGCTCTGCATTGCCTGTAGTGATGTTTGTCACCGTCTGGTTAGGCACGTCGACCTTCACCTCAGCCTGCGGATTCTGTGCTATGGTGTCGAAAAGCTCCTGCTGGAACTCCCTTGACACAACCACAGGAAGCACAAAGCAGTTGAGGAGGTTGTTGCGGTGGATGTCAGCAAAAGAAGAGCTGATGACCACGCGCACGCCATAACCGGCAATAGCCCATGCGGCATGCTCGCGTGAAGAGCCAGAGCCCCAGTTCTGTCCGCCTACTATAATCTCATGCACACCCTCGCGTGGAGCCTCAGAGAACTCAGGCTGGTTCATAACGAAGTCAGCCACCGGATTTCCCTCGGCATCAAATCTGAGGTCGTGCATGAAGGCGTCGCCGAAGAATTTCGGGTCGCGTGTGGTGCTTGCAAGGTATCTTGCAGGTATGATGAGGTCAGTATTACAGTTGTCGATAGCAACAGGAATACATGTTGACTGTATGATGTTGAATTTTTGCTTTGCCATAAGTGTATTATGCAATTATTGTTTTCACCTTGTTATAAAAATTCCCCAAGCGTAACGTCAGAGAGTTCCGCTTACAGTTTTCTTGGGTCAGTTATCACGCCTGTCACAGCTGAAGCAGCCACTACGAGCGGCGAAGCGAGCACAGTGCGCGCGCCTGGTCCCTGTCGACCTACGAAGTTGCGGTTGCTGGTAGAGATAGAGAGCTTTCCTGCCGGCACCTTGTCAGGATTCATGGCGAGGCATGAAGAGCATGAAGGCAGACGAAGCTCGAAGCCAGCCTCCTCAAGAATCTTGTCTATACCCTCGTCTATAATCTGCTGACGCACGAGCCATGAGCCAGGCACGAGCCAAGCCACAACGTTCTCAGCCTTCTTTCTGCCCTTCACAACACTTGCGAAAGCGCGGAAGTCTTCGATGCGTCCGTTTGTGCAAGCGCCGAGGAAGCAGTAGTCAACCGGTGTTCCCTCAAGTTTCTGTCCTGGCTGGAACTGCATATAGTCGAGCATTCCGAGGAACTGATCCTTCTCATTCTCAGCAATCTCGTCGAGCGTTGGGATGCACTCATCAATAGCGATGCCGGCACCAGGGTTTGTGCCGTAGGTGATGCGTGGTACAATGTCCTCGGCACGATAAGTCACCTCCATGTCGAAGACAGCATCCTCATCGCTGTAGAGCTGTTTCCATTCCTCTACCGCCTTGTCCCAGTCATCACCCTTAGGAGCATACTCGCGTCCCTTGATATACTCGAATGTTGTCTCGTCAGGAGCAATAAGTCCGGCACGCGAACCCATCTCGATAGAGAGGTTAGAGAGTGTCAGACGTCCTTCCATAGACATGTTGCGGATGGCAGAGCCG
Source organism: Prevotella sp. (assembly GCA_045603685.1). Classification (GTDB taxonomy): domain Bacteria; phylum Bacteroidota; class Bacteroidia; order Bacteroidales; family Bacteroidaceae; genus Prevotella. The sequence continues at coordinate 5,803 of JAZUMR010000003.1, forward strand.
GCATACTCCACAGCATAGCCAGTTGCTCCGGATGTTGTCATCTGCGCCATGATATAGAGCGCCACATCCTTTGCTGTAGTATTCTCAGGGAGTTCGCCCTCCACGTTGATGCGCATGGTCTTAGGCTTCGACTGCAGGATGCACTGCGATGCGAGCACCTGAGCCACTTCAGAAGTGCCGATGCCCATGGCGATGGCACCCACCGCACCGTGTGTAGATGTGTGTGAGTCGCCGCAGACGATAGTCATGCCAGGGAGCGAGAGCGCCTTCTCCGGACCAACGACGTGTATGATTCCGTTGTCCTTTGTTCCCATAGCGAAGTGTTTGATGCCGAACTCAGCGCAGTTAGCCGCCAGAGTCTCCACCTGCTTGCGTCCTACAGGGTCGTCGATGCGCTCCTGCTGGTCAGAAGGGGTATTATGGTCAGGCATTGCTATGACATGGTCAGGGCGGAACACCTTAATATTCTTGTCGCGCAGTGTGTCGAACGCCTGTGGCGATGTCACCTCGTGCGCATACAGTCTGTCAATGTATAACTGTGTAGGGCCGTCTTCTACGTTCTGAACAACGTGAGCGTCCCAGATTTTATCGAATAATGTTTTTCCCATTTTTTGTGTTATGTTTATGCCACGCTGCCGTGGCAGAGGAGTTTTATTGCTCTTTGAATTTGTTTATACAGTCGATGTAAGCCTCAACAGACGCCTTCACCACGTCAGTGTCAGCACCGAAACCATAGTATACATGGTTGCCGTACTCTACCTGCATGTGTACCTTTCCCACATCGTCTGAGCCCTTTGAGATGGCCTGGATGGTGAATTCCTTCAGCGTCATCTCCTTGAGTATTATCTTCTTCAGCGCACGGATGGCAGCGTCTACAGGGCCGTTGCCCGTAGAGCATGACTCGAATTTCTGTCCTGAGATGTCAAGACCGAGCGATGCCACGCACTTAGAATTCTGGTTCATGCCTGTAGTAACCTGCAGGAAGTCGAGCTTGATGGCGTGTGCGTCAGCACGGTCGGCGCCGGCAAGTACGAGTATATCGTCGTCGTTGACCTCCTTCTTCTTGTCAGCCAATTTGAGGAACTCCTGGTAAATCTTGTCGAGCTTCTCGCCGCTGACCTCCACTCCGTTGACGCTGAGACGATGCTTCAGCGCCGCACGGCCAGAGCGTGCTGTGAGTACGATGGCGTTGTCGTCGATACCTACATCCTTCGGATTCATTATCTCGTATGTAGAGGCATTCTTCAGCACGCCGTCCTGGTGTATGCCTGACGAGTGTGCGAACGCGTTCTTGCCCACGATGGCCTTGTTAGGCTGCACCGGCATGTTCATCAGCGAACTTACCATGCGGCTCGTAGGGTAAATCTTTGTCGTATTGATATTTGTCTCTATGCCGAGGTCAGGGTGTGTCTTGAATATCATAGCCACTTCCTCGAGCGAGGTGTTTCCTGCACGCTCGCCGATACCGTTTATCGTAACCTCCACCTGACGCGCACCAGCCAATACGCCAGCCACGGTGTTTGCCGTAGCCATGCCGAGGTCGTTGTGGCAGTGGGTAGAGAGAATGGCCTTGCCGGCAGCAAAGGCGTCGACATGCTCATAGAGGTATTTAATCTTCTCGTGATACTCGTTAGGTACACGGAAGCCTGTCGTGTCAGGGATATTACATACTGTAGCACCAGCCTTGGTCACAGCGTCGATAACACGAGCGAGATATTCGTTGTCTGTGCGTCCTGCATCCTCTGCATAGAACTCCACATCCTCCACATATCGCTTCGCATACTTCACGGCAGCCACGGCACGCTCAATAATCTCCTCTGGAGTAGAATTAAACTTATATCGTATATGACTTTCAGACGTGCCTATACCTGTATGTATTCGCTTGTGCTTAGCGTATTGTAGGGCTTCGGCAGCCACGTCAATGTCTTTCTGTACGGCGCGTGTCAGGGCGCAAATAGTAGGCCATGTCACTGCTTTGCTAATCTCGATGACGCTATTAAAGTCGCCAGGACTTGAAACAGGGAAACCTGCTTCGATAACATCAACACCAAGCGCCTCAAGTTGCTTGGCAACCTGAATTTTCTCAATGGTGTTGAGTTGGCATCCAGGCACCTGCTCGCCATCGCGCAATGTGGTGTCGAAAATGAACAATCTGTCACTCATGTTACTAAAAAATATTTGATTAAATAATCTTTTTACCAAATTGAACTGCAAAAGTACAATTTTTTCTTCGCATTGACAAATAATTTGTTATCTTTTTCGCACAAAACAATAAAATATGTCACATATCAAGGAAAAGTGCGTACATATTGGTGGTTTTGAGAAGATTACATGCTGATTGACTGACCGGCTTGTCTGCAAACGGCATAATCCATAGGATTATTTCAGCAAAAGCACCAAAACATTGGCGCTGCCGGGGCAAGAAGCAAGCCTGACGGCACGAAAACAGCGGTTCTGACAGGACGAGAAACCATCAGAAAGACATAAAACTATTGGTACTTTCGGAGCAGCATACATGGAGAAAAACATAAAACCATTGGTCCATTTTACCGTATCCAGACGCTGTTTCCTTGCCGTAGAAATCACCAAACGCTCTTTCGTGCGCAAATATCGCAAAATTCAACATTTTTCATAAAACACTGTCAGACAAAGAGATACGGAATCTTGCGGAAAAACTGGCATTTCCAAGCGATGCAAAAGGCACTGAATGACGAGCCAATTCAGTGCTTTTGACACGCCAACACAGTGCATATCGGCTCATTAAACAGAGCCTTTGGCGCAGCAAACGGTAGGCTTCTGCGGGCATAAATGCGGAAAAACAGGTCTTCACCCTGCTTTTTGTGCAGAACAAAGACCTGTTTTCCTAATTTTTTCCGATATTTTCTTTGTCAAGATTTTTTACCGATTCGTCCATTTTTCCGATTGATGCGGTACAACTAAAAACCATTGCCAATCAACCCATCTTATCCATTATATTTTCCACAATCCAGTCATACACAAGATATATGTATCCACGGCGCAGCTCAACATTAAACAAAACCTGCACCGGTTCGGTATTTTTCCTATCCTCGTCCATACCAGCCACAACCGCCTTGCAGACAATAGAATCGCCTACAGTCTTGTCGTACTTCAGCTCTACATCATGTCTGCGTCCCTCCAATTCGTAGGAAGCATTTGCAGTAAGGCTGTCAGACAAAGAAAAATAATGCTGGTCTGACAAATTGACGGCAAGCATGCAAGAGTCGCTTTCCTGCAAATGTAATATTGTTCCATAGGATTCCACATGATAGGTCATAGGAATATGCAGCACAAGTTTCACCATGAAGTAAATCATAATGGCTGCAATAAATATGTTTCGTGTCTTCTTTTTCATAATTCCAAAATAATTAAAAGCATTGCATTTACACATTATTTGCATGCTGCGAACAGACATGCAACACATAATAATTCTACTATAAGACAGGCCGTGACTGTAACAAGTCACACACTATAAAGTCTTACATGTTTTCTCAGAAAGCAACAGGAGCCAACAGACTGTGCATAGCAAAGTCCTGTCACCAGACAAAGCACAAACGTAATCGCAAGAATGATAATTATAGACTTCATATTTCCTTTGGTTTTGATTTACTGCTGCAAAGGTAAGAAATATGATAATATCTTACAAAAAAAAATAGTTTGCAAATGTTTGCATCATACGTTGCAAACATTTGCAAACTACTAAGACGCTATAAATCAAATGATTACATCTTATCTAAAATTCGCACGCTACCAGCTAAAATTTACTAATATAAGCATCCCACGCCTTTGCACTACCCTTCTCTCCAAAGAATTTTTGATACAAACGGCTACGCGCTGAACTTACAGAAGAGATGTCATGATAGGTCAATTGGCTGATATGCTTAGGAGAGATGCCCAGTTTTAGCAATACGCATACTTTCATTTCAAATTCGCTTAAAGGATGTACAGATTGCAGGCGCTGAGAAAAACCGCTATATGCCTCATCAGTTTTCGATATCAATTCAAGCCAATCTTTTTCTCCAAAACGCTCACTGCCGTGTTCATCATATATGACAGAATGCAGGCGCCGATATATGTCAGTCTTCCTGATGTCGGGCACCGAAGAGTTAACGGATGCTACATTCCTGTCGCGCTCTTCCTTCAGCAGCATCGCTAATCTATGATTCCTCCGATGAAGCGTAAATTCTCTGCTTATCCTTCGCATGACAGTAAACGTCAACACGAACGATACGATCAAGGCGACTACCGCAAATACAACAACATGAAACCACATTGCACTCTGATTCTACGCTTATATAATTATGTTTAAACTGGACACAGGCAGACAGCGATTAGTATGGCTGGTCGTCTAATCCCATGGCTGGGGGCACATCTCCGTGCAGCGGGTCGTCTACCATAGAGTTGAGCGACGACTCACGTATCTCGCCGCCCATATCGCCTGGCGCATGCGGAACGAACTGGCGCTCGTTCTTATTGGCGAAACGGGTAAATTCTCCACGGAACGACAGCAGCACATCCTTCGTCGCACCCTTACGGTGCTTGGCTATGATAATCTGTGCCATGCCGCGCAGGTCTACACCATTGTCCTCGTAGATATGGTAGTACTCAGGACGATGAACAAACTGCACCATATCGGCATCCTGCTCTATGGCTCCCGATTCACGAAGGTCTGACAGCTGCGGACGCTTGGAATCAAGGCCCTTCGCGTCGCCGTCGCCACGGCTTTCGACAGAACGGTTGAGCTGTGAGAGTGCGAGAATAGGTATATCAAGCTCCTTGGCGAGACTTTTCAGCGAGCGTGAGATGGTCGATACCTCTTCCTGTCGTGAATTGAAGCGCATGCCGGTGGCATTCATCAGCTGCAGGTAGTCAATCATAATTATCTTCACACCTTTCTCCTTGACAAGGCGGCGCGCCTTCGTACGCAGCTCGAAGACTGAGAGCGATGGTGTGTCGTCGACGTAAAGAGGAGCGCCGTCGAGCAGACGGAGGTTTTGGTCGAGGCGTGCCCACTCTTCGTCTGTCAGCTGTCCGCTGAGAATCTTGTTGCCAGGAATCTCGCAGACGTTGGAAATCAGACGGTTGACGAGCTGCACGTTGCTCATCTCGAGCGAGAAGAACGCTATAGGTATGCGGTAGTCTACAGCAATATTTTTCGCCACGGAAAGGGCGTATGATGTCTTGCCCATGGCTGGACGTCCGGCAATGATTACAAGGTCGGATGCCTGCCAGCCGGATGTGACGGCGTCGAGGTCGTCCAGTCCGGATGGTATGCCTGTCAGTCCGCCAGTGTTTCCTGCGGCTTTCTGGAGTATCTGATATGCTTGCTTCACGACAGGGTCTATCTGCGTGTAGTCCTTCTTCATGTTCTTCTGCGAGAGTTCGAAGAGCGCTCCCTCGGCATCTTGCATCAGCTGATCGGTGTCGACAGTCTCATCGAACGCTCTGGTCTCTATGCTGCTGGCATAGGAAATGAGCTGGCGAGCCATGTATTTCTGCGCAAGTATGCGGCTATGGTATTCTACATTGGCAGAAGATGCCACCATGTAGGAGAGGTCCATGACATAAGTCATGCCTCCAGCCTGCTCAAGTTTTCCCATCTTGCGCAGCTCATCGGTTACGGTGAGGATGTCTGCCGGGCGCTCGCTCATATTCAGTGCGCTGATGGCCTCGAATATAAACTTATGCCGAGGGTCGTAGAACGTCTCCGGATGAAGCATTTCGCTGACAAGGCCGAAGGCTTCTGTATCAATGAGAAGCGCTCCTATGACCACCTGCTCAATCTCTATGGCCTGAGGTGGCATATGGCCGTAGGTGTTATCTATGGATGCGGGCGATGATGAACGCCGTCTTGTTGTACTGTTGTCTGGCATTAAATAGTTTTTTTATTGAAATGATTGCAAAGATAAGCAAATTATTTGTAACTTCAAAAAATAATACTTATCTTTGTTGAAAATTATAACTTACATTATTACTATGATTACTTTTCCTTGCTGTAAAATCAATCTCGGACTGAACGTGGTAAGCCGCAGGGAGGACGGATATCACGATATAGAGACGGTGTTCTATCCTGTGGAGCTGTGTGACGCACTCGATGTGAAACTGATGGACAGCCGCTTCCCGTCTGACGTAGCATGCGACTTGCTGACAAAGGTGTGCGACAAGGGTGTGCTGAGAGTAGAGAATCTGTGTCCGGAGCAGGACAATCTGGTGGTGAAGGCATACAATCTGATTGCCGCTGACTACGATATTCCACGTGTGCATGCTCATCTTATAAAGCATATACCGTCGCAGGCGGGACTGGGCGGAGGGTCGAGCGATGCTGCCGCTATGATTCGCCTGCTCGACGAACGCTTTCGTCTGAACATGGGTATAGCAAAAATGGAACGCTATGCGGCTCGTCTGGGGGCTGACTGTGCTTTCTTCATAACATCAGAGGCGGCTTACGCAACAGGAATAGGCGACCAGCTGCAACCGATAGACAACCGCACGAAGCATCTGGAAGGATACTATCTCGCACTCGTAAAGCCTGACATAGCGGTCCCGACAGGCAAGGCTTATGCTGCAATAACGCCACGTAAGCCAGCAGAATGCTGCCGCGACATCGTGCAGCGCCCGATTAGCGAATGGCGCGGACGACTGGTTAACGATTTCGAGGAACCTGTTTTCAAGATGTTCCCTGTCCTGGGTGAGATTAAAGAGGCTCTGTATAATGCTGGAGCGGAGTTTGCCCTGATGTCTGGAAGTGGCTCTACACTGTTCGGAATATTCCGGAAGGAAGTGAAAAATCTTGACTCTCTGTTCCCTGACTGCTTCACAAAACTCATCAAGCTATGACAGACAACGCGCAAGAACTATTTCCCATAACTGACGCCGAGGGGCGCATTATAGGCAAGGTGACTCGTGGTGAGGCGCATGGCGGCTCTCGTGTGATACATCCTGTGGTGCATCTGCATGTATTCAATAGCAAAGGTGAATTATTTTTACAGCAGCGACCACTATGGAAAGACATACAGCCAGGCAAATGGGACACGGCTGTCGGAGGGCATATAAACTACGATGAATGCCTCAATCCTGACGGAAGCGTGAAGAAGGAATTAGGCGACAGCATCATGACCGCCTTGCGTCGTGAGGCTCAGGAAGAACTTGGCATAAGCGGATTCACGCCTGTCTATCTCGGCACATATATCTTCGAGGGACCTCGCGAGCGAGAACAGGTCTTCGCCTACTCTACCGTATACGACCAGCCGATAACGCCCAGCACGGAAGAACTTGCTGCAGGACGCTTCTGGTCGCGCAAGGAGCTGCATGACGCCATAGGACAGAGCATTCTCACTCCGAACTTCGAGGATGAATATCTGAACGTGGTGATGAAGGATAAAGCAGCACTGTAAAAGAGCTTTCCGCACAAATACGACAGCCAGGACTTTGGCTGAAAGAGTTACGCTCTTCTTGTTTGTATCTATTTCAAAGCAAACAGGAGGAGCGTTCTTTTATGCCTACGACCGTAAATACGGAATATCGAAGAGCAAGACATTGTGCGTAAAGTTTACGCACAATGTGTTATACATTAATGTGTACTGCATATTATTCGCTCGAAAACAAAAAATTATTACGCATTGTGCGTAAATACAACGCAGAATATTTGGATTTTTGGAATACAATTCGTAACTTTGCGTCAGATTAACGCAACAAGATATGATTGAAAAGAAATTTTGCTACCAGTATCCGCACCCCGCAGTGACAGCCGACTGCGTAATATTTGGCTTTGACGGAGTGAGCATCAAGGTGCTGCTGATTCAGCGCGGCATAGAACCGTTCAAGGGGAAATGGGCGCTGCCTGGCGGCTTCATGAAGATTGACGAAACGGCAGAGGAGTGCGCAAAGCGAGAGTTAGAGGAAGAAACGGGGTTGAAAAATGCATCGGTGGAGCAGTTCTATGCTTTCTCTGATGTGCATCGTGACGAGAGGGAAAGGGTTATTACCATTGCCCACTACGCACTTGTCAGACTGTCGGAGGTAAAAGGCGGAGATGACGCCGCATCAGCCCAATGGTTCGCACAGAACGATATACCAAGTCTCGCCTTTGACCATGACTGCATTCTTCGCATGGCTATGAACCGTCTGAAAGAACGCATCTGCTTCGAACCAATAGGTTTTGAACTGCTGCCGGAGGTATTCACAATGACCGAACTGCAGAATCTCTACGAGGCTATCTTAGAGGTTAAGTTCGACCGGCGCAACTTCTATAACAAGATGCTTAAGCTCGGCATACTCACTGAAGCAGAGCCGCGGCCGCAGAACGCTCCACGACGCATGCCAAGCAAATACAGGTTTAACGCAAAGAAATACGCCGAACTGAAACAGAAAGGTTTCCGTCTGGAGTTCTAACGATAACATTCACGGCACGTAATGCAGCAGCTGGCATTAGCATCTCTTGATAACCTCAGAGTCAGGGAGCATACATAAGGAAACACAATATTGAATGTATGGAACCAAGCAGAAACCGGAAATATCATGAAAATTAAAATAAACGTCATCAAGTTTGAGAATGTCAACGGCAAGAAAGTCGGGAAGGCTTTTTCTTTTCCTATGGACCCGAAGGCTATGGCTAAGCATAAGACGGAGGCTACGGTAAAGAAGAAGATAGAAGAGTATATCGCAAAGAGCAGGATTTTCAAAAGAGAAGAACTTAAGGACCTGAAATACGACATGAAAGAATTTCTAACAGAATGGAGGAGACAGATTCCGATTGTGGAAGCGGAGAAGCAAAGAGAGCAGGAAGTGTCTCCGAATAACCACATGAGCAGGATTACCCCAGAGCATATCAATCGCCTAGCAAGCAACGAGGTGTTTGTCTTTGGCTCAAACAGCCAAGGTCTTCACTACGGCGGAGCGGCAAGAGCAGCAGTGGAGAATTTCGGGGCTGTTATGGGGCAAGGCCATGGCATGCAGGGCAAAAGCTACGCCATCAACTCCATGAGCGGAATCTCTGACCTGGCGGAAGATATAAAAAAGTTCTGCGAATATGCCAAAGCTAATCCGGAGAAACGTTTCCTCGTGACACGAATAGGCTGCGGCATTGCTGGGTATACGGCACAGGACATCGCACCGTTATTCAAGGATTGCGCAAAACTGGAGAACGTCACACTGCCGCACGACTTCTGGAAAGTGCTCGGAGTTACGCAGACAGAGCAAACAAACTATAACTTAGACCGGTTTGTCATTGCACAGGAACACAGCTATGCGAAGGCTCTCGACGAGATACGCCAAGGAAGGAAATGCGGCCACTGGATATGGTATATATTCCCACAGCAGAAGGGTTTGGGGCATAGCTATAACTCTGAGTTCTACGGATTAGACGGAATTGAAGAGGCTGCAGCATACTGGCAGCATCCGGTATTAGGCGCGCGGCTAATAGAAATGTGCGAAGCGCTTCTCACACATGAGGGGAAGAGCAGCATAGACACAATCATGGGAAGCAGCATCGACGTCCTGAAGCTGCAGACATGCATGAATCTGTTTAACAAAATCGCTCCGAATGACGTATTTCAGAAAGTAATTGACGCATTCTTCCTGAATGGCTGACATCGCCATGTAACAAACATGACAAAACAACTAATACTGGCACATAAACATAAACACCACATATCAAACTACTACAAATATGAAGAAAAACAGCCTGACTAACTGGTTCTGCAAAAATAACGACAAGAACGAAGATACAGAACGATACTCGGCAGCAATAGAATTAGAGAAACAGATAGGCAAACAGATTTACAACGCTCTTCAAGGTAGCGTCGTAGAGGAGGTCTTGCGTAAGACAAAGGTTTCTGGCACTGACGCATACTGGCGCAGCAATATGGAAGGACACAGCCTGAAGGTAGAGAAAGACCTGCTGTGCGACTTCTACAACCTCTGTCATGATGTCAAGAAGAAGCTGAAATTCGAGGACAAAGTGGACTTCTATATTACTGGCGACTCGTCTGTGAACGCCTTCTCCGTAGCAGCAGAGACAGAAGGTGAGCCCCACATCGTGAATATCAACTCTGCCCTATTCAACCTGATGACTACTGACGAGATGCGTTTTGTCATAGGACATGAATTAGGACATTTAATCAACAAAGACACCAAGCTGAAGCGTCTGATACTTTTTGTTTTCCCTCCGGAATCGAATGTGCCAGTAATGCTGCAGCACAAGATCCGCCTGCATGACCAGCTGGCAGAACTCGTGGCAGACAGATACGGCTATCTCGCCACTGAGAACCTGGATGCTTGTGTAACTGCTTTCTTCAAATTGGCATCAGGTCTTGACCTGGCGAAGATGAATGTAAGCATTGATGCGCTTATTGCCGACAACAACAGACGACTGGATTATTTCCTTAACGACAAGGGCATAAGCCGGGCGGCACACCCTGTAAACCCTATACGCATACAGGCTCTGAATCTTTTTGCCAAAGCTAACAGCAAAGAGGCGTTAGACTCAGGAATGGACGAACTGACATCTATTCTGCTGAAAGTTGGCGGCAACGAACTTGACGAGCACATGGCGACATTCATTGCCTCTGCCGGACTGATTGTAGCTAATGCTGACGGTGATGTGAACAAGGACGAAATAGAACAGATCATACAGTCTCTGGCTGGAATAAAGATATTCCCGAGAAAATTCCTTGAGACCATTGCAGATGGCGATGTAGCAAGCATCTTCAACGAGTCAGTAAGCAAAATCCTTGAAATAAACCCTGGAATGCGCGACAGTCTGCTGAAATACATGATTAGAATCGTTCTGTCTGATAAGAACATCACTGACGAAGAAATAGAATTAATATACACATTCGGCAGCAATATCGGACTAAGCGAGATGGAGATTGCCACTGCAATTGCTGAAGACATACAGCAGAGCTACGTGCCAGGAATGGATGCTATATGCTAAAAGAGAGCAAGGGAATGGGTTAATCGGTTAATGGTAATTGGTTAATGTTTATTTAATGGTTAACGTTATCGTTGACGTTAACGATGGATATAAGAAAAAAGCACAATGATTGGAAGCATTATTGGAGATATCGTAGGGAGCATATATGAGTTTACACCTAACAATATCAAGACAAAGGAATTTGATTTATTCAGCCCAGAGGGTAGTTTTACTGACGACAGCATCCTCACCATAGCTACTGCAGACTGGTTGCTGCATGGCGGAGAGATAGCACATTACTACAGCCGCTACGGACAGGAATACCCCTACCCTATGGGAGGCTACGGCGGAAGTTTTTTTCTATGGCTTGTACGCACTGCCACTAAACAGGACTACAGTCCATATAACAGTTGCGGTAACGGCTCTGCTATGCGTGTCGGTCCTGTAGGCTGGGCATTCGACACGAAGGAGGAGGTGCTCACAAAAGCACGTGAGAGTGCCGAATGCACCCACAACCATCCGGAAGGGATAAAAGGCGCTCAAGCCACGGCATTAGCGATTCTGATGGCACGGCAAGGAGAAGACAAGGAGAAGATACGCATAGAACTGGAAAATCTCTTCGGTTATGACCTTCACTTCACATGCGATGATATCCGCGAAACCTACACATGGGGAGGGACATGTCAGGACACCGTGCCGCAGGCCGTCGTGGCATTCCTCGATGGAAATAGTTTCGAGGACTGCATACGCAATGCAATTTCCATCGGAGGAGACAGCGACACATTGGCATGCATAACCGGTAGCATTGCCGAAGCATACTACGGTGTGCCGTCAGACATCAGGGAGCAAGCTATGATGTATCTGCCTGAGGAGCTTAAAGCAATAGTAACCGAATTCGAAAGACGATACTCAAATAGGACAAGCCGCGAATAATAGAAATCCAAAGGTTTCATCAACAGGAGCAACGCAGGTTAAAGAGAAAAGACAAAAGATGAAAGAGGGAACTGCTCTCGGCAATCACTCTCATCATCTTTTGTCTTCTCTCTTTTCTCTTTCATCTTTTGGCTTTCCTCTTTTATTATTTCCTGCCCACCTTGCGCTTCCATTTAGCGTAACGCTTCAGAATCTTTTCGGGCCAATAGCCATACCAGTCGTAGCCTGTGCGGCGCTCCGGGTCAACATCAGCCAGACGCCATACCTTCTGTCCTGCCCTCGTACACATGAACGGAGTGTTGTCATGCGTCTCATAGAAACGTGCCCATATCGGCTTCGCCTGAGGGTCATCTACGGTCACACGGTCAAAAGGATACTCGTGATTGATAATCTTTTCTTCAGGCAGCGGCACCTCTTCTACGCGCAGTCCGTGTATCTGCGAACGCTCCAGCCATGCCACTGCGGCATCTACAGCCTCTACTATAGCGGCTGAAGGATTCTCAACATTCATCAGAAGCATGATGACATCACAGCTCTCACGTGCTGTCAGCGATGGCAGTTCAAAGGTCCTGGCCTTGACAGGCATAAACGTTTCGTTGTCGTGCTGCTGCCCCCATGCTGTCTTCACCCCGTTCTGCACCACCTGACACTTCAGGACCATCTGCATGCCGCGCTGCAAGCCATCAGCTATTCGCTGGCGGCGAGGGGTGTCGAGCCATGCGTATGACGCATCGCCCTGCACAATATTCAGGAACAATTCAAGCGCGCCTGTTGTCACTTCATCATTGAACGTGATGGCGTCGACATCCCATCCGCGCCATCCGCCGTTCTGCTTCTGTGTGTTAAGGAGATAATCCAGTCCGCGCTCTGCCGCCGTTCTGTATCGTGTGTCGCCCGAGAGCAGATAGGCATCGCTGAGATATTCTATATGCGGGAAGGTGTTGCGGTTGTCGAGCGTGCTGCGGCGGTAACGCTCACGCAATGCAGCCTTCACCGAGTCGGCATCCAGTACGCCGAGCCAGTCGATATTCTTCGGCCATCCGCCGTCAGCGTTCTGATATGCCAGCAGGTTGTCAGCAATCTCACGATACTGCTCTGGGGAGTATCGCTGGTAATTACGTTCCTTGTGTTCAAGGTTCCAATGATGTATGCCATCCATAAAGCCGTCTAATGACGGGTGGGTGGTCTGCGCGCCAGCAGCAGAAGTGAGACATACTGCAAACAATAGAAAAAGAGACTTTATTTTCATATAAGTATAGTTTAATTTGATGACATGTAAGATTAAACATTCTGGCATACTTCTCTCTGACACAATGAGCATCACGAACATACAGCAGCAATGCGCTGCAGTGCCTCTTGTATGCGTGTGCGCTGTGTGGCGAGGTTGACACGTATGAAATCATGCCCAGCTTCTGCACCATACATTTCACCGTCATTGACGTAAACATTTGCCTTATCCAAAAGCAGACGCGCATACTCCGCACCATTCATTCCCGTAGCGCTCACATCCACCCACATGAGGTATGTGCCCTCAAGTCTGACCGGGCGCCATGCTGGCAGATGCTCTGCGATATACTCACACGCGAAACGATAGTTGCCGTAGATATAGTCATTAAGCTGGGTCAGCCATTCCTCACCCTCTGGAGTATATGCCGCCTGAAGCGCAATGACTCCAAATGGGTTGACATCGCACACCTCATTGATATTTATGGCACAGTCGACAGACTGCCGCATCGCAGCATCCTTCACGATGATGTTCGCTATCTGAAGCCCTGCGATATTAAACGCTTTCGACGGCGACACGCACACTGCACACGGAGCGTCAGAGACAGAAGCGAACGGCGTGTATGCCACACCGTTAGTAAACTCGCAATGTATCTCATCAGCAATGACAAACACATCATGGCGGCTGCATATCTCACCCATGCGCTCCAGTTCCTCACGGCTCCACACACGCCCTGCCGGATTATGCGGATTGCAGAGTATGAAGACTTTCACAGCTGGGTCAGCGCATTTTCTTTCAAAGTCATTCCAGTCGATGGTGTATGTAGCATCGCTGTATACAAGACGGTTCTCCACTGTCTCGCATCCGCTATTTCTTATGCTTGAGAAGAAGCAGTTGTATACCGGTGTCTGCACAAGCACTTTCATCTCGTCGTCCTCCCTATAGCCGGAATGAATCTGCACGCCCTTTATTATGGCTGAAATGGCAGGCACCACGCCGCTGGTATATATGTACCAGTCGCGCTGCGTCTGCCAGTTATGACGTCTGCTGAACCATTCTATCGAAGCCTCATAATATGACTCAGGCACAAAGGTATAGCCAAAGCATCCGTGCCGCATGCGGTTCTGCAGAGCCTGCTGTATTACAGGCGCAGTCTCAAAGTCCATATCAGCCACCCAGAGGGCGATGGTGTCACGGTCAGGCATTTCGTCGTGTTTCACGCAGTTAGTCCCGAACCGGTCTATAAGTTTATCGAAATCGTATCTCATAGGTTTAGTCTATATAGTAAAAGCTTATTTTTCAGATGATGCGTATAGCCTCCCCTCCGCCAGAATCATACAAGTAGGAAACCTGAAGACTGTTTCCCATCCGCCAAAATCATACAAGCAGGAAATCGGGAGACTGTTTCCCCTCCGCCAGAATCATACAAGCAGGAAATCGGCTGGCTGTTTCTGATTCTCGTCGATAATCAGCTCGCCGCAACTGCCCTCGATTTCCAATCGTCCTGTCGTAGGATTCTTGATGCTCACAACATCACCCTTGATTGTCCCGTTGACAGAGGAATACTCGAACAGGAGGTTTGCATCGCTGCCGAAGGTGCAGTCTTCGAGCACAAGCCCGTCAACGTAACACAGCAGCTGCTCGCCTGTGAGATGGCATCTGACAAGGCGGATGTTCTTCCCATACCATGCCAGATACTCTCCGTTTATCTCGCTATCATACACCGTGACGTTCTCCGCTTCCCACAGCGCATCCTTTGAGTTTATCACAGCATCGTGTATCTCGACATTCCGGGCATACTGGAAAGCATAGTTGCCATTCTGTCTGTAATGGTCTATGCGGATATTCTCGCTGTGCATGAAAGCGTAGTCGCAGTTGTCTATCGATACATTCTTCAGCACAATGTTGCGGCAGTCCCACAGATACTGCTCGCCATTGGGGAAGTCAGTATTCTCTACGTATATGCCATCCATGCGTCGGAAGAGTTTCGGAGCCTCCACACGGCAGTTCAGCATGCGGCAGTTGCGCGAATACCACAGGCTGGAGCGTGCGCTCTCAGCGAAATGGCAGTCGGTCACAGAGAAGCCGTCTGTCTCCCAGAAAACATATTTTCCCTCAAACGTGCAGTGCTCTGCCGTTATGTTTCCCGACTCCTTTATTGATGATTCGCCTACGTGTATGACCACGTTCTGCAGATGTGCGTCATGCAGTCCGTAGAGCGGACGTTCGCCGCCATATTCCTTATCCTTGATTATTTTCATTGTTTTAAGAGAGGGGGTTATATTCTTATGACACAAAGTGACGGAGCATTCTGTCGTTAGCGGCAGCCGTTTTTCGTCCATCCCCTGCCCATCAGTTTTATTATGAAGGCTATGCCGCGGAATGTCAGTTCTATTGCCATGGCTATCCAGACACCTTGGAGCCCCATCGTAGGTGCAAGAGCGAGGGCCAAAGTCAGGCGCACACCCCAGATACTGACAAGATTCAGCACACTGGAACCCAATGTCTTGCCTGCTCCGACAAAGATGCCATATGCTACAATAGATGCCGCAAACCATGGCTCTGCCCATGCCTCAATGCGAAGAATATCAGTACCAAGACTGACAACGGCAGCGTCTGTCGTAACCACACGCATCATCTCTGGAGCAAAAACCCACATGATAATGCCCATGAAAATCATAATCAGCATGCCGAACGCCATTGATATCCATGCGAAACTGCGCATAAGGTCGGAACGGCGAGCTCCCATGCTCTGTCCTACAAGCGTCGTCGCAGCCTCGCCTACGCCGTATCCTGGCATATAGCACAGGCTCTCTATGTTTATGCCGAACGTGTTGGCGGCTATTGCCGTGCTGCCCATCGGGGCGATAATGCCTGATATTGCCACCTGCGCTCCTGACATGACACCCTTCTCAAGACTGATAGGCGTGCCTATGCGCAGCACGTTGGAGAGCGTATCGCGGTGCGGCTTGAACCGCTGGCGTGAGTCGAGCGAGAAGCGCAGATGTCTGTCGCGCGCCACAAGCGCATGCATCATGCCGCACATGGTGATAAGGATGGCAGTCGCTGTGCCTAACGCAGCACCGACAGCACCATATCCGAGGATGAATATGAAGAAGTAATTGAATATGACATCCAGCACGCACATCATGACATTGAGCATGCTCGGTGTCTTCACATTGCCGCTGCAACGCAGACTGCCAGCACACAGCGAATTGAGCATCATGAAAGGCATAGACAACGCAATGATGCTGAAGTATGCCGTAGCGTCAGCGTGTATCTCGCTGCCTGCACCAAGCCACGAAGGCAGATGCGGAGCAATGGCAAGCCCAGCTGCCGCAAGCAGCATTCCGAAGCACAGGCTGCAGAGCATGCCCTGGCGTATGATGCTGCGCGCACGCTTATGGTCATCGGCACCAACCTTGTGCGCCACCTGCACATAGAATCCCGTGACAAAGCCCGAGCCAAGTCCGCCAAACAGCCATATCGTTGTTGACACAAGACCTACGGCTGCGGCTTCACGTGTACCGATATGGCCGAGCATCGACGCATCGATTATCTGCATGACAACCGACGACAACTGGGCTATCATGGCGGGCATACTGAGCAGTGCCACAAGGCGCACCTTCTGGCCCAGCGACATGGCTGGAGCCCCGTCGCGCACGAGACTGAGCAGTTCGTCTTTCGTCAGACTCATGGACTTTCAGATGTTAAGCATCGAAGAACCGCATGCCGTTGGTGTCGGCAGGACGCTCTACCCCAGGATATTCACAGCAGAACTCATTCTGAAGCCGGCTGACATAGCGTCGCGCCTCCCATTTTGCCATTGGCAGGTCGTGGAGCAAGCAGTTGCCGCATGTGGCAGGGGTTGTGCCTGGCACCTCATCATCATAATCGCAGACATACTGAAACGCCTGAAGCATCAGCTGGCGTATCTCCTCACACGGATAGCAACCTTTAACTATGAGATAATTGCCTGTCAGACATCCCATAGGTCCCCAATAGATGATACGGTCCTGCCATTCGCTGTGGTTGCGCAGGAATGTCGCCACAATATGCTCTATGGTATGAATGGCCGAAGGCTGCATGGCAGGCTCCTGGTTGGGCGCTGTCATACGTATGTCGTATGTTGTCACTGTCTCTCCGCCTACTGTATCCTGGCGTGAGATGTATATTCCCGGACGCAAATCGGTATGGTCTACCGCAAAACTTGGTATAAGTTCCATAATAGTGATATGTTGTCTTAAATTTATGAAGACTTAAAGTTTAATGGTTAATGTTATCAAATAACTCGTCAACTTGTCTACTCGTCTACTTGTCAACTTGTTTACTTGTCAACTAATCAATCAACTCGTCAACTTGTCTACTCGTCTACTCGTCTACTAATCAATCAACTTGTCTACTTGTCTACTCGTATACTAATCAATCAACTCGTCAACTCGTCAACTTGTCAACTTGTCTACTCGTCAACTCGTCTACTAATCAGCATCTTATCGGCCTGCAACTGGCTGACGAGGTCTGCCACGCTATCGAAGCGACGTTCGTCACGAATATGGCTGACAAACGAGACGTGCAGCGTCTCGCCGTATATCTCCTCTGAGAAATCGAAAAGATGCGTCTCCACCGTCATGCTGTCGCCATTGAACGTCGGACGCATGCCTATATTTGTCATCGCAGCATAATGCATATCAACACCACCGACTGACGCATTAGTGGCATACACTCCTCTGCGCGGCACAAGCTTATGCGTGTCGTCAAAAGATATATTGGCTGTAGGGAAACCTATTTCCCTGCCCTTACGCTGACCGCCTACTACTGTGCCGCAAACCGTATAGTTACGGCCCAGCATGCGTGCTGCACCTGAGACATCGCCCGACAACAGCTTGCGGCGAATGGCTTCGCTGCTCACAGCTTCGCCGTCAACAATAAGTTGCTCTGCATTCTGCACAATGATGCCTTCTGCCGCAAAACAGTCAGTCAGTCCCGACGGCTTCACAGGACTGTCAGTCTCCAAGCCTTCAGCAAGAATGACATGCATCGCATGAAGACGCTCCTTCAGCAACGGGACTATAAGTTCCGCCATGCTGACTGTGCCTTCTCTGCATGACGGCAGGAGTACGCAGACGTCAACGCCGCACAGTTCCAGCATCTGCATCTTCTCGTCAGCAGTAGTCAGACAGCAAGCCTCTGTACCTGCCTCCACCAGTGCCGGCATTACAACGGCTACAGCTATGGCATTCATGCTGCGAGCCACAAGCACTGCCTCGCGCAATGCACGCTGATGGGAGAGATGGACGCCATCAAACTGTCCTATCACAGCGACACTTGCCGAAGAACGCAGCGGAATATTTATATGGTCTGTTATAATCATTTGTCTTCACGCGTGTTTTCCCTCTTGAGGGAAATAGTCTTATGCGGATGCAAAATTACTAATATCTTTTCATTCTGCCAAGCATTTAGCCGAGAAAGGTTGCGAAAGGGCTCCCGTTAGGTATAAAGGTAATATCGGAAGCCATAATCTGGAGCATGCTATGCAATAACGGGTGGGTCAGAAAAGTATCAGCATATATGCCGCAGGGCTTGCTGCTGATACTTTCTTGACATCTAAATTTCATTGTCTTGTCACAGAAGAGAACAGACGGGTATTTTTTAGACAAAATATCGCTCTCAGCATAAACACTTGTAAAACAACGTATTACAACAATCTGCATTCTCGCTGCCTGCTTCTTGTAATGCCAAAAGTAGCGAATGAGAAGATGAAAAGCAGCAAATGACGATGCAAAAGACTGCTAATGACGATGCAAAAAGCCACGAATGACGATGCAAAAGACTACGGATGGCAAGACGGACAGCTGTATTTCAGACAGCAAATGACTGAAAACGGTTGTTCTAAGGCTGTTTTTTTGAATGACAAATGATATTTTCGCTGGTTTCCATAATGACAAAATAGTATCGAAAAGTGATTTTTTCTGCACGCAATGATACTTTCTTGACATACCGAATGGATGTATGCGGATGTGCGTGCGGCTATGGATAAAAAAGAATCTGGCAGGACCGCCATAACTCAGTCCTGCCAGATTTTTCGTCTATGCTATGAATTTATTAATATGCCAGCCAGCGCCAGAGGTTGCGGATGTGCTGCTCTGGATCCCATTTGCCGGCAAAGGTCCATGCCGGAGTCACACTGTAGTATGCTCCTGGCTCTTCGCTCTCGTGAATGTTATTATCCAGCCATCCTGCATGACCTCCCTCGCGGAAACAGTTGAGATAGTAGACACGCTTTCCCCAAGGGCATGGGTCGAGCACCTTATCTGTGTATGCGTAACTGATGTCCTTGTCAAGCACCTGGTCAGACATGCGGCAGTTGACGAGATAGAACATCGAGTCGTGATGCCAGCGGCCGAGATGTGTGGGCGAAAGGGCATCGAACGTTGAGTTTGTTATAACGAGTTTCTTCGTCTTGTCGCCTCGTCCGTCATGCCATATCATGGCGTGGCCGTCACCTGTGAATTTGCATCGTGTGGCATAGCACCAGCCGCGAGGACACAGGAAGTCGACACCGAGGCAGCGGAGGTCAAGATCGGCATGATAATACATCTCATTGCCGTTCTGCACCTTCGACCACAGGCTGAGCGCATCGTTACCATCCGCCCAGATATTGCTATTGATTATGATAGTGCGGTTGGCTTGTCCGTATACTGCCATCTGGTGGGTGGTATTGCCTGGCTCTACCACTGTGCCGTAGTTATTGTATATCGTGAGTCCGCTGATGACGCAGCTGTCGGCCTCTGGGGTGAGCACTACAACTCCATGATGGAGGCGGCGGCCCTTGTATGTCTTCATGGCCTTGGTACGTTCCGTCTCTGCTATGCGGATGATTGTGCTGTCGCGGTTCTCTCCTACAAGCACTATGTTCGGACGGTCAATTACTACCTTCTGCTCATAGAGCCCGTTATGGATGAATATCTTGAACGGCGCTACTGGGTGGTCTGGCGCACGCTCTATAGCTGCCTGTATGCTTTCGCCCGGACGGACTACGGCATCAAAATCACGAGGATTTATCTGAGGACGGCGGAACAGCTGCATCTCGCCTGTTTCATTGGCTCCCTTTGTCTCAAGACTGATACTGCCGACATGCTCCGGAGAGTATTTCCTGGCCCACTCTTCGTAAGGCTTATAAAGCATAGCCGGACCGCCTGTGTACCACGAATAGCCTATGCGGCGCTCGAAACCGATATCCTCAAGACGACGGCGAGGTATGCCGTCACGGTCGCACATGTATGGCTCCACATACTTAAGGTCGTAGAAACGGCCCCAGAGTGGTGATGCTGCACTGTCAGCGACAAGGCGTACATCGGTCTTGGCAAAATCTTGGAATCCGCCAGTGCGCTCTACTCGGTAACCTGTTATCTTATACTTGTCAAACCATGCCATAGCGCCATTAACGGCATCGCGCACACGCTGGTCTGGATTAGGCAGCGTCATGAGAAATGCGACAAGTCCGCTGCTCTCTGAAGGGCAGTAGGACGGCAGTTCGTAAGCACGGGCTGGCGCAGGAAGATATGTCTTGCGGTCGTGCTGCTGACACCAGATCGTCAGTTTACCATCAACTCGTATCTGAGTGGCAAGGATACATTCTACAGCCTTGTCAATAGCCGTCTGCATGCGCTGACGCAACTGGTCGGTCACGATGTCTGTATTGTATGGCGCCGTGCCCTGTATCATCTGAGTGAACACACGCAGTATGTTGGCTATGTTTCCATCGTTATATGTAATGTGTACCTGATATCCTGACGGGTGAGGCCAGAACTGCGGCCAGCCGCCATCCTCATACTGGCCGGCAAGCAGATATTCTATTCCGGCAAGAACAGATTCCTTGTATCGGGTGTCACCTGTCTGGGCGTAAAGGCGGGCAAGGTATGCCATCTGGGTCGTAGTGGCATTATTATCTACCGTAGAGTCGTCAATACGCTGCTTCTGAACCAGAAGCGAGTCGCGCTCTGATTCTGACAACGGACGCACCATATTGGTGTTCTTCGGCCAACCGCCTGTAATACGCTGATAAAGGAGAACCTGATCGCCTACACGGCGTGCCTCTTCTGACTTGAAAAACTCTGGGCGCTGCTCATTGAGCACTCGGCGCCATACGCGTCGTTGCTGAGATAAGGTGTCTGCCGAGAAAAATAAGAGAAATGCTGACAGCAAGATATACCGCTGCGATACCTTGAAAACAAGATTTGATAATAAGTTCATATTCTTTGCATGTTAGGGTTAGTTATTTTCTCTACAAAGGTAAAGAAAATTTATGATTCTATTACAGATTACACCTAAAACACATTGATATTTAACAGATATTAAACAAAACAGAATACATGTTACCTTTACAGGGATGTTCCAAGAACTATGTCGAGTTGATTTTCATTTTTCTTTCATGTGTGCTTCTGCAAGTTGAAGAAAAAGTATAACGGACTATGTGACTGAAAACCTGACAAAATAACACCGAAAGAGACGAGAAACAGCCGAAACAGGGAACATCTGAATCGCCAAACACTTAAATCCTTATTTTTCAGAACGTCCCGATAATTATTAAAGTGCATACATTGCGCATGTCATATGTGCCAACTATTAAATCTAATGGCGCCTGTTCTTCATTCACCCTAATACCGGAACTCTACCAGCAAAGGCAGATGGTCGCTGAAACCGCCATTGACTACCGGGCCACGGAAGAAACGGTACGGCTTCTTCCCGCCATATTTGGGGTCGGGCTCAACAAGGGCTGGATGACTGGCTATTTCTGACGAATGGAAAGACGGGAGCAGGGAGGACGATAAAAAAACATGGTCAAGGCTGCCCCACATCCCTTGATAGCGATACGTTCCACGCACCTCTGGCGGCAACTGTATGCGTTCTGGAGACGTAACCTCTGCAAACGAACGCTCATGAAGATGCTGCAGTGTGGCATCGTCACTGTAATCATTGAAATCGCCCATTACGAGTATCTTTGCCTCTGGCTCTGCACGCTGCAGGGAATCAAGGCTTTGGCACAGGCGCGACATAGCACGCTGGCGGAAAAGGCGTGTCGCACGCTCGCCTTTGCTGCGGCTCGGGAAATGCACTACAAATACATTAAGTTCTCCCAGAAACGTCTCGCCCTTTACATAAAGTATATCTCGGGTAGGGCGCATGCCTTCTATCGTGTCGACACGCAGCGAATAATGATTTAGCAGCTTGAACGAGAATGGATGGTAAAGCAGAGCGACATCTATGCCACGCACATCAGGTGAGGACGTCATGACATACTCGTATCCTGCGCCACGAAGCAAAGAACGGCGTACAAGCGAATGCACCACACTGTCATTCTCAACCTCGCACAACCCTATAATATCTGGAACATGGAACGTCTCATCATGCGTAGAGCCAAGGACTATTCCGCGTGCTACAGCATTCAACTTACGCCAATACTTGCCTGGAGTCCATTCATATGACCCTGACGGAGTGAATTGCAGGTCATCTTTCAGCGTGTCATGTTCGCAATCAAACATGTTTTCAACATTATATTCCATAACCCGGAAACTGCGGAACGCCTCTTTTGACTGCGCAGATGCCTCTAAACCCACAGCAAAAAGTAAACAGAACACCACAATACACATGCACCAGAACTTTTTCATATAAATAGACTCCATCATAATAAGTATAATCTGACAAAACGCCTTACATAAGACTGCATCAGAATAAGCAGAATCTGACAAAACATACTACATAAGACTGCATCAGAATAAGCAGAATCTGATAAAACATTCTACATAAGACTGCACCAGAATAAGCAGAATCTGATAAAACATTCTACATAAGACTGCATCAGAATAAGCAGAATCTGATAAAACGCCTTACATAAGACTGCATCATAATAAGTATAATCTGACAAAACGCCTTACATAAGACTGCATCAGAATAAGCAGAATCTGATAAAACGACTTACATAAGACTGCATCAGAATAAGCAGAATCTGACAAAACGCCTTACATAAGACTGCATCAGAATAAGCAGAATCTGATAAAACATTCTACATAAGACTGCATCAGAATAAGCAGAATCTGACAAAACGCCTTACATAAGACTGCATCAGAATAAGCAAAATCTGATAAAACGCCTTACATAAGACTGCATCAGAATAAGCAAAATCTGATAAAACATTCTACATAAGACTGCATCAGAATAAGCAGAATCTGATAAAACGCTTACAACACCATAACACGGCAAATGGCATACGTATAATATTTCAGACGTTACTTCCGCTTAGTTTCATAAATAAAAACCGACATCTATTTCTTAGGAACAAACGACTCCCAAGTTTGGTCATCATAGAAGACTCTAATCTCTGTTATGCGTCGATTCTGTTTGTCAATATTTTTCACATCAACAATCTGTCCTTGCATAACATTTCGTCCTGATCGTTCTATTGGCTGAGAAGAAGTTCCACGCTGCTGTGAACCAGACATCGACGAAGCGCCAGATGTGAAATCAAGCACACCGCCATGATCAGCAGGAAGGCCATGTACGTTTCCATAACCAGCATCACCCATCTCCTGATGTTCCGTATCTGGTGCATCCAGATTAACATACATATCACCAGTTCCATTAATAAGCCACATCAAATTCACGTTTGGCATCTTCTTACAAATAGCCTCTACCGTATTCAGAGTAGGGCGGGTGCGTTCTTGAAAGATTCCATTAAGTGTTGCAGGAGCAATTCCGACAAAACTCGCAAAACTCTGCTGGTTCATGTGCAACGATTCCATCAACTGTTTGATTCTATCCTTCATAAATTCATTTATTATATTCTTACAACATTTCACGCTCTATAATACACACATATATAATATGTATAATAGAACATACAACAAATATCTGTGTTGCATTCCTCATTTTACCATTTAATGACACGCTAAGAGAGGAGAAATGAAATGTTAAATTCCAATATTTATTTTTGACACCTTATCACACTTGCTACTACCATCTGCCTGTTCTGGCACAAAAAGTAGCGCATCCATTCTTTTTACAAAGGTAAACATAAAAAACGACATAACCAACAAATTTATATTTATTTTAGTATTTTATAAATTCACATCACAAAACACAAATCACAAATCCGTATGCATACAAACCCGTATTGCGACTACATGAATTTACAAACATAAATTCACATCAGTAAAACACACCTTGCCAAATAAATGCACATATTAATGCAAAACGCTGGGTTTTAATGCATTATTTACCAACACAATACCCTAAGATACACGATTTGCGCACCAAAAAGCATAATTATGACGTATCAAATTATAAATATTCAAGAATAAATGCCATAACTCTCTGAGTTTTAAGTACTTATTATACATGCCAATACACTGCATATTTATTCGTGTGGATTTATATATTACAATTTATGCATTTGCAAATCAATATTTCACATTCTTACATTGAAGATTCAAATCGTTTTGTTTTAGCATTCAATACAGATATTTAAATTTAAGAATACGAATCATTCTAATCTGTAAAACAAAGCTGAATGTAAAATAAAGTTAACACCGTAACAGAAGAAAGAAAACTCATTGATTTTTCTAAAATAAACGATTTTCAAGCCCAAGAGTCAAATTTAAAATTTTCAGGCTCTGGATTTTGAGGTAAAAAAGCACGCAACCCGTGATAAACAAAGGGATACAGACGAATCAAATGCTAAGATAAAATGATGCGAAAAACACCTTTTTCAAGGTGAAAATTTATAATGCTGCACCCTATTTTGCACCCAAATACCGCAAAAAAGGCAAATACAGAACCTTTTTTACGGTATATTTTGTGTAAATATATGTTAATTACAAAGAAGTCGCATTAACACTATCGTTTTATGCCTGAAACGACGTGGTGCACGGCAGCATTACACCTGGCAAAACAAGACACAACAGACACGTTAATACCAGACGAACACACAGCAGAAGAAAGACTAAAGCAAACAGGAACAAAGCATCGCCATCCACTTGCGAAGAGCATAAAATAAGAAAATTAGAACAATCCACCAAGCCCCCATTTTAGAAAACTCACAAATAAAAAGTGAGGTGTCAAGCACCCCACTCCATGTAACAATCAACTGTCACCGCTATATACTATTATGATAAATACAGCAATTGGTTTTCTGCTTCATTTTTTCAAATTATCCTCCAGGAACTAATGAAGGATGAAGAAAACGAGCTCCTGCATCAGTTCTCCCTCAGAAGCATTACCCCTATCAAGGCCATTACTTTTGGCAGAAACCGTTCTTAATTTCTGAATAATATACATTGTTTTTGTTGCGTTGTAAGCCCTCATGGCTGTGACATAATCACGTGCTGCCCACTTGCCTCTCAGCTCGAGCCATTCTGCTATTCCCTCTTCATTCTTGCTATTAGGGCAATAGTGAGCAAGCATAAGATTTTGGAAGAAAGAGAACAGCTGAGGGATGATAGAATGAAGGTTTGCCGCTTTGGGGTTTTTGTCAAAATATTTCACAATACGATTTGCTTTGAGTACATCTTTTTTGATAATAGCATCGCGTAACTCAAAGACATTATAATCTTTGCTTATCCCTATCTTCTGTTCGACAAATTCCGGAGTAATGCACTTCATATCCTCTGGCATTGCGATGAACAGTTTATCAAGTTCTGACACTACCCTATTCAGGTCGGCACCTATAGAATCAGCAATCATCATACACGCCTTCTGGTCGATCTCCATATTACGAGTTTTCAGGTAAGAAGTAATGAAGGCAGGCAATGCGTAATCTCTAATCTTTTTGCTTTCGAACACAACACCATTCTTTTCTGCTTCAGCTATCCATCCTTTTTTTGTCCTTGCCGCCTCTTTTTTATAGCAGATGACAAGAATAGTCGTTTTAATTGGATTTCTCAGATATTTCTCCAGAGCCTCTATCCCCTTCAATAATTGCGCCTCTCTCACGATGATTACCTGGTATTCCGCCATCATAGGCACAGCATGAGCGGCATCCATTATCTGCGTAGGAGTAGAGTCCACTCCATACAGAACAATCTGATTGAAGTCGCGTTCTTCCTCTTTGATAGCATTATTCGTGATATAATCAGCAATTTTGTCGATATAGTACGGTTCGTCGCCCATAAGAAGATAAACGGGAGAAAACTTTCTCTCGCTTAAATCCTTCATAATGCTCTCGAAGCTGTTCGCATTGTGTTTTTCAGCCATATATATGGAATATTTATTTCGTTTTTAGTGTATTAAAGCCCCGAAAGTTTTGTTTTTCAGTTATAAAGCATTAACTTTGTGAGCCAATTCATGGCAAAGTTACAGCAAATTCAGCAGAAAACAAAATAAAAGTTGATATTTTTTATGGACACACTTAATCTGCCCCGTTATGCAATAAATGTAAAGCAGATGAACGGCCAGCAAGTTATATTCGACGTTCTACGCCAGAAACATGTAAGCCTAACTCCCGAGGAATGGGTCAGGCAGCATTTCGTACACTACCTAATGGAGCACAAGGGCTATCCATCCGCCCTGCTACAGAACGAAGTGGAGCTGCGATGCGGCCAGAAACGGCTCCGCTGCGATAGTGTTCTGCACAGTCGCAACGGGCAGCCGCGCATGATTATAGAGTATAAGGCGCCAAGCGTAAGCATAACCCCCAAGGTGTTCGACCAGATAGCAGCATACAATTTCATACTCCAAGCAGACTATCTGATTGTATCAAACGGCATAAACCACTATTGCTGCAAGATGGATTACGTCAATAACACCTACAATTTTCTGGAAGAGATACCAGATTACGGCGAATTGTAGCAGGCGTCTGTACTTACAAAAAGGCACACGAGAAGGGGCAAATTAGCACGACAGCTCTGACCATAAGGCACACGAGAAGGGAAAATTTGCACGACAGCTCTGACCATAAGGCACACGAGACGAGATAAACGGGTGCGATATCTAAGACTGTAAGGCGTGCGAGAGCCCCTACGCAGTAAGTACATCCGAGAACAGATGCCGACAAACAGACAACACACCATAAAGCACGAGCCTTCTGCCGTTTACTTATGCGGGTGAACATTTTTTTGAGCGACATCTATAACGATTCTTAAAGAAGTATGTTTCCCATGAAATCAGCAATGCGGAAATAAGCTATTAATGTACAATTTCCTTACCGCCAGCAGTGCAGAAACCGCCAGAAAGAGTATGTTTCCCATGAAATCGGTAATGCGGAAATAATCTATCAAAGTACAATTTCCTTGCCATCAGCAGCGCAGTAACTGACTGAAAGAGCACGTTTCCCATGAAATCGGTAATACGGAAATAAGCTATTAATGTACAATTCCCTCGCCATCAGCAGTGCAGAAACCGACTGAAAGAGCATGTTTCCCATGAAATCGGCAATGCGGAAATAATCTATCAAAGTACAATTTCCTTGCCATCAGCAACGCAGTAACCGCCAGAGGGAAACTGGATAACCTCCTCAACAGCGCATGAATTGCCGCTAAAGTCCATGCATCTCAGCCTTGAGAACAGCAAGGAATAGAAGGAAGGAAAACGAAATAAACGGCATGACATAACAAAGAGGTGTATGTGAAAATTCTCACGTACACCTCTTATTATATATAGCATCAGCGCAGACGGCAGCAAACCGCCGCGCAGACATGCCATTATGATATTTCCGGAAGATTAAGCCTTATCCTGAGTGTCAGCGGCAACGGCACGCTTACGAATTGTACGCTTCTTCTTTGGTTTCTCCTCACCGTTAGCATTCATCTTAACGCCAGCCAGTTCTGGGTCAACGAGAATACGTCCGCAATACTCGCATACGATGATCTTCTTGTGCATCTTGATGTCAAGCTGACGCTGTGGCGGAATCTTATTGAAGCAGCCGCCGCAAGCATCACGCTGTACGTATACCACTCCAAGTCCGTTGCGAGCGTTCTTGCGTATACGCTTAAAGCTCTGAAGAAGACGAGGTTCGATGCGCAGCTCCAAATCATCAGCCTTCTCGCGCAGCTGTTCCTCCTCTGCACGTGTCTCGCTCATAATCTCGTCGAGTTCGGCACGCTTCATCTCGAGGTCCTTCTTTCGTTCTGTGATAGTCTGCTCAGCACGCGCACAATCCTGCATACGCTCAGCCACCTTCAGGTCAGCGTCCTTTATTTTCTTTTGGCAATGGTCTATCTCCAGTTCCTGGAACTCAATTTCCTTTGTCAGAGTGTCATACTGTCGGTTATTGCTAACCTCATTGAGCTGCATTTTGTAACGCTCCACGCTCGCCTTAGCCAGCTCGATGTCATTACGTCTCTGCGCCACAGCCTTTCTGATTTCCTCAATCTCGTTATTGATTTTCTCGATACGAGTAGCCAGACCAGCCACTTCGTCCTCCAGATCCTCTACCTCCAAAGGCAATTCGCCTCTCAAGGCACGCTTCTCGTCAATTGCAGAAAGAGTAGCCTGAAGTTGATAGAGCGCCTTCAGTTTCTCCTCAACGCTCATTTCCTTAATTTTCTTTGCCATCTTCGAAAAATAAATTATATATTGTTATTATTATGATTTCCTTTACCGATTAATCGCATGCCGCAACGTCAGCATTTTCTTTTCAGACACACGGCATCACAACCTACAGCACGCTCAGTCCAGCTGAAATATCTTTACAACTACCAGTAGCGCACAGGATTCGTCGAACCATACTCTGCTACAGGCAGTTGCGGGCAACGTTCAGCTATTATCTGTTTGAAAATTTCTGTCGTAAACTGCTCCGACTCATAATGCCCTATCACCATAATCTGAATCCTCTGGTCAACACCGAAGAACTCATGGTAGTGCATCTCGCCAGTAATGAAGGCATCAGCCCCCTTCCCTATCGCCTTCTTGAGCAGGAACGAGCCAGCTCCACCGCATACAGCCACCTTCTGCACAGGGCGTTCGAGCAACTGGTTTGTCATGCAGCAGTGTGCGCCAAAGACATCCTTCACCTGGCGTATGAAATCGTTTGCCGGAACAGGATGAGCCAACTCGCCCACTATTCCGCTACCGCCAGTCAGCTGAGACTCAGGTGTCTCCCCGTTGCGAGGGTCACGAACAGTGCGCACGTCAGCCAGGAACTCCACGTCGTGCAGTCCAAGCAGCTCTGCAATCTTGTGATTCACGCCGCCAAGCGCATTATCCATATTCGTATGCATTGACACGATGCACACTCCGTTCTGCACGGCCTTCCATACCGTACGCTGCACATAGTCAGCGTCGCTCAGCTGCTTCAGTCCGTGAAAGAGCAGCGGGTGATGCGTAATGACGAGATTAAACCCTCTTCTGACGGCTTCGTCCACCACATCCTCCGTAACGTCCAGACACAATAATGCCCCTGAGACGTCGACCCCTGTCAATCCAACTTGCAGGCCAGCATTATCGTAACTCTCCTGCAAGGGCAGAGGCGCAAACAGTTCAAGGGCGTCAATGACTTCCTGTATTTTCACGCTTAAGTCCCTTTTTTATATTTATACGTTGTTTCAGAAAAACAATATTCCGCTACAAAGTTACACATTTTCGCTTAATTACACAAATTTCCGCACATCTTATTATGATATTTTAAATCTAAACCGCCTATCCGTCACCACTCCGCCAGCAGCAGCCAGCCATATCTCACAGCAGCAGCCGAGGCGGCAGCGGATGGTTTAAAAAGAAGAAATCGAACATGAAGCCATCAGCCCCAGTCCGATTTTCAGCATCCAACCTTTTACCTTTACCATGCAGACTACGCTGCATCTCCCCCTCTCATTTCTTTATTATCCTGCCAAATAAGATGTGTTTTTTCTACGTCTATTGAAGTAAGAGCGTACCACTCTTTTCAAGAAATCCGGCATAACCCTGCCGATTTTTCCGAAATCAGGTGCAAATTTAGCACATTACTCCCTAATACACCGCATCTTACGTCATTTTTTTTCATGCCATACGCCATTTCTTGACTATCATCAAGACTTTATTGCATAATTATGTCTTTTTGTGCATAATATTACAATCATTGTGTTATTTTGCTAACAAAACGCTCCCTATTTATGATATAGCGTACATGCGTGCCCTCGCCTATCACACCTTTTGAATCCTCCACCACAACAGCGAATGTCAGTTTGCGTCCTTCTACCGCCGTCAGCGTGGCAGTAGCCGTAATCGTATCGGCAAGAGGCGTAGGGCGAAGATGCGTAGCGGAAATCTGTGCGCCCACAGTGCTCTCCTCACTGCTTATCTCATCCGCCACAGCCAGCATGGCAGCATTCTCCATAAGCATAATCATAACAGGCGTGGCGAGCACCGGCAGATCACCGCTACCCACATTCTGAGCCAAATGGCCTTCCTCCACAACCATGCGGGAGGTGTACGTAAGTCCTATTTCCATAGCATATCTATTTTATGAACACGAGACATTCTGCACGCAGCAAACCACAAACCACAGCGCAACACCCTTGTTTTGTCATGCTGATTCGCCACAAAAACACAAGAACACATCTCTCTGTGCAAAGTTCGGAAAAATTCACGAGATACGCAAGCATTCACCCATAATTCTTCCGTTTTCACCTGCCAACGCTCGGCAGACACACACCCTCACCGCCAAAACCTCCGCAATGCTGACACACACCTGCGCTCCTGCACACAAGGACAATCTTCCCGCATGAATGGGGGCTGGCGTGCGACATACTGCTCTGCACACTCCATAATGCAAAGATAGTATCAGTAGTGGCAAGAAAACCATTACTATGATACTTTCTTGCAACCTTGATTTCACCACAAACGACTTCCTGCAAACCAGCAAACTACGTCTAAATGCCCCATTCATAGCCTCTAGCCTCGCCATTCGTAGCCTTTCGCGTCCTCATTCGCTACTTCTTGGAGCTTCATTTGCTGCTTTTCAGACCGTCTTGCCGCCCATTTTTCTCTGCAAAAAGTGCTTTTTCGGACATAAAAAGCAGAATATTGGAGAGCAGGAAAACTAAAGCAGACAACCCTCTTTCCACAACTCACTGAATAACAAAGCATTACATTACTTGTCGTTTTTCTCGCCAAAATCATCATGTTACACAAAACTGACAAACAACGAGCAAAAACGGATGTTATAAAAGTATCATCCAGTACTCCTTTCGCCTATCCTCCAATACTATTTTATCACACTGCAACACCAGGTCAAAGCAGCATGCTGAAAGGCAGCGCATAGCGAGCAGCAAGACAGCATGCAGCATCCGATTTCCATACCGCATCGCGCGCAGTTACTTAATTAATAATAAAAAAGGACACAAAAGCATGGCTGTTAATAAATAATTTATTAAATTTGCATGATAATTTGCTTTTACGAAAAGCGTAGACAGAGAAACAAAGTAAAAAAAACAATAAACAGAAATGAACATTCTTGAACTTTCAGAGCAGGAGATAGTGCGACGCCAGTCGCTGGAAGAACTCCGCAGCATGGGCATCGAGCCATATCCAGCAGCCGAATATCCTGCTGACGCCTACAGTACAGAGATTATCGAAAACTTCACAGAGCCTGAGACAGACGCTGAGGGCAACCCTATCGTCGACAGCATGCGCAAGGTGTGCATCGCAGGACGCATGATGACACAGCGCATCATGGGTAAGGCAGCATTCATGGAACTGCAGGACTCTAAGGGCCGCATACAGGTTTACATAACACGTGACGACCTCTGCCCAGGCGAGAACAAGGATTTATACAACAAAGTGTTTAAGAAACTTCTTGACATCGGCGACTTCGTAGGTGTCAAGGGATATGTCTTCCGCACACAGACAGGTGAGATTTCTGTTCACGCAAAGGAACTCACACTGCTCTCTAAGTCGCTGAAGCCGCTGCCTATCGTGAAGTATAAGGACGGTGTGGCTTACGACAAGTTTGACGACCCTGAAATGCGCTATCGCCAGCGCTATGTAGACCTCGTGGTGAACGAAGGCGTGAAAGATACATTCCTCAAGCGTGCCACTGTGGTAAGAACACTGCGCCGCGTGCTCGACGAAGCAGGATACACTGAGGTGGAGACCCCTATACTCCAGTCTATCGCAGGCGGTGCATCAGCTCGTCCGTTCATCACACACTTCAATGCGCTCAATACACCTATGTACATGCGTATCGCCACAGAGCTCTATCTTAAGAGACTGATTGTCGGAGGATTCGAGGGCGTATACGAGATTGGCAAGAACTTCCGTAACGAGGGCATGGACAAAAACCATAATCCGGAGTTCACATGTATGGAGCTTTATGTGGCATATAAGGACTATAACTGGATGATGTCGTTCACAGAGAAACTTCTCGAAACAATATGTATCGCTGTCAACGGCAAGCCTGAGACAGAGATTGACGGAAAGGTAATATCGTTTAAGGCTCCTTTCCGCCGCCTCCCTATCCTCGATGCTATAAAGGAGAAGACGGGCTACGACCTCAACGGCATGACTGAAGAAGAGATGCGCGAGGTGGCTAAGAAGCTCGGAATAGAGGTTGACGAGACCATGGGCAAGGGCAAGCTTATCGATGAGATATTCGGCGAGACTTGCGAAGGCTCTTTCATACAGCCTACATTCATCACTGACTACCCTGTAGAGATGTCGCCTCTGACAAAGATGCACCGTTCAAAGCCTGGACTGACAGAGCGTTTCGAGCTCATGGTCAATGGCAAGGAACTGGCAAACGCATACTCAGAGCTTAACGACCCGATAGACCAGGAGGAGCGTTTCGTCGACCAGATGAAACTGGCTGACAAGGGTGACGACGAGGCGATGATTATCGACCACGACTTCCTGCGCTCACTGCAATACGGCATGCCTCCAACATCTGGCATCGGCATCGGCATCGACCGTCTCGTGATGCTCATGACGGGCAATGCGTTCATTCAGGAAGTGCTGTTCTTCCCACAGATGAAACCAGAGCCAAAGCAGCCACGCTCGTCTGTGGCTGAATGGGCTGCGCTGGGCGTGGCTGAAGAGTGGGTGCCGCTGTTCAATAAGGCTGGCTACTATCTCGTAGGCGACATAAAGAACGTAAAAGCGCAGAAACTGCAGATGGACGTATGCGGGGTGAACAAGAAATACAAGCTCGGACTTGAGAATCCGAAGGTAGATGACTTCCAGGCATACATTGACGCTGCAAACAAGGAATAATCTTTAATATGGACACGGGGCCTGAAGCCTGATAGGCAAGGCTGAAAGGAGAAGACGGAGATAAAGCGGAATGAGCATGCCCGTTCAGCAGAACCACATGCTCACCGCATAATCCGCCAGAAAACAACCTCAAAACCTGAGAACCTCAGAACCTCATAACCTGAAAACCTCAATACCTCACATGTACAACTGCGGGAAAATAGCAATAATCGGAGGCGGCAGCTGGGCGACAGCTATCGCAAAGATTGTTATAAATCATACGCACCACATAGGATGGTACATGCGGCGCGACGACCGTATAGAAGACTTTAAGCGACTGCAGCACAATCCTGCGTATCTGACAAGCGTACACTTCAATATTGACGAGATAGACTTCTCCTCTAATCTGAACGACATCGTGCAGAGATATGACACGCTCGTCTTCGTGACACCATCGCCATACCTGAAGAACCATCTGAAGAAACTTAAGACACGCATATCTGACAAGTTTATCGTGACAGCAATCAAAGGTATCGTGCCCGACGAGAATCTGGTATGCTCGGAATACTTCCATCAGGTGTTTGACGTTCCATACTCTAACCTCGCATGCATCGGAGGACCGAGCCATGCGGAGGAGGTTGCGCTCGACAGACTGTCCTATCTCACCGTAGCATGCTCTGACGATGAGAAGGCACAGGCGTTCGCCGATGTGCTCGCATCTAATGTAATAAAGACAAAGACCTCTGCTGATGTACTCGGAATAGAGTATGCCTCTGTACTGAAAAACGTATACGCCATAGCGGCAGGCATATGCTCCGGACTGAAATACGGCGACAACTTCCAAGCTGTCCTGATGTCTAACGCTCTTCAGGAAATGAACCGCTTCCTCACTGTCGTAAGAGACATGCAGACAAAAGGAAGAGACGACATGCCGATGACACGAAACCAGGCAGAACAACCTGCCATCAACGACTCAGCATACATGGGCGACTTGCTCGTTACCGGATACTCTAACTTCTCACGCAACCGCACCTTCGGCTCGATGATTGGCAAAGGATATTCTGTCAAGTCGGCACAGATAGAAATGGAGATGATTGCAGAAGGATAC
The DNA here is from genome assembly GCA_045603685.1 of Prevotella sp. Lineage (GTDB taxonomy): Bacteria > Bacteroidota > Bacteroidia > Bacteroidales > Bacteroidaceae > Prevotella. Next base: position 40,156 of record JAZUMR010000003.1, read on the forward strand.
TTCGGCACAAAATGTATGAAGGAGATAAACCGGCGCCTGCACGTCAATATGCCTATTCTCGATGCTGTATACAATATTCTATACGAGCGCATTGCTCCGCAAATTGAAATCAAACTCCTTACGGATTCGTTTAGATAAATAATGCTGTCACTTTATCACTCCCTAACTCCACGTTATATGAAAAGACTCTTAGTCATGCTGACGGCTGTATTATGTGTAACGGCTGCCAGCGCCATCGACAGAAAGACTCTCGCTGAATACGCAAAGTCGCTGAACGGTCTGAAGAAAGAACAGCTAAAGGCTGCCATATACAGACTCTCGCAGGCGAAGCAAGTGCCTAACTACGGCAGCGGCACAGGTGGCACATGGTATTACTTCTACACTACCGACCGCAATCCGCAAACCAACGAATGTATCAACAGATACAGCGCTGACAGATTCTATTTCCCGAGCTCCAATAGTGCCAGCGCTATTTCTGGAATGAACATAGAGCATTCTTTCCCTAAGTCATGGTGGGGCGGAACAAAGAATAAAGCATACAGCGACCTCTTCAATCTCTATCCGTCAGAGAGCACTGCAAACTCTGCCAAGGGCAACTATCCTATGGGCAAAGTGGATAATCCTAATATTCTTGACGATTACGAGAAAGTGGGTACGGGCAATGCCGGCGGCAAGACAATACGCTTGTGTGAGCCGCACGACACATGGAAGGGCGACTTCTGCCGCTCGTATTTCTATATGGCTACTACTTACCAGAATCTTACATGGGAGGAATCTGGATTACAGACGCTGGAGAATAACGACTGGCCTACAATGAAGGAATGGGCTTATACGCTTTACCTCGACTGGGCGCGCACTGATAAGGTGTCGCAGATTGAGGTCGACCGTAATAATGCCATATACAATATACAGGACAACAGAAATCTCTATGTAGACTTCCCTACACTGGCAGAATACGTTTGGGGCGACAGCACTAACGTTGCATTCGACCCTGCCACAGCGCTTACTACTGCCAGCGACGACTCTCGCTATGCGGAATATACTTATACTGGTGGCGGTGACAATACTGGTGGTGATAACACGGGAGGAGGAAATACTGGTGGCGATAACACAGGAGGTGACAACACTGGAGGAGGAAGCACAGGCGGTGACAATACTGGCGACGGCAACTATAATGGAGAATATCTGTTCTATGAACCGTTCGATGACGTGACAAACGGCAATTCTACCGAGACTGACGGCAGCTCTAGCACATGGAGCGGCAACAGTAATTTCGTAACAGCGACAGCTACATATCAGGCAGGAGGTGTCTTGCGCATCGGTTCAAGCAAGAAAACAGGCTATATCAAATCACGCACGATAGGCTACCAGGGCGGAACACTATGCGTATCGCTCGACATCAAGGGATGGACAGAGGTCGAAGGTAATCTCATCATCTCGCTGACAGGAGCCTCAAGCCAGGTTGTGAAATACTCTGAGACCATCAGCGATGCAATGAAGACTCACACGCTTACATTCAAGAATGTATCAGCAAATCCTGTGCTGGAGATAGAGACTTCTACTAAGCGTGCCTTTATAGATAATGTACGCGTATGGGATCCGACAGCAACAGGTATTTCTCTGCCTGAACACTCTGCAGGTACAAACGTTGTGTATACCATCTCTGGACAACGGATCAATGGCATGCCTGCCGCTCCTGGTATTTATATTATTAACGGACGAAAGGTAGTAGTGCAATAAACAGAGGCACTCTATGTTATACTGATGCAGCCAGTACGCCATGTGGTGTTACTGGCTGCATCTTTTTTTGGCATGCGGCATCTGTTCTCTTGGTAGAGAATAAATATCAATCGCCTGTTTCTCATTAAGCAGAAGAAACCTTCAGAAACGAGTGAAGCATAGCCTGAAGGGCGACTCTCTGTAGTGCAAAAAACTGAAAAAACATATTAAAGACTCAGAAAAACCACTCCTTTTTCCGCTAAATAATGTCAAGTAAAAATAGAACATCTTAAAAATGGGATGTTAATGTGTGCTCGTCTGTCTTTTTTTCGTATATTTGCATACGCAGTTGGCACAGCGCTGATTCTCTGTACAGATGTTTCATGACACACAGGATTGCTGTAAACGACGCGAGAAATATTTTATCATAAAAAGAAAGGAGACACTATGACACAGAAAAGACAAATCTACCGTTGCGCTATATGCGGCAACATCGTAGAGATTACGAACGAAGGAGCAGGCACTCTCGTATGCTGCGGCAAACCTATGAATCATTTGGAGGGCAACACTACTGATGCCGCTGTAGAGAAGCATGTGCCTGTACTGGAGCGTACGGATGGCGGATACATTGTGAAAGTTGGTAGCGCAGAACATCCTATGACAGAGCAGCATTACATCCAATGGATTGAACTGCTGACCGAAACAATGGTTCTACGCAAAGAACTGACAGCGGCAGACAAGCCTGAAGCATTCTTCATGACTGACGAAAAAGTTATCGGCGTAAGAGAATACTGCAATCTGCATGGATTGTGGAAAATTGAGGAGAATACTCTGTAAAGGCATTACCATACTGAGAACGGAATAGTAAGACACACATAAATAGCCAGTCCTTATTCCTTCCCACCAGCAGATACACCTTATATTTATCTATTGCACATGCAAGGTTATAGAATATAGTGTATCTACTTTTGGAGGAAGAATAAGGGCTGGCTAACCATTTTATCACAACACAAGACTCAGAAGACGGCAACATTATAAGTTATCATGACATAACAAGACTATTAGTTTTCTTAATATACCCCTCAGAAGATAACAGCATTATAAATTATCTGCTCTACAAGCCTGTATAGCGAGAACAGGGAAGCCCTAAAACCCTAGCTTACAACACCTTAGTCCCTTAGACGAAACATGTATCTCACCGATAATTCATAGTGGAAGAGAGTGGAAGAGACGCTTTCCTCTTCCACTCAGGTAAACGACTGACTACTATTGTGTTACAAAGAAAAAGTGGAAGTGGAATAGAAAACAATGAAAAAAATAGCAGGTATATCCTTTTAACCTCAAAACATTTAGTGGATAAGTTAACAAGTAGACATGTTAACAAGTAGACAAGTTAACAAGTAGACAAGTAACAAGTGGACAAGTAACAAGTGGACAAGTTAACGAATAGGCAAGTTGTTTGATAACATTAACCTTATAACTTCAAAACCTTACAACCTCACATCTCATTCACTGCTTCTCACCAAGAGTAACATAATAAATTACGACAAGAGTTAACACCTCTGAACATCTATATACAAAGCGACGATTTACTGCTGTCTGCGTTTTATCCCAATATCCATAAGTGACGAATGGTGACGAAGGTGTACTTCTTCGTCACTACAACAACGTACTATACTACAAACATTTACACTATTAAAGTGACGAATGACGAAGAGAAAGAATAATCAGAAAGTTAGTAAAGATTGATACGTTTTTTTCTACACGCTGATTCTCCCCCGTCTATCCTCCTTACAATTTGTTGGCAGAAACCATTGTTTTTAACATATATACATAAGAAATGTCCGAAAAAATTAGGTTATTTAATTTTTTTTGTGTAATTTCGCACCTGATTATATACTCCCGACAGATTCGGGTGGATAGTGCCCTGTGTCGTATTGATACAGAGGAGCGTGAATTATTCTTCGAATCATAAACTAAACTAAAAGTATGATGGACTCTCAAGAAAAGCGCTATGAGACAATGGCGCAGGTTATCGAACGCGTGAAAGAGCTGGCTCAGTGTGAAGGAACACCAGAAAAAGAAGAGGTGGAAATGCTGAAAAGCCTGTTCTACAAACTGCACATACAGGAACGTGAACAGCAACTGAAAAACTATCTCGACGAAGGGGGCGACCCAGAGAAATATGTCATACAGCCAGATACCGCAGAAGCTGAGTTCAAGGCTGCAATGGCAGTTGTAAGAGAAAGAAGACAGCGTCTGTTCAAAGAGCAGGAAGCAGAAAAACTCGAAAACCTGAAGAAGAAACAAGCCATCATCGAGAAGATAAAGGCTATGGTGACATCGCCAGAGGCAGCTAACCAGCAGTACCAGGAGTTTAAGCAGTTGCAGCAGGAATGGAAAGAAATCAAGGCGGTGCCAGCAGAGAACAATACTGAAATATGGAGATCTTACCAGCTCTACGTTGAACAGTTCTACGACCTGCTGAAACTAAACTCAGAAGCACGCGAATATGATTTCAAGAAGAATCTTGAAGCTAAGTCTCGCCTGTGTGAAGCAGCAGAGAAACTATCTGAGGAAGAGGATGCCATTAGCGCATTCCATCAACTGCAGGAACTGCATCAGGAGTATCGTGAGGTGGGACCTGTTGCAAAGGACCTGCGTGAGGAAATATGGACACGTTTCAAGGCTGCAAGCACAATTATAAACAAACGTCACCAGCAGCATTTTGAACAAATCAGAGCAGCAGAAGAGGAGAATCTTACGAAGAAAACAGCCCTCTGCGAAAAGGCAGAAGCATTGCTGGAGCAGGAGTGTCAGACATCAGCAGATTATGAGGCTGTAACAAAGGAGATTATCGCTCTGCAGGCAGAATGGAAGACTATAGGATTCGCTCCACAGAAGATGAATGTGAAGATTTTCGACAGATTCCGCGCTGCATGTGACGCCTTCTTCCAGAAAAAGACACAGCACTTCAAGGAAATGAAGGAAAGATTTGCTGATAACATAGCAAAGAAGCAGGCTCTTGTTGAGCAAGCTGTAGCATTGAAAGACAGCACAGACTGGAAACAGACAGCCGACAAGATGCAGGCTCTCCAGAAGGAATGGAAAGAGATAGGCATGGTACCAAAGAAAATTGGCGACCAGCTTTGGCAGGATTTCCTCGGTGCATGCAATCACTTCTTTGAAGCACGTAATGCCGCTAATGCAGGAACAAGAAACACAGAGAAAGAGAATCTGCAGAAGAAATGCAGCATCATAGAAGAACTTGAAAGCCTCGCAGAAGGACCTGCAGAAGCCATACAGGCCAAGATGCAGGAACTCATTGCCAAGTTTAATGAGGTAGGTCATGTTCCATTCAAGGAAAAAGACAAAGTTTATGACAGCTACCATGCAGCACTTGACAAAGTTCACAAAGTGCTGAATGCGAACAGTCAACGCCGTCGCATGAATAACTTCAAGCAGAACATCAAAGCTGTAGCAAAACGTGGCGAGCAAGCAGTAGACAACGAGCGCACACGTTTGCAGCGCAAGCTTGACCAGATGAAGCAGGATCTTAAGACCTATGAGAACAACCTTGGATTCCTCTCAATCTCTTCAAAGAAGGGCAATTCGCTGATTGATGAAATGAACAGAAGAGTTGAGAAACTTAAAGCTGATATTGAGCTCGTAAAACAGCAGATAAAGGAAATAGGATAGAATCCGTTAATAGCTTAAGGATGGATTCAATAACGCAGTTAGATGGATTCACTAACACTGCTGGATGGATTCAATAATGTGGACGGATGGATTCAATAACACTGCTGGATGGATTCAATAACACAGTTGGATGGATTCAACAATGTGGACGGATGGATTCAATAACGTAGATAAATGTATTTGTTAATGCCATATAGCATAGACACTACATGAAGACATAAATAAATGTGGAAGAAAGATGAGTTGCAACTCGCTTTCTTCCACATTTTATTTTATATATAAAAAATCAAAGAGTTATCTCGCCAGAACCATAGCATCGGTGGTGGTCGGTGTCGTAGATGACACAGAATTGTCCTGGCGCTACGCCATGTATCGGCTTTTCTGAGCGTATAATGTATACGCCGCCGCCCTGCGGTTCGATAGTGGCGTGATTATAGTCGGCAGTGTGCCTTATCTTGAATGTTATGCTACGAGGGCTCTTGTCGTTGTCGTCAGCATACATGCTGCATGTCAGCCAGTTGATGTCATGTATCAGGAATTCGCTGCAATATGCGTCCTGCGGGTCGTAGCCATGCGACAGGTAGATGATATTCTTGCGCACATCCTTTTTCACCACAAACCATGGACCTCCGCCAAATCCTAAGCCTTTGCGCTGTCCGATAGTACAGAACCAGTGTCCTTTGTGCTTTCCTATCAGCTTGCCAGTTTCCAATTCAATGGCCTTTCCCTCACGTTCGCCGAGGTATCGACGCAGATAGTCGTTATAATTGATTTTACCTAAGAAGCAGATACCCTGCGAATCTTTGCGTTTTGCGTTGATTAGACGGTTCTCTTCGGCAATGCGTCGCACTTCCTCTTTCTTAAGAGTACCGATAGGGAACAACGCTTTCTGCAATTGCCAGCCATAAATCTGTGCAAGGAAATCCGTCTGGTCCTTCACAGGGTCAGGGCTTGTACAAAGCCATTTTCTTCCTTCAGCGTCAGTCTCGGTAGTGGCATAGTGTCCTGTTGCTATCAGGTCGTATTCGTATCCTCTTTTTTCGTGGAATGCTCCGAATTTTATCAGGCGGTTGCACATAACGTCAGGATTCGGTGTGAATCCTGCACGCACCTTCTGCATGGTGTATGTTGTGACCTGGTTCCAATATTCACGGTGACAGACAACCACCTCCAGACGACACCCGTAACGGTGGCAGAGAGCCGTAGCCATCTCTAAATCCTCTTCGGAAGTGCAGTCCCACTCCTCCTCCGGTGTATCCTCCGGACCTATTTTTATATAGAAACAGTCAGGTTTCATCCCTTGTTCGCACAAGAGATGAAGCACAACGGCCGAGTCTACCCCACCCGATAGCAGCAGTGCTATGCGCTTATCAGGTGCAGCAGCAGTATTTCCTGTATCGTTGATAACACTTTCCATGCCTATAGAATAATGTTTTGTCTTGTCGTGAGCGTATTATTTGTGGTACTGACCACCCTTCATTCCCGTTTATATCTCCAGCCTTTTAGTGTGGCGCTCTGTATTTTCCCTCTTCCTTGTCGTTGAGCATAGAGAGGTATGAATTGTATCTTGACATTGCGATATAGTGGTCTTCAATAGCCTGTATAACAGCGCAGCCCGGCTCGTGAGTATGCGTGCAGTTATTGAAGCGGCAGTCTTTGGAGAATCTGAAGATTTCCTTGAAATATGAGCAAATCTCCTCAGGCTCCATATCGAATGTACCAAAGCCCTTTATTCCCGGTGTATCGATGACCCACCCGCCGCTTTCTGTGTTGTTTTCAGGGAGCGGCAGCATTTCGGAGAACGTTGTTGTATGCATTCCCGTGTTATGTGCGTCAGATATTTCAGATGTCCTCAGATTTGCGTCTGGCAGTATAGCATTGAGCAATGTCGACTTGCCTACACCGCTGTTTCCGCTGAACAAAGTGATTTTTCCGTGCAGCAGAGCCTTGAGTTCGTCTATTCCGATATTCTCTGTGGCAGAGATAGAGAGGCAGTGATACCCTACGGTGTCATACAACTGCATCATCATATCCTGATAGTGCAGCTCCTCTGGTGACAGCAGGTCACGCTTATTGAACACCAGAATGACAGGTACAGAATATGCTTCGGCAGATGCCAGGAATCTATCGATAAAGGTAGTAGATGTCTCAGGATAGTTAATTGTGACAACAAGAACGGCCTGGTCGACGTTAGCAGCAAGTATATGGCTCTGCTTTGACAGGTTCTGCGATTTACGTATGATATAGTTCCGTCTGTCCTCTATGTCTGTTATGAAAGCCGTTCCCTCCTGATTAGGCTGTATTGTCACCCTGTCGCCTACAGCAACCGGATTTGTGCTTCGTATGCCTTTCAGTCTGAAATTACCCTTTATCTTACAATCCACGGTGCCCCCCTCATCGGTGAGCACCGTGTACCAGTATCCTGTATTTTTAATTACAAGTCCTTTCATTAGCAATTGTTTTGCTTCTGGCTATGTCAACAGCCAGTGCAGGATTAGACAGTCATAATCTCTTTCTGCTTTTCGGCGAGCATTTCGTCTATCTTCTTGATAAACTTGTCGTGTATTTTCTGCAGCTTCTCCTCTGCAATCTTCTGCTCGTCTTCAGCCAGTCCGTCTTTTACAGCCTTCTTCAGAGTGTCCTTGTATTCGCCACGTGTCTTACGTACAGACACCTTAGCCTTTTCTGCAATGCCGTTACACTGCTTAGCCAGTTCGCGACGGCGCTCCTCTGTAGGAACAGGTATGCAGAGACGTATAATCTCACCGTTATTGTCAGGTGTGATTCCCAGGCTTGAATTGATGATAGCCTTTTCTATGTCTCGTATGGCTTTCTTGTCCCATGGTCGAATCGCAATGGTTCTTGGGTCAGGTGTAGATACGTTGGCAACCTGATTGAGCGGTACGGTTGCTCCGTAAGATTCAACCTTTATGCCGTCAACGAGCGCTACGTTGGCTCTGCCAGCGCGTATGTGTGACAATTGTTCGTCAAGGTACATGCATGCCATGTCCATTTCTTCCTCAGCATTGCTGAGAGTCTCTTTTACGTCGATCATAGTGGTAATAGATATTTATGTTGTGGCATTTGGCTTTTTGCGGGTATTGTCCCCGTTCCTTATGCCATCAGTGTTATTAACAAAGTTCAGTCAGGAGCGGTGCGCCTCATTATGTTCAGGCCGCTGGTTTGTTGTTCGCTGGCCATCAATGTGTGGTGTCCGTCCTGCATTAAATGCTTCAAGGAGCCAAGAAGTCAAGGAGCCGCCGTGTGTTACGGTCGTGCTTCTTACCTCCCTGACTCCTTGAATGAGATTTTCAGAGTATGCCGCTTAGCGTTGTCCGGGCATCCCTTCCTTGCCATTTATTAGTTAGCAGGCTTCTGCTCTGCTGGCTTCTCTGCTGGTTTTTCAGCAGGAGCGGCAGCATTGTTCTGCTTTGTCTGGCTTGCTCCGAATCCAGGCAGGTTGTTAGGGTTTGTCTGGCTCTGCTCTGTAGCGACCTTTTCAATAACGCTCTGCTCTGTAGAATCACTTGGTGCTACATGTGCGCAAACTACGCTGAAGATAGCCAATGCGATAGCAAGTCCCCATGTTGTCTTCTCGATGAAGTCTGTTGTCTTGCGTACTCCGAGTACTGCATTGCCTCCGGCGAAGCCTGTAGAGAGTCCTCCGCCCTTTGATTCCTGAATAAGAACGATAGCAATCATCAGTATGGCTACGATGACAATGAGGATAACGAATAGTGTGTACATCTTGTTTTGTTATTTTTGTTTTTTATTATTGTTTATGATTAATTTCTCGAGGAAACGTATTTGGTCTGCAAAGTAAGCATTTTTTTTCGGATTGTCCAAATTTAAACGCTTAATAATCTCTAAAGCCTGCGAATATCTGCCCTGTCTCACATAAATCTGCGCCATAGTCTCTGTGCAGAACTCCTCTGGCACTGGCTCTATCCGTTCGCTGCTTTCGCTTGTGTCTTTGGTCAGTTCCGGGAGAATGATTCGTCCGCTTCCCTTGCTTGAGATAAAGTCGTCAATGAGGCTCTGGCCCTTCAGTTGCGGTCCATCGTGAGCATTTTCGCCGAAATCACCGAGCCCGTTCTCTATGAGATAGCCGATATAGTCGCTTCCTGGTGTGGCGCTGACTCGTTTCTTCGCACTCGATTTCTGTTCGTCCGCATCCTCTGGAATAGAGCCGAGGAAGTTGTCAATGAGTTCAGCAGTTCTGCTTGCATTCTCATTAGCCTGGTGTTCCTTGCTCTGTTCTGCGCTGTTTTCTTTTTTCGCCGAATTGTTTCGCAGTTTATAGTGTGCCGCTTCAATCATCTGGAAGAGCACTCTTCTGTCTGTTATGTATATTGCGGCGCGTCTTAGCTCCTCGTCGAATGTGGGGTCGTGCAGCAGATACAGGTTTCTGAGCATCAGGATTCTGGCAGTCTGGAAGTACGGATGCAGGGCAATGAGGCTGCGCAGGTCGTACAGCGTCTCACGGTCCATTCTCTCGGGGTGTTGTATCAGTTCTGTCAGGTTCATTCCGCTCTTAGTCCTAATTAGGGTGCAAAGTTACAAAAAAAAGACGAATTCAAGGTCATGTTTCACTAAAAAAGTGTCTAAAAACTAACTTTTTATGCTCTGAGCGACAATATATCGTATATTTTTTGTAACTTTGCATAATTGAGAGCGGTGCAACGATGGGCGATGCCATTGTCTCCTTGGCATGCCCAGATATGGTCTTCTACATTCTCCGGCAAGCGTTTCGCATGCACCGCCACGGTAATTACGCTTGCAGTCAATACATACTAAGACACAGAACAATTATGAAAAACAAGATATCTCCTTGGTCATGGGTTCCTACGCTATATTTTGCGGAGGGCCTGCCTAATGTCCTTGTTACAGGTTTGGCAGCCGTAATGTACATGCAGATGGGGCTTACGGATGCCGAGTTAGGTTTGTATACGGGCTGGCTTGCCCTTCCCTGGGTAATCAAGCCGCTATGGAGCCCGTTTGTCGACCTGCTGAAGACGAAGCGCTGGTGGGTGCTTTCGATGCAGTTTCTTATAGGAGCAGCTTTGGCAGGCATAGCCTTCACCCTTCCCACGGCACTATGGTTCCAGGGCACTATGTTCTTCTTCTTTGTCATAGCCTTTGCCAGCGCCACCCACGACATCTCCGCCGACGGGTTCTACATGATAGAGCTTGACAACCATAACCAGGCGAAATTCGTAGGCATCAGAAACACCTTCTATCGTCTGGCAGTGATTTTCGGCAACGGACTGCTGGTTTCTCTGGCAGGCGTGCTGCAGGTATTGTTCCGCAACAGGATAGCCTTCACGTGGAGCCTCATTTTCTACGGACTGGCAGGCCTGTTCATTGCGCTGTGGCTGTATCATGGCATCAGGATGCCGCGCCCCGACTCTGATGTCCAGAAAGACGACAGCATAGATAATGTCATGTCAGGACTGAAGAAGATGTTCGTATCGTTCTTCACGAAATTCCCTCCTAAAGAGACGTTCGTTGTCATAATGTTCCTGCTCTTCTACCGTTTCCCTGAGGCTCTTCTGAATACTATGACAAAGACCTTCCTGATGCGTCCGAACTCAAGCGGCGGACTTGGTCTGTCACCGCAGGAATACGGATTGGTGAACGGCACAGTAGGTCTTATCGGCCTTTTGTTAGGCGGCATTGTCGGTGGCATTCTTGTCAGCCGCGACGGTATGAAGAAATGGCTGTGGCCGATGGTATGCGCAATAACCCTGCCTGATGTGGTCTACGTCATACTGAGTTACACTCTAACGTCTAACGTATTTATTATCAGCCTGATGCTCTTCATAGAGCAGTTCGGCTACGGTCTTGGTTTCACTGCCCTGACGCTATATATGCTCTATTACAGCCAGGGGAAATACAAGACTTCACACTATGCCATATGCACCGGAATATCATATCTCGGACTCATGCTCCCGGGCATGGTGTCGGGATTCATAAAGGATGCCGTCGGCTATCAGGTGTTCTTCAATATCGTTATGGTGACGTGCATTATCACATTCGTTGTCACAGCGTTCCTGAAAATAGAGCCAGAATTTGGCAAGAAGGAGGAATAGGAAGCGCCAGCGGTTCTGAGCGTCTGTTCCGAACTTAGTTTTCTATCACAGCATAGGGGGATGTATCCAGCATGATACATCCCCCTATGTGTTGCATTGCGGCATGGGCTGCAGCCCTATTCTTTTCGTCTTGCTGCGTCTCCTGCTGCATGAGAGTTTCTCCAAGTGCAGAGACACATTTTTTCCTCTATATTACAAAACTCAAACAACAGAAGCCGTAAAACCACTGATATATACGGCAGGCGAAAAGAGTATTCTATGGGCAAGACTTTACCGCCATGCTTTTACGCTCTGATTTTTATATCCGTGCATAGCAGATTCTTCTTCTCTGCAAGCGGAGAAGCACTGCCCGTTTTTAGAAAACTTTACATTTATTAACGCGCGAGAATCGCCTGTAGGATTTCATCGGCGGCGAAGTGCAGAAATATCGCAAGGAAAACGAGTTGTAGGTAAATACATGTAAGACAACCAGTTACAACAAAACAGCAACTCATTATACAAGGATAGCGCAGCAAACGGCTACTTCTGGTGAGCCAAGAAGCTACGAATGGCGATGCAAGAAGTAGCGTTTGGCAATTTAACATGCTACTATCTGCATGCCGATATGCTGCTAACCATCTCATAAATCCATGCCTTTTCGTTGCTAAGACAGCAAAATGTACAATTTCACAAGCTACCAACGAGAGGATTGACGTAAAAATTGGAGAGGTTTTAAAGAAAACTCGAAGGTTTTACGCCCTTGCCAGCACCTATGTCAGATTTATGGCGGAAATGAGAAAGGAGAGAGCGGAAAGGAGAAGGGAGAGAGCAGAAAGAAGAAAGGAGAAAGAGGGAAGGCGTGATGAGTTCATTCGAGCTATGCTGAGCATAAGCATAATAGGCAAAGCCAAAGTTGGAAAGGCGAATGCCACACGTTATTTTCCTACATTATTATATGTTATTCGCTGCATTATTTTGCTTATCAGAAAAATATTCGTAAATTTGCATCTGATTATGAACGTAGAAAAAGTAAAGGAGCGTCTTATGTGCGGGACACGCCTCGACACGACGCTGGGCATGGAGTTTATCTCTACACCGGAAGAAGATATATGCGTCGGCAGGATGCCTGTCGACGACCGTCACACACAGCCCATGGGATTCCTCAGTGGCGGTGCCACACTCGCCTTCGCCGAGACAATGGCGGGCGTTGGGTCGATGGCGCTATGCCCTGACGCCATGTGCGTAGGCATCGCGGTAAGCGCACACCATACGCATGCGGCAAGAAAGGGAGACACCGTGACTGCCACCGCCCACCTCATACATCGCGGAGCGCAGACTCATGTCTGGAGAATAGACATCACGAACACCGCAGGAAAGCTGGTCAGCACCGTCAATGTAACAAACTTTGTCAAGGAGAGATAGCCATGCACACGGAGTGTTACGCATTATACCGCCTGCCATACGCAGACTCTTACACGCACATCCGCTCGTCACGGCCACCTGCCATAGTGGCTGGATATGACGACATTGGGCGCATGAGCGGATTTGTCATAGCTCCTTTCGCATGCTCTGACACTGAGAAGATTATCATCATACACGCAGACGAGATTCTTTCTGCCGCAGTTCCCGCCGATACAAGCCGTGACATGCAAGGCATGACACCTGCCGGCTCACAGCCTGCAACACAGCCTACGGAGCAGTACTGCGAGGCTTTCAGCAGATACCACAATGCCATTGCCGAAGGGAAATTCAGCAAACTGGTGCTTGCAAGAAAAAGGATGCAAGCCAGAATCAACGGGGACAGCAGAGAAGAAGCTGCGGAGATATTCTTCCGTGCATGCCGCACATTCCCCCGGCTTATGATTATGCTTTTCTCTACACCTGAGAGCGGCACATGGATTATAGCTTCGCCAGAAATTCTTGTAGAGGGGACGGGCAGCCACTACCACACCGTTGCGCTGGCTGGCACCATGCCTTACAGCGAGGGATACGCCGAATGGAGCGAGAAGAACAAGCGTGAACAGAAGGTAGTAGAGAGCTATATCGAAGGCATTCTCTCTGATGTGGCTGAGGATATCATAAAAGACGGCCCTACAACAATGCGCGCCGGAAGCCTGGCTCACCTTCGCACAGACTTCCGTTTTTCACTGCATGGGAAAGAAGACGGCACCAGTGGCAATGCGCTCGGAATGCTGCTCAGCCGCCTGCATCCTACGCCTGCCGTATGCGGAATGCCGAAGGAAGAGGCCAAGGACTTCATCCTGCGCAACGAGGGAATGGAGCGCAGATACTACAGCGGCTTTGCCGGACCGGTAGACATCAGCGGTGAGACACATCTGTATGTATCGCTTAGATGCGCCGAAATAACAGAAGAGGCTTTCTGGCTCTATGCCGGAGGGGGCATCATGCCTGACAGCCTTTGCCTGAACGAATGGAAGGAGACAGAGGAAAAGATGAAAACCATATCACATGTACTGCGATAAAGAAAACGTAAACATACTGACTGCACTGCTCGTAAGACACGGAGTGAAGCATGTCGTGGTATGCCCAGGCAGCAGGAACGCACCGCTGGCGCATAATTTCAATGAATGTCCGGACCTGACATGCCACAGCATGACTGACGAACGCTCGGCTGCCTTCTTCGCACTCGGCATTAGACAGCAGACCAATACTCCAGTGGCTGTATGCGTAACAAGCGGCTCGGCACTGCTGAACACCCTGCCTGGCACTGCTGAAGCAGCATACCAGCAGCAGGGAATCATAATAATCTCGGCTGACAGACCTGCTGCATGGATAGGACAGAACGACGGGCAGACACTGCCGCAGCAGAATGCTCTGGGATGCTTCGTGGAGAAAAGCGTCAGCATTCCTGAACCTCACAACAGCGAGGAGAGATGGATGTGTAACAGACTGATAAACGAGGCGATGATTGCTCATAGCATGCCGCATCATCCGTCGGTTCATATAAATGTGCCAATTTCTGAGCCGCTGTTCTCTTTCTCTACGCCGCTATTACCTGAGGAGCGCGTCGTGAAGAGAATAGACTGGCACAACAAAACGGAGCGCAGCAGCATCATGCAGCTCTTCTGCCAGGCGGAGCGAAGGATGATTGTCGTGGGACAGATGCCGCAAGACAAGGCTTTGGACAACGCTCTGGCTCTGATGTCTGAGCATGCCGTAGTGCTTTCCGAACCGATTTCTTGCTGCTCAACACATCCTGTGCTGACAGACCAGATGATTCATGCCATGGGACAGGATGCTGCGTCATATCATCCTGAGTGCATCATATATATTGGCGGCAACACTATAAGCAAACGCTTGCGCGCCTTCCTGCGGTCGTTTGACAAGGCTACAGTGCAGATAAACATAAGTGCTGACGGCGAGCTGCATGACATTTCGCAGAACGCTTCATTCCTGCTCTGCGCATCAGCAGATTCTGTCATAAGCAGCATGCTGTGCTGCATGACGCAGTCTGATAGGGCTGACTGCTACCGCATGAAATGGAAGAACCTGCAGCTTGAGGTAAGAAAAAAACTGGAAGCATATCCTACTCCTTACTCGCAGATGATGGCGGTGAAGGAGTTTGAACAGCGTATTGCAGATAATGCTCATGCTATTTACTACGCCAACAGCATGGCCATAAGGCTGGCGGCTCTCTATGCTAAAGGCTATCGGCATTGCAACCGCGGTCTGAACGGCATTGAGGGTTCTCTGAGCGTCGCAGCAGGCGCTGCCGCCGCGGCAGCAGCAGGCGGATGCCTGAAGAATATATACTGCGTGATTGGCGACCTGAGTTTCTTCTATGATGAGAATGCTCTGTGGCAGAGAAGCATTTCCCCGAATCTGCGCATCATGATGCTGAATAACGGCAGGGGCGGAATATTCGGCATGCTGAAAGGCCTAAAGGACAGCCCGGCATATCACGGGATTGTCAACGGGCAGCATAGCGTCAATGCTAAAGGTATCTGCGAGCAGTTCGGCGTGGACTATCTGTGTGCCAATGACGCTGACTCTCTGATGGCTGGAATCGACTGGCTGCAGCAGTCAGCCAGCGGAAAACCTATGCTTCTTGAAGTCATTACTAACCCCGAAACTGACGAGGAGGTATATACTGGATTCTACAAAACACTGAGATAGCGGACTGCAGAGGGCTTCCTGCCGCATAAGCAAGAGGATTGGCCTGCCGCAGATTCTGCAACACTCACAACCAAACATAACATTCAACTCAATATGAACTGGAAAACTATGCACGAATTCAAGGAGATTCGCCTTGAAGAATACAACGGAATAGCAAAAATAACTATCAACCGGCCAAGATACCGCAATGCCTTCACACCGCTAACTACAGCGGAACTGTCGCAGGCTTTCTCTATTGTACGCGAAGCGCAGCACATCAGAGTGGTGCTGCTGACAGGCGCTGAAACACCACGCAAGGAAGGACAGACCGACGAGGAGTGGCTGCGCACACAGGCTTTCTGCTCTGGCGGCGATATGAATGTGAAAGGTCGTGGTGGCTATATAGACGAGGAGGGTACGCCACGCCTGTCAGTACTCGATGTGCAGATGCAGATCAGACGCCTGCCTAAGCCGGTCATAGCAATGGTAAATGGATTCGCCATCGGTGGAGGACATGTTCTTCACTTAGTTTGCGACCTAACTATTGCGGCAGAGAATGCCCGATTCGGGCAGACTGGTCCTAAGGTGGGATCGTTCGATGCAGGCTTCGGTTCAAGCTATCTTGCAAGGATTGTTGGGCAGAAACGTGCAAGGGAGATATGGTTCATGTGCCGTCAGTATACCGCACATGAGGCTGAAGCGATGGGCATGGTGAACAAAGTGGTGAAGCATGAGGAGCTTGAGACGGAATGCATAGCATGGGCTGAGCAGATGATGCAGCACTCACCGCTGGCTCTGCGCATGATTAAGATGGGCCTTAACGCCGAACTTGACGGCGAGGCGGGCATTCAGCAGTTAGCTGGCGACTGCACTGCGCTATACTACATGCTCGATGAAGCACAGGAAGGCGGGAAAGCTTTCCTTGAGAAAAGAAAACCTGATTGGGGTAAATTCCCAATGATTCCATAATAAAAGAGGACAATAAGGAAACTGCAGGAGTATATCTGAGAGAACACTTGGTTATATCTGAGAGAACTCATGGTTATATCTGAGAGAACATATGGTTATATCTGAGAGAACACATGGTTATATCTGAGGGAACACATGGTTATATCTGAGAGAACTCATGGCTATATCTGAGGGAACACATGGTTATATCTGAGAGAACTCATGGTTATATCTGAGAGAACACATGGCTATATCTGAGAGACCATTTGGATGTATCTGAAAGCCTGCAGGGACACAACAGATAAGCATGCAGAAGGCAGGAACGCCGCTGACGCATGGGACACTATGCACCACTTATAACTGAACGAGAAATTATGCAAATAAATCTGTCACACAAAACGCTCCACTTCAAAAAACCGGCAAGAACTTCACGCGGGGAATACACCACCCACAACATGATTGTCATAACAATCATGGACGAGAACTCACAGCGCATAGGGTTAGGCGAATGCGCTCCGCTGCCTGATCTTTCCTGCGACCGTGACGCATACACACGGATGTCCGATGTGGCGAAGCTTATAAACAAAGCGCTGCAGAGCGACGACTACACTGAAGTTCTGCGCCCCTACCCTGCTCTACTCTTTGCTTTAGAGTCTGCTATGTATGACTACCAGCAGAACCCTCTGCTCTATGACACTCCATTTGCAAGAGGCGAGACCGGAATACCTGCTAACGGATTGGTATGGATGTCCTCCTATGACGACATGCTGAAGCAGGTCAAGGAGAAGCTACTCGCTGGCTTCAGATGCATCAAACTGAAAATCGGAGCCATCGGATGGGAGGAAGAGATACGTCTGATAGAGAAAGTCAGGTCACGATTCTCTAAAGACGCAATAGAGATACGCGTCGATGCGAATGGTGCGTTCTCGCCTGACGAAGCGATGCAGAAACTGGAGCAGTTAGCGAAATATGACATACACTCCATTGAGCAGCCTATAAAGCAGTACCAATGGAAGGAGTTAGAGGCCCTATGCCGGAACACTCCGCTGCCTATTGCGCTCGATGAAGAATTGATAGGCGTTAACTCTCTCGAAGAGAAACGCATGCTTCTCGACACCATAAAGCCGCAGTTTATTGTGGTGAAGCCTACACTTCACGGAGGAATGTCTGGCACAATAGAGTGGATAAACGAAGCGCAGAAGCGTAATATTGGCTCCTGGATAACGAGTGCATTAGAAAGTAACATCGGGCTTCGCAACGTTGCGCTCCTCACGGCACGCATTTATGACATAACGCCATCTAATGTTCACAAGATAATGCCGCAGGGACTGGGCACCGGACTGCTATATACCGACAACATAGAGATGGATATTGAAATGCGAGGAAACAAGCTCTGGCGATGGGAGACTGCAGAGTAGGCTAACCATAAGAATATGGAAGGCGGAACGAAAAATGCAGATTTCGTCTGTCCTCCGCTCTCCGCACCCGGTTCTCTGCATACAGCATCCCTTCATCAGCGCACTCTTTCTAAACTAAGTTTTCTATGACTGACCTGCAGAAATTCTATGAAGAATGGAACAACGGACAAAACCTGCTGCTGGTACACACCAGCGGAAGCACCGGTGCGCCTAAACCTCTGTGGGTTGAGAAGAGGCGCATGCTGAATTCTGCACGCATCACCTGCGATTTCCTTGGCATCAAGCCAGGCGATACGGCTCTGCTTTGCCTGCCGTTGGATTATATAGCTGGGAAGATGATGGTTGTGCGTTCGATAGAGCGAAATCTGTCATTAACGAGCGTCACACCAGACAATCATCCGCTGCGCAGCATCATTGAGCAATGCAGACAGAACGGCACAGACCCCGAAAGCGTACGAATCACGCTCGCAGCAATGGTTCCTTCGCAGGTATACTGTTCCTTGCAGGACGCTGAGGAGCGCAGCATGCTGATGCAGATAAAGCATCTAATTATAGGAGGAGGCAGCATCCCGTCTGACTTAGAGCAGCAGCTGCAGCATTTTCCGAATGGCGTATGGAGCACATACGGCATGACCGAGACACTCTCGCATATTGCGCTACGACGTCTAAACGGTACCGAATCCGACCGCTGGTACACTCCTTTTGAGAGCGTAAACATCAGCATCAGTACGGAGGAAGAGAGGAAAGAGGAAAGAGCAGAGAGCGAAGAGGAAAGTGGAAAGAGCAGAGACGAAAGAGCAAAGAGCAGAGAGGAAAGAGCAGAGAGCGAAGAGAGAAGGCGCGGATGTCTTATCATTCATGCGCCACAAGTATGCAGCCATCCGCTAACGACAAACGACATAGCCGAACTGCATGACGATGGCAGACGGTTCAGAATCATCGGACGCAAGGACAATGTTATCTGCTCGGGCGGAATAAAGATTCAGACAGAAGAGGTAGAGGAGACCCTTCAGCAATTCATTCCCTACCCTATTGCCATCACAAGGTTGCCCGATGTGAAGTTTGGAGAGATTGTCGTGCTGCTTATAGGGAGCGAGAGAGAGGGAAGTGGAAAGAGCAAAGAGCAGAGAGGAAAGAGAAAAGAGGAAAGAGAAAAGGTAAAAGAGCAGAGAGGAAAGAGCAAAGAGGAATTGGAGGAGGCACTAAAGAATGCCTTCAGCCATCTTCATAGGTATGCCATTCCTAAGCGCATAATACATACAGAGAGCATTCCGCAAACAGAGACTGGCAAGACTGACCGCGCAAAATGCCAGCTGCTGGCATTGCAGACGGCTACCCAAGACCAATAGCCCCGATAGTGCACGTTTCCATAAAAAAACTAAAAAAAATATCCTCGGCTACCCAGCAAAAAGAAAAATACCGTATCTTTGCAATGGCTTCACGAGCCAGAACGGCATGAGAACCATGGCAAAACGCAGCATGATACTGCGATGTAACACAATAAAAAAACACATGAAAGATATGCACAAAAGATTATTATCCGTATTCCTGCTCCTTGCCGTTACTGCGGCTGCATTCGCTGGGCAGAAGGCAAAATACGTATTTTACCTCATCACCGACGGCACAGGAGTGAACACTGTGCTCGGAGCTGAGATGATGCAGGCGGAACTGCAAGGCCAGATAGGGCGTAAAGCGTTCTGCATGACTCAGCTGCCTGTAGTAGGCGTGGCATCTACATTCTCATATAACAGCGGAGTGACTGACTCGGCAGCATCTGGCACAGCACTGGCTACAGGCGTAAAGACAAACAACGGAGCCGTCGGAGTATACCCTGACTTAGAGACTCCAGCCTCATCCATTGCCGTATGGGCGAAGCAGGCGGGTGTCAAGGTTGGCGTGGCAAGCAGCGTACCTGTCAATCATGCCACCCCTGCGGCATTCTACGCACACGATGCATCACGCAACGACTACTATGCCGTGGCGCGTGACATGATAGAGAGCGGACTCGACTTCTATGCCGGAGCAGAGATAAAAAATTTCGTAGATAAGAAGAAGCATCCAGGAGAACCTGATCTGTACAAGGAGATGGAGCGGGCTGGCTATGTCGTGGCACGCGGCGTGGCAGACTTCAAGCGTAAATACGCCGATGCAAGCAAGATGCTTCTGGTGCAGGACAGCGATAACCTTAGCGAGGTGTCAGGCTCATTCAGCATACCATACGCCATAGACAAGAAGCCTGGAGACATGACACCCGAGGATATACTCAGATGCCAGATAGAATTTCTGACGAAGGACAGCGACAAGGGATTCTTCTTAATGAACGAAATAGGCGGCAAGGTAGACTGGGCATGCCATGCACGTGACGGCGCAACAGCATTTGCTGAAGTAGCGGCAGTTGACCGCTGTGTGGCCATAGCATACGAGTTCTACAAGCAGCACCCTGACGAAACGCTCATCATCCTCACCGCTGACCATGAGACTGGCGGACTCGTACTCGCAGCAGACAATATCTATTCGCTCAATCTTCAGGTGCTGCAGCATCAGGCGGGCAGCCTCGACGCCTTCTCTGCAAAGCTCAGAGCAATGCGTAAGGATGCAAACGGTGCTGTGACATGGGAGATGGCACAGCAGGCTCTGTCAGAGCACTTTGGATTCTGGAGCAAAATAGAGATGACCGACGAGGAGACTACTGCCCTGAAGGAGGTATGGCAGAAATCATTCGGAGAAGGCATGGCTGATGTGAAGAATGAGTATACCGCCAACCATGCGCTGGCAGACAAGGCACGCAGCATCATCAATGCGAAGGCTAATATACAGTGGGCCACACGTGGCCACTCTGCCGGACTGGTGCCAGTATACGCCTGCGGTGTGGGCAGCGAGAAGTTCATCGGACACAATGACAATGCCACCATCCCGCTAAAGATTGCCGAGGCGGCAGGATACAATGTGCCGGAAACTCTGAAAAAGAACAAATAGGGACAACTATTGCAAGCTGCGGGCAATCCGTTCAGCCTGTAAAAATACTCTGTCAGACAACGGATACATACATACAGAAACACATAAAAGCGAGGCTGCGCCATTCTATATTCTGGCACAGCCTCGCTTGCTATTTAATGATGCTTAAGCAAGAAGCTACTTTTGAGAACGCAAGAAGTAGCATCTTACCACCTCAAAAGTAGCTTTTGAGGACGCAAAAAGTAGCTTCTTGCAACGCCTATCGCACATCACTGATTTACAAGGACTTACAACTCTCGTTTTTTACATCTGTATCCTAACCCCGTACACGTTAGGAAGCACACCGCTGAGAAATGCTGCGGATGAAGATGCAGACAGGAGAGAACAATACAGCAAACCTGCCTGCTATCTGTATTCAACCCCTTTTAGGCAGAGCCCCATATTCATCGGGACGGGTTCCAGCCTGCTCATTACCCCCTTGCGTGTGTACGAACTCTTGAGATAGAGCGGGAAATAGATGCGTGGCTCAGTCGCTGCCGTTTCGCTGTCAATACAGTCATGGTCGGCAAACATTATCGACACGAAGTATCTGCCTGGGGCAATCACAACATCATCTCCTACCCCAACTATTACTTCCTGCTTTTTCTCGCTTACCGGGATATTGAAGTAGACGGGCTTGCACAGAGCATTGCTGAACTCGCCTGTTGAGTCGTTCTCCTTATAGATATTCACGCTGAACACCGCACCGGGTATGCCGTTTGAACGCACACTGAACGATATCTCCTGCAACTCGAAGATTCCCTTAACGTCAACCACAGAACCTACTTCGCACCCTTTGTTTGCCACGGTCCACATTGTGGCACCTCCTGGTATCTTCGTCCCTCTGGCTGCAAGCCTGACCTTACGGCTTCTGCCACTGTTTACGACAATCTCGCCAAGCTGCTGCTCTCTTGTCTTCATAACAATACGGCCTGCCAGATTCAAGAACTCGCCTGCAGATATTCGTATATCATGATAGGATATGTGGCTCACGACCAGCGTATCGTCCGGCCCAGCATCTGCATTCAGGCAGAAAGTACCGTCGGCATCACTCAGCACGCCTATCCCCCTGCCCAGTATTCCTACGCTGGCATACTTCACAGCACTGCCGCTTTCGTCAGTTATAGTTCCCTCTATCCTGACACCAGACTGTGCGGCGCAGTATGCCGTCATCATAAAAGACAGCAGCAATAACACTCTTCTCCGTGCCTTCATCTTATTCCTCCCTATACTCCAACAAGTCGCCAGGCTGGCAGTCGAGTGCCCTGCATAGCGCATCCAGCGTAGTGAATCTTACGGCTTTGGCCTTGCCGGTCTTAAGTATTGAAAGGTTTGCCTGCGTGATGCCCACCTTTTCAGCGAGTTCGCCTGATGTCATCTTGCGCTTTGCAAGCATCACATCAACGTTTACTATTATAGACATATGCACAGAGGATTAAATGGTGAGTTCCTGTTCTTTCTTCATCTTTACCGCAATGCCAAACAACTGGCCGAAGAAAAGAATAAACATTCCGAACAGCATGTATGGCATCTGCTGATGAATCTCCGGGGTAACGTGGGTGCCGAGTATTTCGTATGACTGCAGCAGTGCATTGAGAAGCACGACAAAGCCTACTGCGCTGATGCAGAATGTGTTCCGATTATCAAACACTCTTCCCTTTGACACGTTATATATTATGACTGCTATGAATACGCAGCATAAGATAATGGTCAGCATATCGGCACACTGCGGCAGATATTTCTGTACAGGAAAGCCCTTTGAATAGTCTGCCGCTATCGTGCTGACTATATTCCAGGTGTTACCTATAGCAAATATAAATGCAATGACTGCCATTATTGTCAGCGATGCCATGTCTGGTTTCTCCTTGCTGGCAGGCTTGCGTTCCTCTTCTTCCTCACACTCACGGTTCGCCTCTTCAAGTGCCGCGCTCCACCGGCTGTGCTCAAGCACTTTCTGCAACACATAAAATCCTATCGGATAGACTATGCCCATACCAAGATAAATCAAGATGGGTGATATCTCGCTGGTAAAGCGCAGGTATATGACTATTGCAAGCAGGACCGTTGACCACAGAAATCCAAACACATTGAGCATGCGCATAATTTTCTTTGGCTGCTTCTCGCTGTTTTTCTTATTCTTTTCCATATTCTCAGATGTATTATTGTGATGGTGGTTTCTATTCTTTTAATATTTGCCAGCTAAATGGTGAGATGATTCTCTTCGCTGACATCTGCCGCCACTTTATATACAAACGCAAACACCAGCAGCACTATGGCGTATATAAGGGTATCAATATCGAAGGCGAAAGAGGCATGTCCTGGAGTATCAAGTACAAGACATGTGGAGAAATTGTCATGACACACGTTGCCTATCAGGTAGCACAGCGCTGTCGCATACATTATCCTTACATTGATACGAGGGAAAAGCGTGCCTTCCTTTATGGCTTGCAGCTGCTTTACAAGAAATACAATGATTAGCATATAGAATGCGCTTTTGAAAATCAGTCTGCCCATGAAGACCATTACCTGCATGAGATAAATATCGTCATGCCATACTATGCAGCCCTCGCCGCTGTTGGTACAGATGTAGTAACTTTGGATTATAATCCATACGATGCTTACGATGCAAAATACCGATGCCAGCACTGTGGCGCCTAATAATGTTTTGTGGTTTCTCTGTTTCATAATGATTGATTGTTTGGTTCTGTTTTCGATGCAAAGGTAATAACTATTTATCGAAATACAATAAATATATCAAGAAAAACGAGATAATTAATATCGTTTAACAATAAAAACCATCTTGGGTGAAGTTTCGTGCGACTACACATTATTAATAATGGCGACCACTCACCAGAGTAGCCGCCATCATATTGGTTAGGTATTTTATCTTTCTTATGTCAAAGCATCAGTTTGTCTTGTTTTTTCTTCTGTCAGAGATATACTTAAACAGCGTCATCAGCAACGAATAGACAACTCCCGAAAACGGATAAACCCATAGAGGAGTCTCACATATGCATCTGCCAGTCGCCCAGTCGACGAATAGCGTTAACAGGATACCAACGATGAATGCCGCAATGGCATAGCCAATCAATTCTTTTGTGTACTGTTTCATACTTACAAGATATTAAAGATTATACATTTGCCCTGTCAGCCGTACTCCTATTCGTTACGTTTTTTCTTTACAGGATATTAAAGTTTACGCTAAACCGCCATGTGTTGCAGAAAGGTTGGCAATCTGTCATTATATCAGCCTCTTCGAGCGTAGTGCCGCCCAGCTTGCTATGCTGACGAAAATAGATATGAAAAGGGCGAGGATGAATCCCCACGGTGTATTTTCCATGCCGTTTACGAGGTTCATACCGAACAGAGAAGCTATGAGTGTCGGGAACATCATGATGATTGTAACAGAGGTGAGCGTACGCATCGTGGTATTCATGTTGTTGTTGATGATGCCTCGGTATGTCTCCATTGTCGACTCAAGAATGTTCGAATAGATATTTGTTGTCTCACGTGCCTGCGACATCTCGATGTTAACGTCCTCAATCAGGTCGGCGTCAAGTTCGTCCACCTGCAGTTTGAACTTCAGTTTTGCGAGGAGATTTTCGTTTCCTCGAATAGATGTCTGGAAGTATGTCAGCGAGTCTTGCAGTCGTGACAGTCCGATGAGTGCTTCGTTGTCCACCTGCGCCATGTCTTTCTTGGCGGCATCAATGCGCTGCGATATCTGCTTGAGTCGTTTCAGATACCAGACGGCAGAGGACAGGAAGAGTCGGAAAATCATGTCGACATAGTCAGTGAATCCTTCGTTGCGTTTCTTATGGAACGACACGAAGTCAATCATCATGTTTGTCTCGAAGTTGCAGACGGTTATTGTGACATCTCGCTTGTGTATTATACCGAGCGGCACTGTAGTGTACGGTGTGCGTGAGCGTATTTCCTTAACGTATGGAATACGCAGGATGATGAGCATCCATCCGTCGTCATACTCATAGCGTGCCCTCTCGTCGTTATCGGCGATGTCAGAGAAAAAATAGTCAGGAATCTGATATGTGTCTTCCAGGTAACGTCTGTCTTCGTCTGTCGGACATGTTACCTGTATCCAGCAGTTTGGCTGCCATTCGTCAATCTGCTTCAGCTGATGGTCTGTGTTCCAATAAGTCTTCATTGCGTGTAAGCCTTTTTAAAGGTGCGTGACTCCCTCTGAGGCCTACACTCTCCAAGTGTAACGAGCCCCAGAAATTACTTTACATTGTTATTTTCCGGATGATAGTCGTCCATTGTCTTGTTTTATTGGTTAATAATGGTGCAGAAGGGGGAGAAAAAATGATTACCCAATGCACAAATCTGCTTGCAAAGTTAATCATTTTTCTTGAATGTGAAAGAAAAAAGCGATGTTTTTTTTCTTTCCACTGTTATTTTTCTTAATTTGCGCAGTGCATTTGTCAGTTTGCTATAATTTTAGTTACAGTTTGTATGCTCCCCACCCTGCCATGCCTGGGTGTCAGGTGTTTTCTCTTTTCTATCAGTGTTTCATGCGCATACACCGTTCTGTGTTCGTCAGGAGCGCATGCCAGTGTGTATACCGGCATGGCATGTCAGATGTCGCTGCAGTGAATATTTTTGTACAATACCATCGCGATGATTTTAGAAAACTTTACGTTTTTTAACGCACGAGAATCGTCTGTAGAGTTTCGGATGCTGCGGAGCACGGAAAAACAGCGAGGAAAACGCCACGAGCGTAACCACCTGTCAGTTTGGCGGTTACAGAATATTGCCGTGTAAGAGGTGGCCGTTGTGGTGGCAAGGCAGAGCTTTCTGTGGTGTAAAAGGTAGCGAATGGCGATGCAAGAAGCAGTGTTTGAAAATTTGATATGCTCCAAATGAAAATTTGATTAAGACCGAGTGGGCTCGCTATTCAATGCTTTTCAGTTTCTGTAACGTCAAACTTGGTGTGGCGTGTGGTATATTTATGGTATATAGGAGAATAAAAAAAGAGCGAGAAACAGAAAACTCATGTGTTTTCGTCTCTCGCCCTTTAACTATTTTTTGCATGTTTCATACAGCGTCATGTCTGTGAATGCAAGCTGCTGCTGAATGAACATTTGCGTGGTTTACTTCACTGGCACCTCTTCAAGTGCGCACTTAAGCAGTTTCCAGAACTTCGGCATAGTAGAAATCTCGCATCTTTCCTGCGGTGTGTGAGGATGCTGCAGTGTAGGTCCGAAGCTTACGATGTCGAGCCCAGGATACTTTGAGAGGATGACAGAACATTCCAGTCCGGCATGCACGACGCTGACAGTAGCCTCGTTTCCGAACTCGCGCTTGTAGATATCAGCCATCACCTTAATCATTTCAGAATCCGGATTTGGGTCCCAGCCCTGATATTCTCCGCTGAATGTCACCTTCATTCCAGCCATGCAGAAGCAGCTCTCGAGCATGTTGGCAAGACAGTCTTTCTGCGACTCAGATGCTGAGCGAGCCAGAATCTTTATTGCAGCCTTTCCGTTGCCGATATTGATGATGGCGAGATTGCTTGATGTCTCCACTATCTCCGGTATTGACGGGATGTATCTGAGTACTCCGTTGTGACATGCGTTGATAGCATTTACTACGTTGTCCTGTATTTCCTTCGGTATCTGTGTTGCAGGAGTTTCCACATCCTCAGTAGTCACGACGATGCCGCTCTCAATGCCTTTGTATTCGTTGACGAAAGTCTCGGCATATTCTGCCGCTATGGCTTTCAGCTCCTCCACGTTCTCTGCAGGCAGTGTGAATACAGCTTCGCATGTGCGTGGTATGGCGTTGCGCATGTTTCCGCCCGCCCATGTAGCGAGTCGTGCCTCAGTGTTTGCGATGACATCCACTGCAATGCGTGCCATGAGTTTGTTGGCGTTAGCATGTCCCAGTCCGATTTCTATGCCTGAATGCCCGCCGCGCAGTCCGTCGACAGTGATTTTCACGGCACGGTCTTCGCTGTCCGTTTCCACCTCCTTGTATTCTATTTCTGCAGTGATGTCAAGTCCTCCGGCAGAGCCAATAATCATTTCGCCCTCCTGCTCCGTATCGAGATTGAGCAGAATTTCGCCCTCGAGCTCGCCCTCAGGCAGAGCGTTTGCGCCTATCATCGATGTCTCTTCGTCAGCAGTGATGAGAGCGTTCAGCGGTCCGTGCTTCATGTTTTTGTCTTCCATGATAGCCATGATAGCCGCCACGCCCATTCCGTCATCAGCTCCGAGAGTTGTGTTATTGGCATAAACCCAGTCGCCTTCGATGCGTGTTTCAATCGGGTCGTTTATGAAGTCGTGTGTACTTGTCGGTGTTTTCTGCGGCACCATGTCCATGTGCGCCTGCAGAATGATGCCCTTGCGGTTCTCCATTCCTGGCGATGCAGGTTTCTTCATTACGATGTTTCCTGCAGGATCGATAAACGCCTCCACTCCTGCCTTCTTTGCAAAGTCAAGCAGGAACTGCTGTATTTTCTCAAGATGTCCTGACGGACGTGGCACTTGTGTCAACAAGTAGAAGTTGCGCCAGATGCATTCTGGCTGTAGGTTTCTGATTTCTGACATAGGTGTTGTTAGTTATTTGGTTTGTTGTATTTTATTATCATTGCACCGCCTTTGCCTCACGCCGTTCTCTCATTGAGAGCGCTACGGCAGCATATACGCCGAGGAGCACTACGAGGAGCGTCTGCAGCGTGTGTACTATAAGCACGAAATACAGAGCATCGGTTTCTGCCACACCATAGAGTATGAGCATTGTCTTCACGGCAAAGTGCCATGGTCCGGCGCCGTTCGGGGTGGGCACTATCACTGCTATGCTTCCTACCACGAATGTTGCCACGGCACATGCTATTCCGAGCGAAGCGGTAAAGTCGAAGCAGAAGAATGTGAGGTAGTAGTGGAGGAAGTAGCTTGCCCATATAGCAAGCGAGTAGAACAGAAAGAGCGGTATGTTCTTAACCTGCTTAAGCGACAGCACCCCTTCTATTATTCCCTGCACCGTAGCTTTTACCTTATTATATATCGACAGCTTTTTGCGTATGGAGTAGATAGATATACATGCCGCAGCTCCGCAGATGAGCGTGACGATATATCCTGTTGTGGTGAACCGTCCGAGGAATTCTGTCATGTTCACTCCTGTATGGCTGAAGAACTCGGTGAACACATTCATCTGCAGCAACAGCGCAGCCGCTGTGAGCAGCAGTATGATGAGCGAGTCGACGGCACGCTCCACGACCACTGTGCCCAGCGCTTTCGGGAACGACACTCCGTCACACCGGTTGAGCACCCCGCAGCGTGTGAACTCGCCTATGCGCGGTATGGCGAGGCTCACGGCATACGACAGGAATATAGCGTCTATGCTTGTCGTGGCGCGCACCTTCTCGCCTATAGGTTCAAGCGTCTGCCGCCATCTCCATCCGCGGAACATCTGCGCCAGTATACCGAAGGGCATCGAGAGCCACATCCATGTCCAGTCCATCTCTTCCTGCATAAAGCGCAGCATGCCGCGGAAGTCGAAGCCGCGATACATCCAATAGAGTATTCCGCTGCCTAAGACAAAAGGCAGCACTATCTTGACTATCTTTTTTGCTATCTTGCGCACTTTGTAGGAATGGTGTTTTTGCTGTGTGCCGAAGGCATTGCCCTGCCTGTCAGCCGATAATTCGTTGTCATTATTTATGCAAAGATACGAATTATTTCGGTTTTCCTATGCTTTTGCCGTATTCTTTATCCTTTATTAAGGTATTTTTAGTATAAGCGCAGCGCTGCAGCTACATATTGCCGTAAAAAAAATAATATCTTCATGGCGTTTTCTCAGAATTTATTATTAACTTTGTCACGCATATTTAATTCCGCTATAACAAACCAACATTAACCACATAAGATGAAGAGAACAATATTTTCATTGCTGGCAGCGGCAGCACTGACACCAGTGGCAGCCAGCACAGCGTATGACATGCACGCAGAGAATGATGCTAATGAAGAACTGCAGCAGACGTCTGACCCTGCGTTTGCTTCTGAGGAGGAACTCGAGGAAGGCTTTCTGACTCATTATCTCAATGAGGCCATTGCTTCAGGCATGAACCATACGGAGGCAAAGAAGGATATGTCGTATGGCAGACTTGTCACGGACTATGTCTCAGCGCCTAAGTTCGGAGGATACTTCGTGGGCAAATACAGTTATACTAATCAGGACGGCAAGCACACGGGCGACGGCTTCAGCCAGAGATACACTCGTCTGTATGTCAACGGAACGATTCTGCGTGACTTCGCATACCGCATACAGATGCAGACAAACAACGAGAAATTCCACATGAAGGACTATTTCATCGAGTGGCAGAAATACAAGGAACTGCGCATAAAGGTCGGACAGTATAAGCGTGCCTTCGGTTTTGAGAATCCTATGAACCCATGGGATGTGGGCACTGGAGACTACTCGCAGATGACTAAGAAACTGGCGGGCATGAACGACTATATCGGCGACGAGCCGTCTACAACAGGCGGACGCGACCAGGGCATACAGATTCAGGGCGACCTGTTCCCTGTAGGCAAGACGGGCTACAGCCTTCTCCACTACCAGCTGATGGTGGCAAACGGTCAGGGTGTGAACCGCTCTGACGCCAATTCGCACAAGGATGTGATAGGAACACTGCAGATTCAGCCGTTGCGCGGACTTGTTGTAGGTGTGTTTGGATGGGCAGGACGATACACAGCATCGTCGGGCGTTACGGTGGCAAGAAACAGATACATGGTGTCTGCGAAATACGATGCTAACGACTTCACCGTGCGCGCTGAATACGCTCACTCTACCGGACACAAAGTATCTGACTACCAGAGCGATGGAACATGGTCGGGAACTGGCAGGGCTGATGCCTGGTATGCCACAGTAGGAATACCATGCACTCCATGGCTGAAGACCTATCTGAAGTATGACGCATACCGCGACGACGCCACATGGGGCACTACAAAGACCATTTACTCTGTCGCGCCAAACATTCAGATTCACAAGAACCTTATGTTCCAGCCGCAGTTTAATTACGTTCACGACCGCAATCTTGCAAAGTCTGACTACTGCGAGCTGTGGCTCGAGACATACGTCAGATTCTGACGCAAGGGCATGGCGGGGCACACGTATTTGCCATAGAACACAAAAAAAGCATCACGGAAAAACTTACAAGTCTCTCCGTGATGCTTTCTTTATGTCAGCCTCAGTTAGCTGGCGGCTGACTTACTTACGCTCTCTACGGTGGAGCCAGCGTTTCACTCTGTTCCAGCCTTCTACACCGAGAATAGCGAGTCCCCCATACTGGCATGCCTTCGCCAGTCCGAAGAACACAGCCCACAGCACACCCTTTGTAGCAACGCTTGTAGGCAGCGCCGCCTGGGCGAAGGAGATAACATAGAACGGTATACACATGGCAAGCACTATGACACCAGTACGGAATGATAGGCGGGAAAGGGACTGCTGTATCTGTTTTTTCATGCTATATCATACTGATATTCAACATTATGAGACAAAGACCGATTAGCTCTATCTGTACGCAACGAGCGTAGGCAGAAGCAGATGAATTAGTCCCATGCTTCAAGGTCTTTTTCTATGTCCGGCATCTGCGAGCGTTTGAAAACTGGGTCGCGTTTTTCCATGCGCTGTGACATAAAGTCGCTGACGAGGAAATGCACCTTCGGGTAAAGCAATACTATAGCGACAAGGTTGCAGATGGTTATCAGTGCCATGCACAGGTCTATCATGCTCCAGGCGAAGTCGAGGGTCATCAATGTGCCGCCCATGAC
This sequence comes from Prevotella sp., assembly GCA_045603685.1. Lineage (GTDB taxonomy): Bacteria > Bacteroidota > Bacteroidia > Bacteroidales > Bacteroidaceae > Prevotella. The sequence goes on from JAZUMR010000003.1 coordinate 70,915, forward strand.
AAACAGCGCAGCAATGACTCTGTAGACAAAAAGCGCACTTTTCTTTTTCGTGAAGAAAAGAAGGTTTGTCTCGCCGTAATAGCAGTTGGCTATAATTGTGCTGAACGCAAACAGCCATATCATTACCGCTATGATGTAATCTCCCCATGTACCGATTTCCGCCACCAAGGCGTTCTGCGTCAGCTGGATGCCGTTGCTCGCCCTGTAGTCGACACCGCTGCACAGTATAAGGAAGGCAGTGCACGAACATACCACAAGAGTATCAACGAAAACACCTAACGACTGTACAAGACCCTGCTTCACAGGATGAGTGACGGAGGCGGTGGCTGCGGCATTAGGTGCCGAGCCCTCACCTGCCTCGTTGCTGAACAGTCCGCGCTTTATTCCCATCATGATTATTGTGCCAAGCGTACCGCCAGCCACCTGGCTGACACCGAAGGCATTCTCTACGATAAGTCGCAGGACATCAGGCAATACGGTGATATTTGTTGCCATGACATATACCGTAATCAGCAGATACGCCACTGCCATAACCGGCACAACCGCTGACGACACGTGTGCTATGCGCTGGATGCCTCCGAATATGACAGCCATCGTCAACAGGCAAAGCCCGATGCCCATCCACTCTAAAGGTACATTAAAGGCCTGCAGGCACGCCAGTGCTATGGTGTTGCTCTGCATGGCGTTGTTGGCAAAGCCGAATGTCAGAATCATCAGCACGCTGAAGACGACACCCATCCAGCGGCGGTGTAAGCCATGACGCATGTAATATGCCGGTCCGCCATAGTAGCCGGAACTGTTGCGACGCTTATACAGCTGTGCCAATGTCGACTCCACAAAAGCCGTTGCTGCGCCAAGCAGAGCCATGATCCACATCCAGAATATAGCGCCAGGACCGCCAACGCTGATGGCGGTTGCCACACCCGCGAGATTGCCTGTGCCAATACGCGACGCAAGAGCCACTATAAACGCCTGAAATGACGATATCTGCTTCTTGCCGGACGAACTGTCTGGCGCAGCCCCCGAACGGAACATCTGACGCACCATATCGCCGAACAGTCTGAACTGGATGCCGCGCATCCGGAACGTGAAAAACAACGCACACCCTACGAGCAGTCCGATGTTTACGTAAGTCCACAGCCAGTCTTGTGCTGTATCAATGATTCCATGTATTTCTGTCAGCATAATAGTCACGTTTATGGTTGGAAGATGAAAAAAGCAGTATGTCTGCCGTTACTAACAGCACGCATTACCAGCCAGAAGGAAGCGGCGGGAAATCATACGACGTGATGTCTATCGTTGCCGGAGTAACTGCCACATAGCCGTTGCGCAGCGCCCATGCGTCAGTGTCTGCCGCTTCTGGCTCTCGGCTATTATAATAGCCGCGGAGGACATAGACAGGATTGCCGTGCTCATCGGTTCTCTCTTCTAACTGCTCCACCTCGTTCAGCCATTCGCCACGAGACATGCGGCACATGCGGATGCCTTTCAGGTCCTCAGAACTGGCTGCCTTTGGCACATTGACGTTGAGAAACGTCCCCTTCGGCATGCCATGCTGGAGAGCATGCTCGCAAAGGCTCTGAACAACTTGTTCCATGCACGAGAAATCTGCATCGACATCATAGTCGCAAAGCGAGAAGGCAATGGACGGAATATCCTTTATAGCACCCTCGAACGCTATGCCTACCGTGCCACTATAGTGCGCATTGGTGGAGGCGTTGTCGCCATGGTTTATCCCACCAAGGATTAGGTCTGGGCGGCGTGGGCACAAGCGCCAGAACGCTATCTTCACACAGTCTACGGGAGTGCCAGAGCAGGCATACCACGACTCGGAGAATCTGCCACCGGCATCAGCGTCGGGCGTCGCCACGGGGCGCAGGGTGAGCTCGTCCATAGTGAAGGCGCGCGACTTGCCAGAGCGTGCGCCTTCTGGAGCGCAGACAATAACGTCGCCAAGATGACGTATCATACGCACCAGTTCACGAATGCCCTTGGCCTGGTATCCGTCGTCGTTAGATATGAGTATTAACGGTCGTTTCATTGATATAATTTATTAATTTGACTGCAAAAGTAGTAAAAAAAGGTTTAATATTCGAATATCTCAAATAAAATTAGTAATTTTGTAGCGATATTTACCGAATTAGCATGCGCCTACCGCATGGTTCTTCCTGCTGACAGACGCTATGCCTAAAAACGAAATAACAAATGGGAAAGATAATAGCACTGGCTAATCAGAAAGGCGGCGTCGGCAAGACCACGACAACCATCAACCTTGCCGCATCGCTGGCTACGATGGAGAAAAGCGTGCTCGTGATAGACGCTGACCCGCAGGCTAACGCTTCGAGCGGACTCGGTGTCGACATACAGCAGCTGGAATGCTCCATCTATGAGTGTATAATCAGCAACGCCGACATACGCGACGCAATATACACTACGGACATTGACGGTCTCGACATCGTTGCCAGCCATATCAATCTCGTAGGCGCAGAGATAGAGATGCTGAACCTCGACAACAGGGAGACTGTAGTCAAGCGGCTGTTGGAGACAGTGAAAGACGACTACGACTACATACTGATAGACTGCTCGCCATCGCTCGGACTTATTACCGTGAACGCACTGACTGCCGCTGACTCTGTGATTATACCCGTACAATGCGAATACTTCGCACTGGAAGGCATCAGCAAACTGCTCAATACAATAAAGATAATCAAGTCAAAGCTAAACCCAAGGCTCGAAATCGAGGGCTTCCTGCTCACAATGTATGACAGCCGACTGCGTCTCGCAAACCAGATATACGACGAGGTGAAACGACACTTCCAGGAGCTCGTTTTCAAGACAGTCATACAGCGAAACGTAAAGCTTTCTGAATCGCCAAGCCACGGCATACCTGTAATACTATACGACGCTGACTCTAACGGAGCGAAAAATCATCTCGCGCTCGCTAAAGAACTGCTAAGCAGAGAGGCTAAGGCATAATCCCCCTTGCGGAAAACTGCGCAACGGGGCTGGCATGGACACGGACACTTAAAAACAGAATTAAAAACACACGCATGCGATTAATTCTGTTTTTAAGTTTTCTTGCCCTTATACTCCCCAGAAAAAAACATACACACCCGAACACACACGAAAAAAAATGGCAGTAAGAAAAAAATACAACACTCTGGGCAGAGGGCTTAACGACCTCTCAGCATCAGGAAAAGGATTAGGCGCGCTGATCTCTACCAACGACGTACAGACAAACGGCTCTTCAAGAATTAGCGAGATAGAGATTTCTAAAATAGAGCGCAACCACAATCAGCCAAGACGGGAATTTGACGAGGAGGCTCTGCAGGAACTCGCCAACAGCATAAAAGAGCTCGGCATAGTACAGCCTATCACTCTTAGGCAGATTGAGGAGGACAGATACCAGATAATAGCCGGCGAGAGACGATGGAGAGCATCGCAGCTGGCTGGACTGACATCAATACCTGCATACATCAGAACCATTAGCGACGAGAACGTCATGGAGATGGCGCTCGTCGAGAACATACAGCGTGAGGACCTCAATGCAGTGGAGATAGCTCTCGCATATCAGCACCTGCTCGACAATACAGGCATGACGCAGGAGAAAGTGGCTGAGAGAGTGGGCAAGAAAAGAGCTACAGTGGCAAACTTCTTGCGACTACTAAAACTGCCTGCGCAGGTACAGATGGCTCTGCAGAAAAAGGAGATAGACATGGGACATGCACGTGCCCTGCTCTCACTCGACGATACAAAGCAGCAGATAAGGATTTTCAAGGAAATAGTAAAGCAGGGGTATTCTGTAAGAAAAGTAGAGGAGATAATACAGCAGCTAAAAGCAGGGGAGAGACCGGAAACGGCAAGCAAGAAACAGGCTGCCCTCCTTCCGCAGGGCATAGAAAACGAGCGAAAGAGAATTGAACAGCTGACAGGGCAGAGGGTGAAGCTGACATGCAGCGCCAGCGGCAAAGGGAAAATAGCCATACCTTTCGGCAGTATGGAAGAACTGCAGCGTCTTCTTGCCATGATAAGGGAATAGGGAGGCGCATAGGTGTAAGACTATTACATCCCCTAGAACTCTCTGCATGGCAATCACGTCGCATCACGAAGGAGCCATACGCCTCATGAAGATGGCGGCATGGGGGCTTTATGGAATCAGAACGGATTAACGCAGGGACATACTTACACGGTTTATCACCATCTGACAAAAAAGTACAGAACATACAACAGAGAATCTCACATTGAAAACTTTTTTCCTCATATTCATGCTCTCAATAGCAGCCGCAGCAAATACGGCTGCGCAGGAAGTTGTAGACACAACATTCAGAGACGCAGTGATTGAAATGGACAGTGTGATAGCATCCAAGGACAGCGTCCAAACAGCAGATATGCCTGCCGTTGTCTTAAAGGATGGGAAAGAAGAGCATGCACCTGCCATAGCCTTTGAGTCAAGCTGGAAGCCTGACCCAAAGAAAGCCATGTGGATGGCCATTGTCATACCTGGCGGAGGACAAATATATAACAGAAAATACTGGAAGCTGCCAATAATCTACGGAGGATTCGTAGGATGCATATACGCTATGCAATGGAACGGACAGATGTACTCTGACTACTCACAGGCGTACGAAGACATCATGGACGATGACCCCGAGACAAAAAGCTATGAAGACTTCCTGCACCTCGGAGCGGCCATCAACGACTCAAACATTGAAAGATATAAGACGCTGTTCAAAAACAGAAAGGACAGATACCGCAGATGGCGTGACTTGTCGTTGTTCTGTCTGATCGGTGTGTACGGACTGTCAATTATAGACGCATACGTTGATGCGTCTCTGTCACAATTCGACATAAGCGACGACCTCAGCATGAAGGTGACGCCTGCATACATAAACAACAGCAGCAAAAACATGATGGCATCAAGAAATGCTTTCGAGAACAGCGGACTCGGAATAAGATGCCGGCTTAACTTCTAATCTTACGGCTTAAACACAGCAGACTCATATCCATAGCAGCTATCCAGCAGCTGCCAGCGCACTGCCCTGAACAGCCAGAAAGAATACTAACAGACTATGAACAAAACAAAGACATATATCACATCAATTATTCTCGCCATGTATGCCTCGGTGAATACCGCCTACGGTCAAGTGGCATACGTCGAGGAGAACGAAAGAAAAGTAGTAGCAAAAGACGAAAATGGGGAAGACGAGCAAATCGACATGCCTGAGGCTATGCTCCAGAACATTGACTCGCTGCTCAACCAATATCACGCAAAGATGTATCTGCAGCCTGACGCTGACTGCAACATGCAGGACATAAACCCATACTTCGAACCTGAGGTGTACAAGCAAAGGCTGTCAAGGCTACCTACTATAATGGAGCTTCCGTACAACGACATCGTACAGAAGTTCATTGACAAATATACCACTCAGCTTAGAGGAAGTGTCAGCATGATGCTGGGCGCAAGCAACTTCTACATGCCGGTATTTGAGGAAGCACTGGAAATGTATAACGTTCCTCTGGAACTCAAATACCTGCCTGTAATTGAGTCAGCGCTTAATCCTACTGCTGTATCAAGAGTAGGGGCGACGGGCATATGGCAGTTCATGATTAATACAGGAAAGCAGTATGGACTGAACGTAAACTCTCTCGTAGACGAACGACGTGACCCGTTCAAGGCTTCATACGCCGCAGCACACTATCTGCGCGACCTATACCAGATATTTGGCGACTGGACGCTCGTCATCGCTGCATACAATGCCGGACCAGAGAATATCAACAAGGCGATAAAAAGAGCAGGCGGAACAAAAGACTACTGGAAGATATATCCTTACTTGCCTAAGGAGACAAGAGGATACGTACCTGGATTCATTGCAGCCAACTACATCATGAACTACTATTGCGAGCATAATATATGCCCAATGGTAACAACCTTGCCTGCAAAGACTGACACGATTATGGTAAATCGGGATGTCCATCTGCAGCAGGTGGCTGAAGTGCTCAAACTTGACATCGAGCAACTGAAAGCAATAAATCCGCAATACAGGCAGAACATCGTAAACGGTAGCACGGAGCCTTCGCCTATCAGGCTCCCTCTGACTCATATTGCTCTCTTCATCGAGAATGAGGACTCTATATACGCATACGATACTGACAAACTGCTAACAAAGCGTACGGAGGTGACGGTTGACCCAAGCGCACTGACCGCAAGCAGCAAAAGCAGCAAATATAAGAAAAAAAGCAAGAGACGCTCAAGAACTGTAACAATACGCAAGGGTGACACATTATCTGAAATAGCAAGAAGAAACGGCACAACTGTTGCAAAACTGAAACGCCTGAACAGAATTTCTGGCAATAACATCAGAGCCGGCAAGAAACTAAGAGTAAGATAAAGCGCATTAGTGCGCAGTCAGCCAATGAACACCTTATAGCACGGTGGCATCCTTCCTGTAACACACCCAGCATCAACATCTGCATGGAGTATCGTTGTCTGGTTTGGCAACCGATGGATGGTGGCTGATAAATAAGCCTCAAAAACAAGAACATAGTCCCACACTCAATATTATATATATAATAAGGTGTATGGCAGAAGATCCTATTATAGAACAGCAAGACGACAAAATGGTTGAGAAAGCATTCGAGGAACTGCTTGAATGCTACATCAACTCGCCGCATAGACGCAAGGTTGATATAATTAAGAAAGCATACAACTTTGCATGTCATGCCCATCAGGGAGTGCGCCGTCTTTCTGGAGAGCCTTACATAATGCACCCTCTTGCCGTAGCAACCATTGCATGCAAGGAAATAGGGCTGGGCTCAACAAGCATCTGTGCGGCTCTCCTTCATGACGTCGTAGAAGATACTGATTATACTATTGTCGACATAGAGAATATCTTCGGAGCAAAGATTGCGCAGATCGTAGATGGCCTGACAAAAATTTCTGGCGGAATCTTCGGAGACAAAGCATCTGCACAGGCGGAGAACTTCAAGAAGCTGCTGCTTACCATGAGCGATGACATACGTGTCATACTCATAAAAATATGCGACCGCCTGCACAACATGAGAACTCTGGCATCACAGCCAGCAAACAAGCAATATAAGATTGCAGGAGAAACCCTGTATATCTATGCTCCTCTTGCCAACAGATTAGGACTTAACCAGATAAAGACTGAACTGGAGGACCTTAGTTTCAAATACGAACACCCCGAAGAGTACAAGCGCATAGAGGAAAAGCTAAAGTCGACACAGGAGAAACGCGACCTGCTTTTTGATGAGTTTACTGGACCTATACGCCAGGCTCTTGACAAGATGGGAGTGAACTACGAAATCAAGGCTCGCGTAAAAAGCCCATACTCCATTTGGAACAAGATGCGGAACAAGCATGTCACATTCGACGAGATATATGACATACTTGCTGTACGCATAATATGCACTCCGCATAAACGAGAGGAAGAGATAAACGAATGTTTCCAGATATATGTAGCGATAAGCCAGCTATATGAAGCACATCCCGACCGACTGCGTGACTGGCTGAATCATCCAAAGGCAAACGGATACAGAGCACTCCATGTCACACTTATGTCTAAGTCTGGACGATGGATTGAAGTGCAGATTCGTTCTGACCACATGGACGAAGTGGCTGAACAAGGATTTGCAGCGCACTGGAAATACAAGGATGGCACTCACACAACGGAAGACGAGCATGACAGAGAACTGAACGACTGGCTTAGAACTATCAAGGAAATCCTTGACGACCCACAGCCAGACGCAATGGACTTCCTCGATGCGATTAAGCTAAACCTTTTTGCAAGCGAGATTTTTGTCTTCACACCGAAAGGCGACATCGTGACCATGCCGGCTAACAGCACGGCACTGGACTTTGCATACAACATACACACATTCCTCGGCAACCACTGCATAGGAGCGAAAGTCAACCACAAACTAGTACCACTAAGCCATACCCTGCAGTCTGGCGATCAGGTGGAGATTCTCACATCCAAGGCACAGCACGTTTCACCAGAGTGGATTAACTTTGTCTCTACGGCAAAAGCAAGAGGCAAGATTCAGACACAGCTGCATAAAGAAGAGAAAGAGACTCGCCGTCAGGGAGAATCTATGTTGAAAGAGTGGATGCGACTGCACGGGCTGGAGCTTTCAACATCCCATATTGACAGGATGTGCGACATATTTGAAGTAAGCAAGCATGAGCAGCTATTCCATGGAATAGGAAGCAAGAAATTCAAGCTCACCGACTCTCTTCTCAGCAACATTGTCAAGAATAAACGGGCAAAGAACGAAACATCTAAATGGAGGAAGTTTGTGCCTGCCTTCATAAGCGGTGAGACACGCAAAGCCAAGAAAGAACAGAAGCGAGCTGATGAGACTGACAAGACAGGAGTAAAACCTGCCGATGATGTAGCACTTATGCCTGGTACAGAACTGGGGGAAGACGGCAAGATACATGCACTCAGTTCGTTCAACAAGAAGGAGACTATCTACATTACAGAAAGCAATATAGATTATTTCGTGTTTGACAACTGCTGCCATGTCATTCCTGGCGACGATGTCCTCGGATACATTGACAGCAAAGGCAGAATAAAAATCCATCAGCGTGACTGCCATATAGCCGCACGACTGAAATCTGGCTACGGCAACCGTATTGTCGATGCCAAATGGAACATGCACAAGACACGACTCTTTGTGGCAAGCATACATGTACGCGGAATTGACAGAATCGGCCTTCTGAATGATGTGACACATGTATTCTCGTCTGAATTGCAGTTAAACATAATGAAGGTGAACATTGACTGCATGGACGGAATATTTGATGCCCACTTCTCGTTCCGCATACACGACCGCGATGAAGTTATAAACATCATAAACCGATTAAAACAAATCTCAGACCTTCAAGAAATCTCACAAGAATAATAACCCAAACTAAATCACAATCTAATATGAGAAGACTTTTCCTCACATTGCTTGCAACATTAAGCCTTGTTGCAGCAAATGCGGCTAACAAGTATGACAACCCTGATACGCTCTATGTATCACGTGACGGCACATGCGAATTCAGAAACATCAACGACGCAATAGAGGTATGTCGTGCATATATGACATATCATAAGGTAATATTCGTCAAGAAAGGCGTATACAAAGAAAAAATCATTGTGCCGACATGGCTCACAAACATAGAAATATGTGGCGAAGACCGTGACAACACAATAATAACATGGGACGACCACGCAAATATCGTCGACCCACATCTGGGCCGCAAGCTGACCACATTCCGCACATACACAGTGCTCGTACAAGGCTCAGATATAACATTCAAGAATATAACAATCGACAACAATGCAGAACGCCTGGGACAGGCTGTAGCGCTTCATACAGAAGGCGACAGATGCCAGTTCCTGAACTGCAAGATTCTTGGAAACCAAGATACTGTATTCACAGGAAGAGCCGGAGCACGCCAATACTTCAAGGACTGCTATATTGAAGGTACAACAGACTTCATCTTCGGCCCATCAACAGTATGGTTTGAGAATTGCGACATAGTAAACAAGAACAATTCCTATGTCACAGCTGCCTCAACGCCTGCAGACCAGGAATACGGCTACATATTCAACAACTGCCGCATAAAATGTCTTGAAGGACAGGCTGCACTCCTCAGCAACCGCAACAATCCTATCACCAAGTGCTACCTTGGCCGTCCATGGCGTCCGTTCGCATACACACTATTCATGAATTGCGAAATCGGCGGACACATCGTTGCAGCTGGCTGGAACAACTGGGGAAACAAGGAGAACGAGAAGACTGCACGCTACATGGAATATAACAACCATGGCGAAGGTGCGGCTAAAGAAGGACGTGTGGCATGGGGCAGACAGCTGACGAAGAAAGAAGCAAGCGCCATAACACTTCAAGCAGTATTCGGAGGAGATACTGACTGGCTCAGATAATTAGAGCGACAGGAAGACAAATCCTCAATGAAATGTTTCTACCCGATGGCGGTAGAGCCGAACATGGCTTAAAAACCTATTAATAGGAATTAGAGCAGGGCGTATTAATTATGGACAATAAGGAAAACAGCACTGCAGACGAACACTCCATAAAGATTCGTCTATGGAACAAGAACTACACGAAGGCATGGGCAGCAAACTTCATGCTCTACGTCTCTTTCATGCTCATAGTGCCAATACTTCCATTATATCTAAGTGATGTCTACGGCGCAGGGAAGCATACCATAGGGTTCGTGCTTTCAGGCTATACCATCGCCATCATGCTGGTACGTCCATTCAGCGGTTATCTTATTGATAGTTTCAATCGTCGGAAGGTGCTGCTGCTGTTCTATTCTCTAACATTTCTCATGTGCGGCATGTATCTGATAGGCGGGTCGCTGCTTCTCTTTACGATAATACGCACACTCCACGGTGCTCCTTACGGCGCCACCATAATAGCTAACAGCACTGTAGCCATTGACGTACTACATCCAGAGCGACGTGCTGAAGGCATCGGGTACTACGGGCTCTCAAACAATCTTGCCACAGCATTAAGCCCTTCGCTCGGCATTTTCATATATGAACTGACAGACAATTTCCAGCTGCTCTTCATCATATCAATGCTTGTGGCAGGCATAGGGTTGTTTATTGCCTCAAAAATAGAAATCCGTCAACGCGCCACCATACGCCGCGACAAGCTGTCGCTTGATCGTTTCTTCCTCGTAGCAGGATGGCGTCAAGCAGTCATAATATGCTGCTTCGGCTTGAGCTACGGTGTCCTTTCTACATATCTTGCTATTTATGGCAAAGAGCAGTTAGGCATCACAGGCGGTACCGGACTGTATTTCATGATACTATCCATCGGCCTCATACTCTCACGCATACAAGGAGGGCGTGCCCTGCGTGACGGCAAGGTGTCACACAATGCGGCAATAGGCGTGAGTATATCCGTAATAGGCTACACCCTATTCGCTACAGTATCTGACATGTGGGCATACTACGCCTCAGCCTTCATCATCGGATTAGGCAATGGACACATGTTTCCTGCCATACAGACCATGTTCATCAATCTCGCTCCGAACAACAAACGTGGCACAGCGAACTCTACCCTCTACTCTTCATGGGATGCGGGAGTAGGCATCGGCATTCTGTTTGGCGGACTGATAGCCGAGACATACAGCTACAGCAGCGCATTCTGCATGGGAGCAATAGTCAATGCTTTAGGCGTAATATTCTTCTTTACGAAAGTACGGAAATCATACGAATCGAATCGTCTGCACTGACAAACAAGAACACGAGGGTTATTGCGAACAAGAACATAAGAGTAAAAATTTAAGAGTTAAGACCTTTCGTCTGTTCTCTGTGCTCCATCGTTTCCCCCTTCCTCCCCAGGCAACGGGAATCAGGAAGGATAAGACATTAAACAGAACATATTAACACCCTACATACATATTATAATATGCCTCTAAATCCAAACAAAAATCTGAAACTCTACTACTCAATAAAAGAAGTAGCCAAGATGTTCGATGTATCTGAAAGTCTTCTCAGATACTGGGAGACCGAGTTCCCTACGCTTCGTCCTAAGACGACTCAAAACAAAGTTCGCCAGTATAGCGAGGCAGACATCAAGCAAGTGCGCAACATTCACAATCTGGTGAAGATACGCGGTTTCAAAATCGCGGCAGCACGTAAGATGATAAACCGCAATCCGTCTACTGTAGACAAGAGCACAGAGATTCTCAATACACTCATCTCTGTACGCAACGAGCTGAAAGACATCAAGAAGCAACTTGACGGACTACAGTAACGGCAGAAACGTCAAGCGCCACTGCCCATAGCACAGAAAAAGAATCAATAAAACAATATAATAAGAAAATGATGACAGCAAATGAAATCCGTGACTCGTTCAAACAATTCTTCGAGTCAAAAGGACATACCATTGTGCCAAGCGCGCCAATGGTAGTAAAAGATGACCCTACACTGATGTTCACCAATGCAGGTATGAACCAGTGGAAAGATATCATACTCGGCACACGCGACCCAGAGCCACGCCGACGCGCAGACTCACAGAAGTGTCTCCGTGTCAGCGGAAAGCATAACGACCTCGAAGAGGTGGGCCACGACACATATCACCACACCATGTTCGAGATGCTCGGCAACTGGTCGTTCGGCGACTACTTCAAGGAAGGCGCCATCGATATGGCATGGGAGTATCTTGTTGATGTGCTGAAGCTCAATCCTGCCGACCTTTATGTCACAGTATTCGAGGGCGACGAGACAGAAGGTCTCGGACGCGACGACGAGGCTGCACAGTTCTGGCTGAAGCATGTGCCTGCAGACCATATCATCAATGGCAACAAGCACGACAACTTCTGGGAGATGGGCGATACAGGACCATGCGGACCATGCTCTGAGATACACCTCGACAGCCGCACACCAGAGGAAAAAGCGGCAGTAAGCGGACGCGAACTGGTAAACAAGGACGACCCGCAGGTTATCGAAATCTGGAATATCGTGTTCATGCAGTACAACCGCAAGGCCGACGGTTCACTTGAGAGCCTCTCTATGAATGTTATCGATACAGGCATGGGCTTTGAGCGTCTTGTACGTGCAATACAGGGAAAGAACTCTAACTACGACACTGACATATTCCAGCCTGTCATCAAAGAGATTTCACGCCTCTCAGGAAAAGAGTACGGCAAGACAGAAGAGACTGACGTGGCCATGCGTGTCATTGCCGACCACCTTCGCGCCGTAGCATTCTCTATCGCTGACGGACAGCTGCCATCAAATGCCAAGGCAGGCTACGTAATTCGTCGCATCCTGCGTCGTGCCGTACGCTACGCATACACATTCCTCGACCAGAAGGAAGCATTCATATATAAGCTCCTGCCTGTTCTCATCAACGAGATGGGTTCATCATACCCAGAACTGCCAGGCCAGCGTGACCTTATCGGACGTGTGATTAAGGAGGAGGAAGACTCATTCCTGCGCACTCTTGACAAGGGCATCAGCATGCTCAGCGACGCTATTGCTGAAATAAAGGCTGCAGGCTCTGCAACTCTTGACGGCAGCAAGGCCTTCCGTCTGTTCGACACATACGGATTCCCGCTCGATCTTACTGAACTTATCTGCCGCGAGGCTGGAATCGAAGTTGATGAGGCTCAGTTCAACGTTGAAATGGAGGCGCAGAAGCAGCGCGCACGTAACGCTGCACAGGTTGAGAATGGCGACTGGATTGCCGTAGGCGATGCTGATATCAATCAGGAGCAGGTATTCGTAGGCTATGACTACAGCGAATACAACTGCCACATCATACGCTACCGCATGGTGAAGCAGAAGAAAGTAACATTCTACGAACTCGTACTCGACCAGACTCCTTTCTACGGAGAAATGGGCGGACAGGTAGGCGAAAAAGGCGTACTGGTATGCGAAGGCGAGACAGTCAACATCATCGACTCAAAGCGTGAGAACGGACAGACAGTACACATCGTTTCTGCTCTGCCTAAGAATCTTGAGGCTGAATACATGGCATGCGTAGATACAGACAAGCGTAACGCCAGCGCTGCCAACCATACAGCCACTCACCTTCTCCACCTTGCTCTCAAGCAGGTTCTCGGCGACCACGTTGAGCAGAAAGGCTCATACGTAGCGCCAGACGCTCTGCGCTTCGACTTTGCACACTTCGAGAAAGTCAGCGACGAACAGCTACGTCAGGTGGAGCGTCTCGTAAACGAGATGATACGTGAAGACCTCCATCTTGCAGAGCACCGCGACACTCCTATTGAGGAGGCAAAGCAGTTAGGCGCAGTTGCTCTCTTCGGTGAGAAATACGGCGACAAGGTGCGCGTCATACAGTTCGGAGACTCTGTAGAGTTCTGCGGTGGTATACACGCCACATCAACAGGCCGCATCGGCATGTTCAAGATTCTCTCTGAGGCAAGCGTGGCAGCAGGCATCCGACGCATCGAGGCTGCTACAGGCAAGAACTGGGAGGAACTGACATACGAAATGGAGGACAACATGCGTGCGCTCCGTGCTCTCTTCAATAACACGAAAGACCTGCAGGGCACTATAGAGAAGTTCATCAATGAGAATGCTGAGCTCAAGAAGCAGGTTGAGAGTTTCAACGCACAGCAGGTTGAACGTCTGAAAGGCGATCTCATCGCTAAGGCACAAGACTCTGGCGACGGCATAAAGGTTATTAAGGCAGTCATCGCTCTCGATGCTGCTCTTGCAAAAGACCTCGTATTCAAAATCCGTGAGGCAATACCAGAAAAGCTTATCTGCGTCATCGGTACAGCATCTCACGGCCGTCCTTCGCTCAACGTGATGCTCTCTGACGATATGGTGGCAGCTGGTCTCAATGCTGGCAAGCTCGTACGCGAGGCAGCAAAGCTCATACAGGGCGGTGGCGGCGGACAGCCACACTTCGCACAGGCTGGCGGTAAGAATGCCGAGGGACTGAAGGAGGCTGTCGACAAGGTCATCATGCTCATCAAGGAGTCTATGATGTCATAAACATATAAGGAAAGAACTGGCGAGACACACGCCTGTATCTCCATACCGTGACGGCATAACACACAGCCGCCGTCACATACTCAATGCCAGTTCTATGGGCCAACAGCCTCATAGGACTGGCATTTATCGTATCCTGTACAGACGCTGCAACAGCATGCCGCAGAAGACATCATTGCCGTCATCATACAACATTCACTAAAAGAAGCCGACACCATGCAAGACAGACGAAACACCTGTATCATGCTGCTAATCATTCTTCTGGCAGGATTCTTTCTGCCAGAGAGTATGCGTGCGCAACATACGGAGGGGAACGACTCGCTCAATATCAGGGAAAGGAACGTCAAGGAAGAACATGTGCCGGCAAACAACATTCTGACGACAGAAACACACTTCTCTGCAGAACCGCAGGTTTCTGATTTCACGCCTGATGTCGCAATTCCTCTGATACGTCAACCTGAAAGCATCAATCTTTCCACAATTGGATACGACTACCGCTCCCCTATCCCGTCACACATACTTCGCTGGGATAGCGGCATACTGACTGGCAGTAATTACGGCTATGGCGGAATCATGGGAGGAGGACACACAAGCAGCATGATGCTGGGACAGCAGTGGGGCAACCTCACACTAAACGCCACACTGTCTATGTCAAAATCGCATTATGCCGGACTGGGGGCATCCAACGGCATGGGCATCAACGCCAATATAGCTTATCATCTGGACGATAACGCACGCATCGTAGCTTTCGGCGGCATGAACACCTACGGCATGTTTTCCGCAAATGCGCTACGCTCGTACAACTACGGAGGATATGTCTCCCTAAACACAGAAAACAAGAAAGTGGGCATGAACCTCGGTATGCGTCGCTACTTCGACCCGCTAAGCGGCCGATGGATGACCGTGCCCATCGTTGCGCCATACGTCAATCTCTGGGGACAGGATGTCGGAATAGACCTCGGCTATCTGCTCATGCGTGCCATACCGTCAATAGATAAAGCGCTCAACCCTAACCGAGGAAAGACACAGCACATGCGATACGACCCGACCATCATACCTGACGAAGTACGCACTAAAGGACTGATAAACATGCCACTGGTGGAAGTGCCTAACAGTCTGAAATAAAGACACTTACACATTGTCGTATATTAACAAACATATCTTCAACAAAAGGATGCTTTTGACACGTTCAAAAGCAGCCTTTTGCATATCCATAAGCAGTCTTTGACCACCCTAAAAGCAGTTTCTTGCGTAATACGCTCTTGCTCAACCAAGAGTTTCGAATATTGGTTTGCGATAAAAATCAGTTGTGCATGAAAATTCTCATATAATATCTCCCCTCCGCATTAATCAATATATCTTTTCACTATAGTTCACGAATATCGAAGCACAATGTTTTTTCGTGGACCATACTTATTTTTTCAACAAAAAACTTGCATCATTCAAAAAATATATTTACTTTTGCAAATGACTCTTACGCTTTATGTTTCATTGAATCATAAAAGCTATATAGAGTAGACATATATTAAGGCGTTACCGCGCTTTGGTTTTGACTTCTTGAAATCGTAGGAAAATTTCTAAGACCTTGTCAAAAACATAGCAACGTGAATGCCTCATAGGTGTGTTATATACATATCTCAAAGGCAGTGTTAACATTGGTGGCTTTGTACACCAATGTATCTGCCTGTATAGAGGTAATATTATACATATCAGTGTGAGGTTCGGCGTTGCTCGTTTCGACAAGGTGGGCAATTTCCTACGAGCCTCAAGAAGTGGAGCGAGCGACAAAGCTGAGCTTCACGCTTTTTTATATCCTTACCTGAATATCCTCCGATTATTGGAGAAGAGAGAATTAAGTATATATAAATTCTCATATCACAAAAACAATAAAAGTCCAACATATTTTCATATAAAAAGGCGTTTTACATAATTACCCAAAGGTATTATTAAAAGTTACCACGCCTTTACAATTAACAGCTTCTGTCTGGTAGCTAAGAAGCATAAACTAATTAATACTATGTGGTTTACTATTTTAATTATCGCAATTGTTATCGGAGGAATAATCGGAGCAATCACGTCTAATGACGACGAAAAAGGTGCGGGATGCCTAACTGGTGCAGCAGCGGGTGGTGTTGGTTGTGGTTACGTACTCTTCCATATCCTAATTTTTGGTCTAATCATTATGGCATTTATCTGGTTATTTGGTGCTTTATTTGGATAACAAAATCAAATAATATGCGATTTCTATGCACTACCCTTATGTTTCCATATACACATCTCTCATACTAATAGGGCTTTAATAACATACTTAACAGTATTTCAATAATCATTTCAATACTCTTATGAAAAAAACTTTAATCTTCTTACTTTCTATCATTATATTATTCGGGGCATGTTCAAATAGACCCACTGATAACAATTCTTCTGTTATTGGAACATGGAAAGAGCACCGAGCAGATCCAACAGATGATTACGGATTAGGGGAATATAGCTTCAATAGTGATGGCAGCGGTGTATTTAAAGTATATGGCATTACCAATACACAAAAATTTAGTTTTCTTTGGGAAAGACATGATGCAACAACAATCAGAATCATTACTGATACTGAAGAAGATTATTTAAAAATAAATAATGGTTTATTAATTGAGAAAAGCAATCTTTTCGGTACAATTGTATACAAAAAGAAATAATCCATGAAAAAATTATTAATAATCATTCTACCATTTATTGTATATTTCGGATTAGGCAGGTTAGCTATAAATATTTATTTTTATTTTAACGCAATAACTCCAAATACTACAATACAAGAAATATACAATGGTGAACTAATGGCTGCTACTGTATTATGTATGTTATATAACGCAATTGCAGAATGCTTTATCACGAATTTTGGAGAAAGTAAATACAAATATACAGTATTTATTGCACACTCTATTGTTCTTTTATTGTTTATCTTTGCGATACCAATAAGCCTTGGAGCAACTATAGCATTTTCACTTATTAATATTGGTTTAATGATTGCTTATGGGTTAAAATCATTAGAAGACTAAATACCTAACAACATTACTTCGTATATATTTTATAAACAAGATTTTACATTATAATCTACAGAAAACAAACATGAAAAAAGTTATTCTTATTTTTGTACTTATATTGGGATTCGCTATTAATTCCACAGCTCAAACATACAAATATTATTCAACCAGTTTCGCCTATAAAGCAAAAAACGCATATGGATATTGGTCTGATTGGTCTGACTGGGATAAATCGCATTGTTTAATAACACTAAGTTTTGATAGAAATGTCATCAATATATACAGTGATACTCCACAAGAATTTGACATTTATGACAGTGGGGGTGAAAGCGATGACGAAAATGGAAGCACACTTACATATCATTGTGTTGACAAACAAGGTTTAAGATGTGATATAAGATTTAGAAAGCAAGACAACGGAGTATTACAAATGTATATTGACTACAACGATTTAATGTATGTATATTGCATAGAAAGAAGAAACTGAAACAATAATCAGTAATATATAAAATATTAAGCATTATGAAAAAGATTTTTTCTCTATTATTGCTCTTTATGCTAGGGACAAACACTTTTGCTCAATATACAAAAGTGACTTGTGAGAAAATTCCAGAAAATCTAAGTATTGTCCAGGTTGATTATCGTGAATCTAGCACCTTAGTTTGCTTTAAGCTTATTAGTGAATCTGCAGACCAGACCCCTACCATTTATGAAAAAACATATGCCAAAGTAAATGATGGCTTCAAGCAATATCATCTTATCAATAGTATCAATATGCCAATCTTTACAGAAGCTGAGCAAAAATGTATGATGTTTGAAAGAGCTGGTCAGGAGCATTATTTTGTTTTGGAATTTGAATGTATGCCAAAGGGAAAAACATTTACCATTATAGAGAACACGGACGAATCTACAAATCCCTTTAATTGCTATAATATTAAGGTAGATACTACTGCGGTTAATAATTATATAAATTTGAATGATTTGGTCACATCTTACCCAGTAAAGGAAATGGGAATGTTCCTAAAGGATAATATGTCAATCCAATACATTAAATACAATGGTATAATAATCACAACTTATGCCTATGGTGTTAAGGAATATGGCAAGTACTACCAAATAAATCTGAATGTACAAAATCTTAGTGGGAAAAGTATTTTGTTTAGTTTGGATAATGTCACAGCAGAAGGATACAGATTCAAAAATGAACAACTGCATAAAACAATACCTATGGAAATACTCTCTAGTTATGAGTATGACAAAACGGTAAAAAGGAAACAAGCATGGAACAATTTTTGGGTAGCCCTTGGCGAGGGTATGGCTGCTGCTAATGCTGGTTATAGCTATTCTAGTACAGCCTATTCAGGCAGCTCTTATAGTTCAGCTTATGGACACGCATCAGGTTATGTGGGCAACACATATGGATATACAAATGCTTATGGTAGTGCTTATACTACTACATACGGAAGAGCAAATACCACTACATACGATGGTGCAGCAGCATATGCTGCTCAACAACAAGCGAATGCTAATTATGAAGCCTTTGCTAATGGACAAAGAAAAATTAGGCAGCAACTTAATGAGGGATATGTAAAGAATAACACAATTCGCAATGAGGTTGAATATTCTGGCTTTTTTAATATTAAATATAAGAAACTTGACCGTCTAAAAGTGGTATTTACAATAGATGGTGTACAATATCCATTTATCTATTAAACATCTTTGTTCTATCCGTATAAATTTGAAGTAAACCCCAGGAGTTAGAAAAAAACTTCTGGGGTTTACTTCAAAATAGGCACATCCTCTAATTTTATAACAAGCAAAATTTTTTTTTTAGATTACACTTCATTTCAATATGACAACACGTAGAATCTTTCTTTAATGCGACATGTGCACATATCTGCAAAATATCTGCACGAAGCAAAACTCGCTAAGCAGCAAAAAGTTATGACGCATCATGCAGATGTGCTGATAATTTAATAAAACAACATCAAAGAGAAGAATAGCGATAAAAAAATTAACGAACACGGACAGCAAAGATAAATGAGAATAGCAAAAAATGCGAGAAATGATGGCAGATGGACATGCCGTGCTACACATCTCTTCACTGTCATAATCCCATTATGTAGCATAGGATAGTCTGGCAAAATCGTTGTTCGTAGTTGTCTTTAATAAACAGAAAACAACACATACAAACTCAGACAATATTTTTCCACAGAACAGTTGTTCAACGTTGTCGCTGTTGTCTTTAATAAAAACAAAAATAACACGTACAACATAGGATAGTCAGACAAAAGGTTGTTCAACGTTGTCATAGTTGTCTTTAATATAGCATGAAGAGAGGGGGCGTCATGCTGAAATACAGGAAACGCAGGGGAAGAGATTGAGGCGTATAGCAATAATTGCAAATAAAAAAGCGGCATCTGCACATAAGCAGACGCCGCTTTTGTCTTATAATAGGGTTTATTTCTCTTAGCATTACTCTGCCGCGAGGCGTGCCTTGATGGCTGCTGTCTCTGCCTCGTAGCCAGGCTTCTCGAGGAGAGCGAACATATTCTTCTTATATGCCTCTACACCTGGCTGGTTGAATGCGTTAACGCCAAGCAGCTGGCCAGAGATGCCGCAGGCAATCTCGAAGAAATAGATAAGCTGTCCGAAGTTGTATTCATCAAGTCGCTCGATAGAGATGAGGATGTTTGGCACGCCACCGTCAACGTGTGCGAGACGTGTTCCGAGCTCTGCATTCTTGTTCACCTCGTCGATACGCTTGCCAGCGAGGAAGTTCAGGCCGTCAAGATTCTCTTCGTCAGAAGGGAACAGAAGGTTGCGCTCAGGATTCTCTACAGAGATGCATGTCTCAAAGATAGTGCGCTCGCCGTCCTGAATCCACTGACCCATAGAGTGAAGGTCTGTTGTGAAGTCGCATGATGCAGGGAATATGCCCTTACCGTCCTTGCCCTCAGACTCGCCATAGAGCTGCTTCCACCATTCAGCATAGAAATGAAGCTTAGGCTGATAGTTGATGAGTATCTCAATCTTCTTGCCGTTCTGATAGAGAGCGTTACGTGTTGCAGCATAGATAGCGGCAGGATTCTCCTCGAAAGGAACATCTACTCCGCACTGCTTCTCCATAGCCACAGCACCTGCAACGAGCTGGTCGATGTCAATGCCAGCACATGCTATAGGCAGCAGACCAACTGGTGTGAGCACAGAGAAACGTCCGCCTACGTTGTCTGGAATGATGAACGAGCGGTATCCTTCCTTGTCAGCGCATGTGCGTGCAGCACCCTTAGCAGCATCAGTTACGGCCACGATAAGGTCCTTTGCAGCCTCCTTGCCTACCTGAGCCTCGAGCTGAGTCTTGAGGAGGCGGAAAGCGAGAGCCGTCTCTGTTGTTGTGCCAGACTTAGAGATATTGATAATAGCGAATGTCTTTCCCTTAAGATATTCGGTAAGTTCAGAGAGATAATCCTCGCCGATATTATTGCCAGCGAAGACAACTGCTGGAGCAGTGGCATCCTTTACGAGCCATGCGAAAGAGTTCTGCAAGCCTTCTATAACGGCCTTTGCACCGAGATAAGAACCGCCGATGCCTGCTACAACGATAACCTCTGCCTTCTGACGGAGGTCAGCAGCAACAGCCTTTACCTCAGCGAGGAACTCCGGTGTGATAGATGTAGGAAGATGAAGCCATCCGAGGAAGTCGCTTCCTGGCACAGTGCCTTCTTCCAGCCCCTTCTGTGCTGCTAAAACTTGCTCCTTAAGAGCCATGACTGCGCCTGCAGGCAGAAACTGCTGCGCCTTTGTAATGTCTAACGAGATGTTTTTCATAAATTGTATTTTTTATGTTTGATGTTTATTGTTTTAATGATAAAGAGAACGAGGACGAAAACGAGAACGTCAACAATAACGTCTACTTATCTACTTGTTAACAGGTATACTCGTCTACTCCTCCATGAGCTTGCGATAACGCGGACGCTTTATCTCGTCAGTGCCGAGACGCATAGCCTTGTTTATCTCATAATCAGAGTAGCTGCCCTCGAAGAAGAACACCTCTCCGTTGCCCTCAAATGCGAGTATGTGTGTACAGATACGGTCGAGGAACCAGCGGTCGTGTGAGATAACAACCGCACATCCTGCGAATGTCTCCAGACCTTCCTCAAGAGCGCGCAATGTATTTACGTCGATATCATTGGTAGGCTCATCGAGGAGCAGCACATTGCCCTCCTGCTTCAGTGCCAGAGCAAGTTGCAGACGATTACGCTCACCGCCTGACAGCACACCACAGAGTTTTCCCTGGTCGTTTCCAGAGAAGTTGAAGCGGCTAAGATATGCACGTGCATTGACATCCTTGCCCCCCATGCGGAATGTTTCTGTGCCCTGCGAAACCACATCATACACAGTCTTGTTCGGGTCGATGTCCTTATGTTGCTGGTCGACATACGCCAGTTTCACTGTCTCGCCTACCTCAAATGTACCGCCGTCTACACTCTCCAGACCCATGATAAGGCGGAAAAGCGTTGTCTTGCCGGCACCGTTCGGGCCAATTACGCCGACAATGCCGTTAGGCGGAAGCATGAAGTTAAGGTCTTTGAACAGCACCTTGTCGCCGAAAGCCTTTGCCACATGCTCTGCATTGATAACCTTATTGCCAAGGCGCGGACCGTTTGGTATGTAGATTTCGAGCTTTTCTTCACGCTCCTTCTGCTCCTGATTGAGCATTGCATCGTATGAGTTAAGACGAGCCTTGCCCTTAGCCTGGCGAGCCTTCGGTGCCATGCGTATCCACTCCAACTCACGCTCCAGAGCCTTGCGGCGCTTAGAGGCAGACTTCTCTTCCTGTGCCATGCGGGTAGTCTTCTGGTCGAGCCATGAAGAATAGTTACCCTTCCAAGGAATGCCCTCGCCACGGTCGAGTTCGAGAATCCATTCGCTGACATCATCAAGGAAGTAGCGGTCATGGGTAACAGCGATGACAGTACCTTCGTACTGCTGCAGGTGTTGCTCGAGCCAGTCGATTGACTCTGCATCAAGATGGTTGGTAGGCTCATCGAGAAGAAGCACATCTGGCTTCTGCAGCAGCAGGCGGCACAATGCCACACGGCGGCGCTCACCACCTGAGAGCTTGTCAACCGACCAGTCGCCTGGAGGACAACGCAGCGCATCCATGGCACGCTCAAGGCGTGAATCCATATTCCATGCGTCGGTAGAGTCAATGATGTCCTGCACCTCTGCCTGACGTGCCATGAGCTTGTCCATCTTGTCTGGGTCAGAGTAATACTCCTCCAGTCCGAACTTAACGTTTATCTCGTCATATTCTTTCAGGGCATCGTATACATACTGCACACCCTCCTGCACATTCTCCTTTACTGTCTTCTCCTCATTGAGCGGCGGATCCTGTGGCAGATAGCCCACAGAATAGCCCGGGCTCCATACCACATCGCCCTGGGTAGGCTGCTCAATGCCGGCGATAATCTTCATAAGTGTAGATTTACCTGCACCATTCAGACCTACGATACCTATCTTCGCTCCATAGAAGAACGAGAGGTAGATGTTCTTGAGTATCTGCTTCTGATTCTGCGGAATGATTTTGCTCACTCCGACCATCGAAAATATTACTTTCTTATCGTCTACTGTAGCCATAATATTTATGTGTATTTATCTTTATTTGTTTTGTCTGTATTCTGCCGTCACACACCAACTTCGCATGCTACTTGCAATAGCGTTGCAATCATAATACTAATGCCATCAGCACAAAGCCGCTGTAGTAAGAAGCGCCAATCAGTTCCATTCTGTAGGTTCAAGGTATCCCTCGACACCTTCTTCTATATTGTCTGGGAAATTACAGAAGAAATCATATCCTGTGCGGGCTTCCAGTTCGTTTATCGTTATCATATAGCGCTGCAAGTCGCTGCTATTGTCTGGCTTGTGTTCCGCCCAGAATGCCATGCCCGAATAGAAGCCTGTCGCACTTTTCTTAACTACCGCCATGAAGAAATACTTTGGCACCGGCATACGCAAATTCTCATTAGTTGCTCCCGTACCCGGATTCTTTTCGAGTGTGCCCGGCTGTGTCTTGCCGTTTATGGTGACATCATATATTGTGCCACCCTTGCAGACATACATTGTGCCGCCCTTTGACGTAATGGCATCACGCCACACACGCAGCCTGCCTTCCATCGTAGCCCATACCTTAGCATTGAAACTGTTAATCTGCGGATGCATATTAGACAGATAGAATGTCTGGCCGTTTACGTTCATAGAGCATATACGGTCTTCCGATGCGCAGATGTGCCCGCGGTCGTAGCCTGTGCGGCGGTAGTCGTCAAGCTCTGTGCGCCATTCCGCTGGAATCTCAGGGTCTGCCTGGAATGGGTCGCCGTCCCAAAACTGTCCCTGCCATTTTACTCCTCTGTCCCAATTGCTGCGCACCCAGTCCTTGTAACTGTTGCTCTTGCTCCACTCCCAGCACGACCAGCGCTGCGCACGCGACACGCAATCCCATTCTATGGAATAGTTCACGCCGATTTCATCGTCTGTACGTGTTATAAGTATATAGTTGTTGCCTTTCTGCACACGTGGCATCTCGTAATTCGTGGCATACTGACCTTTCTCTGCTGTGTTGGCATTAGAATTTTCATTCTTTCCTGGTGTGCCGTCGTCCGTATCATCGCCGCAGGATGTGACAGCAAACGGCAGCAGCAGAAAGAAGAAATATAGCAAATTTCTCATCTTTACAACTTAAAAACCTTTATTCTGCAAAAGTACATATTTTATTTTAAATATCCAAAGGAATAGAGGAAAAAGAATAAAGGTGGGTTTTATAAATTCTCACAGAACATTAGCAATATCGAAGGACTTTTATCTTTTTGTGACAAAATCAGCTTTATCCGGCTCTTTTTACTACCCGTGTTCGGTCATGTCGCCCGCAACACTCCCTCTACGGATAATAAAAATGCCCCGACGAAACTCCGAGTTGTCAGCAAAGCGAATTTATAGAACCATCCTATAGCAAAACGTCATACGCCTGATAGTAGCAGGCGCATGCGTGACAAGCTATTTAAAAGCATTCAGCCCCGTCAGGCATGAAAACCTGACGGGGCTGAATAAATTATGCGGAATATATGTTTTACTGCTTCACCAATTTAGCATCGTCAATCAGAATGTCCTGTGACTCAGAGTAATTTGAACCCTTTGGATTCATGATTACGAGGCAGATGGTTGTCTTCTCCTTGAGTTCAAACTCATAAGTAACCTGTGTCCAGTCGGTTGACAGGTTTGCATAATCACCATAGACATAGTTACCTACCTTGCCGTCTGTCACTGGCACATAGCCAGGACGTGTCTGCGACTTGCCGCCCTTTGTAGCCTTTGCCCAGAATGAGAATACATACTTGCCAGCCTCCAGCTCAGTCTCCTTGTAGCCGAGACGCTTGTTTGATGACGCAACATATCCTACAGATACAGAATACTGTCCGCTGTGAGCGTCTGTGCTCTGCTTAAGCGAAGCATTGCCTGCCGTTGTTGCAGTCTTCCAGTTTACTGGCTGACCACCGCTCCACGCCTCGAACGTACCGTTAGACAGCAGGCTGCCCTCGTCAGGAGTAGTGTTATCACCGCCAGTGTTATCGCCACCACCTGTGTTGTCATCGGCATCTGGCTTACCTTCCTTTAGAATCACATTTCTTACTTCCCATGTCTTAGAGCCAGTAGCGGAAGCATTGTAATAGAATGCTATGCGCACGTTCTTTTTACCAATATACTTAGCTGGGATGGCTTTGCTGTATTTATGGAATGTATTCCAATCCTTGTATTCGGCAAATGTTCCAGTTATATCCTCCCACGAAGAAGACGCTGGCGATGCCTCATTATAATTGTCTGTGATGAGCACCTTGTTGTCTCCGGCGTTGTTAGCGTATGCCAGGATATACTCAAATGAGAGACAAGCCTCCTTTGAGTTGCTCAAGTCTATTGCAGGAGAAACGAGATAACTCTCTGACTCTATGTTCTGCTTGTTGACATAGCCTGATGCCTTGGCGGTGCTGAAGTCTATAATCCATTCCTGTCCCTTGATAGTCTTGACTGTAAACGTGCCGAAACTTGTCGCAAATGTTTCATTGATATACTCTCCCGCTGCTGGTGTATCGCTACCGCCATTGTCTCCTGTCTTGCCATTCAGAGAATAGAGATAACTGCCGTTCTGAACAGTCTCTGGAGTATTACCCATATAGTTGGTCACCTTGCCATAAATAACGACCTCGTCGCCAACCTTGATGTTCTCTCCGTCTGAGTACTTCTTGTTACCAAAATACAATGTGCGGAATACATAGAACTCACCGTTTGAAGTGCCATCGTCAGATATATAGAACGTAGCATTGCCGAACTGTGCACTGAATTCCTCCTTAATTGAAGAAATCTTGCCCTTGATATATACGTTAGGTGACTCTGCATCTGATGCTAATGATGCAGCAAGGTTATTTGCTGCTACACTGTTATATGGGTTCTCTAACGAGCCGTCGCCCTTTGCTTCGCCTACCTCACCGCCACCAGTGCTGCCGCCAATGCGTGAGTTATAGTAAATGTATGCACCTTTCTGAACAGTCTCAATTGTGCCGCTATAGTTGGTTACTGGACCGCACACGATGATTGTATCGCCTTCCTGAACTTCATCGTCAGCCTTTATATTCTGGTTGTTCAAGCCTTTTGCACGATAAACATAGAAGGTCTTTGTTGATGAAAGGTCGTCGCCAAGATAGAATGTTGCATTGCCAAAATCTGCACTGCATTCCTTTACGCTTGTCACAACACCCTTTATGTACAGATTGCCCGGTGTTGTCTCGCCTGGTGCGAGTGTTGATGTTGCCGCCAAAGCAGCAGCGATATTATACGGATTAGCCTCAGTGCCGTCGCCCACAGGCTCTACTTCTGACGGTGTCTCTGTATTTCCGCCCTCGCCTGGGATGTCGTATGGTGCTGGTACATCCTCACAACTCTGCAGCGTGAAAGCAGAGATGGCAAGCGCCATGATTGAATAAAGAATCTTTTTCATATTATGTTTCGTTTTTTATTATTTACATATTGATGTTTACTTATCTGCAATTTTTCTGCATAACCCTAGCGTCTTATTCTCTGGCTGGTGTTATGTCAGAAAGCATGCCGCTGTCTCTTATTCTGCTGGCTGCACATCGTCAGCTGTACGGAGCTGTATCTGCCATGTGCTGCTGTAGCGTGAGAATATACCAGTGATATTCACCTTACCCTTTGGCATTGGCTCTGCAGCAAACTTTGCGCTGGTAGAAGTATAGATAACCACTGATGAAGGCATGCCCTTTATCTTGCGCTCAATAGAGAAGTCTGTGCCGTTCTCTGGCGCCCAGGTAGCAGTTCCGTCTGCCGCTGTTATCTCTACGTTCTTCAGAATCATAAGCTTGCCGGCATGCTCGTCCATGTTCTTGCGTATATCCTCTGTGAATTTGATTGGCTGGACAGCATCCGGATTAGGTGCGCCGATAAGCTTGAAGTGTTCCTGCCACAGAGCATTAGACATTCTGCCTGGGTATGTGTTACCGCTTGATGTGGTGTAAGGCACGCCTATCTGGTGCTGATAGCCGTATGTACCAATGTAGAGCCCCTTCAGGTTGATAATCAGCTGCTGTCCCACTGGCAGATATGAGTACATTCCGCCAGAGTATACGCATACGAAGATAGCATCGCCATTCTCATCCTGCAGCGCAACCTTATTATATATATTGCCACCGATGTCATTGCCTACGACACGCATCTTCAGCTGTATATCATCGTCTACGAGCTTGTAGTCGCGGTATTGCAGCATCGTATTGGCATACTTCGGCATGGCATAGATTTCCTTCAGCGTCTTTACGTTGCGTTCCGTAATTGTGTCGTTGCCGTATGCTGACTGCGTTGTAACCTCATTCATGTCGCTGTATCCGCCGTCCATGCAGGCTGTAGCAAAAAGAGTTGTTGCAAAGAGGGCAACAATTGTCTTAACCATGTGTTTCATATCTTTGTCCTCCTTGTTGTTTAGAATTTATATGTTATGTTAAACATGCCGTTTGTTCCGTAAGCATAGAACTTCTTCGGATTATTGTAGAAGTTATACACACGTGCTCCGGACATTGATCCGTCGGCATTAGTTGTGTAGCTTGAGCGAGACTGTTCGTATCCGCCCGTGCACAGCTTGACATTGTTCAGGATATTTGTAAGAGAGAGATTGAATGAGATTGAGCCGTGGCGCAGATACACGTTCTTGCCTATCGAAGCGTCAATCATCCATCCGCCGTGTCCCTTATGCTGTGCAGGAGAATTAACTATGGTAGTGATATTGCCGTTCTCGTCGACACCTGTCTGTATGAGTCCCTGTGTCTTCAGTGAGCTTTCATAGCGCAGAGAAGGCGACCATGAGAGATAAATGCGGTCGTACCAGTTAGCGTAAAGGTCGATAAACCAACCTCCGGAATGATAACTGAGACCGAGTGATGTTGCTGTAAGCGGTGTACCGCTCTCACGCATATCCTCGCTATAAACCAGTGTCTCGTTGTAGTTTCCGCTGGTAGACATCATGTATCGCGCATTGCAGTTGTCTGTATACTTAGCTTCAGCTATTGTACCAAATGCGTTGAAGTCGATAGCTGGAGTAATCTTAACCTTCAAGCCAGCCTCGATTCCATAATAAGCCTTCTTTACGTCTGTCAGTGAAACGTATGTGAAAGAGTTCACGTCGTCAAAGTAATAGTTCTGCCACTCTGTCGCATCGTTGATATTTGTATAATATGCAGAGAGGTTGAACGCAATGATAGGAGTCTTTGCCTGGTAGCTGAACTCAGAAGAGAACACTTTCTCGTTATGCAGGTCAGTAACGAAATCGTTGTTAACCTCTGGCGCTGCAAATGCTGTTGACGCCTGTGGAGCACGCAGTTCGTAGCCTGCGCCAAGCGCAACAGTGTGTCCCATGCCCAGATTGTATGTCAGAGCGACCTTTCCACCGCCGTCACCGAACTTTGCAGTGCCTGATTTTCCGTATGAGTTCTCTGCCGCCATACCGTTGCGCATCTTGCCGTCGCGCTGCATGGTGATATAGCTTGCCTTCGCTCCGGCTACAAGATGCAGGTTTCCTGTCTTCAGCTTGTATGCTCCCCAGATATTGGCTTTACGCAGATTGATATGATAGTCGTATCCGAACACATCGCCCTCGCCTACCTCAGCGCCAGGGTTGTTAAGGTCATACTGCACCTTGTCAGAAGAATAGCCATAGTCGCTGACAGCGTATGTGTTGAGGTTGTAGAAGTGGTTTGCTCCTAACAGGTCTTCAAGAGTCTGATACTTGCGTGCGTTGTTTGCGCCGAGACCGACGCCAGCAGTTATGTGCTGGTTTGGCGTTAAGTCATGATTGAGCACCGAATTGAGCTGAAGCATGAGCGCATCATTATTCTTTGCCTGGATGTAATACATCGCAGCGCCTGAGTACTTGCCAGAAAGCGAGTTACCGTTCCACTGCTCGTTCACGCCACGGTTGGCAGCATAGAGTCGGTCCCAGTTAATCTGACGGTTAGCCTCGCAGGCAGTAAGATGGTCATACACCTCCTGCCATGCCTGAGGAGTGTATGCATTGTTACGCGGATTCTCTGGGTCCCAAACGTCATAGAAAGCTGATGGCAGACGCTTCCAGTAGTCTGGATGCGGATTGTCAGAGTTGTTATAGTTCAGCTTTGTAGACTTATACATAGAGTAGCGTCCGCCCAGCGTTGTTGTCAGCTTTGTATTGTCGCCTATCTTCCAGTCCCATGTGAAGAGAGCAGACGGAGCGAAGTCGTTCACAATGCGTGAGTTGCGCACCTTTCCGTCCTGGTATCCCCAGTAAGGATTATAGAAATTAGAGTTAGCAAGCCAGTAGCTCTCGTCTGTTGCGCCGCCCTGGCTGGCACGTTCCGTAGGATTTCCCCATGTAGAGAAAGCCACAGAATGGTTATCGTTGATAATCTTCTCCACGCCGAGGAAATAGCTCAGAGCATTGTAGAACATGCCATCCACGTATGCTGTCTCTGTATTTGCCCATCTGTATGTGAGGCTGGCAGAGTACGCCCATCCCTTGTCGTTGAATCCGCTGTTGTAGGTATACATGCCACGCAGCGTATAGTTGCGGTTTGTAGCGAGTATGCTAGCCCTGTGTCCTGTTGGCATAGAGCCGGCGCGGAAGTTATAGTTGTTCGATCCGCCCATAGCAGAGAGCGAGAACATGTTGTCCTCAAACGGCAATGCCTGCTCTACGCTGCGTGTCTGGTTATTCAGACCGCCTACCTGCGAGAATCGGAATTGTCCTGTCTCCATGTCATTTAACTGCATTCCGTTGACATAGACATCATTATACTTCTGATTGAATGCCCTGTAGCGGAAACGCATTGGTGAGAATCGGTAGCCCACTTGCGAAGCGTAGATATTAGAGTTCGAACCCAGGATAGTCACATTGTCCGACATATCCTCGTCCTCTCCAAGTTGCGCCTCGGTGAAAGTGAAAGCCGCCTCATCGGTCGTTGATGCGGCATTTTTCTCCTTGTCGTCTTCTGTCTGCACGGTTTGAGCCGCACCGAACTGCGCCAGACAAAGCAATGCCATGACCATTGTTAGCTTCTTGTACATAAGTTTTGATTTTTAGTATTTTAGTTTTCTGTTTTCCGTAGTCTGATTCATGATATTCATTTATCACATTCATACAAAGTATGAAAGCTGCTGACACTCATCCTCACGAAGAAATACCGAACAAAACACAGGGATTTACTTGGGAGAAAGTGCATCATGTGACAAAATTACGTTTTTTCCATGAGAAAACAAAACTTTTACGCCAACTTTTTCTTGTTGTCGTACTTTTTTCGTACTTTTGCAAAGCAAAACGTAAGAACAAACCATGAAGAAGCTAATATTTTCTTTTATCGCACTGACTCTCTGCGTTACGATAAACAGTAGCGCACAGCAGAAAAAGTACGCCATGTATGCTATGGGATTCTATAACCTCGAGAATCTCTTCGACACATGTCACGACGAAGGCAAGCAAGACTACGATTTCCTGCCAACTGGCTCATACAAATGGAACGGGCTGAAGTACTCAAACAAGCTGAACAACATGGCACGCGTTCTGGCAGAGATGGGCACCGACCGCATTCCTGTAGGATGTGCAGTCATCGGAGTGTCTGAGGTAGAGAACGCCAAGGTGCTGACCGACCTCTGCGCACGTGAACCGCTCGCAAAGAGGAACATGCAGTTTGTGCATTTCGAAGGTGTTGACAGGCGCGGTGTAGACTGTGCGCTGCTCTACAATCCAGCATTATTCTCCGTTGACACACTGCGCACAAAGCTATATCCATACATCGACGAAGACACCACGTTCTACACTCGCGGATTCCTCGCTGTGCATGGCACAATGGCGCAGGAGGATGTGTGCGTCATTGTGACACACCTGCCTTCACGTCTGCGTCCTGGCGATGCCAAGCGAGTATCGGGAGCCGAGCAGATAACAGCATTGATAGCGAAGCTGAAGGAGGAGAACCCGGAGACAAAGTTTATTGTCATGGGCGATATGAACGACGACCCGACCGACCGTTCTATGACAAAATACATGCGAGGCAAAGAGGACATAGAAGATGTAAAAGAGGATGACATGTTCAATCCATGGATTTCTGACCTGAAGAAAGGCACAGGCACACTCTTGTACAACGGAGCGTGGAACCTATTCGACCAGATTCTCGTATCGCAGAATATGCTCGACCAGACAAAGAAGCGCGACTATTCATCGCTGAAATACTTCAAGCACCAGATTTTCCGCCGTGACTATCTCTTCCAGACAGAAGGAAAATACAAAGGAAATCCTAAGCGCACACATGCCGGAGGCCAATGGCTCAACGGATATGCCGACCATCTGCCTGTCATCATGTACATGCTGAAGGAAGTGAAGTAGTATTGATGCGGAGGGATGCGGCTCACGCCAGAAACATTCAGAAACGACATAATACCTGCCCAGCAGGTGTAAGCAAAACACGAAGCCTGAGTTCCCTTCTGCGGAAAACTCAGGCTTTTGTATTTTCACCCCTGCCGCACAGCATACGCATGCATGCCAAGCATAGGGATAAAAAAAAGCTACAAACATAATCACTATGTCTGTAGCTGGATTGTATCGATTTTCAAATATTTTCTAAAAGAAGACTAGCCTCACGGCCGGTCGAAGTGTTACCTGAAAATAACCAAATCTTTTTACTTAAAAATCTAATACAAAGTTAAACTAACTAACTTTTACCTAATAACTAAAACCTAACTATATACTATCTATGAAAAACTAAATCTTTTTACCTGGCCTAATTGAAGATAAGACCGATTGCCGAAAATCTTACCGATGGTCTTCGTCATTTCACATGACACTCATCGTCTGAACATTGACTATCGTCTTTTGACAGATTGTCGTGTTGTTCCTGATTTCCGAGTGCAAAGTTACGACTGTTAACGCACACAGCAAAACTTTTTTCACTTTTTTCTTAAAAAACGGGCATATTCTTGACAGACATCAAAGAACTATGTGTATTTTTATGAGAAACAAACAGGAAACGATTATTTTCTGATTCAAAGCAGAACCAGAAAAAACTAAAACAAATATCAGCATCACAATGCACAGAAAAGGCTTTTTGTGCATGACGCTCTGAATAACAGTGTGTTACAACCATAACGAAAATAAACAAAGTGTGTTTCCTATTATACGGGCACATATCTTTGCTTCTACATATTTATATACATAAAGAATTTATCATGACAGAAACTGGACACATCGCACACGAAAACATAGAGACGCATCCTCTGGCCCCATTTATGCCAGAAGGCAGCCGCATTCTCATGCTCGGAACATTTCCTCCGGCACGCAGCCGCTGGTGCATGGATTTCTTCTATCCTAACTTCCAGAACGACATGTGGCGCATTATGGGGCTGTGCTTCTTCAACGACAAAGAGTATTTTATTATAAAAGGTGAGAAAAGATTCGACCAGACACTCATAGAGGCATTTCTGCATGAGCAGCGCATTGCCGTATACGATACCGCACGGAAGGTTGTGCGCACAAAGAATACGGCGTCAGACAAAGACCTGCTCATCGTGGAAGAGACTGACATACGCCTCATGCTTGACAAGATGCCTGAATGCGACACGATAATAACGGCAGGACAGCTTGCCACGACAACACTGTGCCGGCAGGTTGATATAGCCGAACCGAAGGTGGGACATCATACATCGTTCACTTACGGCAGCCGAAGAATAAAGCTGTTCCGCATGCCAAGCTCGTCGAGGGCTTATCCTCTCAGTGTAGAGCGGAAAGCAGAGCAGTATGCCAAATGTTTCAAGGAGGGGAACGTACAGGCTGACTGACAGGCTGGCGGAAAGCAGAGCAGTATGCCAAATGCTTCAAGGAGAGGAACGCACAGGCTGACTGACAGGCTGGCGGAAAACAGAGCAGCACTGACAGACCGCCGCACAGCCTGGAGGGACAAGCATGCATGCTTCTCGCAACATGCCGCATCACACATTTCTCACACTCCCCACCCTGCTCCTCATCACCGGTTCATGTCATCCTGCTCTCTATTCCTGCCCACTCTCCCCTCCCCCCTTATGCTTTTTTAAGAGAAGAATGTTTGGCAATATCAGGAAATTGTGCTATATTTGCATCCTGTATGACTGAAGAAATAGAAAAATATCTGCATAAGCACGGCCACAACGCATGGGATCCGCGTGTAGCGCTCTTTGATATGGACGGCATACTGTATGACTCCATGCACAACCACGCCATAGCATGGCGCGACGCAATGGCACTGTACGACATCAGCATGACTCTTGAGGATGCCTACAAATACGAAGGAATGCGCGGAGTAGAAACCATCAAGCTCATCGCAAAGCAGCAGCAGGGGAAAGACATCTCTGACGACGAGGCGGCAAAAATGTACGACACGAAAGCAGAACACTACGCAAAATGCAACCGCGCGAAACTAATTCCGGGTGTTCATAAGCTGCAAGAAGACATGAAGAGCCACGGACTGAGCATTGGCGTAGTGACCGGAAGCGCACAGCCGACACTCATCAGCCGCATACTCGATGATTTCAACGGGCTCGTATCGCCAGAAATCATCGTGACCGCACTGAATATCAAGCACGGGAAACCTGCTCCCGACCCATACCTAAAAGGCATGGACAAAGCAGGAGCAATGCCATGGCAGACCATCGTCGTGGAGAATGCGCCGCTCGGAGTGCAGGCCGGCGTAGCGGCAGGATGCTTCACCGTGGCTGTAAACACAGGCCCGCTGCCTGACCAGGAACTGGCGGATGCCGGCGCAGACATCGTATTCAGCAACATGCACGACTTCAGGCTGTGGCTGCCTAATATCCTTTAGCTCATTATATAATAAGGAGTAAAACATATATATCACGAACATAAGCATAACAAAATAAAGCACAGAAACTATGATTACACCTCACATTAATGCCCAACTGGGCGATTTCGCCAAGACCGTATTGATGCCTGGCGACCCGCTGAGAGCAAAATTCATTGCCGAAAACTTCCTTGAGAACGTCCGTCTGGTAAACACCGTGCGCAATACACTCGGCTACACCGGAACATATAAAGGCGTACCTGTTTCTGTCATGGCATCAGGAATGGGCATACCGTCTATCGGCATATATTCCTACGAGCTGTTTAAGTTCTTCAATGTCGACAATATCATCCGCATCGGCTCTGCCGGCTCATATGTAGAACGCCTGCAGGTGCGCGACGTAGTACTGGCTGAATACGCCTTCAGCAATTCTACATACGCACTCAACACAAGCGGATGCACCGACAAGCAGATTCTTCCTGACCCAAAACTGAACAACATAATCAGCGAGAAGGCGAAAGAGATTGGCATAGAATGCAAACTGGCTAAGGTGCATTCGAGCGACGCCTTCTATACCGACCCGGCTCTCGGCACATGGCAGGACATCAGAGACAAGAGCGGAACAGAATGCGTAGAGATGGAGAGCTTCGCACTCTTCCATAACGCACATCTGACGGGCAAGCATGCGGCATGCATACTTACCATATCCGATGCATTCTACAATCAGGTGGCTCTGACGGCTGAAGAGCGTCAGAACACATTCACACAGATGATGACTCTCGCTCTCGAGAGCGCCATAGCAATGTAAACGGAAATACAGCAGAATAGATTAGAGGACGGCCGCGGCTGTCCTCTAATCGTATGCATACGCTTCTGCCTCCAGCAGCAACCGCCACCGCGATTCTCCTGAGTGCAATGCCAAGAAAGTATCAGACAGCTGGCAAAACAGGCCGACATGATACTTTCTTGGCATTATTTCTGCACGTAATTCTGCAGCAAGGGAAGTCATCATTCAAAACATGCAAAATTCTACCGTATTTGTAATACCTTATGCATCAAGCGCTTATACAGAACCACAGCAATCCTCAGCATGCCACGCCTTCCCAAAAGCTACGGATTGGCGTGTCAAAGGCTGCTTCTTGCCCTCTTACCCATAGCTTTTGGGCATGTCAAATGCTGCTTTTCGGCATACAAGACGTTATTTCATGCACACAAACCATACAGCAATGCAATGTAAAAGGCTGTCTTTGGCATACTCTGACACTCTCGCCTACCCCTCCGCCCCACTTTTTCCAGCATATTGGCGATAGGCAAAAAAGTATCAGAGGCATAAGAAACAGGCACAGCAATGATACTTTCTTCACACTGGCACAGCAGATTCCTGGTATGCCAGAATGCACCGAAGAACAGACAGAAGACTGCCGACTGACATGCCAGATATGACAATATGGCAGAAAAATGACACAAAAAATAATTGGCACAATCGTTGTCAAAATATAAGCGAAAGCCCGAACAAGGCAAGCAAACAGAAAATAATAAAAACAATAAAATAAAGAAAGGAACAAAAAAATGGGAAAGATTATTGGTATCGACCTTGGAACAACCAACTCATGTGTTGCAGTATTTGAAGGCAATGAGCCTGTAGTTATCGCTAACTCTGAAGGCAAGCGCACAACACCTTCTATCATCGGCTTCGCTGACAACGGCGAGCGCAAGGTGGGCGACCCAGCAAAACGACAGGCCATCACTAACCCACGCAAGACAGTTTACTCTATCAAGCGTTTCATGGGTGAGACATGGGCACAGACAGAAAAGGAAATCGGACGCATGCCTTACAGCGTAGTTAACGAAGGCGGAATGCCACGCGTTGACATCGACGGCAAGAAATATACTCCGCAGGAAATCTCTGCCATGGTGCTTCAGAAGATGAAGAAGACCGCAGAGGACTACCTCGGACAGGAAGTGACAGAGGCTGTCATCACAGTGCCTGCCTACTTCTCTGACTCACAGCGTCAGGCTACAAAGGAGGCTGGACAGATTGCAGGCCTTGATGTGAAGCGTATTGTCAACGAGCCTACAGCAGCAGCTCTCGCTTACGGCATCGACAAGGCTAACAGGGATATGAAGATTGCAGTATTCGACCTCGGTGGCGGTACATTCGATATCTCTATCCTCGAGTTCGGCGGCGGTGTGTTCGAGGTTCTCTCAACAAACGGCGATACTCACCTCGGCGGTGACGACTTCGACCAGGTTATCATCGACTGGCTCGCTAACGGCTTCAAGGCTGACGAGGGCATCGACCTCACAAAGGACCCAATGGCTATGCAGCGTCTGAAGGAGGCTGCCGAGAAGGCTAAGATCGAGCTTTCAAGCTCTACATCAACAGAAATCAACCTCCCTTACATCTCTGCAGAGGGTGGCGTGCCAAAGCACCTTGTGAAGACTCTCACACGTGCTCAGTTCGAACAACTCGCTCACAGCCTCATCCAGGCTTGCCTCGTACCATGCCAGAACGCAGTGCGCGACGCAGGCATATCAACAAGCGATATCGACGAAGTAATCCTCGTAGGTGGTTCAAGCCGTATACCTGCAGTGCAGACTCTCGTTAAGAACTACTTCGGAAAAGAGCCTTCAAAGGGCGTAAACCCTGACGAGGTGGTAGCAGTAGGCGCAGCCATCCAGGGCGCAATCCTCGCTGGCGACGCAGGTCAGGACATCGTGCTCCTCGACGTTACTCCTCTTACTCTCGGTATTGAGACAATGGGTGGCGTAATGACAAAGCTCATCGACGCTAACTCTACAATCCCATGCAAGAAGTCAGAGATATTCTCTACTGCTGCTGACAACCAGACCGCTGTGACAATCCACGTGCTCCAGGGTGAGCGTCCAATGGCATCACAGAACAAGTCTATCGGCAACTTCAACCTCGAGGGCATCACACCAGCACGCCGCGGTGTGCCACAGATTGAGGTGACATTCGATATCGACGCCAACGGTATCCTCTCTGTAAGCGCAAAAGACAAGGCCACAGGCAAAGAGCAGTCTATCCGCATCGAGGCATCATCAGGTCTCTCTAAGGAGGACATCGAGCGCATGAAGGCTGAGGCTGAGGCAAACGCTGACGCAGACAAGAAGGAGCGTGAGAAGATTGACAAGCTCAACCAGGCTGACTCTATGATTTTCCAGACAGAGAACATGCTCAACGAGAACGGCGACAAGCTTCCTGCTGACGTTAAGGCGGAGGTAGAGGCAGCAGTGGCTAAGCTCAAGGATGCTCACAAGGCGCAGGACATCGCAGCAATCGACGCAGCAATCGCTGACCTCAACAACGCTGCACAGAAGATGTACCAGGCACAGGCAGGTGCTCAGGCAGGCCCACAGGCAGGTCCACAGGGCGGATTCAACGGCGGTGCGCAGCCTAACAACGGCCAGCCAGACGCTCAGGACGCAGACTTCGAGGAAGTTAAGTAAGCACATATAGAAATAAGAATACATAATCAAATGGAAAGCGTGTAGCTCAATGAGTTACACGCTTTTCTTATTTTTGGCCGTACACAATATTATTGCTAACTTTGCGTTATTATTATAAACATCTATACCTCATTTGTACCTGTAAGAAAAAGTAGATATAATGAGAAGAATGGATATTAAGAACTACAAAATGAATGAATTATGGCAGTAGCAAAGTATAAGATAGTACGGAAATGTCCTGTGTGCGGAGAGGAGTTCTTCGCAAGGACTTTGGAGTCCTGGTATTGTTCACCCAAATGCTCCAAGGTGGCGTGGAAGCGTAAGCATGATGAAGAAAAACGCCAACTTGAACTGGACAAGATTGTAAGCAATATGCCCAAGTCTAAAGAGTATATCAGCATAACGGAAGCGTATGCTATGTTTGGTGCCAGCCGCTCAACCATTTATAGGCTCATCTACATGAAAAAGATTTCATTTATTGAGCCAGAGAAAGGAATACGACTTGTATGCAAAGAAGAACTAATGAATCTGTTTCCGTTAAGACAGTCTCCACTCGACCCCAACCCAAGGAAACCTGTCACCATGTATCGCATGGAACCAGAGGATTGCTATACAATAGGTGAGATTTCCAAGAAATTTCATCTGGATGACAGCACCGTGTATGCTCATATACGAAAATACTCAATACCGACCCGGCAAATCGGTAATTATGTGTATGCTCACAAGGCATCAATAGACAAACTTTATAAAGATATAAAACCATTATGAAAAGATTAGATTATACTAAAGTCTCCGTCAAATTAAAGAAAAGTGAGTGGAGAGATGAGTGGTTCATCTATCTTGAAGCTTATCCTGTTTATGAGACGGGAAGTGACAAACCCAAACGAGTGCGTGAATATCTCAGGAGGTCTATTACTACTCCGATATGGGATAAAAGACGTAGCGAGCGAGCTGTTGCTGGTAGAATAAAGTATAAGCCCAAGCGAGATGACAACGGTGTTATTCAGTGTAAATCCAAGCAGGATATGGAAACTTGCCTTTATGCGGATGGCGTTCGAGTCCTGCGTCAAAAAGAGTACGACAACATGGCTCTCTTTACTGACCAGCAATTGGAAATGGCGGAACAAAGCGAACGCTCAAAATGCAATGTCTTGGAGTATATTGAGAAGCTAATCAAAGAAAGAGAGGAAACAGCGTCAGAATCGATAGTTATCAACTGGCGCAGACTGCACACACTGTTGTCGATGTTTGCCAAGAGCGACTACATACAGTTCTCGCAGATTGACAAGAAGTATATCGAGGCATTCCGCTCCTTCTTGATAAAGGCTCCACAGGGTGGTTCTAAGAAAGGGACTATTTCAAGGAATACGGCATCGACGTACTTCTCCATTTTCAAGGCAGCACTCAAACAAGCCTTTGTGGATGGCTATCTGAATTGTGATATTGCCGCCAAGGCTAAGAATATCGGCGTATGGCTCATTTTGCAGGATAAATTTGAGTAGTAGGTATTCAATAGCTCAAATTGCAGGATGACTTTATTCGCTGTTTTCTTGTTAATTTATCTGAGAGTTTGTACCTTTGCTCCGCAGTCTGAAGCATAGTGGAGCTCTGCTGGGGAGCAACTCCATGAGGAATAGGATTGTACAAGACGACAAGCATGGGCAGGAGTGGCTATCAACGCGGCTCCTGCTTTTTCATGCTTAGAGTTTCTGTCAATGCCAGGAAAAACCCAGAAATGAACCGCTTGCGGTTCTCCATTGTCAGGCCGCTGTGGTTGTTCAGGTTCTTCTTCAGGTCGGTGAACGTTCCCTCTATCTTGTTGTTCGTGTTAGGCATTCCCCTACAGTCTTCTCGCTGACAGGTGAAAAGATAAGGTTGGTAGAAGTTCAGGCTGTTCATCGCAGATCTCAGGCGTCGATGCGTATAGTGCATCTTTCCATCTTTGTGGAGGCTCTTATGGTTGATCGTGTCCTTCCATTTCTCCTTCCATTCCTGGTAGTCCTTCCTGAATTCATTCTCTCCGACCTTGTGAAGCCTGCCTGACAAGTCTTTCAACTCCCTGCTGGCCAGCATTTTGGGATTCAATGTCAGATATCTTCTGATAATCTGCTTCATGTGGAACTGGCACATCTGTATAGGGTATTCTGAGAATGTCTTGAACAAGCTCTGCTTGCCATCTATTATCAACCCGCGGATACAGTATCCCCGTTCCTTTATGCTGCTTACAGCATCTGCGTAGTCTTTTACTGTTTCGCTTTTCACAAATGACATATACAGCGGCTTGCCTGTCTGGCTGTCCAATGCAAGCAGTACACCGAAGTTGCGTCCCCAGTAGGTAACGTCCAAATGTACGAAACCCTCACCAGAGAGAGACGGCTGCACCCATTCGCGCTTGATCTCATGCAGTCTGCGCTTTACTGTGGCCACGCTTATGCCGAAGCGGACTGACAGCTCTTTGATGGTCTGCTTCTCTTGCTGATAGGCATCCCAAAGAGCCTTCTCGCTCACCACCACTCCGGCACGGAACTGGTAGCCGCATTCCTGGCATTTATACAACTGCACGCCCTTGCGCGCACCATTCTTTACCGTATGGGATGAACCACACACCTCGCATTTCTTCTTGTTCATACTAACTTCGCATTTGGGCTTTTGAAATGCCTGCAAAGTTAGCTGTAATCGGACATTCAGAACACTCGTATCCTGCAAAATGAGCTATTGAGCATTTTCATACGTCGAAATGTGTCCTGAAACGTTTGAAACTCTCAGAACACCTGTAGGAATCGACCTTTGAGGGCTGTTCCATCCTGCAAAATGAGCTATAGGTC
>JAZUMR010000004.1:0-4217 GCA_045603685.1 Prevotella sp.
GAACACTCGTATCCTGCAAAATGAGCTATTGAGCATTTTCATACGTCGAAATGTGTCCTGAAACGTTTGAAACTCTCAGAACACCTGTAGGAATCGACCTTTGAGGGCTGTTCCATCCTGCAAAATGAGCTATAGGTCAAATCACTAACTATTCTTTTCGTAAAGCCATCGCCAGCAAGGGGCAATGACCGGCAGAGCGAATCATTTCTTAATATACTTCACTCCGTTAAGCACATATATGCCGCTTGGCAGGCTGTCGTAGTCTGAAGCCTTGCAGGCGTATGCTCCCATGACAGTATAGACGTGGTCAGTAACTGCCAGCTGGGCAGCGTTCTCCACATGCTCTATGTCTACCGAACCACTTGACAGATATGTCTCCTTAGCCATTCCAGCCACTGTCGTAAGGTCACTGGTCAGGCGTATATCCTCTGAAGAAGCGGCAAGCTCAAGTGTCACCGTACCGCCAGCTACCATGTAAGAGTGCGATATCTCGTCGTAGTATGCCATCTGCTCATACTCTACCGGAATCTCTATCTGCTTCGTCTCGCCCGCCATCAGCTCTACACGCTTGAAACCGATGAGCTTGCGGCGCATATTGCCATTCTTTCCGTAGTTGCTGTTGCCGTTGAAGTTGGCATAGAGCTGCACGATTTCAGCACCGTCACGATTGCCTGTGTTCTTAATAGCCGCTTTGACAGAGAGCGTTCCACCCTTTGCTATGCTGCTGCCAGACAGTTCCATGCCAGCATATTCGAATGTCGTGTATGACAGTCCGTAGCCGAACGGATACATAGGCTTCTCTGCCTGGCACGGATTCTTCTCTCCGCGACCGTAGTACATATATGTATATCCCCAGTCATCGATATTGTATTCCATCATGCCCTTGCGTCCGAACGAAGAATAGTTCTTGGCAGAAGCTGACTCTGACGGCAGTTCGCTGATGCTGTTATACCATGTCGAGGTGAGCTTTCCTGACGGATTGATGTCGCCATAGACAGCATCGCAGATGGCCTGTCCCTGCGCCTGACCGCCATACCATGCCTCCATAATGGCAGGCACATTGGCCTTTGCCCATGTGATATCGAGCGACGAACCACTCTCAAGCACGAGCACAAGATTCTTGTTTGCCTCGTACAGCGCCTTCAGAACTGCCTCCTGATTGCCTGGGAGAGTAAGCTGCCAGCGGTCGTGGCTCTCTGTTCCCGTAGCGTGGTCGGCAGGCTTGCTGAAGTCTGTGCCGCCGATGAAAATCACAACGTCAGCCTTCTTCGCAACGTCCACAGCACGCTTTATCATTGCGTCGGTAGCCTTTTCGTTGACAGTCTTTGAGGTCTGGCACATATAGAGCGGGCCCTGAGTCTCCGTAGGAGGAATCTGCTGCACGTCAGGGTTGGTGAAGTTGAAGTAGAGATAATTGCCCACATACTTCTCGCTGCCGCCAAACTTCACATAAAGATCATGCTTTCCCTTGACAACTGACGGATCTACATCGGCCGTAACGGTCTGCCATGTGGTCCATCCGCCTGTATTCTTGTTGTTCACGGTGAGGAACGGAGTGCCGTCCTTTGAGTCGAGAATGAAACTTACGGTGCCTAATCCGGTGTTCTTCGCGCCGCATGACATCTCGAACTTGGTGCATCCCTGCTCGCCGAAATCAACGTTCTGGTAGAGGAATATGTCTCCCGGATGGGTGTTCTCGAGGTTTCCTGCGCCGGCATCGTTCTTGGCTGCTCCGTAGTGTGACACCACTGCGGCATCAAACGGAACAGCGGGAATCTCGCCAGTGCGAGGCTGCTGTATGCTGAAATTGAGCTTCTTAGAGAATGCTTCGTATGGCGTGGTGGTGTATGTAGGAGTACCTGAATAGTCGCCCAGCATGATAGCGTCGGCATAAGGGCCGATAAGCGCCACCTTCTTGTCTGTGGTTATCGGCAGCAGATTATTGTCGTTCTTCAGCAGGGTGATGGCCTGCTGTGCCGCCTTCAGTGCCAGCGCCTGGTTCTCCTTGCTTTCAAGGGTATTGCTGACAGGGTATGTATAGTTGTCAAACTCACCCAGCGCAAAGCGTGTCTCAAGCACTCTGACCACTGCGGTGTCTATGTCAGCCTCCGTAAGGTCAACATATCGCAACCCGTTAGGACACGCTTTCTCGCCCGACTGGAATTCAGCGTTTGAAGCATTCATGGCTGCACGCTGCATGACTGACGACTGGTTCATGAACTCGCAGTTGGTATCGCAGCCAGCCTTGATGGCAAGTGTGGCTGAGCGCGCCTCCATATACTGCTCCTCAAGTGTGGCGCTGGCATAGGGCGAGTGGATTGCAGAGAACTCCTTTGCGGTATTCACCGACCCTGCGGTGTAGTTTCCGAAATACAGATGCTTTGTGGCACGATGGATAACTGACAGTCCGGCACAGTCTGAGGTTACGTATCCGTTGAAGCCCCACTCCTTTCGGAGTATGTCGGTCAGCAGCATGCGGTTGCCTGCACATGGCAGTCCGCCGTGCGAATCGTTATATCCTTTGTTGTTGGCATCCTTCTCCGTGATGTCTGTCGACAGCGCATTGTATGCCGCCATAAGGCTCTTTACTCCGCCCTGGCGCACACACATCTCGAATGCCGGCAGATAGTACTCGCGCATGTTCTTCTCTGTCACGAACGAAGTCGTTGACTGGCGGCCCTGCTCATAATTATTTGCAGCAAAGTGCTTGGCACATGCCACGAGTTTATAGTATGGTGTCGAAGGGGTTATCTCGCCTTGGAATCCGCGCACAAACTGCACACCGAGGGTGCCGGCAAGGAATGGGTCCTCGCCATAGTTCTCCTCATCGCGGCCCCAGCGTGGGTCACGTGACATGTTTATCGTTGGCGACCAGTAGTTAAGGCCTTTTCCCTTCTGGACATGATAGATGCGTGCTTCGTCTG
This sequence comes from Prevotella sp., assembly GCA_045603685.1. Taxonomy (GTDB): domain Bacteria; phylum Bacteroidota; class Bacteroidia; order Bacteroidales; family Bacteroidaceae; genus Prevotella. The sequence goes on from JAZUMR010000004.1 coordinate 2,925, forward strand.
ATGTGGCTGCCGCACATTCATATACCAGCTCCGGATTCCATGTCGCTGACATTGCCTTGGATGACGGAAAACTTGTGGCGGCACCTGAGCGTGCCACGCCATGTAGCGCTTCGTTCCAGTACTGGTATGACGGAAGTATAACAACGCCATTGCGCATAATAGGCTCGCTGACGTTATTGCCTAACTGGTCTACTTTCTCGCGAAGGGTGAGTTCGTTACATAATAATATAGCACGCTCGCGGAATGATTTGCTTTTGTCAAGCCATGGATATTTCGTCAGGTCTTGTGCTGATGCTGATAATGACACAGACAGCATGAGCGAAACAGCGAAAAGGATACAGCATGAATTGGTTCGTGCTGTTGAAGAGAAACATTTCTTATTCATGAAATTCTATTATATTGTTTTACTGGTTAGCATATAGTCTCTTTTGGGGTGCGTGTGTTATATCTACCTGATTATTCATAAAGGGCAGCGGAATGACCGGATGCTGCTATGTGGCATTTTCTTCTCTATGCAAAGAAATAGCAAACCGAACGCAATCAAACTTGTTTGTAATTGCTGAGGTGCAGCTTTTCTTATGCAAAGAAATTGCAAACCGAACGCAATCAAGCTTGTTTGTAATTGCTGAGGTGCAGCATTTCTTATACAAAATTACCAACATTCATACTATTAGATGAGCAAAATATTAAGAATAAGGGGTAAAAACGTCCATCACAATGATTTTACCCCTATTTTCATGTATTGTTATCCTTATCGGACAAGGGCACGCCTAAGAATAGGCAGCAAAACGGGCAGCTGCAGATGGCGCAAAGCATATTAACATCTCTATACATCTAAGGTGTCAGATGCCGTACTGGAGCTTTTCCCGACAGACTGTATGTTCTTATTTTCGCAGTTCTTGTTCTGCAGGAAGTGCAATAAAAGCAGTATTGTAACTTGCTTTAACACACATAGTTACACAATGTTAACGTTAATATTTAAAACATTGTTTAATGGATGTTTCCATACTCGCATGCTCTGCAAAATATTACTAAAAATCAGTACAAATGTTGTTAATTCGGGCTTTTCGCTTTGGCAGATAGAATTTTTATTATATAACTTTGCTTTATTCAACGAAACGAATAAAAACGTATTGGAAAATTAACTTAAGATCATTAGTGTCCCGTTAAAATTGGGACGAGTTAAATATTAATCAAATAACCCCGGAATAAGGGGAACTGATTGCTCTTTGACATCATTGGAATAAGACTTATAGAACAGTTCTCTGAGCGGTGTTTTGTCCGTGAGTGACA
>JAZUMR010000005.1:0-73154 GCA_045603685.1 Prevotella sp.
ATTGGCCTTGCTCAGATTACTTCTGGTCACATGCTTGCCAAATCCGAGATGATAGCACTTTTGGTGATGTGCCTCTATGGCGATAATCAAGTCTCGCATGCTCTCGCGATTACTCAGTTGTCCAAACATCAACGTAAGGAGATGGTTCCAACATGTGAAGTGCTTCACGTATTTGTCGCCGGCATACTTGCGAACAAGATAATTGAAGTGATTCCTGTCGAGAAACGCTATCAGTTGAGCGAAAACGTACTTGTATTGATTACATATGCAAACCATTTTGGCTGCAAAGATACAAAATCAAGTCCGTTGACTAAAAAAGTCTCTGTAACTAACTATATTTCAATCATTTCAAAGAACGCTTAGCAATTTTTAGTGGACAGCAATGATAATAGTTAGTTAATATTATAATGTTACAGACGTGCAAAATGAGCTATATAGCAAGATTTCATGTCGGACGTTACATAGAAACTTGCAATAAGAGAACTGTAAACTTTTTATTGCATATCAAAAAAAACAGAAGCAGGCGAAAACCTCCGTCTGCTTCTGTTTTTCTGATTATATATACGTATACAATTATTCGTATTCCTGCCAACTCTTAATCTGAATTTCGTCAAGAGAAATCTGGCAGAATGCTTCAATAAATGCTTGCGCTAAGCGTGCATTTGTAATCAAAGGGATATTATGGTCTATTGCACCACGACGTATTCTGTATCCGTTTGTCAATTCTCGCTTAGTATGATTCTTTGGAATATTCACAACCAAATCAAACTTATGGTCAGCAATCATCTCCATGACGTTAGGAATATCTGCGTGTTCCTCATCAGGCCATCCGACAGCGATTGCAGGAGTATTATTCTCATTCAGGAAACGCGCTGTACCTTCAGAGGCATAAATTGTATAACCAGCCTTATTAAGAGCGATAGCTGCATCAAGAAGCGAAGCCTTTTCCTTTGTTCCGCCAGATGACAGCATGATACCCTTGTCGCGTGACGGAATCTTATATCCTGTTGCAATCATCGCATTGAGCAATGCTTCCTCGTATGTATCACCCATGCATCCTACCTCACCTGTTGAACTCATATCAACACCAAGTACCGGGTCAGCGTTCTGCAGGCGTGCGAATGAGAACTGAGAAGCTTTAACACCCATACGATCAATGTCAAAAGCAAGTTTATCTGGCTTTTGATATGGCGCATCAAGCATTATGCGTGTAGCAGTATCAATAAGATTACGCTTGAGGACCTTTGAAACGAATGGGAATGAGCGTGACGCACGCAAGTTACATTCAATAACCTTCACGTCATGTCCCTTAGCGAGGAACTGCATATTGAACGGACCTGAGATATTAAGCTCACGTGCAATTGCTTTAGCAATCTTTTTAATCTGTCGTATTGTCGCGAAACGTATTTCCTGCGCAGGGAACACCATTGTTGCATCGCCGGAATGAACGCCCGCATACTCTATATGCTCAGAAATTCCATACTCAACAACTTCTCCGTTATGTGCTACACCATCAAATTCGATTTCGTTTGTCTCTGTCATGAATTGTGAGATAACAACAGGATATTCCTTTGAAACCTCTGATGCCGCAGCAAGGAATCTCTGAAGTTCATCGTCATCGTAACAAACATTCATGGCAGCACCTGAAAGAACATACGATGGACGAACCAAAACAGGATATCCTACTTCATCCACGAAGCGTTTAACATCATCCATAGATGTGAGAGCGCTCCATTTAGGCTGGTCAATTCCAAGCTGGTCCAACATTGCTGAGAATTTTCCTCGATTCTCTGCACGGTCAATACTTACAGGAGATGTTCCCAAGATTGGCACAGACTGTCTGTACAATTTCATTGCCAAATTATTAGGAATCTGGCCGCCTACGCTAACGATAACACCACGAGGAGATTCTAAGTCTATAATATCCAGCACACGCTCAAAAGACAATTCGTCAAAATACAAACGGTCGCAAATATCATAGTCAGTAGAAACCGTCTCTGGGTTATAGTTTATCATTATAGATTTATACCCAAGCTTTCGTGCAGTATTAATTGCATTAACAGAACACCAGTCAAACTCAACAGAAGATCCGATACGATAAGCACCTGAGCCAAGGACGATTACAGACTTTTCATTTTTGTAATAATTCACATCATATCCCTCAACAGAATATGTCATGTAAAGATAGTTTGTCAAGTCAGGATGTTCGCTGGCAACAGTAGGTATACGTTTTACGGCAGGCAGTATTCCGAGGTTCTTTCTATGCGCACGAACCGCCAGATTTTCCTTCTCCATATTACCCTCAGGATGATTGAGGACAAAGCGTGCAATCTGGAAGTCAGAGAATCCCATAATCTTTGCCTTACGCATAACATCAGCAGAAATATCCTCAATCTTATTGTATCCTTCAAGCACATGCTCAAAGTCTACGATATTCTTCATGCGCTGTATAAACCATGGGTCAATCTTTGTCAACTCATGAATGCGCTCTATGGTATATCCTTCCTCCAATGCCTGTGCTATGGCAAACACTCGCAAGTCTGTCGGGTTGGCAAGCTCCTCGTCAAGGTTATCAAATTTCGTATGCTCGTTTCCAACAAATCCATGCATGCCCTGCCCTATCATACGCAAGCCCTTCTGCAGAAGTTCCTCAAAGGTACGTCCAATAGACATAATTTCACCTACAGACTTCATGCTTGAACCAATCTTACGGCTAACACCCGAGAATTTGGTTAAGTCCCAACGCGGTATCTTGCAGATAAGGTAGTCAAGCGATGGTGCAACATAGGCAGAATTTGTTGTACCCATCTCTCCAATCTGGTCAAGTGTATATCCGAGAGCAATTTTTGCTGCAACAAATGCCAAAGGATAGCCTGTCGCTTTTGAAGCCAAAGCAGAAGAACGTGAGAGTCGGGCGTTAATTTCGATTATTCGATAATCGTTTGTATCAGCATTAAATGCATACTGTATATTACACTCGCCAACGATATTCAGATGTCTCACACACTTTACTGCGATGTCCTGAAGCATCTTTACCTGTTCCTCTGTCAATGAGCATGTAGGAGCGACCACGATAGACTCACCTGTATGAATGCCAAGCGGATCAAAATTCTCCATTGAGGCAACGGTGAAGCAGCGGTCATTAGCATCACGAATAACCTCAAACTCTATTTCTTTCCATCCTTTAAGGCTTTCTTCTACGAGGACCTGTGGTGCGAATGTGAAAGCAGATTCAGCAATTTCCTTAAAAGCCGCCTCGTCACGGCACACGCCAGAACCCAATCCGCCGAGTGCATACGCAGAACGAATCATTACGGGATAGCCTATTTCCTTTGCCGCAGCCAGGGCATCGTCCAGGCTCTCGCATGCTTTTGAAACAGGTACCTTCATGTCAATTTTATTCAGCTCTTTGACAAACAGGTCACGGTCCTCCGTATTCATAATAGCCTCTACACTTGTACCAAGCACCTCGACGCCATATTCCTGCAGCACACCGGATAAATAAAGTTCTGTACCACAGTTCAAGGCTGTCTGACCGCCAAACGCAAGAAGAATTCCGTCAGGACGTTCTTTCTTAATTATTTCGGTAACAAAATGCGTGTTAACTGGCAAGAAATACACTTTGTCTGCAATTCCCTCGCTTGTCTGTATCGTAGCGACATTGGGATTTATCAAAACAGAGCGTATACCTTCTTCGCGCAACGCCTTTAATGCCTGTGAGCCAGAGTAGTCAAACTCTCCTGCCTGTCCGATTTTCAAGGCACCGGAACCAAGTACAAGAACTTTTTTGAGTTGTTTCTTCATACAGATTTACTATTTATTGTATAGGGTAATAATCACTTTCTTATTATATAAATGTGTTACTTATCCGAGATTAACCTGAAATACAAGCTGCAGTACTTGATGAATGCTGTGTGCGTCAAGGTGTAACAAAATATCTCTGTTACGCCCAAAGCATATAGCCATCAGATGCAATTCTTACATTTTGAATATTTAATCGTGCAAAATTAAGCATTTTTTCGTTATTGCCCAAATATTCCACGAAGAAAATTCATTTAAGAGGCTGTATTTACTTCAAAATGGAATTTCGCATGTGTAATTCAAAGCAAAATCCGTCCTATGGCCAGCAAGCAGTGAATACAGGAAGAATAGGCATACGGAAAGTACAGGCAGTGCATCCGGGCTGCAGGAAATACGCTGCAGGATAATACTGCTAATATATATATAAAAAAGTATATCACTGTACAATAATATTTCGCCGCCCCCACTCCAATATACCAATCGTGATTCTGGTTGAAAATCATATTAAATGTTATAGTACATTAAAATGGCAACTGATTTTATCTATTATTAACAAAATGTTTGTAACTTTGTAATTTGAAAACAAATACAAAACACAACATACTACCAAAATCATGTTTGAAAATTTAAATGAAAGACTCGAGAGGTCTTTTAAAATACTTAAGGGTGAAGGTAAAATCACCGAGATTAATGTTGCGGAGACATTGAAGGATGTTCGTCGCGCACTGCTTGATGCCGACGTAAACTATAAGGTGGCGAAGACGTTCACAGACACCGTAAAGCAGAAGGCGCTGGGCATGAATGTGCTTACGGCCATCAAGCCTGGCGAACTCATGGTAAAGATTGTACACGATGAGCTTGCTGAACTGATGGGCGGCAAGGCGGCCGAAATGAAGTTGGAGTCTACTCCTGGCCACCCAGCTGTCATACTTATGGCAGGTTTGAATGGTGCAGGTAAGACAACAATGTCAGGAAAACTTGCCTTAATGCTTAAAGACAGGCAGCACCGCAAGCCGCTTCTGGCAGCATGCGACACCTTCCGCCCAGCCGCCATGGAACAGCTGCGCGTATTGGCGGAGCAGGTAGCCGTCCCAGTATATATTGAGGAAGGAGCGAAAGACCCTATTGCAGTAGCAAAAAACGCTATAGCACACGCACGTAGCAACGGAAACGACATAGTCATCATTGACACCGCAGGACGCCAGTCTATAGACGAAGAGCTGATGATGCAGATACGTGACATCAAAGACGCAGTCAATCCGCAGGAGACGCTTCTTGTTGTTGACGCGATGATTGGCCAGGAGGCCGTTGCAACGGCAAAGATATTTAACGAGAGACTTGAAATAGACGGTGTAATTCTCACGAAGCTTGACGGTGACACACGTGGTGGCGCTGCGCTGTCTATTCGCACTGTTGTCGACAAGCCAATCAAGTTTATAGGCACTGGCGAGAAGATGGAGGCTATCGATGTGTTCCATCCAGAGCGCATGGCCGACCGTATTCTCGGCATGGGCGACGTGGTGTCTCTCGTAGAGCGTGCACAGCAGCAGTTTGACGAGGAGGAGGCACGCCGTCTTGAAAAGAAAATCAAGAAAAACAAGTTTGATTTTAACGATTTCCTTGGACAGATTCAGCAGGTAAAGAAAATGGGAAATGTCAAGGATCTTGCAGCAATGATTCCTGGTGTTGGCAAGGCGATTAAAGATATCGAGATACCGGATGACCCATTCAAGAACATTGAGGCAATTATTGGTTCTATGACTCCAAAGGAGCGTGAAAATCCAGACATCATCAACCAGTCTCGCAGGCAAAGAATAGCAAAGGGTTCTGGCACAGATATCCAGGAAGTGAATCGCCTAATCAAGCAATTCGACCAGACACGCAAGATGATGAAAATGGTTACAGGCATGGGAAGCAGCAAGATGATGCAGATGGCTAATGCCATGAGGGCAATGAAAAGATAAAACACATGCATAATGTCCGATTATCATTAATGACTGATATTTTAGAATAGAATAACGGAATCATAACATAAAAAATATATGCAACTAATTGATGGTAAGGCAACAGCAGCAGAAATCAAGGCTGAGATTACAGAAGAAGTGAAGCAGATAGTTCAAAACGGAGGGAAGCAGCCGCACCTGGCCGCTGTCCTCGTCGGACACGATGGCGGTTCAGAGACATACGTCAAGAACAAGGTCCTGGCGTGCGAGGCGTGCGGATTCAAGTCTACTCTTATTAGATACGAAGATAATATCACAGAGGAGGAACTGCTGCAGTGTGTAGAGAATCTGAACAATGATGATGATGTAGACGGATTCATTGTACAATTACCGCTTCCAAAGCACATTGATGAGCAAAAGATAATTGAGGCTATAGATTACAAGAAAGACGTAGACGGCTTCCATCCTATTAATGTTGGAAGAATGGCTATTGGCCTGCCATGCTTTATCTCTGCTACGCCGTTGGGTATAATCACACTTCTTAAACGATATGGAATAGAGACATCAGGTAAAAAATGTGTTATCCTTGGCCGTTCAAATATTGTTGGCAAGCCTATGGCACAACTTATGATGCAAAAACAATATGGTGATGCAACTGTCACTGTATGCCACAGCCGTTCAAAGGACTTGAAAAAGGAATGTATGGAGGCAGACATAATTATCGCAGCTATAGGCAGTCCAAATTTTGTTACTGCAGACATGGTTAAACCAGGTGCAGTAATTGTTGATGTTGGCACAACTCGTGTGCCTGACACAACACGCAAGAGCGGATTCAAACTGACAGGTGATGTAAATTTTGAGGATGTTGCTCCGAAATGTTCATATATAACTCCTGTACCAGGCGGTGTGGGTCCGATGACCATTTGCTCATTGATGAAGAACACACTGTCTGCAGGAAAAAAGGAATTCTATAAATAATTCTACAGACAAGCTAATAAGTAGAATATAGATATACGGGAAATAAAATAAGTATGATGGCGCATCTGCTGTCATACTTATTTTTTTAATAAACGTGAGAACAACGCAATATAATCATTAAATAAATTTCTGAAACGAAGCATTTCGATAAATACATAATTCATCTAAAAATGTAATATCATGCATAGTCTGTTCATAAAGTCCTTGCTAATATAGATGCAACACAAGAAAACTTTACATTTATTAACGCGCAAAATTCGTCTAAAGAATTTCATTAGCGGCGAATATGCAAAAATCAGCAAAGAAAACAGTCTCGCATTAAACAATTGTAATACAGGCGGTTAGACGAATAAAACGAATTAGTTAACATTAAAGGAACTGCTAAACGTAGCGATTGGCAGGCCAAAAGGTAACAAATAGAGGTGCAAGAAATAGCAAATGAAGTCATAGGAAGCACCAGGTTACATTGTCATCTACATGGAATCATTAGTCTTTTGAGGGAATTTTGTTATCATAACAACAACACGAACAGAATCCATGAGCACAGGCGGTAGCTTCTTGAAATTTCCTCTTAGGTATTTCACAGAAAACTCTGACCATGAACCATAAGCTGCAGCCATATTTATGTTAAATAATGTAAAGGAGAAAGCTTTGCTTTCTCCTTAGTTTTAGAATGAATAATTGAATCCGAGGCTCCAGTATTCCTTTAGCTGAAAGTATCCGTACTTGCTGTCGCGCTTCTTCGTGGAATCGTCGAAACGTGGATACACAAAGACTTTCGTAGAGATATATTTTGAAAGCTGGAACGTGACGGTGTTCTCCCACTCCACCTCCGCCCTGTGGTATGTGGTGTAGGCGTAGAGGCGTGTCTGCCATTTTATCAACTCAGAGATAGTCCATGTCAGATCAGTCGTGAACGTGGAACCTATATCCCAGAGTGAATGGCAGCCTTCGTCAATGCCGTACTTCTTAGATAACGCCAGGCGGTCGACATACTTGAAGTTGCCTGCGAGGGGTGAAATATTGACTGTACCTGCCAGCCGTTTGTTGAACCACTCCAGCTTATAATCCATACCGAGAGACAGATTGACATTGAGCGGAGACATGAAATCGGAGTATACGGTGCGGTCGTTTGCCTTATAGCCGTGGGTGAACTGTGTGCTGGCAATGGCCTGCAGGGTGTAGTACCACTTCTTTGTTGCCTGTATGCCGAGCTTTGACGTGAGGCGTATGAGGTCTTCCGAGCTTTTGTAGTTATGGAGCGTATCGCCCTGTGACGACTGCATGCCGAGCTTCATCTCGAGTTTATTGTCCCATTTTATCTTTTCCTTGTCATTATAGTTTGCCTGGAACACCACGGCTCCTATCATGGAATAGTTTGACTCGCCGCCCTTATGCCAGTTGTCAGAGACGTAGTTCTGCAGGAACTGCAAGGAATAGTCGCCAGCATACGTCCAGAAGTTAGGACGGACGGTGACCAGCGTTACGGGGTCGGTGATGCCTGTCTGCGCCTTGGGAATCGCAGGCTCTTCGGCATGGGCGGTCATCTCCTCGTCGTTTACGACAGGTTCGCTGGGTTTATAGGCTATTCCGCCCTCTTCAGACAAGGTGCGCTCAGAATCTATGACCCATTCGGGATGTTTTATATACATTTTCATTAAAGAAAGGTCGATGGAGCTACGCTGGCTGGCTGTGCCTGCCAAGCCGAAGAGGCGGTCGGCCACTCCGTGATAAAACGTCAGCGGCGATGTCAGCACGTTAAGCTCAATATCCTGCGACGCAGAATCATTAGCCCCGCCCTGCGCGCCGTTCGGGGCTAAGAGCCGCTGGCGTAATGTTTTCAGCGAATCTCTGTACTGTCTGACAGCGATGGCTGGCTGTCTTCGCTTTGCTGACAGGATGCCAGAATTCTCTACAGCAGTGCTATCGCTGTATGCATATATCACAGAGGAATATGCTATACACATAAATAGTATTATTTTTCTTCTCATACGTCTTGATTGTATTTATACACATAAATAAAAAAACGAGTCTGCCAGTCACCGCGACGGGACCGCCATGAAAGCATGCGGCACGCACAGAAGACTGCCGCCGCAAGCGGTGATAAGCATGAAAGATGCCATAAATGCATGGCAAAGTTAACTATAATATTTTAAAAATGTTATTTATTTCATCGTTTTTTTTGTAATATTATAAAATTGTAGTATTTTTGCATTTTAGATTTAGAGGTATTGCCAGCCGACTGGCGTTTTGCCGATAAGTTTTGTATACGTGATATTAATAAAAAATCATAAATATAAATGGACAAAAACACTATTACTGGGTTCGTGCTTCTCGCACTATTGTTTATTGGTTTCGGATGGTACAACCAGCCTTCAGAGGAACAGATAGCGGAAGCTGCGCGCCAAGACTCTATTGCTAAGGCAAGACAGAGAGAAAACGAAGAAAGGGAGAAAAAGAGCATTGCGGCATACAAGGCGCAGCAGGAAGAGGCATTGAAGAACGACTCAGCGGCGCTGTTCTTCTCTGCAAGAAACGGTGTGGCAAAGGATATTGTATTGGAGAATGAGAAGCTTCAGCTAACATTCTCTACTAAAGGCGCCACACCCGTCAAGGCTGTCGTAAAGGGGTTCAAAGACCGTGAGGGCAACAACGACGTGACACTATTCGAGGGCAAGGACCAGGAGCTGAAATTCATTTTTGAAGGCAAGGAGCACAATATCCTTACCTCCGACCTGTATTTTGAAACAGAGGACGTGACAGAAAGAACCGTGACATTCATTGCCAAGGCGGCTGAAGGGAAGTGCATCAAAATATCATACAGACTGGGCGACAGCTACATGATGGCTGCACAGGTATCCATGCAGGGCATGAGCAATCTGTTCTCTCCTGCATGCAAGACTATGGATATAGAATGGAGAGAACGATGCAAGCAGCAGGAGAAGGGCTTCACCTTTGAGAATCAGTATTCTTCCCTGACATGGCATGAAGCAGAAGGGGGGACAGACTATCTGAGTGAGCATAACGAGGAGGTGGACGAGCCGATTGAGGAGGTGACAGACTGGGTTGCATTCAAAAATCAGTTCTTCTCGTCTGTTATCATTAGCCGTGACAACTTCAAGGAGAACGCGCTGGTAACAAGTATTCCGCAGAAGAAAGGCTCTGGATACCTTAAGGACTATAACGCAAGACTGAAGACAGCGTTCGACCCTACTGGCGCAAGAGTATCAGAATTTGAGTTCTACTACGGGCCGAATGATTTCCGCCTGCTGCAGAAGATACAGAAGGAAAGTACATTCAACAAGGACTTGGAGCTGGAGCGTCTGGTTTACTTAGGATGGCCGCTCTTCCGCATTATCAACAGATGGTTTACACTCTATGTGTTTGACTGGCTGACAGACTTCGGCATTCCTATGGGCATCGTAATTATTCTTATAACCTTAATACTTAAGGCTATAACATTCCCTATGGTTCGCAAGAGCTATATGTCGTCGGCAAAAATGCGCGTGCTGCGTCCGAAACTGGAAGAGGCTACGAAAAAATATGACAAGCCGGAGGACCAGATGAAGAAACAGCAGGAGATGATGATGATGTATTCTAAATACGGGGTGTCTCCTATGTCGGGCTGCCTACCTATGCTTATACAGATGCCTATCTGGATTGCCATGTTCAACTTCGTTCCTAACGCCATACAGCTGAGAGGACAGTCGTTCCTGTGGATAGACGACCTGTCAACCTACGACCCTATTATCGAATGGGACACAAACCTGTGGCTGATAGGCGACCATCTGTCGCTGACATGTATACTATTCTGCGTGGCAAACATTATCTACTCTTGGTTTACCATGCAGCAGCAGAAAGACCAGATGGTGGGACAGCAGGCTGAACAGATGAAGATGATGCAATGGATGATGTATCTCATGCCGCTGATGTTTTTCTTCATGTTCAATGACTACTCGGCAGGCCTTAACTTCTACTATTTCATATCGCTCTTCTTCTCTGCCGCCTTGATGTTTATCCTGCGCAAGACAACGAACGAAGAGAAGCTTCTGGCTAAGCTGGAGGCAAAATACAAAGAGAACGAGGCTAATCCTAACAGGAAAATGTCGGGACTCTATGGACGCCTGGAAGAAATGCAGCGCCGCCAGGAGGAAATGGAGCGCATGAGGCAGGAACTCCGAAATAAAAGGATGAATAAACAGTAATGACTTAGAAGGATTACGGGCCGAACAGCCTGTAATCCTTAACATCATTTATAAATATATTTATGCTATGATAAAAGGTATTATCTTATCATTCGCTTTTCTAACAACAGGCACAACAGGTATGCTGGCAAAAGAGAATACAGCATTCATAGGAAAAACTGAAGCACAGAGTTTGAAGACAAATATAATGACTCCAGAGGCTTTGTGGGCCATGGGTAGAATTTCTGCTTCTGCCCCATCGCCAGACGGGCAGAAAGTGGCATATCAGGTAGCGTATTATTCTGTGAAGGAGAATAAAAGCCATCATGTAATATATGTGACTGATATAAAAGGAAACAACAACAAGCTGCTGACAACAACAAGTGACAACGAGATGTCGCCTGCATGGATTCAGAACGGACAGCGCATCGCTTTTCTTTCAAACAAAGGTGGCAGCTATCAGATATGGTCAATGCTACCTGACGGAAGTGACAGGAAACAATTAACAGATGACACAACAGACATAGAGGGCTTTTCGTTCTCTCCAGACGAGAAGAAGGTTATATTGCTTAAATCAATTGCATACAATGACATAATTGAACCTAAGCACGACGATCTACCTATGGCTACAGGACGAGTAGTAAACGACTTGAATTATCGTCATTGGGATCATTATGTAGAAAGCATTGTACATCCATTTGTTGCAGATTACAAGGGAACGATTGATAGCGGCAGGGATATTCTCGCAAACGAACCCTATGAATGCCCGATGGCTCCCTTCGGAGGAATTGAGCAGCTGGCTTGGAGCAATGACTCAAAGAGCATAGCCTATGCATGCCGCAAGAAAACCGGACGCGACTATGCTATATCGACAGACTCTGATATTTTCCTGTACGATACAGCTACAGGAAAGACGCAAAACCTATGCAAATCAGACGGATTTGTACAGCCAGAAGTTAATCCGTCAAAGTCTATGCAATTCCAATCCATCAACTCAGAGAAGTATGATAACGAAAATATGGGATATGACAATAATCCCGCATTCTCTCCTGATGGAAAATATTTAGCCTGGACTTCTATGAAGCGCGACGGATACGAGGCTGACCGTAACAGGCTATGCATATATGACCTCAGCAAGAAAACAAAATCTTATGTGACGGAGGAGTTCGACTCCAATGTCGATGCATTCTGCTGGAACAGCGATTCTGAGACATTGTTCTTCATTGGCGTATGGCATGGATGTGTGAATCTATATAAAACAAATCTTAAAGGAGAAATAGCCCAGCTTACAGATGAGCAGATGGATTTTGGCGGTTTGCAATTAATTCCATCAGCAAAAAAGAGAAACAAGCCTTCACTTCTGATGTCAAGACACAGCATGTCGCAGGCTGACGAATTGTATGTCGTTACTCCTGGGAAAAACAAGGAAACAACTACAATATGCCAGCTGACGAACGAGAATACTGACTTTTATCAGCAACTGACATTTGGCAAGGTAGAACAAAGATGGACAAAGACAACTGACGGCAAGGACTTGCTTTCATGGATTATATATCCTCCAGGATTCGACCCTAAGAAGAAATACCCTACCCTTCTGTTCTGTGAAGGAGGACCGCAATCACCAGTAAGCCAGTTCTGGTCATTTAGATGGAACTTCCAGATAATGGCGGCAAACGGATATATCATTGTTGCACCTAATAGACGAGGACTGCCAGGCTTTGGCTCTAAATGGAACGAGGACATCTCTGGCGACTGGACAGGACAGTGTATGAATGATTATTTGTCTGCAATAGACGACGCATGCACCCTGCCGTATGTCGACAAAGACAGACTGGGATGTGTCGGTGCAAGCTTCGGAGGCTTTTCTGTCTACTATCTTGCAGGACATCACGAGAAAAGATTCAAGGCATTTATTGCGCACGACGGCGCCTTCAATCTCGAATCAATGTATACTGACACGGAGGAAGCATGGTTCTCAAACTGGGAGTATGATGATGCATACTGGAATGAAGACAAGAGCGACCGTGCTAAGAAAACATACGAGAACTCACCGCATAGATTTGTAGACAAATGGGATACACCTATATTATGTATACACGGAGAACTGGACTATAGAATTAATGCAAACCAAGGGTTCGGCGCTTTTAATGCAGCACGTCTAAAGGGTGTGCCAGCACAGTTGTTAATCTATCCAGATGAGAATCATTGGGTTCTGAAGCCACAAAATGGTGTACTATGGCAAAGAACATTCTTTGCGTGGCTTGATAAATGGTTGAAAAAATAATACAATATTTATTATATAGTGACAATATATATAACAACAAACAGACGATTACAGAAATGACAGCAGAAACAAACATAGAGCAGAAGAAGGGGTCATACAATTTTATTGAACAGATTGTAAAGAAGGACCTTGAGGAGGGAAAGAATTGCGGACGCTTACAGACACGTTTCCCACCAGAGCCTAATGGCTATCTACATATTGGACACGCTAAGGCTATAGCCATGGATTTTGGCATTGCTGAACGTTTCGGTGGAGTATGCAACCTTAGAATGGATGATACAAATCCGCAGAAAGAAGACACGGAATATGTAGAGGCTATAAAAAAAGACATTGAATGGCTCGGATTCAAATGGGGAAAACTAGTATATGCATCAGATTATTTCCAGGACCTCTGGGATTTCGCTGTCTGGTGTATTAAGACAGGAAAGGCTTACGTAGATGAGCAGTCTGCAGAAACAATTGCACAGCAGAAAGGCACTCCAACCACACCTGGAGTAAATTCTCCGTATAGAGACCGACCTGTCGAGGAAAGTCTGCAACTCTTTGAACTCATGAATTCTGGCAATATACAACCAGGCCAAATGGTTCTGCGTGCAAAGATTGACATGTCAGCTGCAAATATGCACTTGCGTGACCCTTTCATGTATAGAGTGTTAAATATTGAGCACTGGAGAACAGGTGCAAAATGGAATGCTTATCCGATGTATGACTTCACACACGGACAATCAGACTATCTGGAAGGAGTAACCCATTCAATATGCACATTGGAGTTTGTTCCACACCGTGAACTATATGATCTGTTCGTTACATGGATAAAGGAGTGGAAGGGGGAAACTGAAAATATCGAAGACAACCGCCCAAGACAGTTTGAATTTAATAAACTGAACCTGAATTATACCCTTATGTCAAAACGCAATCTCCTTATTCTTACACAGGAAGGCGTAGTAAACGGCTGGGACGACCCTCGCATGCCTACACTCTGCGGAATAAGAAGACGAGGATATTCGCCAGAAGCAATACTGAAATTCATAAACTCAATCGGATACACCACATTCGACGCACTGAACGACATAAAACTGATGGAGGCTGCCGCACGTCAGGACCTTAACGAGCGTGCAACACGAGTTTCTGCAGTACTGAATCCTGTAAAACTTGTTATTGACAATTATCCAGAAGGACAGTCAGAAGAGCTGGAGGTTGTGAACAATCCTGAACGTCCAGAAGACGGCACACACACTATTACATTCTCACGTGAGCTGTGGATTGAGCGTGAGGACTTCAAGATTGAGCCAGATAAGAAATTCTTCCGTATGTATCCAGGCAAGGAGACGCGCCTGAAGGGTGCATATATATTGAATTGTACAGGATATGAGGCAAACGAAGAAGGAGAGGTGACAGTGATACATTGCACGTATGACCCTGATTCAAAAGCAGGCACTCCAGGGGCAGACCGTAAGGTGAAGGGCACGATACATTGGGTAAGCTGTGCACACTGCCTGCCTGCAGAAGTCAGAAACTATGAATGTCTATGGACATGTGAAAATCCACGTGATGCTATAAAGCAGTACGAAAAGGAAAACGGCGTGAGAGGTATCGATGCTATGCGTCCATTCCTCAATCCGAACAGCCTGTGCATAAACAAAAACGCATATATAGAAAAATATGTGCAGAATATGCCAGCACTCAGCTATCTGCAGTTCAATCGCATTGGATATTTCAATATTGATACTGATTCTACGCCAGAACATCTTGTGTTCAACTCTACTGTTGGCTTAAAAGAAAGCAAAAAATAACATATTAGGAAATGCAGGGAAGATTCTTGGAGAGAAAAACCTTCTCTTCCTTCCCTATATTTCTAATACTTCTATTTCCCAAAAAATATTGACGCTATTATAGATATGTTCACAGAAATATTTGGATTCCTGTTAGATCAGCTAAATTATCTCAATGTGTTCATTCTGATGACTATTGAGAGTACGTTTATTCCCTTTCCCTCTGAAATTGTTGTGCCGCCTGCCGCTTATCACGCCCATGCTACTGGCGAGCAAAATATCTTCATATTAATCTTAGTTGCTACATTAGGCGCAGATATGGGAGCCACGATAAACTACTACCTTGCATATTATCTTGGCCGTCCTATTATTTATTCCTTTGCAAACAGCAAGTGGGGGCATCGATGCCTGTTAAATGAAGAAAAATTCAAACGAAGCGAAAAATATTTCTATGACCATGGAGTGATTGCCACACTGACAGGGCGTCTTATACCTGTAGTACGCCAGTTGATATCCATTCCTGCAGGCTTGGCAAAGATGTCCTTTTGGAAATTCATATTATATACAACTATCGGTGCAGGCACCTGGAACTGTATATTAGCAGGAATCGGATGGTATCTACAGACAATTGTACCAGAAGACCAGCTCATGAGTAAGGTCAATGAATACAGCGAGCATATCAAGGTATTTATTCTTGCAGCACTGGGCATCGCAGTAATATATTATATTGTGAAGAAATACATAAAAAAATAATACTGTAATAGTGTTCTGCAATCAGGGCGTTAAATCTATGCAATAATTTCAAATTAAACAATTAATACTATGGAAGAGAACATGTGCCGGTTGAATCCAGAAGAATTCAGAACGGTTTATAATGGCAAGGAGACACAGCTTTATATCCTGAAAAACAGACATGGGTATGAATGTGCGGTAACTAATTATGGTGGTGCAATCGTTGCACTTATGGTTCCAGACAACAATGGAAATATCGCCAATGTCATACAAGGCCATGACAACATTCAGGATGTAATAAATTCACCAGAGCCTTATCTTTCAACACTCATAGGAAGATACGGAAACAGAATCAAGGAGGGCAAATTCACTCTTAACGGCAAGGAATACAATCTTGCTATCAATAATGGGCCAAATGCCTTACATGGAGGACCGACAGGATTTCACGCACGTGTATGGGATGCCACACCCATGAACGAGAGCACGCTTGTCCTGAAATACACATCAGCATACGGCGAAGAGGGTTTCACGGGAGAAGTGACAATAACAGTTGTATATAATTGGAACGATGACAACGAGCTGGTTATTGACTATTTTGCAACAACAAACAAAAAGACAATCATCAACCTCACTCACCACGCATTCTTTTCACTTACAGGTATTGCAAACCCTACCCCAACTATTGACAACCTGATATGCGAGTTAAACGCAGACTTCTATATTCCTATTGATAACACGAGCATTCCTACTGGAGAAATTCTAAAGGTTGAAGGAACTCCGTTTGATTTCCGTACACCAAAGCCTATAGGGCAAGACATTGATGCAGACAATGAGCAAATTAAATTTGGTAATGGATATGACCATTGCTTCGTTCTAAAGAAAAAGGAGGTGGGCGAACTTAGCTTTGCCGCTCGCATAACAGAGCCAAATTCTGGCAGAATTATGGAGTGCTGGACAACAGAACCTGGTGTACAGATGTATACAGACAACTGGGCTACAGGATATGCAGGTCAGCACGGAGCTACATTCCCACGCCGCAGCGCAGTTTGCTTTGAAGCGCAGCATTTCCCAGATTCTCCAAACAATCCACATTTCCCTTCTGTTGTTCTTAATCCGGGAGAAGAATACACACAGCGTACTATTTATAAGTTCAAGACACAGAAATAGATATCATACATATATTACATATCATCTAACATATCATGGAAATAAATCATGTGAGAAGTCGTTTTATCAAACATTTTGATGGTAAAACAGGCAATATATACGTAGCACCAGGACGAATCAACCTTATCGGCGAGCATACCGACTACAATGGAGGATTCGTCTTCCCAGGCGCTGTTGACTGCGGCATAATGGCAGAACTTCGTCCTAATGGCACAGATACAATAATGTGCTATGCTATAGATCTGAAAGACAGGGTCGAATTCAACATAAATGACACAGAAGGTCCGCGCACCACATGGGCACGATACATATATGGCATCGTAAAGGAGATGCAGGCATTGGGAGTAGAAGTGAAAGGCTTTAACACCGCCTTTGCTGGCGATGTCCCGTTAGGAGCAGGCATGTCTTCTTCCGCAGCGCTCGAGAGCTGCTTCGCCTTCGCACTCAACGACCTGTTCGGTGACAACAAGGTGAGCAAATGGGATATGGCGCTTGCAGGACAAGCCACCGAACATAAATACATAGGATGCAACTGCGGCATCATGGACCAATTTGCATCAGTATTCGGACAGGCAGGCAAACTCATGCGACTTGATTGCCGTTCAAGAGATTTCGAGTATTTCCCATTTAATCCAGAAGGCTATACCCTGCTACTTGTAAATTCATGTGTGAAGCACGAACTTGCAGGATCACCATATAACGACCGTCGCCGTTCATGCGAGAACGTCGTGAAAGCAATTAATGCGATATATCCAGAACGCAATGCTGAAACACTTCGTGATTGTACATGGCAAGACCTTGAAGAAGTTAAAGATATGGTTAGTAGTGAAGACATTCAACGAGCAACTTTTGTCTTAGGAGAAAAGGACCGTGTGCTGGCTGTATGTGATGCTTTAGAACATTCTGACTACGAGGAAGTAGGCAAGCTTATGTATTTAACACACAATGGTTTATCTAAAGATTATGAAGTAAGTTGTGAAGAGATAGATTTCCTTAATGACATTGCTAAAGAATGCGGCGTCTCTGGTTCAAGAATCATGGGTGGAGGATTCGGAGGATGTACGATTAATTTAGTACGTAACGAACTGCTTGAAAAATTTATCAACACAGTGCAAGATAAATATTATGCTAAATACGGCATAAAACCAAAAATACATTATGTAAGCATTAGTGACGGTGCCCGTAAGGTTGTATAATAAAAGACGGCAGAGGCTTTGAATTCAAAACTTCTGCCGTCTTTTTTCTTAAACGAAATATACGTCTAAAATATACATAAGCAGAAAATAAGAAAACTTTACATTTATTAACACGCAAGAATCACCTGTAGAATTCAAGAAACAGCGGAGCTGAGATATACCACAATGAAATCAATTCACGCATAAACCCTTATAACACAAAAACTTAAAGTAAAAACAGATTACTATCTCCAAGATTTTTGTTGTGAAAATAAGACGATGACAAGACAAAAAGCTACGAATGGCAACGTGAGAAGCAGCAATTAGCAATATGATTTGCTCTTTCTAACATCATAATCTGCCGCATATCAGCCAGAATTATCGCGTTTTTCATTATTCAAACGACAAAAATATAAGATTTCAAGTATAATGACTACAGATTCTGGTGCAGAAAAATGCAAATTCTATAGAAAACTCTGCCCTAATTATTACATTGGGTTCACGTTAAATTAAAGTAAATTATCATATAATGTATCTCCTTTTTTATTCTGCGTGAATAATTTTACAAAAAAATTCGTACATTTGCATCATGAAACTATCTGAACTACATACAGGGGAGAGGGGAATCATCGTAAAGGTGTACGGGCATGGCGGGTTCCGCAAACGCATAATAGAGATGGGGTTCATCAGAGGCAAGGAGATAAAGGTTCTTGAAAACGCGCCTCTGCAGGACCCTGTCAAATACTCCGTGATGGGCTATGAGGTGTCGCTTCGGCGTGAAGAGGCGGAGCGCATACATGTTGTGACAATGGATGAAGCCATAAACATACAGCCGCAGGCAACGGCGGGCGGCTACACCGCCACGTACGACGAGCAGGAGGACATCATGCAGAGGGCTGCAACGAAGCGCCAGCGTCATATCAATGTAGCATTGGTAGGCAATCCCAATTGCGGGAAAACATCATTATTCAATTATGCATCTGGGGCTAATGAGCGTGTCGGGAACTATTCTGGAGTAACTGTAAGTGCAAAGGAAGGTATAGCAGAATTTGAGGGCTACGAAATACACCTCGTTGATTTGCCTGGCACCTATTCCTTGTCTGCATATAGCCCGGAAGAACTATATGTAAGGAAACAAATAATAGAAAAGACACCTGACGTAGTGCTTAACGTTGTTGATGCATCGAACCTTGAGCGCAACCTATATCTGACGACTCAGTTGATTGACATGCATCTGCGCATGGTATGCGCTCTTAATATGTACGACGAGACAGAACGTCGTGGTGATAATATTGACCATGAGAAACTCGGCAAGCTTCTTGCTGTCCCAATGGTACCAACGGTGTTCAAGACAGGCCGCGGTGTAACCGCCCTCTTTCGGACAATAGTTGAAATATACGAAGGCAGGCTTAAGGAAGGCCATATTCACGTTAACCACGGACAGTACATTGAACAGGGAATTGACAGTATTCGAGACGTATTAAGAAATAATGATGATGTGCGTCGTCGTTACACTCCGCGTTTTCTTGCGATAAAGCTGCTCGAACATGATTCTAATGCCGATGACTTCGCGAGAAAACTGCCAAATGCGGATGATATATTTTCAATCAGAGACAATGCGGTTAAAACTATTGAGCGTGAATTAAGAACTGATGTCGAAACCGCTATCATGGATGCCAAGTATGGATTCATAAACGGAGCACTGCAGGAGGCGGAGTTTGGCATAGGCAAAGATGAGGATACATACAAGATAACGCATCTGATAGACCATGTCATTACGCATAGATACATAGGATTCCCATTATTCATACTGATTATATATCTGATGTTCTATGTTACATTCAGCTTGGGTCAGTACCCCATGGCATGGATAGAATCTGCAGTCAGCTGGATTGGAGGCATGGCATCTGCGTACATGGCAGAGGGGCCGCTGAAGGATATGATAACAGACGGTGTGATTGGCGGTGTGGGGGCGGTTATAGTATTCCTGCCGCAAATACTGATTCTCTACGCCTTCATATCATTCATGGAAGACTCTGGATATATGGCGCGCGCCGCATTCATCATGGACAAGATAATGCATAAGATGGGGTTGCATGGCAAATCGTTCATACCGCTTATAATGGGATTCGGCTGTAATGTGCCGGCTGTAATGGCCACACGCACTATAGAAAGCCGTCGCTCACGGCTTATAACAATGCTTATACTGCCGTTCATGTCATGCTCGGCACGGCTGCCAATATACATCATGATTGTTGGCACGTTCTTTGCCACACAATATCAGACACCTATAATGCTTATACTATATATCATAGGCATAATTGTAGCAACACTCATGAGCCGCATACTTGCAGCATTCTTAATAAAAGGCGACGACATACCATTTGTAATGGAACTGCCGCCATACCGCTTCCCTACCCTGAAGGCAATAGCACGTCACACATGGGAGAAAGGCAAACAGTATCTTAAGAAGATGGGTGGTATAATACTTGTCGCATCTATTATAGTGTGGGCATTAGGATATTTTCCTCATAACGACAGATTGAACGCCCAACAACAGAAGGAGGCCAGCTATATCGGAATGATTGGAAAAACTGTTCAGCCAGTATTTGAACCGTTAGGATTCAACTGGAAAATGAATGTCGGCATAATAGCAGGTATAGGCGCAAAAGAGATTGTAGCATCTACGATAGGTGTGCTATACTCTGGCGATGATTCATTCGCCGATGACAAAAAGGTGGTTGAAGGAGACAGCAAGTACAGCATGTTGCGGAATAAAATGGAGCAAGACGGCATGACACAATCATCCGCTATATCATTCTTGATATTCGTACTGCTCTATTTCCCATGCGTGGCTACCATTGCGGCAATCAAGAACGAAGCAGATTCATGGGGATGGGCTGCCTTCACTGCGGTATATACAACAGCTGTTGCATGGATTATTGCCTTCGCCGCATATAATATAGCAAGGCTTGTATGAGGGGATAAAGGTTAAGGTTTAATGGTTAATTGGTTAAGGGTTATGAGAAGTTAAGAAGTTATCGCTTCGCTCGTCCTTCGGACAGAAGTTAAGAAGTTAAGCCATTAGTTTCTCATCGACATGTCAACTCGTCAACCTTAAATAATATAATTATGCAAGAAATACTGACATATATAATAATACTGCTTGCCTGCATATACGTCACAAGACGTATATATATCATACTGACACAAAAGAAATGTCAGGGATGCAGCAATAATTGCAAGGCATGCGATAAAGAACAGATAGTAAAAGACAACAACAAACAGATACAGCAAGATGGCATTTGGTAAATGGATTGGAGGAGTATTAGGATTCACGCAGGGAGGAATATTGGGTGCAATAGCAGGCTTCGCACTGGGAGCATTCTTTGATTCTCTGTCAAACACAGACACATCAGAGGGAGTATTCTCTACCCCCTCTGATGATGACGGCATAGACGGTGCATCACGCAATAGATTCCTGTTCTCGCTGATGGTTGTATCAGCGCATGTCATACAGGCCGATGGCAGAATCATGCACTCAGAAATGGAATATGTAAGGAGATTCCTGCTTTACAATTTCGGTGAGGATGCGAAACGCGAAGGCAATGAAATACTTCTTCGTATCTTTGAATACCGGAAGCAGCATGGAGAGGCGAAATGGAATAAGGATATCGATGACGTCTGTCGGGAGATATACATGCGCATGCCTATCGAACACCGCACACAACTCATCAGCATGCTCATCGAAATAGCTAACGCCGACGGGCAACTGCAGGAAAACGAGTGCTATGCCATAAGGCATATTGCCGTGCTCCTGGGCATAAGCGAGAATGTAGTTAGCCAGATGATGTCGCTGGGAAAGAAAAACATAGATGACGCATATAAAGTCTTTGGCGTATCGTCTGACGCAACAGAAGAGGAACTGCGGCGCACGTACCGCAAACTGGCCTTGCAGTATCATCCTGACAGAGTAGCTTCTCTTGGCGAGGATATAAAGGAAAATGCGAAGAGACGCTTCCAGGAGCTAAATGAAGCAAAGGAAATAATATGGAAGGAAAGGAATATCAAATAACACCCTCCAACTCTCTATTATTAAACATATAAAACAACAAATAATAATTACAAACATGAACAATTATCTTAACAATCACACCAGCACACAGCAGTCAGCAGTTTCTGACAGCGTTTTTGCAAAACTCATGCGTAGTGTGTATGCATGGATGTGTGCAGGACTGCTTATGACAGCGTTCACAGCCATGGCTGTGGCAAGAAATGCAGAACTGCTTACAATGCTTTTAACAAACAAAATGCTCTTCTGGGGCATTATGATTGCAGAAATTGCACTCGTCGTATATCTCTCCGCACGCATCATGCGCATGGCATTCCTGACAGCAGCATTATGCTTCGCTGCATACTCTATACTCAACGGTGTTACAATGTCGTTTATATTCATGGCATACACTGCGGAAAGCATAGCAAGCACATTCATGATTACGGCTGGAACATTCGGGGCAATGTCGCTTGTGGGATTCTTTGTCAAGAAAGATTTATCGGGCATGGGACGTATGCTCATCATGCTCCTAATAGGGCTCATCATAGCGTCAGTTGTTAATATCTTCCTTGCTAACTCAACCATGGCTGTCATACTCAACTACCTCGGCGTTCTGATATTCGTAGGACTGACAGCATATGACACACAGAAAATCAAAACAATGCTGCAGCACGCCGCATACTATGGTATGTCAGAGCAGACACAGAAGATTGCACTCCTCGGAAGTCTTACGCTATACCTTGATTTCGTGAACATGTTCCTCTATCTTCTCCGAATCTTCGGAAACAGAGAGTAAAAACAGGGGTAACACACAAAAGCTATAAAACAATAACGACAGCAGTTATGCATCACACATGGCCGTAACTGCTGTCGTTTTCTTTATATATATGTATATTGGAATTGTCTGTTTGGTTATTCTCTTTCAGCATGCAGTTTTATTGCATATTTTCTGCCCTCTACGACGAATCCCCGTTTCATCCATAATGCCTTGTATTTTTAGAATGGATATCCAATAGCGAAATTAAGACATTGGGCATCCTTAAATGACGGAATATTGAAGTATCCGCTTTTACCATTGTCATACGGGCAATGTAACACAAATCCCCAGTCAAGACGGAGAACAAAGAAGTCGAGGTCGTAGCGTATTCCAGCACCAGCATTGACTGCTATATCATTAGCAAGATTATTCCATGAGAATGACGCACCCGCATTGCCGCTACCGTTAGCATCCCACACATTACCCGCATCAAGGAAGAAGGCTCCGTATAAAGAACCAAAGATTCGCGGACGATACTCTATATTCATGAGTGCTTTCAGATTACCGTTTGAGAGCAGATACATTGTTTCTTTATCGTCATAAGATGCACGTCCAGGGCCAACAGCACGTGTAGCAAAGCCACGAAGGTCGTTAGCGCCTCCCATATAATAACGCTCAGAGAATGGTGTGACTGAAGAATTGCCAAATGGATGGACGTATCCGAAGAACGTATGTGTAACAATAGAGGACGAAATGCCTGTGCGCCATGATTTTCGCCAGTCGAACTCGAACTTCAGAAACTGCGAATATGGAGTTTTGAACATTGTCTTATCCTTCCTGTTCCAACCGCTTCCGCCGATAGTTCGCATAATATTAGCCACCGTACCTGCCTCTGCCACAGTGAATGAAAACGCCATAGGGTTAGCAGAGGAAGAAGATTCATAGGAATACGTATAACGCATCTTTGGAATCAGAATGTCACGTGTTGCAACTTGCATATAGGCAGAAGTAGCTATAATATCCTTATACGCCTGATCCATGCTTGCAATGTAACTGTAATCAATGGTCAGCGGCGACAGAGTATGACGTGACGAATGCGATGTCTGGAAATTATACAGCAGTTCCGCTGAAAAAATATTGCGTCGAAAGAATCCTGTCCGATTGATTGTTTCAAAAGAAACACGGGTTACTGTTGTCGGAGGATTATACCATCGCCGGCGAAGCTTAAGGAATTTTGGGACAAGCATACGCGGCATCTCCAATGCCACATCAGCTACAACATCAAAATTTGTAGAGTTGCCTGCTGTGCGTCCAATAGAAAAATCAGCACTTCCGTTAAGATTAAAACTAAGATTCTCGCCTCTTCGGAATGCATTGCGTCTTGTAAGTCCTATGCCTACACCAGGGCCGCCACGCCCAGATGTCTTATGCACATAATTCGCTTGCAGAGTTAAATCATACGGTTTGTCTAAGGTACAGTTGATTGTCATGTGAAGAGAATCTGCCACTGGTGTCATGCTAATATCAGCAGAAGAAAATATACCTTTTGCAGTCAACCTTGAAAGAGATTCTGTGAGAGAGCGCTGCGAGAACATGCTGCCAGGTCTCAATAATACATCCTGCATCAACACGTATGGACGAATTGGAGGGCGCTCTCCGCCAAACACAACAGCAAAACGGCGACCGCCGAAGGTGTCTGCTGGCTGCTCGTAGACATGGCGACGCACCTGTATTATGGTCTTAGAGATATGCCACTGACGCTGTGCCTCTGCCGGTATAGAATCAATCTTGCACAACTGCAGCTGTACACGCTGCGGAACACTGATAGTATCTGCCATGTATGTCAGATATGATTTCTGAAAGAAATAATAGCCATGATTCTTAAAACTATCATATATGCGGTTACGCTCAGCATCAAGTTTGGAAATACTGAATGGCTCGCCTGATTTAATAAGTGGCTGCTCATCAGTGATTAGCTTCAGCTCATTGTCTGTAAATCCCTTATATATGACGGTGTCAATAACAAACTGCGGACCCATGTCTACCGTATACGCAATCTTGGCTGTACGGGCACGTGGAACAGAATCCGCGCCTGTCGGCTTAGTCTTGCCTGGCATGAGCTTGTA
This sequence comes from Prevotella sp., assembly GCA_045603685.1. GTDB lineage: Bacteria > Bacteroidota > Bacteroidia > Bacteroidales > Bacteroidaceae > Prevotella. The sequence goes on from JAZUMR010000005.1 coordinate 24,974, forward strand.
ATCTACACGTCCTCTAAAATAACCATTATTATCTAACACTGTTTCTGCAATATTAGCACGCATGGCAGGATTAACATCGCTTACCAATACTGGCGGTGTGCCAAAAGTCTTGGCTATCCATTTTGACATTCCGCTCTCCTTCGCAGAGAAAGCATTCCATATCCACAACCTATAAGGAAATGGCATACGATAGTAAGAAGAGCCGAAGAATGCACCATTTGGATTACATGCCAATGAAGCCTCTATCTCTGCCTGTGTGTCAATAGTATGACTATCACTATGCTGCACACGGAAATCAATACGCTTCATTCCTGTATATAACTGTTCATCATCATGTAGAGAGGATGTAGAAGAACAGGAGATGAATGTAAACGTCAATAAAGCATATAGTATGACATATATATAACTTCTCATTTCTCTAAAGTTTTATTTTCCTCAGGCTTACCGCCTTCTTCTTTACTCTCTGGTTTCTTCAATTTCCACAGCTCGCTAATATTCTGCAATTTACGTTTCCATACATATCCAGCACCATATTGGTCAAGGTAACCTTCAAGATAATCATAAACGTCATGCTTATAGAACAGGCGCAAATACTGATTTGAGGTATCTGAAAGCCGGTACTGCATCTCCACATTATCAAAGAAAGAGTTTGAACGTCCGGAAGACTGTGGCTTTGATGAAATTTTTCCACCTATGGATACAGACACACGGTTGTTCCAGAAACGCTTGGCAAATTTGAACGAATAGTCCATTGACATCGTGCCGTCAGCAAGAGTATTGCTTTCAAGACCAACAGACAAATCTAATGTCCTCAAAGCGGAACCTGCAATATTATTGATTTCCTGCTGCAAGAATGTACTGAGGGCAGAGTTCATCGTAATATTTGACGACAAGTTGTTATTTAGATATATTCCTGTCGTCAGCATTGTCACAGCCAATTTGCCGCGTTCCTCTATTGACATCGTATTCAATTCGTCATTAATAGGCTTATCTTCAGGGGCAGATATAAGGAATTCCAACCCCATGTCTTGAAGTGTCTTTGAAATCTCCACACCGCAATCAAATTCTACGACTCTCTGCCCATTGCTATCACTGACAGACGAACGCACTCTCTCCGTTGCTGTGATATTCAGGCGCGGATTCATCATGTCTCCGGTAAAGTCAATGTAGCTGCCTTCTGATATAGCAAATGTCTTCAACGGAATTATCGGAAGTGAATACTTCATCTCACCTGATGATATAGTATATCTTCCTGTCAGCAGCATTTTATCTTGTGAATATTGCAGACGCAAGTCGCCATTGCCGATTATGTCAAGGTAATTTGAATGATTAGTATTTAGCCAGCATGTAATATGCGCTCCTGCCTGCATGTCAATTGAAAGGTCGACGTTTATACCATCAACTGATGGCAATGCCTGCGGTGACGGAATACTATCATTAAAATCCACGAATGTGACAAGCTCTTTCAGACGATTATCTGTAGTAAGAGGCGAATCACGAAGAACGTAATACAGATTTGTCGTTGGCAAGACATCTAATTTTGCCTTTACATCAAGATTGCTTAATTCTCCCCGGATATAAGAGTTGAGATTTACATAAGCCTTGCCGTAAGCTTCTGAATATTTGTTTTCCTTAGCATCAATAATCAGAATATTCTTGCCGTTAACACGAAGGTCTGTTCTTATATGCTCAGTATCTGAGAAATCAAGGCTGCCATTCATTGTTAGCGGCTCGCCAGCACTGTCATAGAACTGGAAATTATCAAACACAACCTTTGAGTCATTAATACGCACTGCATCATCAGCTATTTTCATTTCGATGCCATATGGCACGGAGATAAACAAAGCCTGCTCAAGATTCAGCACACCATTTATTTTAGGATTAGACACGTTACCCTTGACGTTCAATTCTCCATTTCCATATCCTCGCATGCCAATCAGCTTGTCTGGTATGAAACCATTTATGATGTCCGCAGGCATATTGGTGAGAGTCAACTGAGCATCAATGAAATCCTCCTTGCCAAAAATATATTTGCCAGATATTGTTGCAATTTCTTTATCATCCTTGCTGATGATGCCGTCAAGATAGTGCGAGCCGTCACTGAGCGGCATATATACTATTTCTGTAGAGATATTGCCTATTGGCGAATCTTCATAACATAACTTCTCCGTATTCACAGCAGCCGATATAGACATTGATTCCTTATCAACAATAGCATGGAAATCTCCATTCATGACGCCCGTGATTCTCGGCATATAAGGAACAACAGATAATATGCTGGCAATATCCAGCTTGTATACTGACAAGGTCAGATCCTGCAAAGCATTTATATTCTCATCATTAGTATATAGGCGCAATCCCACTCCATCATCTGCTATCAGCATGACATCAGATGACAAACGCATGCCCTTCCCTATATGAATATAATTGTTCTTGTTTGGAGCAAACGCTTTGTATCCAAGTATCTGCGGACGATCATGAAATTCTATACGTATATGATCCGACTCAACAAACGCAGAGAGACCGATGTCAAATCCTCGTTCTCCGTTTTTATCATCAAGAGTCAGCGTACAAGAAGTTCCGTCATTCACCACATCTCCCTTTGCCAGGGCAATGAAGCTATATTGCGGATTATCAGGGCCATTCTCAACACACACCTCATACGAAGTCTTTAACGTATCAGAACCTATCTTCGCCGTTATCTTGTCTAACTGGAAATCCTTCGTCCTTAATGTATCAACACTCACCACTCCGTTTATACCGGCACGTGGTGATGTCACTATATCTGCATCCGCAGAACTAAATGCATAACCGACATGCGACAGGAAACGCGCCATTGGATTCTCATGTCCTGTCTTCAGATAAACTTTTGCATGTGGCAATTTCTCTCGAAGAAGACCTTCGTTGATTGTACGCTCTGTCCACTGACGGTTTATCTCATCTGTGATAACATCAGAAAGATTAAGCAGTGTCTTATAATTTTCCTTGGCGCTTGCCTTTAGCAGAAAATCGCCACACGACATGACAATATCCGTTGTATCATTCAGAGCAAGCAGATTCATCTCGATATCATCAGGATGATATACATTCAGAGAATCCTTAATGCTCAAATTAGACACATGCCCGTATAAGCTGTGATTATGCGTAAAATCACTTTCTATATCTATATGTCCGCAAGCCCCGATAGCCAGCGGACTATCTGTAATATTCAGTGAATATAGGTCAAAGTTACGAAGATTCATGCCTATCGTAGCCGAAAGCTTCGATTTGTCAAGCAAGCCGTCAAAAACTATATCTCCTAAGATGCTCTCTGATGTAGAGTTTACATTAGCATGAAGCCTGCCTCCTGCCAGCATGCATTCTATGTCTGACCCAGAGAAATCATTGCCAGCATAGTTTAATCTGGAGATATTAATGTCAGCATCTATATTTGTCGCAGGCGAAAACAGGTCTATCCCCCGCCCTTTTATCTCCATCTGAGCAGATAAATTGCCTAACGGCATATTTGGCAGAAATCTTTGACAATTTAATTTATCTATTCTGAGACTTGATTCATATCGCATTCCTGGCATATAGCATAGAGTGCCAGAGACACTGCCACTACCCTGGTTCTCTGCCACATTTAGTTTCATATTGGCAGAGATACGTTCCATATCCAGAAGTTCCTTAACATCTCCAGACACATTACCACGGAAAAGGGTTGGAATATCAAAGTCGAACTGGTTGATATAAAGCTGATTCAGGTTTCCTGACAAATCCACAGAGAGTTCTGATGGTTTCTGCGGCAGCATTCTTACAATGTCATCAGGCAAGGCCCCTGACGAAAGAAGAATTATGTCGTCACGTCCTATGCTGCACTGTACATCTGCCTCAATACGTCCGCTGCTATCCTTTGCAAGAACATCCATATCAAAAGATGCAGCTCCTTCAATTCGCGAATGCGGTGTAGAGAGTGAAATGTTCCGCAGAGCAAAATTGTCGTCAGACATATTAACATCGCCTGTCAATGAAGATAATTCCAATCCTGAATCCTCTTTGAAATTACATGCTACAACAGACAAAATAAATACATCCTGCGAATACAATATAGATTTAATACCTATATTTAAGTCACTTATCGACAAATGGTTATAATCCAACACTCTATTAAGACTTTGAGCATTATGTAGCGTACCATCTTCTTTCTTGTTCTGCCTTGCATCCTGAATGCCGCTATTCTTCGGCATAGAAGAAGACCTACCTGTTACGTCATATTTTAGTTTGCTCCTCTGAATATTCAGGGCGTCTACGCTATAGATTCCTTTCTGAAGATTGAATGCTCCTCCGCTGAGAGACATTCCTCCTATACCAGCCATAACATTTATCGTGTCACCAGGAAAATGCAAGGCAAGCTCTGAATTTGATATGCTACAGTCAGACAGTATTATCTTCCAAGGAGTATCTGATGGCACTGTATCCTGCTGTGCTGTGTCAGACAGATTGACATCAAGAATGGCATCATGAAGCCTTACTTTGTCAATAATTATACTGTCATTCTGCAAATCAATAGCACGGCAGACAACGAGCGCCTTGCCTACCTTGCCGTTAACGCAGCAATCTGATACATACTCTAAAGTATTTACATCTACAGCATCCAGCTGCAGTATATCTACGCCAATCCTGCCATCAAACAGAGAGGAGATATTTATATCACATATTGCACGTTCGACAGACAGGATTGTGTCGCTGTCTGCTGTCTCATCATTCTTCTCCAACACTAAGACATCATCAAGCCGTATGTCCAACGGAAAACATAATGCCACCTCACCAATTCTTATGTCCATGCCCGTAGATTCTGAAGCATAACGTGCCGCCATATCTACTGCCCAGTTCTGTACAGGCGGAAGATACAGCAAGAATGCGAGCTGGAGGAAAAGAACAAAAGGCGCTGCTATGATAGCCAGCAATATCTTTCCCAATATAATACAGCTTCTTTTTTTCACTCTCTATTCAACATTAAAGGCATGCCACAACCTGTCTTCTGGCAATGGCGATGTCACAGATATTGGTATTTTTGAAACAGGATGTATGAATTCTATTTTTCTGCTAAGCAGGGAGATTGTGCCGTCAGGATTACTACGCGGAGCGCCATACTTGAGATCGCCTTTTATGACACACCCCATGCTGGCCAGCTGGCATCTTATCTGGTGATGTCTTCCTGTATGCAGGTTAATTTCTAACAGATGATACCTGTCGCTACGCGCTATGACCTTGTAGTCAAGAATCGCAACCTTCGAGTTTGCCACTTCTCGTGCATGGCAAAAACTCTTGTTCTGCTTCTCGTTCCTTACAATCCATCCTTTCAGGGTGCCTGCAGGAGCCTTCGGCGCATTAGCCACTATCGCCCAATAGGTCTTGGCGACGTCGTGCATCTGGAACATCTTGTTCAGACGTGTCAGAGCCTTCGATGTGCGGGCAAATACCACAAGGCCTGAGACAGGACGGTCAAGACGATGAACCACACCAAGAAAAACTTCGCCAGGCTTATTGTATTTCTTCTTGATATAATCCTTCACAATATCAGAAAGGGGGACATCGCCAGTCTTGTCGCCCTGTACGATTTCCCCGCCTTCTTTATATACTATTATTATATGGTTATCCTCATAAATAACCTTCATAGTTTACAGTATTGTATATAATTCCACTTACTTCGGCGTACTGCGTTTTTTGAACGTTCCGCCTGCTGCGTATTACATGTTCATACCGCCATCTACCTGAATAACCTGTCCGCTCACATAGCTTGAAAGGTCAGAAGCCAGATATACAGCAGTATTGGCAATATCGTCCACCTGTCCTGCTCTGCGCAGCGGTATCTTCTTTGCCCATTCCTGACGCACCTCTTCTGACAGCTGTGCTGTCATTGCTGTCTCGATAAAGCCTGGAGCAATAGCGTTTGCACGTATGCCCTTTGGTCCCATCTCCTGAGCGATAGATTTTGCCAGTGCAATAAGTCCTGCCTTTGATGCTGCATAGTTACACTGACCGGCATTACCATGTACACCTACTACAGATGCCATATTGATGATTGAACCACCCTTCTGACGCATCATGATCGGTGTGCAGGCATGAATAAAATTGAATGCAGACTTCAGGTTTACATTGATGACAGCATCCCACTGCTGCTCTGTCATGCGCAGCATAAGACCATCCTTTGTTATACCTGCATTGTTTACAAGAATATCAATTGTGCCGAATTCTTCCTTAATTTTCTTAACAGTTTCCTCTGTCTCTGCAAAATCAGCCGCATTGCCTGCATAAGCACGACATGTCACACCTACTGCCTCAATTTCCTGACGAGTAGCCTCTAAGCCTGCCGCCATTTCATCATTAAGCACAAGGTCTGTGAATGCAATGTTTGCACCCTCCTGAGCAAATCGCAAAGCGATAGCCTTGCCAATTCCACGTGCAGCACCTGTAATAAGTGCTGTTTTACCTGTTAGTAATCCCATTTTTCTTTTTTTCTAATTTAATGTTTTATTATTATATAATGTCTGCACTTAGGCAGCATATATTTTCCTGACATTTAACCCTTAACTCAAAGGTTAGGATGTTAATGCAGTCAAGTAGTAATCGACTAACGAGCCTGTGTTGTTAAGCCATTACCGTCGCAAGATGCAGCAGCCTAACATTTCTCTAAGCATCTCCGACTTCTTTCACCTACTACCTTAACCCATCATCTCTGCTTGCCCAATGCTCCGTATACAAACTTAGCAACCATAGGGCGGGTGTTTAATTCAGTAACGCCTCTGCCAAGACGTCCATAGATAAAAGGCACTTCAAGGCCCTTAATGCAGTAGTGCGTAATCGTTGCAATTAATTCAACATTGTCAATATCAAACTCACCGCTCGCCTTGCCTGCCGCATATACCTTGCGGAACAATTCTATCTCATCCTCGTCGAAATTCTTCCTGACCTTCTCCACCATCCAGATATTTCTAAAGAACTCAGCACGCAAGTTGCCATTTCTCACCACCGTCTCCTTTATCATATTCAGATGGGTGTATATCAGCTCAATAATCTTATCTTGAGGACGCATCCGCAACTCTGCCACTTCATCAAGTTTGTCAGAAAGTCGCTCTAACTCATATTCAATAACAGCCGAATACACCTCGTCCTTACTCTCGAAATAAGTATAAAGCGTACGACGCCCCTTGCCCGAAGCCTGAGCAATATCATTCATGGTGGTATTTTCAAGCCCGTTCTTAGCAAACAACTGCCGCGCTACGTCTACAAAATTCTGTCTCGTCTTTGATACCGACATACTGTCACGATTAATATTATAAGTTTTTGCACATTGGTCTTTACGTGTGCAAAAATAGTAATTTTCTATATAATGTACAAATAAATGCAGAAAAAAAATGTAAATATCAGAAAAAAAACAGCAAACAGAAAAAAACATTCAAATTAATTTGCATATATGAAATTTTATCCGTACCTTTGCACTCGCTTTTGAAAACAGACACTTGTTTTACAGAAGATTACATCGCGGAGTGGAGCAGTTGGTAGCTCGCCAGGCTCATAACCTGGAGGTCACACGTTCGAGTCGTGTCTCCGCAACTAAGCAGACAGGGATTCCATTTGGAATCCCTATTTTTTTATTCCGAATGTTGAAGTTATGAGGGGATGAGGTTGTGAGGTTGTAAGGATATATCACCAATAGACCCTAAAAATCTAAAAAAATAATCAATAGCAATGGTTTAACTTCTGTCCGCAGGACGAGCGCAGCAACAACTTCATTACTACTTTAACCTCCGAGAATCAAATGTACATAAGCGTTACATAAAATATTCATTACTACCTTAACCTCCGAGAATCAAATGTACATAAGCGTTACATAAAATAAATATGCCGCTGCACTATGTGACATAATACAACGGCATAAGATATTGTCAATATCATGACAGGTTTATTTCCACCCTTGCGCTTTAAGTTCAAATTCATTGTCGTCTCGTGTGACAAGGATATACCCTAACTCTGGGCGTGTGATATGACCGATAATCTTTACATCCTCCATGCATTCCACCTTGGCAAGGTCACCGATAGGAACGGTGAAGAGAAGCTCATAATCATCGCCTCCGTTAAGCGCGCATGTTGTAAGGTTCATATTGAATTCTTCTGCCGTAACGGCTGTCTGATAGTCAATTGGGATATTCTTCTCATATATTCTGCATCCGCAATCCGAGGATTTACATATCTGCATGATATCAGAAGCAAGGCCGTCAGATACGTCAATCATCGATGTAGGACGCACACCAGCTTCACGCAGCGAGCGGAGGATGTCAACACGTGCCTCTGGCTTCATCTGACGTTCAAGGAGATATTCCTTTCCTGTGAAATCTGGCGAGAAATCCATGGCTTCTATATGCCGGTTACGTTCATCAGGAGAAGAGTATTTCTTTGAAATCTCCTTCACCTGCTGATAGTATACCGCTTTCTCACGCTCAAGAATCTGCAACCCCATATACGCTGCACCAAGATTGCCTGACACGCATACAAGGTCTGTGTCATGCGCTCCGCTGCGTGTAATGATATCCTCCGGTGCAGCCTCTCCTATACAGGTAATGCAGATGGCAAGTCCTGTCATGGATGATGTGGTGTCGCCTCCTATGATGTCAACACCATGTTTGCTGCATGCCATACGAAGACCGCTGTACAAGGCATCAATATCTTCTACAGAGAAGCCTTTAGACAACGCTACAGCCACTGTCATCTGGCGCGGTGTGCCGTTCATGGCTATAATATCGCTGATATTCGCCATAGCAATTTTATAGCCTAAATGCTGCATGCTGATATATGTCAGGTCGAAATGCACACCCTGCATATACATATCTGTTGTTATGAGGGTGTGTGTGTCCTGCGGCTGATTTATGACCGCAGAGTCATCGCCCGCTGCCATAATTGTTGAGGGGTTTACTGGTGTAATGTCCTTTGTGAGACGTTCAATCAGCTTGAACTCTCCAAGTTGTGATATTTCCATTTATATACAAATATATGATTAGTATATTCCTGTCAGCAGATGAGTTATTAACAATCAGAAGGAGATGCGCTGCTGTACGGGATGTTGATTTGTCTCTGGCTCATCCTCGCAGTCTTCGTTTTTACGTTTTGCTCTCTCCTCTTCATTTTTCCGGAGCGAAAGTATGGAGTTTTTCGAATTCTTATGAACGTAGCTTAGAATGAATTCATCAAACTGTTCACCCTGGTCGAGCATGAACGAAATCTCTATCGGAAGTGAATACATGTGTTCACGCACATCATTGCTCAGCCCGTCGGTATTGATAAGACGCGCCGCATCTTTCTCTGTTGTGATGATGATGCGTTTCTTCGGCATCGCATCAAACGTGTTGTTTATTCGCGCTACATCCTTCGGTGTAAACTGGTGATGGTCAGAATACGACATCGGCACAATGTTCTGTGTATACTGCTGAAGGTCGAGAAGCAAGTGTCGTGGCGATGCTATGCCGGTAAGCACAAGAATATTGTGTTCTGGCGTGATATCCTTGAGTGAGAAATTCAATGTCTCAGTATATACCGGCTTTATATCCATATAGTTCAGTGTTGTAAAGAACAGCTTCTGGTATGGATAAAGGTCCATGGCCTTAGTTATGACACGGAAGTCCATCGGACGCAGATCTTTCGGACATTTTGTAACTATAACCACATCAGCACGGCGCTTGCCCTCCTTTGGTTCGCGCAGGCATCCTGCAGGCAGAAGCTTGTCATAAACTATCAGGCGGTGATAGTCAACAAGAAGTATATTTACTCCAGGCTTGACATAGCGATGCTGATACGCATCGTCAAGAAGTATTACATCAGTGTCGCGTGTCTTCTTGTCATAGCGCAGACGCTCGATGCCTTCACAACGATTGGCATTAACCGCAACATGGATATTCTTTCCATATTTCAAGAACATCTGATATGGCTCGTCGCCTATCTCTCTCGCCGTGACACCGGCATCAGCAAGAAAATATCCCTTTGTGCGTCGCTTATATCCCCGGCTAAGGACAGCAACACGCACCTTATCCTGCAACAGACGCACAAGATATTCTACATGGGGAGTCTTGCCGGCTCCACCGACAGTAATATTGCCAACAGAAATAATTGGCATAGTGAAACTGCGGCTCTTTAACATTTCTGTGTCAAAGAGCATATTCCTGAATCTTACGCCTAAGCCGTATATGAAGCTTAGCGGAAGAAGGTATTTGCGTATCTTAATGAAATCGCCTTCCAATGTTTCCTGTATTAAATATACAACATAATTAAAGAATAGAAAAAGGGCAGAGCGCATTCTCTATTCGTAAAACAGACATGCCGGATAAATCTGTTCTGTCTTCCAGAAGCATATGCAACCGGAAGACAGACATAAAGATTCATTACTTAATGTTTAGCACATATGGTATGCGTGCCTGTACTGGCGACTGCTCATTAAGTGTGCGCACAAGAGCAAACGGCTCATAGTATGCACCGAGCACGTTACGCAGCTGTGTATCAAGTTCGTCAGCCGTACCGCCACCCAGTTCTTCCATAAGCTGTGCAGCAAAGTCTTTCTTTGCTGGATAGTCATTGATATGGTATTTCTCCAGTTTAGCTAACTTCGCAGCCTTCTCTACTGCATCGTCAAGAGTTCCGAGCTGGTCAACAAGCTTAAGCTTGATAGCATCCTGTCCAAGCCATACCCTACCCTGGGCAATCTTCTCAACCTCAGCAACCGGCATCTTTCTGCCATCAGCCACACGCTTGCAGAACAATGCATAACCCTTGTCGATATATGTCTGCATGAAAGCAAGCTCCTCAGCATTCAAAGGACGTGCAGTTCCTAATGGAGAGAATGTAGAGTTCTTGTTAGTCTTAACCTCATCGAACTTAATACCAAGCTTCTGGGTAATAAGATTACTCATATCTGGGAACATGCCAAAGATTCCTATAGAACCAGTGATTGTGGTTGGCTCTGCTACAATCCAAGAAGAGTTACATGCCATATAGTATCCGCCAGAAGCAGCCATGCCGCCCATTGATACAACTACAGGCTTAACCTTCTTGAGTTCAGAGATATAATGCCACATCTGCTCTGAAGCGTATGCATCACCGCCACCAGAATTGATACGTATTACAACAGCCTTAACCTTCTCATCCTTCATAAGTTTCTCAATGTCCTTGCATACAGTATTACCAACGATGGAAGAACCAGATGATGAAAGAGATGTGGTTTCTGACTGAACAATATCACCTGCACAGTAATATACTGCAATCTGCTCACCCTCGTCACTATGGATACCGTCATCTGCTGTGACAGACTTCATAGTAGAGATAGACACCTGATTGATGCTGTCATCTTCCTTCAAGCCAAGACGTTTCTTTAATTCTTTCTTTACCTGATCAGCATAAAGGAGCTCATCTACGAGTTTCTTCTGCTTCAAGGCAGCAGCATCCTCCATCATCACTATGCCGTCAGCATATTGATTAAGCAGTTCCTTGCTGATATTGCGAGACTTAGAAACGCCGTTAACAATATTTTCCCAAAGTCCGTTTATATATACGCTTACCTGTTCACGGTTAGCCTCACTCATGCGGTCTTCAGTAAATATTTCTGTAGCGCTCTTGTATGTTCCAACCTTGACAATAGCAAACTTCACACCAATCTTCTCGAGGAAATCCTTATAGAACATAGGCTGAGAACCCACACCATGCCAGTCAAGGCGTCCCTGTGGGTTAATGTATACCTTGTCAGCAACAGAAGCAAGATAGTATGCGCCCTGCATATACATGTCAGAGTATGCAACAATCCATTTCTTTGCAGCCTTGAACTCAAGAAGTTTTCCGCGGATTTCCTGCAATGTAGCATGGTCAGCAGTAAACACGCCGCAGTTTATATACATGCCTTTAATATTGTCATTAGCCTTAGCCTTGTCAATAGCCTCAAGAATATCGTTTAATCCAAGAGTAGACATATCGTCGCCTGTAAATGCCGCAAATACATCTTCGCTGCTTTGTTCTGCAATTGTACCCTGCAGATTCAGGACAAGAACGGAATTATCTTTTATCTTCGGCTCTGAAGAACTTGTTGCTAATGTACTAATTATACTAAAGAAGAAAAATGCCATCACAAGACCAAAGGACAGGAAAACTCCTATGACCGTGGCGCAGACACTTTTAATAAAATCTTTCATAACGCACTGTAATTTAATGAATTGAATCCCGTATTGTGTAGTATAGATGTAATATCAATCATGTAATTGACATACATAAAGCGGATAGCACATCATTCATGACGTACTATCCGCTTGAATTATAATAACATAAGTTTTATCCGCATCGATTATAAATGATTATCTGTGTAAGAAGATAAGATAGGTAGCAAAGGGTTGAGAGAACAAACGTCTCCTACTGCCTGTTTATACATTTCTACAACTATCATTTATCCATAAGCAGTTTCATCATTGTCGCAGCAGAGTATGCAACTGATGTGCCAGGGCCAAAGATGGCAGCTACACCAGCCTTGTACAGATAATCATAATCCTGTGCTGGGATTACGCCGCCAGCAACAACCATGATGTCCTCACGGCCAAGCTTGCGCAACTCTTCGAACAATTGTGGAATAAGAGTCTTATGACCTGCGGCAAGAGAAGATACACCTACGATATGTACGTCATTCTCAACAGCCTCACGTGCAGCCTCGGCTGGTGTCTGGAAGAGAGGACCCATATCTACATCATAACCGCAATCAGCATAACCGGTTGCTACAACCTTTGCGCCGCGGTCGTGTCCGTCCTGTCCCATCTTTGCAATGAAGATACGTGGTCGACGTCCTTCCTTTTCTGCAAATTCGTTAGTAAGACGAACAGCTTCTTCAAACTGAGAATCTTTCATATATTCTGATGAATAAACGCCTGATATTGTACGAACTACTGCCTTGTAGCGTCCTACGACAACCTCGCAGGCATCGCTGATTTCACCGAGAGTACAACGCACCTTAGCACACTCTACAGCAGCCTCGAGCAGATTGCCGTTTCCTGTACGAACAACCTCTGTGAGCGCTTCAAGAGCCTTCTTGCATGCCTCGTTGTCACGATTAGCCTTAAGTTGCTTGAGGGCAGCCTCCTGCTGAAGACGAACCGCTGTGTTGTCAACCTCGAGGATGTCAATTGGGTCCTCGTGGTCGAGACGGTACTTGTTTGTGCCGACAATTGTCTGAGCGCCAGAGTCGATACGTGCCTGTGTGCGAGCCGCAGCCTCCTCAATACGCATCTTTGGCACTCCGGTTTCAATAGCCTTAGCCATTCCGCCGAGTTTTTCAATCTCCTCAATATGCGCCCACGCCTTGTCAACAAGCTCCTTTGTCAGTGACTCTACATAATATGAACCTGCCCAAGGGTCAATTTCCTTGCACACCTTAGTTTCGTTCTGTATGTATATCTGTGTGTTTCGTGCAATACGGGCAGAGAAGTCAGTTGGGAGAGCGATAGCCTCGTCAAGTGAGTTTGTATGCAATGACTGAGTATGTCCGAGCACCGCAGCCATAGCCTCAATACATGTTCTGCCGACATTATTGAACGGATCCTGCTCTGTAAGCGACCATCCTGAAGTCTGAGAGTGAGTACGCAGCGCCATTGACTTCGGATTCTTTGCGCCGAAGCTCTTGACAATCTTAGCCCACAGGAGACGTCCGGCACGCATCTTGGCAATCTCCATGAAGTGATTCATGCCAATAGCCCAGAAGAATGAGAGGCGAGGAGCAAAGGCATCAATGTCAATGCCCGCATTTACACCGGCACGAAGATAATCCATACCGTCAGCCAAAGTGTATGCCAGCTCAATATCTGCTGTAGCACCAGCCTCCTGCATGTGATAGCCAGAAATTGAAATGCTGTTGAACTTTGGCATATACTTAGATGTATACTCAAAGATGTCAGCAATAATCTTCATAGAGAATGATGGCGGATAGATGTATGTATTACGCACCATAAACTCCTTAAGGATATCATTCTGGATGGTTCCTGCCATTTCTTCGAGTTTCGCGCCCTGCTCCAATCCTGCAACAATGTAGAATGCCATGATAGGGAGCACAGCACCGTTCATTGTCATTGAGACAGACATCTTATTGAGCGGTATGCCGTCGAAAAGCACCTTCATGTTCTCAACAGAGCAGATTGAAACACCTGCTTTGCCTACATCACCGATTACGCGCAGATTGTCAGGGTCATAGCCACGGTGTGTAGGAAGGTCAAATGCCACAGAGAGACCTTTCTGTCCTGATGCGAGGTTACGACGATAGAACGCGTTTGACTCCTCTGCTGTAGAAAAGCCTGCATACTGACGAATTGTCCACGGACGGAACGGATACATCATTGAGTAAGGACCGCGGAGGAACGGAGGAATGCCGGCAGCATAGTCAAGGTGCTCCATACCTTCCAAATCTTCCTTAGTATATACTGGTTTGACATCTATGTGCTCAGGAGTCTTCCACACAGTGTCTACATTATTCTCTTTTTGCCAATCGAGACCGTTCTTCTTCTCGATACCAGCAAAGATATCAATATTCTTAAAATCTTTTCTTGCCATAATTAGATACCGAGTTTCGCATTAAACGCCTTGAGCGTATCAAGCTGGTTAACTTTTACATGTATGAAATTCTCAATTCCTGCTGCTTTCAGTTCGTCTGCACAAGCAGGTGCGCCTGCAACTACAAATATTGCTTTGTTGTCAAGATATTTGTATGCTGGAACTGCATATTCTGCATATTCCTCGTCGCTTGAACAAATCACGATAATATCCGCACCGGCAGAAATCGCAGCATCAACGCCCTCTTCTACTGTGTTAAAGCCAAGGTTGTCGATAACCTTGTATCCTGCACATGCAAGGAAGTTTGTAGAGAACTGTGCGCGTGCCTGGCGCCATACGAGATTACCGATGGTAAGCATGAAGGCAACAGGCTGCTTCTCTGCCTTTTCTGTAGCAAGACGCAGAGCCTCAAAGTCAGCAGCAAGACGCGATGCGCATACTGACTTGTATGCCGCTGTTTCATCGCAGCCGCAGTTGCAGCAGGCTGCCTCGTTCATCTTGCCCTCGCTGTTCTCTATAAAGTTAGGGAACTGGTTGGTGCCAAGTATGAACTCCTTGCGCTGCGCAGCATGCAAGTGGCGCTTCTCGTTTGTCGCATTGATGTCGTCCTGGATGACACCTGCCTTGGCAGCAGCCATGAAGCCGCCCTGCTTTTCGATAGCAAGGAATATCTTCCATGCTTCCTTTGCAAGCGACGATGTCAGCTCTTCTATATAATAAGAGCCAGCAGAAGGGTCGACAACGGTAGAGAAGTGACATTCTTCCTTCAGCAGAAGCTGCTGATTGCGCGCTATACGCTCAGAGAACTCATTCGGTGTCTCGTAAGCGGCGTCAAACGGAGTAACGACAATAGAATGTACGCCAGCCAATGCCGCAGACATTGACTCTGTCTGTGTGCGCAGCATGTTGACATAAGCGTCGAACACTGTCATGTTGTATGATGATGTTTCTGCGTTGACAATCATCTTGCATGCACAGTCGCATTTTGGCTCATATTGCTTCACAATTTCTGCCCAAAGCATGCGTGCAGCGCGGAATTTAGCAATCTCCATGAAGTAATTCTCAGAGATACCCATGTTGAATTTTATTTTCTTTGCCGCCAATGTAAGCTCTACGCCTGCGTCAACAAGCTGCTGGATGTATTCTGCGCCCCAAGCCAAAGAATAGCCGAGTTCCTGCACGATATATGCGCCTGAATTGTTCAGTGAAACAGAGTTAACTGAGATAACGCGGAAATTAGGATAATCCTTTACTGTCTCTATGAGTTTCGGAGCATACTCCCAGAGGAAGTCTACGTCCTTGCCCTTCATGACTGTCTTCTCGATTGGGTCCCAGTCAATAGATGCTACGATATTCTCTTTATTGTATCCCTTCTTATCGAAGTATGCAACAAGTATTTCGGCAAGTTTGAGTGAACAACGCTTACATGTAACGAAATTCAGCTCAACGCAGTCACATACAATGTTATTCAATAATGTATCGACATATTCCTCGCTAAGTTCCGTTTTTGGTATTGCAAATCCTAAAGATGTTACACCCTTGTTCAATACATCCAACGCCTTGGCATTTGCCTCTGCTGCAGAGTTTGCAGTGATGTTCTGGCGTACATACCATTCGTTGTCGAGTTTCTTGTTACCACGCACGAAAGGGAATTCTCCTGGCAATGAGTCAGGTGTCTGCAGTTTTTCTACATCCTCACGTCTGTAGAATGGCTGCACGTTAAAACCTTCATTTGTCCGCCACACCATGCGCTTCTGGAAATCTGCGCCCTTCAAGTCGACCTGTATTTTGTCAAGCCACTCTTGGGTTGTAGGTGCAACAAACTCCTGGAAAAGTTTTTTGCTGTTGTTGTCCATAATTATTACTTAAGTTTAATTGATTTTTTACGATGTATGTTAATATATCAAATTCAAAGTTTTTTATAATAAATATGTATTCGGAGTGCAAATGTACTACAAAATGTTGGAACAAACAAGAAATATGAATAAAAATATCTTAATTTAAGTTTCGGAAGTTAAAGAAGTCAAGATGCTGCCGGCTCTACAAGCCTGAAGAGTTAATCCATTACTGCTGATATATGAATTATTATTGGATATTGGGGTTAATCACTTCACCTCTCTAACTTCTTTATCTACTGCAAGTTTCGCAGCGAAAGTCACAGTGTCTTAACAGATGACAGGATTAACCTTAAAGCCACAAAACTGGCATAAGGATTCATTCTGATGTTCAGTTTAAAACGCCGCCTGCCTTGAGAAGAACTCGCTCACTCGCACAGAATCCCAATAGAGAGGCAGACTTCCGTTGCCTGCATACACCTTAAAACGGAACTGTCACACTGTAACGCTGTAACGAAATTGCACGAAGCAAGAATACAGAACAACATGGTTCCATGACGCCCGGAAATATATATTTTTATGCAAAAATACATGTTTTACGAACAGAAAAAAACATTCTCGCAACTACCAGTTTTTAGTTGTAAAACGTAAAAAAAACACGGAATAACACCAGCTGTTCGGTATTTCCACTATATTTTAGCGTGTTTCTTTTGTGTTGTTTTCATTAGTATTTGTTTTATTTTCCACAGCATTTCTTGTTTTTCCTTAATATAACCAGACGCGCCCCACCCTTTTCACTCCCGAATACAAAGTTACAAAAAAGCATTGGCAATACTCCAAAAGAAGAAACATCTGATTTTGTACAGAGAATAAACAACGACTATTTTGCAGTATATGCTATTTTTATTCGCACACGCATAACACTCTGTCAAACAATTCACAAGCACAAAAAACTAAAGTGTTAGAATAATATCTTCTCTACATCATACACACCACCGGTTTGCACCTTCTCAGAACAGGTCAGACACATCAATTTACTGGAACAAGGAGGTGCGCATATAACGTTGTAATGTTAACTGAAAAAGCATACAAAGGAAAAACCAAGCACAAACATGTCTGCGTGACAGCGTGACAGTGTAACAGTTAAAAAACTGCAAGTCAAAAAGTCAAAAGTGAAGCCTATATTATATATATAATATAGAATTTTTTAGAAGGTGTTCATATTTAACATTTGAACTGTCACACTGTAACACTGTAACAGAACAAGGAAAAAAGCGTGCCACATCACAGCAACACGACAAGGCCATTTCATAGTTGATTTTATAGCCCGCCCGTCATCACGCTCAAGCCCGAACTTTTATTCAGGAAATACACTTCCGCAGCATTGGTTGTTTCAAGGTATACGCCGCCAAGAATCCGCCAAAGCACACCCGACAATCATAACAAAAGAAGCCTCTGCACGCCAATGAAGCAAACCATTAAGTGCCATTTAGGAACATTAACGAAATTCCCTGCAAAAAAAATCGCTAATGTTATTTATTTTTTGTACCTTTGTATCTGAAAACAAGCCCCGACAACACACCGGCAAAAAAATAGGCATAACTAAAGCACGACATACTCAAAATTTAAATTTAATTCTATCCGAGAAACACACACAACTACTCCAGCTGCACCTTGAAATCCATGCACAGAAACCTCCCCTGCCAACTTACGGCAACAACACAAAGCGCAACAAAGAACGACAACGCAAAACGTCTAAAAACAAAAAGTTTCATAGAAAAAAGAAAAAAAACAGAAAAAAATAGCATTTAATCAATAAAAATAAGTAATTTTGTAACGATTTTGCAAATACGCCTGCCTGGCACAGAAACCCACAGGTAAAAATGCATCATTTTGTATAACAAAAAAATGTTATGGATTGGTTAGTAAACTTATTTCTTAGCACAGAATCTGTGGCACATATCGCACTGCTATACGCATTGGTAATCGCCATAGGTGTTTATCTTGGTAAAATTAAATTTGGAGGCATTGCCCTCGGAGTGACTTTTGTCTTGTTCGCAGGAATTTGCGCCGGACACTTCGGACTTACCGCCCCTCTCCCCATCCTTACCTTTGTGCAGGATTTCGGCCTTATACTTTTTGTCTTCATGATAGGCCTGCAGGTTGGCCCTGGCTTTTTTGAGAGCTTCCGTGAAGGAGGCGTCAAGCTAAACATGATGGCGTGCAGCATCATTCTGCTTAACATTCTCGTGATGTTCGGTTGCTATTACATTTTCTTTGACACAGGCGACAAGCACAATCTGCCGATGCTTGTAGGCACATTGTACGGAGCTGTGACAAACACGCCAGGACTTGGTGCCGCAAACGAAGCGCTGACATCAATATTCCCTAATGGCGGGCCGGAAATAGCCAACGGCTATGCGTGTGCATATCCATTAGGCGTTGTCGGAATTATTGGAGCAACAATCCTGCTGCGATACATTTGCAAGGTGAAGCTTCAGAAAGAAGAGGAAGATCTGAACTCAAAAGAGAATGCTAACACATCCGCAAAACCAGTACTGATGCACCTCTCGGTAGAAAACGCTTATCTGGCAGGACATACCATTCTTGACATCCACAACTTCATGAAGCGCGACTTCGTCTTCTCACGAATACTGCGTAACGGAGAGCTAATAATTCCGAAAAGCTCTACGACCCTCGAAATTGGCGACAAGGTATACTGTGTCTGTGCCGAGGCTGACGCAGAGGCTATAATAGCATTTGTCGGACCGAAAATCAACGTTCCTGAGTTCAAGGAGCAGGAGGCGACAAAGCAAATGGTAAGCAAACGCATCGTTGTGACAAAACCAGAAATAAACGGAAAGACACTGGCGAAGATGCACTTCTCAAGCGTATACGGAGTAAACGTAACACGTGTGACACGTCAGGGCATGGACCTCTTCGCAAGCAGCAATCTCGCTCTGCAAGTAGGCGACAGAATAATGGTTGTGGGCGATGCCACATCTGTGAACCGTGTTGCATCAATCATGGGCGATGCAGTTAAAAGACTTGACCATCCGAATATTGCAACCATCTTCATCGGCATAATGATTGGAATAATCTTCGGCAGCATTCCTTTTGCCATTCCAAGCATACCAGTACCGCTGAAATTAGGTATTGCTGGCGGACCGCTTATCATTGCTATTCTTATCGGACGATTTGGCTATAAATTCCATTTGGTCACATATACAACCACATCTGCAAACCTTATGCTGAGAGAAGTAGGACTTGTGCTGTTCCTGTCAAGCGTAGGAATAAAAGCCGGTGCTAACTTTGTCAATACCGTTATCGCTGGCGACGGCTTGCTTTATGTGTTGTGCGGATTCCTCATTACAATTATACCTATATTGATTATAGGGCCAATTGCGAGAATGAAATACAAATTCAACTATTTCACCATTATGGGCATGATTGCAGGTTCTTATACTGACCCTCCGGCATTGGCTTATGCTAATTCTGTGTGTTCGAAGGAGGCGCCTGCAGTGGGATACTCAACGGTTTATCCTCTGACTATGTTCCTGCGCATCTTCACTGCCCAGCTGATAATATTATTCTTCTGCGGGTAATACCAGTGCAACGTAAAAAACTAACATTACTATAATTCTAACAGTTATCTGATAAAATGAAAAGAATCGCTTTCTTGCTTGCAGTTGTTGCCAGCTCGTCGATTAATGTATTTGCGCAAGGTGCAAAGAACATTAAAATCAACGAAGTGATGACACACAACGCATCAAGCATCGAGGATGGATACGGACAGCGTGAAGCATGGATTGAGCTATGCAATGTATCCTACACCACACAAAACGTACGTGGAATGTTCATTACCACGAACAGGGCTGTGCTCAACAAAGACCTGAGTGTGCCAGAGCGTCAGAAAATGATGTCAGTCATTCCAAGCAATGACGAGAGGACAAGTCTCCACGGACAGCAGTTCCTGACATTCTTCTTTAACAGTAATCCAAACAAAAGCACATTGCACATCGATGCTAAAACAGAACCGGGGAAACCGCTGTGGGTAGCATTATATGACGGAAATGGCGTTAACCTTATCGACTCTGTCACCATACCGGCATTAGCACCTGACTGCAGTTACGCAAGAAAGGACAACGGCAGTGAATGGGAGGTACGCATACCAGAAAATGTAACCCCGAATAACACGAACGTAGCAGTTGTTAACAGCAAGATAGCAAACACCAAGAAAAATGACCCGTACGGTTTCGCCATAACAATTCTGGCAATGGGCACAGTGTTCTTCTGTCTTGTCCTGTTATACGTATTCTTCAGATTGATGGGCGTATTCATGGACCATCAGAACACAGCGAAGAAAATTGCCAACAAGCAGCCTTTCAAGCCTGTAACAAAGACAGTCAAGGCGGTTGACGATGTCATCGACACATCAGCCACGCTGCTAAAGGACGGATTAAAGACTAAGGGCATTGACAAGAAAATATATATCGCTGTCATTTCCATGGCTCTGAAGCAATACCAGGACGATGTTCATGACACAGAGTCAGGCATCATCACAATAAAGCCAAGAAATACAAATTGGAACAACCTAATCAAATAACAGAAAACAAACCTAATCACAAAAAAAAATATGGCAAAATATCAATACACAGTCGAGGGTACTGACTACGATGTAGAGATTCTCGAAATTGAAGACAATATAGCGAAAGTAACAGTTAATGGTGCTACATTTGAGGTCGAACTGAAGCAAATGCTCAATCCTACCAAGCGCCCTATCAAGCAGGTTGTTGCTCCAGAAGCAACAAACAACACACGCATCGAAACTCCGAAGAAGCCACAGGCAGCCGCACCAGCAGGAGGCGGAGCAAACATAGAGGCACCACTTCCAGGCACAATCGTTGATATAAAGGTCAACGTTGGCGACAAGGTGAAATCAGGAGATACTGTTGTTATTCTCGAGGCTATGAAGATGCAAAACAATATCGAAACAGATATTGACGGAGAGGTTACAGCAGTTCTGGTAAAACAGGGAGATTCTGTAATGGAAGGCACAGCATTAGTTACAATAGCATAAATAAGCCATGGATACATTCTTGAACTTTCTGAAGGAGAACTTCTTTGATTTCTTAACCTATACGGGTTTTGCAAACGCCGAAATAGGTAATATTATAATGATAGCCGTAGGTGCATTCTTCATCTGGCTGGCTATCAAGAAAGACTTTGAGCCTCTATTGCTCGTTCCAATCGGATTGGGTATAATTCTTGGCAATATCCCGTTTAAGGATGCAGGACTTGAAATAGGACTCTACGAGGATAATTCTGTGCTGAATATATTCTATCAGGGTGTGAAACTCGGATGGTATCCGCCTCTGGTATTTCTCGGCATCGGTGCGATGACTGACTTCACGTCGCTCATTGCTAATCCGAAACTTATCTTAATTGGCGCAGCAGCACAGTTTGGCATCTTCGGTGCCTACATGGTTGCGCTGGCATTAGGATTTGAACCTAACCAGGCGGCAGGTATTGCCATCATCGGCGGCGCTGACGGCCCTACAGCTATATTCCTTAGCTCTAAGCTCTGTCCGAACCTTATGGGTGCTATCGCTGTATGCGCATACTCATACATGGCTCTCGTACCGGTAATTCAGCCTCCTTTGATGCGTATGCTCACAACAAAGAAGGAGCGTCTCATCAAAATGAAGCCTTCACGTCAGGTATCACAGACAGAACGTATTCTCTTCCCTATTATCGGACTTCTGATTACGACATTCATCGTACCGTCAGGTCTGCCGCTTCTTGGCATGTTGTTCTTCGGCAATCTGCTTAAGGAGTCAGGCAAGACTACTCGTCTGGCAAAAACTGCGGGTTCTGCCCTGAACGACATCATCGTAATGCTCTTAGGCCTTACTGTGGGATGTTCTACTCAGGCAAGCGAATTCCTGACACTGAACACCATATTCATCTTCTTCCTCGGCGCATGTGCGTTTGTAGTAGCTACATGTTCTGGTGTCCTGTTCGTGAAATTCATGAATATCTTCCTGCCAGAACACAAGAAGATTAATCCACTTATCGGAAATGCCGGTGTTAGTGCTGTGCCAATGTGTGCACGTATTTCAAACAATCTTGGCCTTGAATACGACAGAAAGAACTTCCTCTTGATGCACGCTATGGGACCAAATGTTGCTGGCGTTATCGGTTCAGCCGTTGCTGCCGGCGCATTACTTGGATTCTTATCATAACAAATACATTAAAAGCAGGATATGCAGCGCGGCAAGGATATGCAGATTCGCAGAAAATGCCTGTCTGACCCGTCTGCACTCTACTGCAAATTAAAATTATGAAACAAAATATATTCCGCGGGCTTGGCATTGCCTTAGTTACTCCGTTTACTGAATCAGGAGACATTGATTACACTGCATTAGAAAACATTATCGAATATCAGATAAACAACGGTGCAGACTTCCTTTGTATATTAGCGACAACAAGCGAAAGTCCTTGTCTTTCAAAACAGGAGAAACTTGACATACAGCATTTTATAGTCAAGCTGGTTAATGGCAGGCTTCCAATTGTTTTAGGGTGCGGCGGCAACAACACTTATGCTATTGCTGAGGAGCTACGCAACGGAGATTTCAAGGGTATTGACGGCATATTGAGCGTATGTCCGTACTACAACAAGCCATCGCAAGAGGGACTATACCAGCATTTCAAGACCTTGGCGAATGCTACAGAACTGCCTATTATCCTCTATAATGTCCCTAGCAGAACAGGCATAAACATGACGTCAGAAACAACCCTGCGTCTTGCCAATGACTGCGAGAACATCGTAGCAATCAAGGAAGCAAGCGGAAATCTTGAGCAAATAGACGAAATACTCAAGAAAAAGCCTGAAGGCTTTGCCGTGCTTTCTGGTGATGACTCGCTGACTTATCCTATGATAGCATGCGGTGCGGAGGGCGTTATCTCCGTGATAGGCAATGCCCTGCCAAAAGAGTTCTCGCGAATGATACGACTGGAGCAGCGCGGAGAATTTGAGGCAGCTGTAAAGATACATCATAAATTTACAGACCTCTACAGCCTGCTTTTTGTTGACGGTAATCCAGCAGGAGTAAAGGCTCTGCTTGCTGAGATGGGATTCCTGAAGAATATCCTTCGACTTCCGCTTGTGCCTACACGTGTTGCTACCGTACAGAAGATGTCGCAGATATTAAAGGAATTAAAGTTGTAGAAACGCTATTCTGTATTTACAGCTATCTCTCTTGCTGGCAAATACGCATACATTTAGAATAAAACAACACGAAATATCTAAAGCAAAGTAACAAGGACTGTATATAAACGAACTGATATGCTATATATTTGGTCTTTGTTACTTTGTTTTTATATACGCAAATAGGTAAAACAGAAATGAAAAGGGTATTATTTATTGACCGTGACGGAACGCTGATATACGAACCTGCAGATGAGCAGATTGATGCTTTTGACAAGCTAAGATTCGTAGAAGGCGTTTTCCGCAATCTTAACTTCATACAGCAGCATCTCGACTTTGAACTGGTGATGGTCAGCAATCAGGATGGGCTTGGCACAGATTCGTTTCCAGAGGAGACATTCTGGCCAGTGCATAATTTCATTCTGCAAACACTTGAGGGTGAGGGAATAAAGTTTGACAAGATATTTATTGACAGGCATTTTCCAGAAGACAACCATCCTTGCCGCAAACCAGGAACAGGCATGCTTACCGAGTATATAAACAATCCTGAATATGACCTGGCAAACAGCTATGTGATTGGCGACCGTGAAACCGACCGCATGCTGGCAGAGAATCTCGGATGCAAGGCACTTATTGTGGGCAGTGCGGAAGAAGGAAAATTGTCATGGAACAAGATTTCTGAGATATTGTTTGCAGGAGAGCGCATTGCCGAGGTGAAACGCAAGACAAAGGAAACAGACATACATGTCAGAATGAATCTTGACGGCAACGGAGCGTGCGACATATCAACAGGACTCGGATTCTTTGACCACATGTTAGAGCAGATAGGCAAACACGGCATGATTGACTTGTACGTCAGAACAGCTGGCGACCTTAATGTCGACGAGCATCACACGATAGAAGACACAGCCATTGCCATCGGTGAGTGTCTGCTGCAGGCATTAGGAAACAAGAGAGGAACGGAAAGATACGGCTATTCGCTTCCTATGGACGACTGCCTGTGTTCGGTGGCATTAGATTTCGGAGGCCGTCCGTGGTTAGTATGGGATGCGGAATTCAGACGTGAAAAGGTTGGAGACATGCCGACAGAAATGTTTCTGCATTTCTTCAAGTCATTGTCTGATGCTGCACGCATGAACCTCAATATCAAGGCTGAAGGCGACAACGAACATCACAAGATTGAGGGTATATTCAAAGCATTAGCCAGGGCTGTCAAAATGGCAGTGAAGCGTGATATATACAAATACGAGCTCCCTTCAACAAAGGGTGTGCTGTGATTTATAGTTGACAAGTTGACGAGTTGACGAGTAGACAAGTTGTTTGCTTTAGTTGACAAGTAGACAAGTAGACGAGTAGACGAGTTGATTGTTCTAGTAAACGAGTTGACGAGTAGACGAGTAGACAAGTTGGTTGTTTAGTTGACAAGTTGATTGATTAGTTGACGAGTTGATTGATTAGTTGACGAGTAACCATGTAACTTTAGTAACCTTTATGACACTTGAGCCTGAAAAAAGGGAATAATATATATTGACAACGCGTGAAAACAGAAGACAAGAAAAATATTCAGGAATATATTGAAGTAAGTCGGGCACGTGTGAATAACCTTAAGGATGTCACGGTAAAAATACCAAGAGACAAGCTTATTGTTATTGCAGGAGTGTCTGGTTCGGGTAAATCTTCGTTAGCCTTCGACACACTTTATGCCGAGGGACAGCGTCGCTATGTAGAATCATTGTCCAGCTATGCGCGTCAGTTCCTAGGAAGAATGTCTAAGCCCGAATGCGACTATATAAAAGGATTGCCGCCAGCAATAGCAATCGAGCAGAAGGTCATCTCGCACAATCCACGTTCCACCGTTGGCACAAGTACAGAAATATATGAATACCTGCGCCTGCTATATGCCCGAATAGGAAGGACATTCTCGCCTGTTAGCGGACAAGAGGTTAAAAAACACGACATAGAGGATGTAGTAAAATGCGTGTTGCAGTATCAGAAGGGGACACGCTTTATTATTACGACCAGATTACATATTCCAGAAGGCAGGACGGTGAAGCGTCAGTTAGAGATGTCATATCAGGCAGGCTATTCACGTATTTATCATAAAGGAGAGATACTAAATATAGATGAATATATGTCTGCCCTGACAGATGACATTGAGATAAACGGTGATATTTATCTTCTTATTGACCGCATGAGTGTTGACGACTCCGCCGACAGCATATCCCGTCTCACTGATTCTGTCGAGACAGCATTCTATGAGGGGCGAGGCGAATGCAAGCTTATCATTATGCCTGCAATGATGGAGCATACGTTCTCTACACGTTTTGAAGCTGACGGCATAACATTCGAGTCGCCATCAAGCAATCTTTTCTCATTTAATTCTCCTGTCGGCGCGTGTCCTGAGTGTGAGGGCTTTGGCAAGATAATCGGCATAGACGAGAGCCTTGTCATTCCTAACCCTTCCCTTTCCGTGTATGACGGCTGTGTGCAGTGCTGGCACGGAGAGAAAATGAAGGTATGGAAAGAAGAGTTCTGCCGCCGTGCAGCGCATGACAACTTCCCTATCTTCGAGCCATACTATTCCTTGTCAGAAGAGCACAAGGACTGGCTGTGGCACGGTCTTCCTTCAGAGGCGGACATGCCTGCTACAGAGAAAGTGTCTCTTGATGAGTTCTTCCGTATGCTGCGCGAGAATCAGTACAAGATACAATACCGTGTGATGCTGTCCCGTTACCGCGGCAAGACGACATGCCCTACATGTCATGGCACGCGATTACGAAAAGAGGCGAACTACATACGCATTGGCGCTGACAGCAACGGCGTCGGGGGGAAGACCATCACGCAGCTTGTGAATATGCCTATCTCAGAACTGCAGGAATGGTTCAAGCATATACAGCTCAGCGAGCAGGAACAATTAATCAGCAAGCGATTACTATTAGAAATTACGAGCCGCCTGCAGTTTCTTGTCGACGTCGGGCTTGAATATCTCACGCTAAACCGTTCGTCAAACACCTTGTCAGGCGGAGAATCGCAAAGAATAAATCTCTGCACAAATCTTGGCTCGTCATTAATCGGTTCATTATACATATTAGATGAGCCGTCAATCGGATTGCACCCGCGTGACACTGACAGGCTGATAAAAGTGCTGCGTCAGCTGCAGGAGATAGGCAATACCGTTGTTATCGTTGAGCATGATGAAGAAATAATGCGTGCAGCGGATTATCTGATTGATGTAGGCCCTGATGCAGGGCGTCATGGCGGAGAGATTGTGTATGAGGGGAAAGGCAGCGAAATAAGCGCAGAAAGCCTGAAACAGTATCCTCATAGCCACACTGTGGAATACCTGACACATACGGAAAAGATAAACGTGCCGGAATCACGCCGCCATTGGAACCAGTTCATCCGAATTAAGTCGCCACGGATGAATAATCTTAAGGGCACCGATGCTGTCATTCCGCTGAATGTAATGACCGTCATAACGGGCGTGTCTGGCTCAGGCAAGTCATCGCTTATCAAGGGCATCTTCTATCCAGCATTAAAGAGGGCCTTAGGCGAAACATGCGATGCTCCAGGCCTTTACGGAGGATTGGAAGGCGACATACAATACATCAAGCACGTAGAGTTTGTCGACCAGAACCCTATCGGCAAGTCCTCACGCTCTAATCCTGCCACCTATGTCAAAGCGTATGATGCTATAAGGCAGCTTATGGCAGAGCAGCCGCTGTCAAAACAGATGGGCTTTACAGCGCAGCATTTCTCCTTTAACGCAGACGGCGGCAGATGCGAGGAATGCAAGGGTGCTGGCACCATTACTGTAGAAATGCAGTTTATGGCTGATTTAGAGCTGGAATGCGACGCATGCCATGGCAAGCGTTTCAAGCAGAACATACTCGAGGTGAGATATAAAGACAAGAATATATCTGACATTCTTGATATGACCATTAACCAGGCGATTGATTTCTTCGAGAGCAACGCAGGGCAGGGTCAGAAAGGGCAATTGAAATTAGAACAAGCCATAATAAGCCGTCTGCGGCCGCTGCAGGACGTCGGCTTAGGCTATATAAAACTCGGACAAAGCTCCTCTACCCTATCAGGCGGAGAGAACCAGCGCGTGAAACTTGCCTATTTCATTGGGCAGGAGAAGCAAGAGCCTACAGTCTTCATATTCGACGAACCAACTACAGGCCTGCACTTTCATGACATCCGCCGCCTGCTCAACTCTTTTGACGCATTAATCCTGCGCGGTCACACCATATTAATAATAGAGCATAATCTTGATGTCATCAAGTGTGCCGACCATATCATTGACATAGGCCCTGACGGCGGACATAAGGGAGGAGACATTGTCTTCGCAGGTACGCCAGAAGACATAATAAATCACGAGAGAAGCATAACGGGCAGATTCCTGAGGTCAAAAATAGTTACATAGGCAAGCACATGTTCTTATGCTGCTGCTGGATAGGCGAAAGGTCGGAAATATCAGTATTTCTGGCCTTTTCTCTTTCCTCTTGAACCATATCATAACGCATGTTCGGCGTAAGACACACATTATTAATACTATACCGCACCCTCTCCGCACGTCATGATTCATGCTCTGGGGGAAGAGCAGAAAATAACAGAATCATGGCATGAAAACAACGGAAAATTGACATTACAGAAAATATTAATGCTTACGAAAAAGGGATAATATATATCAAAAAAAAACATTGTATCGTCAAATCGCTTACAAGAAAAACTCATATTTAAGTTTTTTTTAATAACTTTGCACTCGTATTATATTAAGTATTAATGGATAAGAAGAAATTATTCCCCGACTATATTTTCGAATCAAGTTGGGAGGTATGTAATAAGGTAGGAGGAATTTACACGGTATTATCTACACGTGCGAAAACATTGCAGGATAAACTCAACGACAGGCTTATATTCATTGGCCCTGACTGTTGGGGGGAAAACACCTCACCTTATTTTGAAGCTGACAGCAGCTTGTTAGAGAATTGGGAACGAAAAGCACATGCAGAGGGGCTTAAGGTTAAGGTTGGACGATGGATTATTCCAGGAAAGCCGATAGCGATACTCGTTGATTTCAAGCCATACTATGAGAAGAAGAATGAAATCTACGGGAAATTATGGGAGAAATTTCAGGTTGACTCACTACACGCTTACGGCGACTATGATGAAGCGAGCATGTTCTCGTATGCTGCTGCTCTTGTCGTAGAGAATCTTTACAGTTATCTTTGTCTGTCATCGCAGAAGGTCATATATCACGCCAATGAATGGATGTGCGGCCTTGGCATGCTCTATATAAAGGACAAGCTGCCGAAGGTGGGAACAGTGTTCACGACACACGCCACAAGCATAGGACGCTCTATCGCAGGCAACAACAAGCCGCTGTATGACTATCTCTGGGCATATAACGGCGACCAGATGGCTCAGGAGCTGAATGTGGAGTCGAAGCATTCTATCGAGAAGCAATCAGCGAAATATGCCGATGCGTTTACCACAGTGTCAGACATAACAGCGCGTGAGTGTCAGGAGCTTCTTGACAAGCCATGCGATGCTGTGCTTCCTAACGGCTTTGAGAATGATTTTGTTCCGAAAGGAGCAACCTTCACGAAGAAGCGGAAAAATGCCCGCAAGAAGATATTCCAGATTGCTAACTGTCTGCTTGGCGAAACCTTCAGCGACGATACGCTCATCATAGGCACAAGCGGCCGCTATGAGTTCAGAAACAAGGGCATCGATGTGTTCATCGAGTCAATGAACCGTCTGCAGAGAGACACACGTCTCAGCCGCAAGATAATCGCCCTGGTGGAGGTTCCTGGCTGGGTGGGCTCAGCACGCAAGGACCTTCAGGAGAGAATAGCGTCAGGCAAGACATACGACACTCCGCTCGACTATCCTGTGCTCACACATATTCTTAATAATATGACTCATGACAATGTCCTCGACTCATTCAAGCAGTATGACATGTGGAACAGAGCGGAGGACAAGGTGAAGATAATCTTTATTCCGTGCTATCTTACTGGTCGTGACGGAATATTCGATATGGAGTACTATGATGTTGTCATAGGCAATGACCTGTCTGTTTACCCTTCATATTATGAGCCTTGGGGATACACTCCGCTTGAGTCAATAGCATTCAAGGTGCCTTGCATCACAACTGACCTTGCTGGCTTCGGCGTGTGGGCAGACACAATAAAGGGTGCTCCGTCGGAGATTGAAGACGGCGTGAAGACCATACACCGAACTGACTACAACTATTCTGAGGTGGCTGATACGATAAAGGATACTGTTGTCAAGTTCGCATCGTTCACTGAGGCGCAGACAAAGAAGGCGAGAAGCGCTGCCGACAAGCTGTCGAAGAAGGCATTGTGGAGCGAGTTTATCGTACACTACAACGAGGCTTACGACATAGCGCTGCAGAAAGCTGCGCAGAGGTAAGGGTTAATGGTTAAGGGTTAAGGGTTAATTCTGCGGGTAAGCGAGAGCAGAGAAGAGTTTACTCTATCTCTGCCGAGCGGGAGCAGAATCGGCGAAGCCAATGGTTAAAGGCGTTACTATCGTTATTATCGTTACTAACGTTATTATCATTGACTCTGCCGTCTACTAAGCAATTAACTTGTCAACTTGACTAACAACATGTCTACTCGTTTACTCGTTAACTTGTCAACTAAAAAAAATAAGAGATATAACATAAAATATAACAACAATGAAAATTAAGGCAAATTACGCAAATGCTCCTACATGGAAAGAATTAACAATCAAGTCAAGTCTTCCAGCAGAACTTGAGTGCCTTGACGAGATTGCACACAACCTCTGGTGGTCATGGAACTACGAGGCACGCGACCTTTGGCGCTCACTTGACCGCGAATTGTTTGAGAAATGTGGAGAGAATCCAGTATTGCTTCTTGAGAAGCTCCCATACGAGTGCAAGGAAGCAGCAACTAAGAACAAGGAGTTCATGAAGAAGGTAAAGAACGTCTACAAGCTCTTTACTGACTACATGAAGGTTCCAGCAGACACCACACGTCCTTCTGTTGCATATTTCTGTATGGAATATGGCATCAGCCAGGTTCTGAAGATTTACTCTGGCGGTCTCGGCATGCTTGCTGGCGACTACGTGAAGGAGGCTTCTGACTCAAATGTTGACATGTGTGCTGTAGGTTTCCTCTATCGCTACGGCTACTTCAAGCAGTCAATCTCTATGCAGGGTGACCAGATTGCCAACTACGACGCGCAGAACTTCAACTCGCTGCCTGTAGTGCGCACTCTTGACCCAGCAACAGGCGAGCCGCTCGTAGTTGACGTGCCATACATGAACTACAAGGTTCACGCATCTGTCTGGACAGCGAATGTTGGCCGTGTGAAGCTCTATCTGCTTGACACAGACAACGAGATGAACTCTGAGTTCGACCGTCCTATCACACACGCTCTTTACGGCGGCGACTGGGAGAACCGTCTGAAGCAGGAGATTCTTCTTGGTATCGGCGGTATGCTGACTCTCAAGAAGCTCGGCATAAAGAAAGACGTATATCACTGCAACGAGGGTCATGCAGCACTCTGCAACCTGCAGCGTCTTATCGACTATATCCAGGAAGGCCTCACATTCAACCAGGCTCTTGAGCTTGTGCGTGCTTCTGGTCTTTACACCTGCCACACTCCAGTGCCAGCAGGCCATGACTATTTCGACAAGGAGCTCTTCGGCAAGTATATGAGCGGCTACCCACAGATGCTCGGCATCTCATGGGAGGAGTTCATCGGCATGGGCCGCACAAACCCTAACGACATGAACGAGAAGTTCTCAATGTCTACATTCGCCCTCAACACCTGCCAGGAGTCAAACGGCGTGTCACGTCTGCACGGCTGGGTGTCACAGAAGATGTTTGCTCCTATCTGGGCAGGCTACTGGCCAGAGGAGAATCATGTGGGCTACGTAACAAACGGCGTACACTTCCCTACATGGTGCGCAACAGAGATGCGTGCCATCTACGCTAAGTATCTCGACAAGAAATACTTCACTGACCAGTCAAACGAGTCACTCTGGCACGGCATCTACAAGTGTCCAGACGCTGAGCTCTGGCAGACACGTCTCACACTGAAGAACAAGCTCGCTGAGTATATCAAGATTAAGTTCAAGGATGTATGGCTCCGCAACCAGGGCGACCCAGCACGTGTGGTAGAGCTTCTGCAGAAGATTAACCCTAACGGACTCACCATCGGCTTCTGCCGCCGTTTCGCTACATACAAGCGTGCGCATCTTCTCTTCACTGACCTTGAGCGTCTCAACAAGATTGTGAACAACCCAGAGTATCCTGTCACATTCCTCTTCGCAGGAAAGGCTCACCCTGCTGACGGTGGCGGCCAGGGACTTATCAAGCGAATCTACGAGATAAGCCAGCGTCCAGAGTTCCTCGGCAAGATTATCTTCCTCGAGGACTACGACCAGCAGCTTGCACGCCGTCTTGTGTCAGGTGTTGACATCTGGATGAACACTCCTACCCGTCCGCTTGAGGCATCAGGCACATCAGGCGAGAAGGCTGAGATGAACGGTGTAGTAAACCTCTCTGTCCTCGACGGATGGTGGGTTGAAGGCTACCGTGAGGGGGCAGGATGGGCTCTTCCAGAGAAGCGCACATACCAGAACCAGGGCTATCAGGACCAGCTCGACGCTGCTACAATCTACAACATGCTCGAGAACGAGATTATCCCGCTCTACTACAACAAGAACGAGGAGGGCTACTCAGAGGGCTGGATGCAGGTTATCAAGAACTCTATCGCTACAATCGCTCCTCACTATACAATGAAGCGCCAGCTTGACGACTACTACAACAAGTTCTACATCAAGGAGGCAGAGCGTTTCGCTCTTCTCTCAGCTGACGACAACAAGAAGGCTAAGGAAATCGCTTCATGGAAGGAGACTGTTGCTGAGCGCTGGGACGCGATACACGTTGTAGAGCGTTCGTCAAACATCAATAACGGCATCTCTACAGGTCATGAGATGGACATCCGCTTCGTTATCGACGAGCAGGGCCTTAACGACGCAGTAGGTCTCGAACTCGTTGTTCTGAAGAACGACATGTCTGACACAGATCGTGAAATCAAGCGCGTCATCCCATTCGAGGTGGTGAAGGTCGAGGGCAACCTCTACACATTCCAGGCTAAGTATACACCGTCTACCGCAGGTTCTTACAAGACAGCAGTGCGTATGTATCCTAAGAATGCCGACCTGCCACACCGTCAGGACTTCGCTTACATTAAGTGGCTGAGCTAAAATCACTGGCATTTGTCACACATAATAAAAAAGAGTCAGGAGCGTATATATCGCCTCTGACTCTTTTTTGTGTCTTTTTATGAAGTCTGTCAACAATATTTTTTGGGCAAATATGCTATTTTATCTTGGTCAGTTTGAAATCTGCAGCAGAGAAGTATGTTCCGTTCCATACATCAGAACTGATGCATCTGTTGCCCACTCCATAGCGTACTATACTATCATTGACAACAATATTATCTATGACGACCTCTGACCATCCATATCCGCAACTGTCATTTTGAGCGATAATTTTGCACAATCGCTGTTTTTCCTTATCGTCGACTGTTGCATATAAATTTTGTTTTGCGTCGTCCCATATCTGTCCTCCACGATTTCCGCTGACAGGTATAGCTGCCTCATATCTGTTGCCACCATTTTCAACATATATTCCCGCACCATTTCCGTCTGTGCGTCCTGTAGCCTCAAGCCGATATGTGCCTGGGGCAACATGTATAAGACGTTCAACCTGATAGTTCATCTCCGGATGTGCAGATTTTGCATCTATATATTTTCTAGAGTAGTCTCCGCTCCAGTGCTCGCCATTCTTTACATACCAGTCTTGTTTGTTTTCATCACATATAATATTCCATCCTGTATCAGCAAGCCATTTTTTCTGTTTTTCTATCATGTTTTGCTTGTATTCAACACGTTCTGCATCATTATACTTACTATGTGCATCATTAACCAAAGCAATTATCACGAAAAGCGAACATGCATTCAGCAAGATGGCGAAAAACATCCCGACACCATACAAGGTGATAGACATGCTCTTACTCTTATTGCTGAGCAACCCCTTGGTAATCAACATTACAAGCACAAACACAAGCACACTTGACACAACAACTATTCCTAACATAACCCAAAATATCGGGTTGTTGTAGAGCGATTCAAATATTACTGACACACCCTCCGGGATGTTCCAATGAGAACTACTGGTATTAATGCTCAAGAACATGCACAAAGCCGTAATCACAGCCCCGATCAGCAATAACGTAGCCGAACCCGCAATGACAGCGAACATAAATATTATAAGGCACTTTAGTAATACCGCAACGATATTAAACACGACGTTTATTCCTGCGGCACCCCTGTTTTCGCTTATCTGTTGTTCTGTTTCTTCCTTTTTGCTTCCACTATTCAGCAACACTTCGTCAGAGATATTGCTGATATTTACCTCCTTGCCATGCATCTTGAGTTTTTCTTCCGTAGTGACAGCTGGCGGAACAATAATCCATAAAACCAAATAGACAATGAAGCCGATAGCGTAGGTGAATGTCAGCAGGATGGCTGCCAAGCGGAGCCACACAGCATCAATGCCGAGAAAACACGACATGCCCGAAAGCACACCACCCGCAATAGAGTTTTCCGTGTCACGATAAAGATGACGTTTGCCGAGCGAATGCAGATATTCGTGCAGATGACTGTATCCCTTTGTTTCACCGTCATGCCTTGTCTCTGAATCCGTATCCTCGTCAACCTCTTCCGGACTACCTACGCGCTTTATTATCTCCTGCACATTCTCAATAGTTACAACATTCGTACCACTTCGCTTCATTTCTGCAAGCAGTTCGCTGATACGACACTCTATGTCATTAGCTATTTCATCCCCATCTTCCTTTTTGCTGAAATATCGTTTGATATTTTCGATATAGTTATTAAGCAACTGATACGCATCTTCATCTATTGAATAAAGTATGCCGTGAAAATTTATGGTTATATTGCGTTTCATATTACATTGTATTTTATAAATTTATTGCCTCATTCAATTATTTCCTATCATCAACGGCATTTCAGCCAGTTTGCAGACCGTGGCAGCCAATCCACGCCATTCACGATCTAATTCTTCAAGCACTCCGTGTCCTTCTTCCGACAATATGTAATACTTACGTGGCGGGCCTTGTGTTGACTCTATCCAACGATAACTCACCATACCGTCTTTCTTCAAACGAGTAAGCAACGGATAGAGCGTACCTTCCACAACAATAAGGTTTGCCTTTTTCAACTGCTCTATAATGTCCGAAGCGTAAAATTCGCCTTTCGACAACAATAACAAAACGCAGTATTCAAGCATACCCTTGCGCATTTGCGATTTAACATTATCTACATTCATGTTCCAAAACTTTTTTTATTACCAAACGCAAAATTACATACAATTACAGTATTATGCAATACATAGTACTTGAATTATATTCGATTTTAATCTTTATTAACTCAATTGTCGCGTCAATAAATGTTTTCACATTATTAAATAATATTTGTCGCATGTAATTATATATTATTATCTGAAACAGCCGACACTAAAGATAACGCTACAGCAATGAAAACTCAAAGCACAACACACACCGTCTACCGCAGGTTCTTACAAGACAGCAGTGCGTATGTATCCTAAGAATGCCGACCTGCCACACCGTCAGGACTTCGCTTACATTAAGTGGTTGAGCTAAAACACATTAGCAAATAAAATAAAATTGAAAAGAGTCGCGAAATTTCTCACGACTCTTTCATTTTTTATATACTTACTATTCCCTAAAGCATAATTACGATGGCATCAGTAACAAACGAAATATAACAAACAAAAATAATCTGATGTTATAATAAAAGACATCATAAAGCAATCTGACAGTCTTTATAATTTCGTTTTATTGTATTGTAGTGTATAGCTGTCAGGATATTCTGCAAGACCCAGTTCTATGTACTTTCTGGCTTTCTCTTTAATGCCTTTCTTTAAATAGAAATTTGTTATTAGCTCAAAGCATTCCTGCCTTCCCCACGAAGGAAAGTCTGGATTATTGACACTTTGAGTCGGGAGTGACAGGGCTTTCAGAAGGTTTTGCTCTACTTTACCTCCTCCGCCATAAACCTCTGGCGTATAATAATCATTATTAGCCAATACATAGTATGCTCGCAGATTATTCTCATCTAATTTCAAAGCCTTATCTATATATTTAGCGGCATGCTCTGAGGCATGAATAATTTCAGGAAAACTGAGAAATTGACAGGAGAAGCTATAAAGCATTGATAATAATGCGTAATCCTCAGAGCTCTTCGTTTCTATAGATTCTAATGTCTTTATCCCCTTGTTTAACTCTTCATAAGCACTTTTCCTATCGCTGGACTTTAACTGTATGATGCTATTATAGTAATATGCATATCCCTGCCAATATAAAAACATGCAGTTCTTACTATTGCCATAAGAAATAGCCATTTCATCAAGCAACGCCACCAGCTCTGAATTGTTTTGAGCAACAAAAGAATTCGTAAATGCTGTCATTATCCTATCCTGAATGTTTCGCCTTGGCTGTTCATCAGACTCATTTGATACAAAAACCATGTCTGTTACAGAGGATGACAAAACAGGATATGGCTGAATAAAGAACAACATTAATATTATTAAGGCTCTCATATTTTATAATATCATTAGTTTAACGTACAATTAATTTGAACTGATTTATTGCAAGTTATCACTCAAACAACTCATCTTTTGCATACCCTCTAATAGTCTTTTTATACTCTATAAGGAAGAATATAAAATGAACAAACAACCCGATACCCCAGCTTATTGCAGTGATTATTATCGAACTCAATCCCTCTGTATGCCATCCAATATGCCATGCAAGACAACTTACACTTATGCACAGCATGTAAGTTACAGCATGAAATCTGAATCCTATGTCATGAATGCCATTATACTCTGAATCTTTCTTCCCAAAGTGCCATCCGCAAAGGAACATGCAACAGAAATATGCCGCAGAGCATAGTAACGTCAGAATCCAGCTATTCATTCCTATACATAAGCTAAGAATATACCTAAATAAAACTGTAGCAACTAAAGCACTAACGGTAAACTGTCCTAATACTAATGAAAAAACTCTCATAACTTATTTATTTAATAGATTATTAATAGATTCCTTTGTAAATATCAGTATGTTTCGTTCGACGAAACGCTGGAAAAGTTCGTTGCCAATATCTGTAAGATAATAATATTTCCTGTCGGGTCCCTTGCTAACACGTTTGCTGTCAAACGAAACAATCTCCAAATGCTGAAACTTCCGCAGATTTCGATAAAGGCTCTGCTCCTCGCATGACATGGAACCGTCTGACATCGTTTCGACAAATTCCTTTATCTCCTCCACACATTTGCTACCCTCTTTAAGCGCAAGAAATACCCAAAAGGTAAGCTGTCCTTTTTTATATGTTTCCTCCCACGCACTAAGTAGCTCATTTATTATTGCTGTTTTTTCCATAATCGAAGTATTATTTCTTATATTAAACAACTTGTATAATACAAAGGTAATAATATTATTTTGAACCACCAAAAGTTTCTTGCATATTTTTCAATAAATATAAAATATTTCTTTTTAACTTAAGATTTAGCGAGGAAAAATAGCAAGAAAAATATCAGAAAACAAACATTCATAGCAGAAGACAATTCATGATATATTCTGCATGAGTTTTCTATGAATTTTGCTTAAGAAACACCTTAAAATCATCAAACAGGGAGTACAGAAATCAGAAATTTGATGTTTTCAATATGTAAATATACCATTTAGTTGAGGAATTTGCATCAATTCTCAACATAAACGGTAGCATTAATCAGTACCAAACGCAGCTTCTTGTGTTGTCATTCGTAGCCTTTGGTAATACAAAACACTGCTTTTCGCAACGGAACATTTAACACAAAGCACATACGATCCATATAAACAACTGGCTTACAAACAATTACCAAAAACCTGAATTCTTTGCCATATTTCTGCGAGACATAACCTACAAAATTCTACAGGCAATTCTCATGCAGGTAAAATATGTAAAGTTTTCTTAAATCGGATGATTAGTTATCTGGGCTGGTATGAAGAATGAATCATGCGAATTAGTGGTTGTTTTGTTATATATAGTTAAAATATATCAGAATACAGACACACATCCGAAGGCGGCGCTTGCAATATTGGGCAGTTTTTCT
Source organism: Prevotella sp. (assembly GCA_045603685.1). Taxonomy (GTDB): domain Bacteria; phylum Bacteroidota; class Bacteroidia; order Bacteroidales; family Bacteroidaceae; genus Prevotella. Next base: position 62,884 of record JAZUMR010000005.1, read on the forward strand.
TATCTTTGTAGAATATTAGCAAACGAAAAAAACTGATAATATGGAATACTACGTTACACGTTTCACGATAGAGGCAGAGGAAGAGCTGATGCAGGCATGCCGCGAACTGCTGGCTGATGCCATCAGCGAGGCTGGCTACGAATCGTTCGAGGACACCCCGACTGGCATCAATGCATACGTGCAGACGCAGCTGTATAACCCTGAGCTGACTAAGCAGATTATAGAGGATTTCATCATCGAATCGGCGAAAATATCCTTTGAATCAGAGGAGATAGAGCCTGAAAACTGGAACTCGGAATACGAGAAAGAGGTGTTCGAGCCTATCCGCGTAAACTCTAACTGCACCATCTACGACGCCATCAGCCCCGATGCAGAAGAACTGGCAAAGGAGGCACCGCTCACCATTGCCATAGACCAGCACATGGCTTTCGGTAACGGCGCACACGAGACGACTAAGATGATTGTGACGGAACTCCTTTCGCTCGACCTGAAGGAGAAGCGTGTCCTCGATTGCGGCTGTGGCACTGGCATTCTCTCGCTTGTGGCGAAACGTTGCGGAGCAGAGCATGTAACTGCCTATGACATAGACGAATGGAGCGTAGAGAACACAAAGCATAATGCCGAGATAAACAACATAGAGCTGGTTGATGTCTTGCTGGGCGATGTGAGCGTGCTGAGCCATGTAGACGGCATGTTTGATGTCATCGTAGCAAACATTAACCGCAATATCCTTCTCGACGACATGCCTACTATCGTGGAGACCCTGTCGCCTGACGGATGTCTGATTCTCAGCGGATTCTACGAAGAAGATGCTGCGCTGCTCGTGGAGAAAGCAGAGACATTAGGTCTCAGAGAATCACACAGAACGGTTGACAACAACTGGACAATGCTGGCATTCAAGAGAGACTAAGGGAGTGTTCTGAGAATTATGACACGGCTGAAACATATATGCCTCATGCTGACCCTTCTGGCTGCTGCCCCCATCAAGGTCGACGCACAGGAGGTGTTTGCAGAGGTAAACGGAACGGCGAGTACAGGAAAGCATGCGCCGCTATGGCTCTCTGCCAACAAGCAGGGGCTGGGGTCCGTGCGTCCGAACTCTGCATACCAGCGTCTGGGCATAACTGACAAAATTACTCTATCATCTGACACGGCAAACCCCTGGAAACTAAGATATGCCGCAGATGTCACCCTTGCACAGAACGCAGAACACACGTTCATGATTCATCAGCTGTATGGCGAGATAGAATACAAGAAACTCAGGCTTCTCGCTGGCCAGAAGGAGAACGAGATAGACATGCGCAACAACCGCCTCACCTCTGGCGGACTATCGCAGGGCATAAACGCACAGCCCATACCGAAGGTGCTGCTTGATGTAAGCTATTTCAGCGTGCCATACACCAATGGCTGGTGGAAGATGCGCGGAAGAGTGGGCTTCGGAAAGACTACTGACGGCTCATGGCAAAAGAAATGGGTGGGAGAAGACAGCGGACTGCGATACACCTCAAACACGCTCTATCATGAGAAAGCCATATACTGGAAGTTTGGAAGGGAAGACAAATTCCCGCTTACGTTTGAGCCTGGATTGCAGATGATGACTCAGTTTGGCGGCACAAGCTATAACGCCACTGGAAGAAATCATGAAGACGGAGCACCCATCGTACACCCCGAAGACTTCAACGCTTTCTGGCATGCCTTCTGGCCTATGGGCAGCGAGGATGTGACGGACGGAATGCATCCTAATGCAGCAGGAAATACAGTAGGCTCATACAATATTGCACTGACTTGGACTGAGGACGACTGGCGCATGAGAGCATACTTCGAACGTGTGTTTGAAGACCAGTCAATGCTCACCGTACAGTATGGCATATTCGACCATTTGTTGGGCTTAGACCTCAAACTGCCTGATAATCCTTATGTTAGCAATATTATCGTAGAGCATATATCAACTAAAGACCAGGCTGGTCCTGTATATCATGACGCTACGGTAAACATCCCTGAGTCGTATACTGGCATAGACAATTACTACAACCACCATCTGTTTACTGGCTGGCAGCACTGGGGCATGGCAATAGGTCATCCGCTGATTACATCGCCACTATATAACGACGACAATATAATAACCTTCCGCAACAATCGCATCCGTGCTCTGCATATCGGTGTGGACGGACAGCCATCAGAGCGATTGACATGGAGAGCATTGGCTACATTCACCCGCAACTGGGGAACATACGCAAAACCCTTTGACGATGTCATTAGCCAGAATCATTTCATGGCTGAAGCAACATACATCCCGAAATTCATGAACGGATGCACTGCAACACTCGCCTTGGCACTGGATAATGGCAAACTCATAGGCAACAGTTTCGGAGCTCAGCTCACTCTAAGAAAAACCCTCTGTCTAAAGTAGGCTGACTGTTTTTTTGTTCGGAAGTTAAAGAAGTTACGAAGGTTACTGGTTATTCGAGCCTAAGCAGTAAAGCCATTACACCGGTATAATTCATTTTTTTAAGAGACAGACAAGATGATTCGCCTATACATCATTATTTCATTAGCTTTTCTCTTCCCCACCCTGCTTTTCTCCAATACGCATTGCGAGAGCGAAAAAGACAGCATCGCCATATCCAGCATGCTCATGGAGGCGAAAAACATGCCCAAGGACACAAACTGGATGATGTTCTTCGCTAATCATTTCATTAACACTCCATACGTATCGCACACCTTAGACCAGAACAGCACAGAGAAGCTCGTAATCAATACGCGCGGTGTGGATTGCACGACATTTGTAGAATATGCCACCGCTCTCGCCCATTGCATCTCGAACAACGAAACATCATTCCGAAGCTTCTGCAAACACCTGCGAAACATACGATATGCAGGGGGGCTGACTGACTATTGCAATAGAAATCACTATTTCACGCAATGGATAGAAGAGAACACCGCAAACGGCTATATAAAGCCCGTAGCGCTCCCGTCAGAGGAAATAAAAACAATCTCGAAAAAACTCACCATCAACTTCATGTCCTCCCACAGCCATCTATACGCCATGCTCCAGAACGACAGCAGCAGAATGGCTGGCATAAGGAAAATGGAGAAGAGACTGACAGGAAAGGTCGTTGAATACATCCCGAAGAAAGCATTACACAATTATTCTGCCTTGAAGAAACACATCATCAATGGGGATATAATAGCAATAATGACATCGCGCGCGGGGCTGGACACATCGCACATAGGACTGGCATGTTGGAAGAAAGGCAGACTGCACATCCTTCACGCATCATCCAGATACAAGAAGGTCATAATCGAACCAGAGCCAATCCACCTATATATGGCTAAGCAGCCACAGCAGACTGGCATCATGGTCGTCAGAAAACAACCGCCAACTCACTAACAGAACTGCCATCACTAACGGAACAGCCATCACTGACGGAACTGCCATCACTGACGGAACTGCCACCACTGACGGAACAGCCACCACTGACGGAACCACCACCACTGACGGAACTGCCACTGACGGAAACACCACCACTGACGGAACATCAGGCATAACAAAAAAATAAGGCGAGGGTTTTATGCCCCCGCCTTATTTCTATACAAGTGTCAGCATGGGATGTCTTTTTTCCGCATGCAGACGAAAACACGCTTTCTTAGCCTTCTATGACACTGCGAACCTCCTCACACAGCTTCTCGTATGTCTTGTCTGAAGAAGGATAAACAGGTGCAAAGTATTCTATCTCTATCGGATGAGTGTTCGGAATCCTTTTACCGCGTGGCAGCGCCTCAAAGGCTCCTGAGATTCTTACTGGCACAACAGGCACATTCAGCTCCTTGCTGAGAATAGCAAAGGTCTTCTTAAACGCTATCATCTTGCCATCATGCGTGCGCGAACCCTCAGGGAAGATAACGACTGTCTTGTTCTGCTTGAGCACCTCAGCCAGCTTCACTATTGAGGTCCTGAGATTCCTACGCTCCATAAGAATGATGTTATGGTGTCGTGCAAGGAATTTCAGTATCGGATGCTTCACATGCTCTTCTGTAGCATAGAAATAGAACTCCTTCATCTGCTTCCATGGCACACCAGCCAATGTAAGCGGCCCGTCAAGCACGCTCTGATGATTAGGAGCAAGAATGAAAGGACCACTCTGCGGAATATTCTCCGCACCCTTTACCGTAAGATTATTATGCACGGAATAGAACCAGCGGAATGACTTGCCCAAGAACGGATAGAGCACAGATGTCGACGGCAAGGATGCCGCATGCTCGCTCTCAACGAGAATAGTATGCCAGTCGGTCTCCTCCACATCCATGCGTGTCTTCTGCGATGCTATATAGTCTGCTATCGCACCAACATTAGCAAACTCGCCTATAGCCTCAGCATCAAGATGCATGCCGAACGTCTGCTCAATAAATTCCTGCATGCTGACTCTGTCAAGCGAATCAAAGGCAAGGTCGGTTTCAAGATGCGATGATGTCCTTACAGGCAGCTTCTTTTCCTGCTCAATGTATGATTTCAGAATAGAGAACTCTGGGCTGTAATCGCCCTCCTCAACAACTTCAGCATCAGCCTTTTCTGACGTGTTTTCCTCAAGAAGAGCATTTAGCTTGTAACGCTGCAGCTTATCAAGCTTTGTTCGTGGCAGCTCTTTTCTGTAAACGAATACAGACATTATCTTCTTATAGTTCGATACAGAGAGATTGTAAGGCTCGATAACTGTGCGTTTCAGCAATTCCTCCACCTCAGCATCTGTCATGTTCTGCGAAAAGGATTCCTGCGGAACGATTATCGCGCACAGCATGTCGCCCTTCTGTATTACAGCCGCCTCCTTCACCTTATCCTCATACTTCTCAAGCTTGTATTCTATCTCGAAAGGCTGGACATTCTTGCCGTTGGAGAGAACAATTATCTCCTTTGTACGGCCTGTGATATACACCCTGCCCTCTTCATCCAGATAGCCCAAGTCGCCTGTATGCAGATAGCCATCAGAGTCTAAGACTTCTGCCGTTTCCTCAGGACGATTATAATACCCCTTCATGATATTCGGGCCCTTAGCGCATATCTCGCCATTGATTATCTTGCAGTCGACTGACGGCAAAGGCTTACCGCAACAGCCTGGAATAATATCGTCAGGACGAGTAAAGGCTATGATAGGCGAAGCCTCTGTCATGCCGTAGCCCTCAAGGACATCCAAGCCAAGCGTACGCAAGCCGCAGCCTATCTCACGGTCTAAAGCAGCACCGCCAGATACACAGTATGTGATGTGGCCGCCCATCTTCTTGCGAACTGACTGGAAAACAAAGCGTGACAGGCTTCTGCTGTTTATCCTTGCACACATCTTAAACAGCATGCGAGTAACAAACTTTGAGTCAATCTTCTTCTTTATTCCGTTATAAAGCGTCTGCCACAGACGAGGAACGCCAATCATGATGGCAATCTTACCACGGCTAAGAGTATCCATAATATCAGGACCTGACATAGACGGACAGATAGCGACACCGCCACCCTGCATAATTGGCACTACAACAGAGCCTACAAGTGGCAATACATGATGGAGTGGCAACAACACCAGCGTGCGACGATGCTCATTGAAAATTGGCACCTCCTCGCATACGCCATACATGTTAGCATAGATATTAGAAAAAGAAAGCATGACACCCTTCGGAGAGCCTGTCGTGCCAGAGGTATAGATAATAATGGCTGTCGAATCCTTGTCTGCCCATTCTATTGTCTCTGCTGACATGCCTCCCGCATCTGCATCCTCATAGTCATCCATAATAAGAATGCTTATATCTAATCCTGCCTCAGCAAGTGCGTTCTTCGCTAAATCATAACATGCTGATGACACCCACATGCAGCTCGGACGGCAGTCATTTATTATATAGGCAACATCTGATACTGTTGATGATGCGTCAATAGGTACTGCTATACCCTTGTTTGTCCAGATAGAAAAGAATGCATATATCCATCCTGTCCTGTTTTCACCGAGAACGACTACCTTCGCCCCTTCGCTGATCTGCGAGAACGATGCATAGTAACGTGACTTCTGAATAAGCTCTCTGTATGTCACATTCTGCTCACCCGCAATAATTGCTACTTTGTTAAAATCCTTAATCATCGATATATGTATTATTATGGCGCAAAGTTACTAAATAGCTACGAGAAAACACAATAATATCCTATAAACGTATCATATATACAGAATAATTGCATATTTTGTCATATACCACACAAAAAAAATCCTATCCAATCAGTTTTTCACGGTATTCCTGAGGGGTGAAGCCGATATTCTTCTTAAACAAACGTATGAAATATGACACATCGTTAAAACCTGTCGCCTCTGATATTCTATTCACTGTCATATCAGTACTTAATAACAGCGACTGAGCATGCTGGATTTTCTTGCGAAGTATATACTGCAAAGGCGTTATACCCATCGTTCTGCTGAAGCTGCGTATTAAATGTGATTTCGTAAGGCATGCCTTGTCTGCCAAGTCATCAATCGTAATGACATCAGATATATGCTGCTGTATGTAATTAAGCAATTCGGCTATCCTGCTGTCCTTTACAACCGACTTCTGCTTCGCATGCTTCATAAAATACGAGAACAGAATCTCCACTAAGCCATGCAGCTGCATACGCTCATAAAAGGGCATCTTCATGTATGCCATAGCATAATCACGGTAGGACTGATGATTCGCAAATTCCGTAGCATCACGAGACGGAAGATTCAACTGAGGATAAAGGCTGCAATAATTTTCAAATAAAAGATTCGCCGCCTCATTGCTCTTCACCTCTATAGGGAAATCGTATATATCAAACACATTTATTTCGCTCACCATGCGCTGGTAAACGAACAGGTAATAGAAATCCAGATTCGGCTCACACTCATACGAATGCGGAACATATGAGGGAACCATATACATGTGGCCAGAAGTCAGTTCGATGTCACCACTCGGCAAATGGAAATAAGCACGCCCCTCCTTTACATAGTATATACGTATGAACGGAGACGATATGTCTTCATTACACCAATGATGAACGGTTCGAGCATGCCCTAAATTAAGGACAATAAAATCCACAAGATTTGCCTGTTCCATATGCTATATACACGGATTTCATGGCTGCAACATGCCATACCATAAAATAAATTATATAAGTCTCTCGAAGTTACGAAAGTTACTGGTTAAGTGGACGAGTGGACGAGTAAACAAGTTGACAAGTAGACGAGTTATTTGTTCAGTTGACAAGTTATTTGTTCGGTTGACAAGTTATTTGTTCAGTTGACAAGTTAACGAGTAGAGGAGTTGACGAGTTATTTGCTTATTAGACGTCAACGACAACGTTAAAAACGATAATAACGTTATTTGCGATAATAACGCCAAGACCATTAATCGTTAAACCTAACCATTATCCATTGGATATATGTAAACGACGCCAAATTGATGATGGTATCAGACGCCAGAAGAAACATAACACACGATACCGCCAGTCAATGACTACGACACGCTTCTCCTTCTGAATGGCTGAAACGATTTTTCTGGCCACAAAGGATTTATCTAATAACATCGGGTATTTATCACCTGACAAGAAATCTGTTGCAACAAATCCTGGACGTATATCAGTAAAACATATATCGACATTCTTCATGCTTGCCAACTGGGATAATGACTCTATGTATGTCCACTGGTATCGCTTCGATGCTGAGTATGTAGAGGCCACGCCAAGTCCTTTAGTGCCAGCGATACTTGAGATTGCGGCTATCTGCCCATGCCTTTTGCTCTCTTCGAAATACTTAAACATGAAGTCCATCATACGAGTAAAGCCAAGCACATTTGTCATAACGGTTTTATCGTTAATCTCTGAAGAAAGCGTAGCGTTTTGACGCCCATAACCAGAACTGTGAACATAGATGTCTACTCCCCCCATCTCCTCTATCAGCTCATGTAACCTTTCCTGAGCGTCAGACGATGACACATCTATTGTCTTGGTAAAAACATGAGATGGCGACATCTGCTTTAATTCATCCAGCAGATTCTGTCGTCTTCCTGCCACACCAACATCATAGCCGTATCTTAGGAAAATCATTGCTATTTCCCTGCCAATGCCTGATGTGGCACCCATAACTATAACCTTCTTCATACAAGAAAAGACTGTAATATCGTGCTATTTATTTAGAAAATCATTTATACCTTTCTATTAGCGTATCGGCATTTGCATACCCAAGCTCCTTTGCTCGCTCCAGATTCAAGAGTCCTTCATGCTTCTTACCCTTGACACATTGCGCTGCTCCCAGTATTGCATACGCATCAGCAAATGACGAATTAATGATTATAGCCTTGTTTGCAGAAGCTATAGCCTCATCCGTCATCTTTAAGCGCAGCTCAAGCGACCCCTTTTCACATAAATAAATAGGCTCGTAAGGATTTAGCGATATTGCCTTGTTTATGTCATCAAGGGCCTGTTTATACAAACGTGCCTCACGCTCACATATAAACCTGTTATAATAAAAGTCTGGATGTATTCTGTTGCCAACCATCAGTTTCTCATATTCATTATAATCAAATATCGCACTGCGGAATTGACCCGCACCTTGATATATCAGACCTCTCTCGAAGATATATGGTGCCGACTGATAAGTCAGCGGCTTTGGACAAACGGCAATCGTACTATCCATATGCTCTATAATAACATTAAAATCAGCTCCCATAGCCTGCTGGCACTGTGTAGCGGCAAGCATAGTTTCAGGCCCAGCCAAATGCGTATCCTGCAACTGCATGTATAGTTCGTATGCCTTCTGGTAGTCCTGTTTTACGTACAGAATCTTTGCTTTTTGCTCTACATATACTGGATTCTGCTCTATAACGCAGGCCTTCTCTATCTCCTCAGTCGCCTTATCCAATGTCCATAATGCAAAGGTGTCATTCGGCATATATGTGCATTTCTGCAAAATCATGTTGCTATACGAAAAATGCATGGCTGCCTTATCCTCTGCTACACTTATCGCCTTTTCCATATCCGACGCTGCTGACTCGTATTGTCCTGATGATGCATATATACGCGCACGAGCCTCATAACCATCTGGCTTTGAAGGGAATTTGCTTATGAAATAATCTACAAAAGAACTATAAGACTCGTCCTTACGCTGCTTACCTGCAAACATCAAGGCTACCTGAGCATTCTTATAGTCTGCTGGCAATATTGCAGGTATGTTTGACTGGGAAAGTGTGTTGGCGCTATTGCCTAACTGCTGAAATTTCATATCAGCAGGATATAATGCACTAACAGCATTTACAGTGCCCTTTGACTGCAAAGGATGAGACAATGCCACAATCTCTCCTTTTGAATTGAAAATCGGAGAGAAGGCCTTGTTTTCTGGAATATTTCCCTTGAAAATATAGAAGGAATAGTTTTTGTTTGTCCCGTCTCCTGCTCCTTGAGAGAATGATTCCGTTTTATTAATAGCAACTGATATTAATTCTGGTGAATTAACCTTATACGAGGCAAACCACAATGGAGAGCCGACATCGCCAGATTCCTGATAAACTGTTGCGGAAGGGGTAATGCCTTTCACCTGAAACTTGCATATGTCATACAGACTGTTAGCACCAATCAGGCACTCGACATCATATTTCTTCCCTTGAGAGTCAATTACCACAGCTTTAGAAGCGCCAACAAATAATTTCCATTGCGAAATAGCCTCGCCCTGGGAACTAACAAATACGCCATATGATGTTCCTATCAAGGTTCCGTCTGCTCGGAATGTGTTCAGAGAGAAAACTGCCTTTGCCGCCTTCTTTACATTAGCATTCTGCCCAGACAGCGGTAAAGAAAAAAGAAATACTGCAAAAGATAGCAGTGCAAGTCTTATTCTAAGTGATGAGGTTGTTTTCATTTTATATTGAGTTGTTGTATTATAGTATATGATATTTGTACTGTAATTAATTTAAGTATCAGAAGTTAAAGAAGTTACGAAAGTTACTGGTTAAGTGGACGAGTTGATTGATTAGTTGACGAGTTGACAAGTTGATTGTTCAGTAAACGAGTAGACAAGTAAACAAGTTGACGAGTTGATTGTTTTAGTTGACAAGTTGATTGTTTTAGTTGACGATAACTTTAACCATTAAACTTTAACCATTAAACATTAACTATCGTAGCTCAGGAGTTCGTTTACACTTTTACCTTTCCTTAGAAGGGGTGTGATGACATTCTTTAGAGCTAGTCATAACAGTTATTTAGACCCCCTAGGGGGTCGCGTCGCTAAGGCGATGCTTGT
>JAZUMR010000006.1:0-33879 GCA_045603685.1 Prevotella sp.
TTCAAGTGGCTCAAGCAGCACCTCAAGATTAAAAAATTCTGGGGAACAACTGAGATTGCTGTCAGAATACAGATTTACTCTGCCATCTGTGCCTACTGCCTCGTTGCCATTGTGCAGCATGATATGCGACTGGATAGAAGCACCTATGAGGTACTGCAAATCCTTAGCATGTCACTCACTGACACAACGCATCTCAGAGATCTCTTCGACAAAACTATATTCAAAAATGACAAAGGCCGAAGCGCTTCAAGTGAACCTAATTTATTTAATTTTTAAACTCGTCCATTTTTAGTGGACACTAGTGAACTATTATATATACTTGGCTCATGAGTAAATAGCGTCAAGCTTCTATACAATGGAAACAAAATTATTTCTTAATATTATAAATGAAACGGAGATATTCTGTTTGAACATCCCCGTTTCATTTATAATGTTATTTTTTACGCCATATAAAATTCTTGCCTCTAAATCTCTTGTAAATCTTCCAGCTAAAAAGTGCCCCATCAAAGATTCCTGCTCCTTTATTTGCAAATGAAAGCAAACGCTGAGTTGGCGTCATAATGGTGGGTTCTTCTTTTTTATGAAATATCTCAGTCCATAGATCTGACATTTCTTTTTCCTTATTAAGAATATTCTGTTTCAGAACCCTTTTCTCTGCTTGTATATCTGCAATAGTCTGATACATAATAATGCCGATTATTGAGGAGTTTTGTTTAGTAATATGTTTGCAATGCGTTTTACTAAAGGCTTTTCAATCCAAGAATGACGTTTCAGATATATTACGATAAATATACACATGTGTACACCCGCAACAATCAGAAATGCTTCGGACATACTGTAATCATACTGGCTGTTAAGCCAAAATACTGCAGCAAAAGATAAGAAAAACAGTGCTAACAGGAAGAAAAACCATATTGTAATGGATAAGACTATCAGAGAAAGAATCTTTATTGTCTTTTCTGTAGCATTAAGTTGCAGGTAATTAGCCTGCAACTTAACATAGTCTTTCATAATCACTATTAGGTCAGCAAGTTTTTCTACATTGTGGTCCGTACTGAACATAATATATGATTTATGTGCTTACAATCTTGTTATTCGTTAACTGCAATCAGATCTTCTGCCAGTTCTGCCATTTCTTTCTCGGAAAGTTCAATGTTGTGCTTGTTGCAGAAATCCTTAACTGTTGACGCAATTTTTTTTCGTGTTTCAGAACCTGACTCAGGTGCAACGAGAATACCTATTGCTGCACCAGCAATAGCACCACCTATAAAGGCGCCGATGTAACCTAATGCTTTCATGATTTTTAGTTTTTGTTTGTGTTAATAATCTTCTTAAATCAGTCACAAAGATATGAAAGAATTTATTTTCCTCCAAAAATAAACTCTAATATTTTGTTAAATTGGCTGTTTTTTAATGTTTTAACATACTTTATGCGGTAGTCTTTTGTATGTGTCAATATTTATTATTAACTTTGCATTTGAAGTTTATAATTTCCAAACCAATAAGAATTTTAATTTTATTATATAGACATTATGAAAAAAAACATTGCTCTTTGTGCAACACTATGCGTTGCATTAGCTTTTACAAGTTGTGGTTCTAATAAAGAAAGCGCTTACCGCAAGGCTTACGAGAAGGCGCAGGCTCAGGAACAGACTGCAGTTGTTGAACAGCCACAGCAGGTTGTTGCACCGGTAGTTGAGCGTCCACAGACAGAAACACGTGTACAGGACAATTATGACAATGTTGCTGTACGTTCTGAAAATGTCACTCTTATTAGTGGTGCAGGACTGAAGGGCTACAGTGTTGTTGTAGGTTCATTTGGTCTTAAAACAAATGCTGAGGGACTGCAGAGCCGACTCAAGGCTGCTGGATATCCTGCTCAGATTGTCCTTAACCCTTCAAACAATATGTACCGTGTTGTTGCTACAACTTTTGCAACAAAGGGTGAGGCTGTAGAAAGTCGTGATGCTTTGCGTTCTCAGTATGCTGATGCATGGCTTCTTTATAACAAATAAGATAATAAAAGAAAAATGCGAATACTTTCTGTAGATTACGGAAAGAAACGTACTGGTATAGCAGTCACTGACCCTATGCAGATTATTGCAGGTGGGTTAGTGACTGTTGCTACGTCAGAATTAATGTCTTTCATCAAATCATACTGCGCAAAAGAAGCGGTAGAAACTATCGTTGTTGGTGAGCCAAGACAAAGTAATGGTGAACCAAGCGAGAATTATAATCGAGTCTGTTCTTTTGTCGGCCAACTGAAAAAGGAGCTTCCAGAGATAAAGGTAATAATGTATGATGAGCGATTCACATCCATATTAGCCAGCCGTACTATGATTGATGCGGGATTGAAAATGAAAAAACGTCAAAACAAGGCTTTAGTAGACGAAATATCAGCAACAATTATATTGCAGGACTATTTAGAGTCATTAAGATTCAAAAGCCTATAAACAGCCTTATAAATTATTTTATATTTTGATACTTCCTATTTATATATACGGGCAACCTGTACTAAGAAAGGTGGCAACAAATATTACACCTGATTATCCTGACTTGAAGGAATTAATCAATAACATGTGGGAAACGTTAGCAGATAGCGAGGGAATAGGTTTGGCTGCGCCACAAGTAGGCAAATCTATACGTCTTGTCCTTATCGATCTTGACCCGCTATCTGAGGATTTTCCTGAGTATAAGGATTTCAAGCGAGTTTATATAAATGCGCATATCATTGAAGTTGATGAGGAATCAAAGAAATCTGTGTCACAGGAGGGATGTTTATCCATTCCTGGAATACACGAGAACGTATCCCGACCTACGCGCATACATGTAGAATACGATGACGAGAACTTCGTACATCATGATGAATGGGTTGAAGGCTATCTGGCTCGTGTGATGCAACATGAATTTGACCATTTAGAGGGTAAGATGTTTGTTGATCGTATTTCTGCATTTCGTCAGCAATTAATTAAGTCGAAGCTAAAGGCTATTACACAGGGACGCTTCCATTGTGCTTACAAAACAAAAATGCAGCGTGTGTAGTTAGCGCATTTATCTAATTAATACAGACATCACAGCGCTAGACAAACATGTTGTGATGTCTTATTTTGTATATCTGCCATACAATTGAAGGATTATGTATTATAAACAAAAGAAATATTGTTCTGCTTGTTGCAGTTCTTTACTGGTACAGATCCTGCTATTGTCATTCGTTCTGCATTTATTCCCATGTAGTTCTTACGCACAATATAATACGAATAGACTCCTCACAAGCGGAAAGGTGGCATTACACTATGAAGACTATGTGTTATCAATACAATACTTTTCACAGGTAATTCTGCTCAAGCCGTATCTGTATGAACCTTGGCAGTTAAGGGCTGTGTCCAAATTCTACCTTGACGACTACGGAGGAGCAGAATCTGATGCTACAGAAGCCATAGCACTTAATCCGTATGTGCCTGAACTATATGATTTAAGAGGTATCAGCAGAATAAGACAAAAAAAATATTCAGATGCTATAGCAGATTACAGCAAGGCTATAACATTGAGTCCTAACAATCAGAACTACTGGTATAATCGTGCAGTTTGCAGGATAGAAAACAAGGAATATGATTCTGCCATAAATGAATTGGACACCATTATCTCCAAATGGAATAAAATGTCCAATGCATACAATGCTATGGCAATGGTATATATATCAAAGAATGACACAACAAATGCAGTGTCATGGTTAGATAGAAGTTTGCAAATCAATCCATACAATGCTGAATCCTGGTCAGACAGAGCAAACATAGCATTAGCACGCAAGTCGTGGAAAGAAGCAGACTCGCTTCTGTCTAAGGCATTGCGATTGAAACCGCACTCTGTCAATAATTATGTCAATAGAGCACTCGCACGTTGTAATATAAACAATCTTAGAGGGGCGATGTCTGACTATGATACTGCGCTTGATATAGACCCTAATAATTTCCTTGCACATTATAACCGCGGATTACTCCGTCAGCAGGTGGGTGATGACAATCGCGCAATAGAAGACTTCAACTATGTATTAAAAATTGAGCCCGACAATATAATGGCTATGTTCAATCGTGCTGTATTGCTTGACCAAACTGGCGATTTAAGGGCGGCAATTAATGATTATTCAAAAATCATAAAACAATTCCCTAATTTCTGGATAGGACTCTCGCGTCGTGCCTCATGCTATAGGCGTCTTGGAGAAACAGCCAAGGCGGAACTTGATGAATTTAGAATTCTGAAGGCGCAGATGGACAAGCATCTTGGAATACAGCCACGCTGGAGCAAGGCCAAACTTCATGAGGTTAGAAAAAGGAGTGACATTGACCCGAATAAATATAATCAGTTAGTAGTTGCGGACGAAAGCAAAAATGACCGTGAATATCAAAGCAAGTACAGAGGCAGGGTTCAGAATCGTAGCGTAAGTATTGATTTCCTCCCAGAATACCCAATTACGGGATTTGACTCTGAAAGCGGACAGAGCAAGTTGCAAAAATATGCTGACGCTGTAATTGACAATAGAGAAAAACGTATAGAAGGACAAATATCCATTGCGGATATTACTTCTCTGATAAATCAGGACCCCAAAAACGCATTACATTATTATACACGTGGAACTCTTCTGGCTCGCAAGAAAGACTATTCTGAGGCTATTAAAGACTTTACAATGGCAATCAGCCTTGACCCGATGATGCCTGAAGCATATTTTAATAGAGGGTTATGCTATATTTTCACAGACCGCAAGTCTGACGGAATGGCTGATTTAAGTAAGGCAGGAGAACTTGGTCTTTATAGTGCATACAGTGTAATGAAAAAATTTAATAACGAAAAAAAATGAGTAATTACTTGGTGTAATTAAATAAATGTACTACTTTTGCAGTTGAAAAACAACCGCTTCCTTTATTTTTTGAGGGGAGTAAAATCAAAGATAAGAAAAGATTATATTACAAACGGCATATATCATTTGTAAGATGTGTGCATAAAAGGATTAAATAAATGATAAAAATTACATTTCCAGACGGAAGTATCCGTGAGTATGAGAGTGGCGTGACTGGCTATCAAATTGCAGAAAGCATTTCGCCAGCATTAGCACGCAACATTATTTCATGTAGCGTCAACGGTGAGACAATAGAAATTAATCGTCCTATTGTTGAGGATTCACGTATTGCGCTTTACAAATTTGAAGATGAGCAGGGCAAGCACAGTTTCTGGCATACAAGTGCCCATCTGCTTGCAGAGGCATTGCAGGAGCTTTATCCTGGCATACAGTTTGGTTTTGGTCCTGCTGTAGAAAACGGCTTCTTCTATGATGTCATGTTGCCAAATGGAGAAATGATCAAGGAAGGCGACTTCAAGATGATTGAAGACAAGATGCTTGAATTAGCAAGAAAAGACGAGCCTGTTGTGCGCAAGGAAATTTCAAAGGCCGACTGCTTGAACGAGTTCCGCAATGCAGGACAGACTTACAAATGCGAGCATATCGAGCAGGATCTTGAAGACGGAACAATTACAACATACACTCAAGGTAATTTTACTGACCTTTGCAAAGGTCCGCATATAGTTTCAACAGGCATTATCAAGGCCGTAAAACTTACTGCAATCGCAGGAGCCTTCTGGCGTGGTGATGCAACAAAAGACCAGATGCAGCGTCTCTACGGCATCTCATTCCCAAAGAAGAAGATGCTTGATGAATATCTTGTAATGCTGGAAGAAGCAAAGAAGCGCGACCACCGTAAGATAGGCAAGGAGATGGAATTATTCATGTTCTCTGAGCGAGTAGGTAAAGGTTTGCCAATATGGCTCCCAAAGGGTACAGACCTTCGTATCCGTCTCCAGGAAATGCTGCGCAAGATACAGAAAAATTACGGATACAATGAGGTTATTACTCCGCATATCGGCTCAAAGAACCTTTATGTGACATCTGGCCATTATGCACATTACGGAAAAGATTCTTTCCAGCCAATACATACACCAGAAGAGGATGAAGAGTATATGCTCAAGCCTATGAACTGTCCTCACCATTGCGAGGTGTTTGCAATGAAACCACGCTCTTACAAGGATCTTCCTTTCCGCTGTGCAGAATTCGGCACAGTGTATCGTTACGAGAAATCAGGAGAGTTACATGGCCTCACACGTGTACGTTCATTCACTCAGGATGATGCACATATTTTCTGCCGTCAGGACCAGGTAAAGGGTGAATTCCTCAGAGTGCTTGATATCATACAGACTGTATTCAAAATCTTCGGATTTAATGATGATCAGGTAGAATTCCAGATTTCACTCCGTGACCCAGAAGATAAGGAAAAGTATATAGGAAGTGACGAGATCTGGGCTTCAGCAGAAAGCGCTATTATCGAAGCTTGCAAGGAGAAAGGTCTCAAAGCACGTTGCGAGCTTGGCGAGGCTGCTTTCTATGGTCCGAAGCTTGATTGTATGGTCAAGGACGCACTTGGACGTCGTTGGCAGCTCGGAACCATACAGGTAGACTACAATCTTCCGGTCCGCTTCCAGCTGGAGTATACTGCTGAAGACAACACAAAGCAGTGTCCAGTAATGATACACCGTGCGCCATTTGGCTCACTTGAGCGTTTCACTGCAGTTCTCATTGAGCATACAGCAGGTCATTTCCCATTATGGCTGACACCAGAACAAGTTGCTATTCTTCCTATTTCAGAGAAATATAATAATTACGCAGCAGAAGTATCTGCATATTTTGACTCAGTTGGTATACGTTCAACCGTAGATAACCGTAATGAAAAGATAGGCAGAAAGATACGAGATAATGAGCTGAAGCGTATACCGTATATGGTAATTGTTGGTGAAAAGGAAGCTGCTGAAGGTAATGTAGCTATGCGCCAGCAGGGTGGTGGAGAGCAGGCTGTAATGAGCAAGGAAGAGTTTGCTGCACGCTTGAATAAGGAAGTTGCAGACATGCTTGAATCTACAAATATTAAACCAGAGTAGACCTTACACCCTTAGATATATTGATTAACAAAATAAGAAAACGGTGAGTAATCATATGATTATTCACCGTTTTTTGCGTTATATTGATTTGGGGCGCAATAGTAACATTTCAGGTTTAATGTAGTCCGCTGAAAATATAATTTTGTCTATTATACTTTTGATGGACTAATTAGAAAACTTTGTCTGTTTTTCCCTCACGAGAATCGTCTGTAGAATTATAAAACATTCATAACCGGAAAATTCGCCAAATTTCACGTATTTATTTAACACTCAGATATTCAGCATGATAGCATAATTCCTACTCCCTTTTGACATTCTGTGTTCTGTAAGAAGCTACGAATGGCTGTCTCATTCGTAGCTTCTTAAATTTTTATATAGAGCATTATAAAATTTCAATCAGTGCTTATTAGCCCCTCATTTGTATCCTATTCGTTGTCTAAACATCAAATATCGTGCTTTAGGGTTTTATCTGGTGTTTTCATAACGTCAAATTATATAATTTCAAAGCATAAAACGAAAGAAAACTCACGCAGTCAAGACTTCTGACTATAGCGTCAGCCGCAGGCTTGCCAAGTCTGACTACGATGCTGAATACCGTGAGGCTCTCGGAGTCAAGGCGACACAGATTATCGACCCGACAGAGAAGCTGAACCCTGAACGAATCAAGCAGGAGTCCCTTAAGCAAGAATCCGCTAAGCAAGAATCCGCTAAAGAACAAGTCATAGAGGAAGAGCCAGTCAAAGAGGAGCTTGCAGAAGAGCCTGCCAAAGAGGAAAAACCCGTTGAGGAAGAGCCGCGTGACGAACGAGGCGACCTTGACTTCGTGAACGAGCGTGTCACAGCAGACCGAGCCGTAGAAGAGAAATATGACCGTAACGGCTTGACAGAGGCAGAAGCAGGCGATTTCGTTGCCGAGAAGAAAGTGGAGCCGGAACGAAACACAGCCTTTTCCGTCATTATAATACAAACTCTGGAGCGATAACTGCTGAGGGTATTCTTCGCATTCCGAAGATTATTGCCGAGGGAGAACGTAAGGAAGAAGGACGCAAAGTTGTCTATGAGTTAGAAGAAAATGGGGTGAGGTATAAGGTCCTCACGGAGAAAAGAGATAGACGTGAAGAATTTGCAAATTTCTATACAAACAGAAGCGGTAATGCCCGCTCGTCCAACTCGCTATTAAGCGCACGTGCAGATAGCAAAACCGCTTCTGTCGACAAAATTACTGCCATTTCTTCATCTGACAAAAAACAGGCTCTGATTTAACAAACGTTAGCGAAAATACCGCCTTCCGCAAGGACTACAAGGCAGAAAAAGCGCAAACCGAAGACAGACTCCTGAAGGGCAATCTTCGTGAAACCCTCGGCAAGGGCTATACAGGATTCGTCCGCAACCTATGGGAGAACAAGGACAATCCTCTGTATAAGGAGATGCACGCCTATGTCAACAAGGAGATGCAGAAGAACGGCTTCGATGTCAACAAGGGCGTTGAATCCATCCTTGTCTCTAAGATAGGCAGCAACGACAGAGTCTTCTGGGAGAATGTCCGTGACGCTTATGCCGAGGGCATGAAGAAGGCAGGCAGCGGCTGGAAGCCTAATCTCGTTGATGTGCAGTATGGTCTGTGGCTATCTTCTAAGAAAGGAAGCAGATAACTGACTACATGATACAGAAGCACGGACTTGAGCGCAACAGGGTCATGTATGTGCGTGACACTATAAGAAGTATCGCAGACAGCAAGCCTAAGAAGGCGGAGAAGATGCAGTAAAAGCAGATGCACTGTCTTATTTGTGGATGTGTGAGTATAACTGCATACTTGGCTGGTTTCGCTCAGGCGTAATCAGTTACGTCAGTTATCTGAGGGAGCTTGATGATTTCATCCTGAAAAATGCATAGCTTTATATGCCGATGAATCTTGAGATATTTAGTTACATCTCATTTTGCGGTATGTTTTGAATAGTAGACAGCCAAACGTGAGAAATTCTTTAATGATATGATGTGTCTTTTACACTAAATGCATCTTAAAGGCTGTAAAATGATGTTAATTTATCGGGCCACTTATTTGATTTATAGCAATAATAATACAGAAAAGTGTTAATAATCTGATAGTTATCTTGTGAGAAACAGCAGAATGTCGTAACTTTGCACCCGTTAACAGGATACGATCAGGGTTTTCTAACGCAAGAAATCAACAGTTTTTTCGGTAGAATGATAGTATTTATTATTAATTGGCACTGAGAATCTCTAATCTCTGAATGCTTGTGCACAGATGCTTATAACCCAAAGTATAGTGATTCGCGGACTGATGTGACTTCAGACTAAGGTGTCAGAATACATAACATAATGACTTCTATAATTAAGAAAACATCATTAGCGGTATTTTTAGCAACATTTTTTTCACTTTCAGGATTAGCAGAAAACTCAAACAAGACAAGTAAGTTCGACTGGACACCAGTGATAAATGCAATTATACAGGTGGAAAGCGGAGGTGACCCTCGTGCGGTCAGTGTCTGTGGCATGTCATGCGGAGCAATGCAGATTACTCCGATTCTGGTAAAGGAATGCAATAACATTCTAAAGAAACGGGGCAGTAAAAAACGTTACACCCTGAACGACCGTTTCTCAGTAGAAAAATCAAAGGAGATGTTCCTGCTCATGCAGAGCCAGTTCAATCCGACTAACAACGTTGAGAAAGCCATTCGAGCATGGAATGGTGGCAACAATTATAAAATTCGCTCAACAAACAGGTATTACCGTAAGGTTCTTGCTGCGATGAAGTGAAATATAATGATTTTTATCGTTTTTTTTAGAAAAAGTTGTAATAAACTATAAAAAGATAGCGTCAATTTGTCAGTCTGATAAATTGGCGCTAATTTTGTATACGGTATATTAGATGAAGCATGCTAATACACACTTGCTTATGCTGAATTAGTTCAATATACTCCATTCATCAAGAAAATATTACAAGCACAGTATAACACATAAAAAATTGTTTATTATGACACTTCTATTTATTATTATTGCAATTGTCGCTCTTGTAGCGTTGTGGGTAATCAGTCTTTATAACAGCATGGTGCGTATGCGAAACAATCGCGAGAAGGCATTTGGTGATATAGATGTTCAGCTGAAGCAACGTTATGACCTCGTACCTCAACTTGTCGCTACGGTTAAGGGCTATGCCACACATGAGAAGGAATTACTGGAGCGTGTCACAGCGGCACGTACAGCATGCATGTCGGCATCAAACATGAATGACAAAATTCAGGCAGACAATATGCTTTCAAATGCTCTCGCAGGACTGAAAGTATCAGTAGAGGCATATCCTGACTTGAAGGCAAACCAGAATTTCCTGCAGCTTCAGACAGAGCTTTCTGACATCGAGAACAAACTGGCTGCAGCGCGTCGTTTTTTCAATACTACTACACGTGAACTAAACAATGCTGTAGAAACATTCCCAGGAAATCTTATTGCTGGAACTTTCGGTTTCAAGAAAGAACCAATGTTTGAGGTTTCACCAGAGGAACGTACAATTGTAGAAAAAGCACCAGAGATAAAATTCTAAGAAAGGCGCTAAAGTAGATAAATACTGTTACATGAAATACGTAGGTATACAGACGCAACAAAATAGGAATAACATGATGAGTATATTCTTGCTCATCATGTTTCCAGTCATCATGCTCGGCATGGTGTGGATTTTTCTTGCTTTAGTAAACTATTTCGGCGGCGGATATGTAGACCACTACGGTAATTTTGTCCGCACAGTATCCCTTGCAGAAGTAAACTATCAGTTTATGTCTGCACTGCCATGGGTTATAGGTGGTGTAGGTATATGGTTCCTTATCGCTTATTTCTCTAATACAGCAATGGTAAGGGCGGCAACGGGGGCTCGTCCTCTTGAACGTCGTGAAAATCCGAGAGTATATAATATTGTGGAAAATCTTACCATATCATGCGGCATGGACATGCCGAAGGTAAATGTTATTGATGACCCACAACTGAATGCCTTCGCATCTGGCATAGACCGTAATTCATACACCGTGACTGTAACAACGGGGCTACTTCAGATTCTTGATGACGATGAGTTAGAGGGCGTCATAGCACATGAACTTACTCACATACGCAATCGTGACACACGCCTGCTCATCACAAGTATTATCTTTGTAGGTATCGTGTCCACCGTTATGAGCATGGTGTATAATATGTTCACACATGTGATGTGGTTCGGTGGTTCATCATCAAGAAGCAATAGCGAAAAGGAAGGGAATAGTGGAGCGTCTGCAATTGTGATTTTCCTGATTGCTATTATTTGTTGTGCAATAGCATATTTCTTCACAATGCTTACTCGTTTTGCCATATCTCGCAAGCGTGAATATATGGCAGATGCAGGAGGTGCTCAGATGTGTGGCAATCCACATGCTCTTGCTTCTGCTCTTCGCAAGATTTCGGGAAATCCTGGACTAGGTGGAACAGGACGTGACGATATTGCTCAGTTATTTATTATTCGTCCTAAGATGTCATTGTCTGGTATCAGCAAGTTTATGAGTTCTATGTTTGCCACGCATCCAGATACAGCGGAGCGTATTAGGCTGCTGGAGCAGTTCTAAATGAACGTTGGTATACAATATAATCAGTAAAACGAAAAATCGGAAAGTGTGACACAATCGTGTCCGCCTTCCGATTTTTCGTTTTATATTGCCGCTCAGAAACGGAATTGTCAAATAACGCCTGCTGAGAGGGTGCATGAATATGCTTTGATACCTGTGCACCCTTACGAAAGCAGAATTGCAGATGGCTGTCTTTGCAGGTCTGCGAGGGAATGCTGATTAGTTGTTGAAATAGTAGAGGAATGTTGATATTCCCTCGAGCGCAGGCTTGCGCTGGTTCTCTATTTCAATGCGGAATTTAATTTCAGCCTTACAAACACCGCGTAGATTCTGTATATTGTGCAGAACAGTGGTCATGCGTATACGGCTTCCTGTGATTACCGGCATGCCAAACTTCATTTTGTCAAGTCCGTAATTGATAAGTTGTGATATATTGTTCACCTCCAGGGTGTCGTACCATAGCTTTGGCAGTAGTGACATTGTCAGATAGCCATGTGCAATAGTTGAATGGAATGGACTCTCCTTCTTTGCACGCTCTACATCAACATGTATCCATTGATAGTCCAGTGTGGCATCTGCGAAAAGATTTATGCGATCCTGATCAATCTGAAACCAATCTGTAGTACCTAATTCCTTGCCAAGGTAAGATGCAAACTCATTGTATGAGTTAATAACTAATTTCTCCATGCTAATTATTTTTTTATGTTATAATTCTATATTATCTATGTAATAAAAAATCAGAATGAAATATATATAGGATTTTAATCTCTAATCTTTATTTCCAAATCTATGATTCTTAATTATAAATTCTGAATTACCCCGTCATTCTTCCCGTGTTCACCTTACTGCATCTTTTGTCCAGTTCTTCAGGAATCGCAGGATTTTTTCACTACTATATCCTTTCCCCTCTTCAAGAAAACTGGAATCTTGGGTATGAATTATTCTGCCGTCAGAATCGAGAACAACCAGTACTGGAAAACCAAAACGGGAAGGATTTCCAAGGCGTTGCATTAGGGCAGCCGCATGCTTTGCAGACACACTGCCTGTGTTTTTCCTTGGATTATAGTTTACGTGTATGTATATATAGTTCTCGTTGATTTTCTTATTTACCAGCGTGTCGTTATCAATATGGTCAATAAGACGCAGACACCATGGACACCAATTACCTCCCACCTGGCATATGACATGCTTGTCTTCTGATTTCGCTGATGCAACAGCCTTGTCTATTTGCTCCAGAGGATTGATGTTCTCATCGTAATGATTCACTTTTTTCTGTGCAAATGTCGTTGTCGACGCCATTACTATGACTAATGTTATAATTGCTTTTTTCATTTCTGATAGCTTATTTATTTTGTTTCATGTTTGGAGTTGCAATGAATGTCACGTTTCTGATATTTGCTCTTTGCAGGCTTTCCTTTATCTGTGAAATAACATGCAGTGGGGTGTCCTGGTCGGCCTTTATGCATACAGTATAGTCATCCTGTTCTTCATCTGATATCTTGTTTTTCTCGGCAAGGATGTATTTTGTAACTTCGTCAGATGATACTATCTTGTTGTTAATCTGTATCTGTATTGCGTTCTCTGCATTTCTTCCAATATACATGTTTGATACAGCATAGCGCTTTTCTATTTTCTGCAGTTGTTCTCCGTAAGGTATTTTGATTTGCATATCAGTGCTGTCATCCCGCATGTGCGTGACAATCATAAAGAAGAACAATACGGTGAAGATAAGGTCGGGTAGTGCCGTTGTGTTCAGTTCCGGTATTTTTCTTTTTCGTCTGTTCATCTGTTTGTCTCTATGAACTCTTCGGTGATGTGTTGTGGAAATTCTTGACGTATTTTCTCCTGCTGCTCTTCGGTGCATTCTGTCATCTGTTTCTTGAATAGCCGTTGCGCTCCAGCATTTCGGAGACTGCGGTAGGTATTCACGATGATATTCTGCAACTTGAAATATGCTTCGTAGTTGGCGTTTTTGTCTGCCTTGAGTTCTATTATATGTTCTTTTCCTTTGTTTCTGATAAACTCAGTCATGTTTTCTGCCAGTTCTGTTTCTGTAAGTATCGTATCGTTTACGGCATATTTGCTGTCAGAGGTTATGCTGACTGTTAGCACCCTTTCTTTCTCAACATTTGTTGGCACATTCTCATTTTCCACCTCCTGCGGAGGTAGCTGGCGTGCCAATCCCTGCTCTTTATTCATGGAAGTGGTGAGCAGGAAGAAAATGAGCAGCATAAAGGATATGTCAGCAGTGGCGACAGCATTGAGCTGCGGTATACGCTTACGTGCTTTTTTCCTATTTGAATTGTACAGTCTCATATCTTCTCTCTTTTACTGTATATTGTTTACTTCCTGTTACTCCTGATAATAATCGATGTAATAATCGCAGTAGTTGCGATGCCTATAATCGTCATACCTGTTGTAACCAGCATATTTGCAATACGTATCCAAGACTCTTCTGTATATATTCGCTTACCGATATGTAATGGCTCAGTATTGCAGAGAGCATAGCTGAGGGCCAATATTATGATGACAATGGCCATCACTGTAATTTTTATCTTTCTTACAGGAATATTGTTGACTATGCCTGACGCCTTCCTTGTTATCATCATTCGCCAGGCAAGAGACAAGGCAAGAGCCGACATGGCAAGAAAGATGACTATATACATAGTTATAATCAGCAGTTCAATCATGATGGTTCGTTTTCTAAGTTGTTTATGCTATTTCTGCTTTTTATTGATGATTTTTATGATACTCTGCGATTATTTCATCCATGTCAATTGTTGCCTGCTCCATTTGTGCTGTCAAATCTTCTATCTGAGAAAGGATATAGTTATAAAATATCTGCAGCACAACAGCAACGATTATTCCAAAAATGGTAGTTATAAGCGCAAGTTTCATGCCGCCCGCAACAATCGTTGGGCTTATATCTCCTGCAATCTCTATGTTGTCGAAAGACATGACCATGCCGACGACAGTGCCAAGGAATCCCAAAGACGGAGCTATAGTGATGAAAAGCGTAATCCATGTACATCCTTTTTCAAGCTTGCTAATCTCGACTCCCGCACAATCCATGATTGATTGTTTGTGGTCAATTGCATCATCTGCATGCAGCAGTCCCTGAAGACAGATGCTTGCAACAGGACCGCGTGTATCTTGGCAAAGCTTTATTGCTTCTGCCGTCTTGCCTTCTGCCACGAATTGCTCTATCTTTGAAATCAGTTTTTTTGTATTAATATTTGCAAGTGAAAGATAAACAATTCTTTCAATGCAGATAGTCAAACCGATGATAAATGTTATTGCGACAAGCGACATGAATATTGGATTACCCTCTATAAACTTTGTCTTCAATGTTTCGTGTATAGATAGGCTATTCATGGTTTCACCGCTTTGTGCCAAGATGTCATATGCATGGAATGAAAGGGTAGCGATGAGCAGTAATATTTTTTTGCAATGTGTCATTGTGTGATTATTATTTACGATAGTTTCGCTTGTTTTTAACTTGCAGTAGAACTACAATAGGTTGTTATTGCTTTTTCTGTGGATTAAGTGTTGTACTAATTCAGAGAAATGATAAAGTCATTTCTTAGCCCATACTTGATGGGTATTTGTTCTTTATCTTCGCACCGATAGTCGCATATCTTAATTTCCCCCTTTATCTACTGGAAGTTTCATACATTCGAAAACTTGATATATTCGTTTATAAGTCTTCCAGCCTGATAGGCTCTTCAACAGGTTTCTCTGGTTGAGTGATGCTCTGTGTCGGTGCACTGACCATTGTACCGTCTTCATTCAGCTGCAATGTCTTTTCCGCCTCTACATCTAATGTATCGCTATTAATCGTGTCTTGTTTCCGCTCATAGTAACTTGCACACTGATACATATAGCTTTCAATATCATTGTCTGTGGGTTCATCAAATTTTGCACGGTATTTCCTGAATCGTTTATCCTTGAGAATCGATTCTATGAAGTATCCGCATATTGGTAATGCTGTTCTTGAACCTTGCCCTAAAGCTCCTGTACGGAAATGAATGCAACGATATTCGCCACCTACCCATGCTCCGACAACGAGTTTGGGAGTTATGCCCATGAACCATGCATCTGAATGATTGTTTGATGTTCCTGTCTTGCCTCCGAAATCAGTATCTGCACCATTTTGTATGAATCTCCAGAGCGCTTGGCTTGTTCCGCCTGGTTCACGCAGTCCTGCCTTCATCAGTTCCTGCATGAAGAATGCTGATTTATAAGGGATAATCTGTTCGCCTTCGGTTGATGTACGGTATATTTCTTTTCCTTCACGGTTAAGAATTCTTGTTACAAGTCTTGGCTTGCGGTGCATGCCGTTGTCAGCAATTACGCAATAGGCATTGGCGAGTTCCATGAGATTTACATCGCTGGCTCCAAGCGGGAGGGAAGGGGTTTCTGATAATTCAGAATTAATACCCATGTCTTTCGCTGTTCGTGCAATATTTTTTATACCCATCTGTTGCCCCAGACGTACGGCAATAGAGTTTACACTACGTGCATAAGCAGATTTAAGTGACATGGAGTCACCGGTGAAGTATCCATTGGCGTTGGTCGGTGCCCATACAACATCTGTTTTTTTCTTGCTGTCATATACAGTCATTGAAAAATATTCATCACGACGCATATCGCATGGAGTCATTCCCTGGTTCATCGCTTCTGTGTATACAAATAGTTTGAAAGTGGAACCAGGCTGGCGCATTGCTGTCACCTTGTCGTATTTCCAGTGCTTGAAATCTATATCACCTACCCATGCTTTAACGTCACCAGTATGCGGCTCCATTGCAATGAATCCGCAGTGCATATAGCTTACCATATAGCGGATAGAGTCCATCGTTGACATCTCCATCTCTATAGTTCCCTTGTCATAGTCAAAAACCTTTACTTTATGAGGCTTGTTAAGGTAGTACTCGATGGAATCGGGGTTGTTTGGGAATTTGTCTTGCAGCATCTCGTAATATGGCTGTCGCTTGGCAATATTCTCAATGAATCCTTCTATTTCTTTGTGGTTCTCATCCTGCCAAGGATTTGTCTTGCCCCAATGCTCCTTAAATTTCTTTTGTACTTGCTTCATCTGCTTGCGTGCAGCATCTTCAGCATACTTCTGCATACGTGTATCAAGGGTTGTATATATTTTTAGTCCATCGGAATAGAGGTCGTAATCCTCTTCCTCACACCACTCCTTGAGACTCTCCTCTACAGCTTCTCTGAAATACAGAGCCTGTCCGTCATAATTTGATTCTACGCTGTAGTTTAGTTTTATCGGTTTATTCTTTAGCTCATTGCATTCTTCTCTGCTAATATGATTGTGCGTGACCATATTTTCAAGCACCTGATTACGACGCACCTTTGAGTTATCTGGGTTAACAAGCGGATTGTAGTACGTGGTGGCTTTAAGCATTCCAACAAGCACTGCCGCCTCTTCTATTTTTAATTCCTCGGGCGTTGTATTGAAATAAGTCTTTGCAGCTGTTTTTATTCCGTATGCTTTAGATCCAAAATCTACAGTGTTTGCATACATTGTGAGAATTTGCTCCTTTGAAAACTTGTATTCAAGTTTCATGGCAACAATCCACTCTTTTGATTTCATTATCAGGATTTTAACTCCTGGTATACGACCTAACAATCCTGTACTGTAATTAGTTCGAGTACGGAACATGTTTTTTGCTAATTGCTGAGTAATTGTCGATGCACCACGTCCACCACGTCCAACGGCAGCATCTTTTACTGCAGCAAATAGCGCTATTGGGTCTATGCCATGATGTTTATAGAAACGTTCGTCTTCTGTTGATATAAGCGCATTCCAGAAGTGAGTGCTTACATCCTCATATTTTACAGGTGTTCTATTCTCTTTGAAATATTTACCGATTAGTACCCCATCTGCAGAATATATCTCTGATGCTTCTTTATTAACTGGATTCTCAAGTTCTTTATAGCCGGGTGATTTGCCAAAGAGCCAGAATAAATTGATATCAACAGCTCCAAGATATATAAATAAAAAAGCTATGCATGACAGAATTGCATACATTGTTTTAAGATACCAGCGCTTGCCCTTGTATAGGTTTATATATGCATGAAATGCTTTCTTTATAAACCTTCCTACAACAAGTAGCCATTTCTGTAATTTTTTCATATTATTCTTGTTATGATTCAACTATTTGCATTCTTTTCATGCAAATTTACTTATTTTTTGTCTAATGAGAAAGACTGGTCGATATATTTTATGATTTCTTTAATATCTGTCGGAGTAAACCATTTAATTTCTGTATCTCTCTTAAACCAAGTCTCTTGCTTACGCATGTATTTGCGTGTATTAGACTGTATTTTGTATATTGCTTCGCTAAGAGTTGTCTTTCCATCAAAATATTCGAATAATTCCTTGTATCCTACGGTGTTAAGGGAATTTAGGTGTCGCAGATGATATACACTGCGTGCTTCGCTAACCATTCCAGAATCAATCATTGAGAGTACACGTTGGTTTATGCGTTCATATAATTCTTCACGTGGACGAGTCAATCCTACCTTTATAATATTGAACGGACGTGTTTTTTTCTCCCTCTTCAGAAAAGTTGAGTAGGGGAGTGATGTCTGATGGCATATTTCCAGCGCATGCATAATGCGACGGGGATTTTTCTTGTCAACAGTCTTCCAATGAGCATAGTCAAGTCGTCGAAGTTCTTCTGTAAGTGATTCCAATCCTTCTACTTCAAATCTTCGCTTAATTTCTTCTCTGATGTCCTCCCTTACAGTAGGAAGCAAATCAATGCCATTGCATACAGAATCAATATACATCATGGAGCCTCCTGTTAGTATAAAGTTAGATTCTGCAGAATTATTAATTAATTTGCAAACTTCTTCTTCATACATTGAAGCTGAGAAATATTCAGTTAAAGGGAGCGTACCAACAAAATGATGCCGCACCTTCTGCTGTTGTGCAACAGTTGGTGCGGCAGTACCTATAGGTATGTCCTTAAAAATCTGACGTGAGTCACAGTTAATGATTTCACATTTATAATGTTCTGCTATGCTAAGGCATAATTCCGTCTTTCCAACACCTGTTGGGCCTAATATGACAATAAGATTTTTCAAGGAACAGTTTTTATCGAATTATACCACGTTCAGATGATTCAACAAAGTCAATGATGTATTGTATCTCTGGTGTGATTTCTATTTTCTCTTTAATTTCTTTGATGCCATCTTTGATTATTCCCTTTGAATAGAGAATACGGTATGCTTCACGAATATTTGTTATGACTTCATTAGAGAATCCTCTACGACGTAACCCTACAAGATTTAACCCCGCAAATTTTATAGGCTCTTTACCTGCTATAATATATGGAGGAATATCTTGGCTGGTACGGCAACCACCTTGTATCATAACATAACCGCCAATCCTGCAGAATTGATGAACAAGTACCGTGCTGCTAACTATCGCATTGTCATCAACAATAACTTCACCAGCAAACTTTGTTGCGTTTCCTATTATCACACCGCTACCAATAACACAATCGTGTCCAACATGTACACATTCCATTAAAAGGATATTGCTACCAACTTTAGTTGAGCCTTTAGAGGCAGTACCACGTGATATGGTGACGTTTTCGCGGATGCTATTATTGTTGCCAATTTCGCATGTTGTTTCTTCACCTGCGAATTTAAGATCCTGAGGTTTTGTGCTTATGCTTGCACCAGGAAAGAATTCATTATTATTGCCTATACGTGCTCCGTAATGAATGGTGACGCTATTCATAAGAACGTTGTTGTCACCAATTACTGTATTTTTGTCTATATAACAGAATGGACCGATGATGTTATTGTCACCCATTTTTGCTTCTGGATGCACATATGCCATTGGACTAATTTGATTTGCCATATAGTTTGAATTTATTTGTTCTTAATAATTTGTGCTGTAAATGTTGCTTCGCTGACAACTTTGTCGCCGACGAACATATAGCCTTTCATCGAAGATATTCCGTGACGAACCGGTGCAAGAAGCTCAACTCTAAACAACAGAGTATCGCCAGGTACAACCTTTTGCTTGAACTTTACATTGTTTATAGCGAGGAAATAAGTCGACCATTTCTCAGGCTCCTCTAATGTGTTAAGTATCAAGAGTCCTCCACACTGTGCCATTGCTTCTATTTGCAGCACACCTGGCATTACAGGCTCCTGAGGAAAGTGTCCCTGGAAGAAAGGCTCGTTTGCAGTTATATTCTTAATGCCTACAATAGATGTTGGTCCTAACTCTATAACCTTATCAACCAATTGCATTGGATATCTGTGAGGAAGAAGTTCTCTAATGCGGTTTACATCCATTATTGGTTCTTGAGTCGGATCGTATATTGGTGCCTGTATTTCGTGCTTGCGTATTTCCTTACGCATTAATCTTGCAAACTTATTGTTGATAGTATGTCCTGGACGTGTTGCAACGATTCTTCCCTTAATAGGCTTTCCAATAAGAGCCATATCTCCAATTATATCAAGAAGCTTATGACGTGTGCATTCATTGTCCCACACAAGAGGACGATGCTGGATGTATCCTAATTTTGTTGCGTCTATACGTGCCACTCCTAATGTATCACACAAAATGTCAACCTGCTCTTGCTCTTGCTCACGCTCATATATTACTATGGCATTGTCCAGGTCTCCGCCCTTTATAAGGTTTGCTTGTAGCAGAGGGAATATATCTCTAACAAAAACGAAAGTTCTTGCAGCCGAGATTTCCTTTGTGTATTTATCCATGCTATCAAGCGTAGCAAACTGTGAGCTTATGAATTTAGACTCAAAAGAACACATTGCTGTAATAGAGAACTGTTCGTCTGGCAAAATCGTTATACATGAGCCAGTCTCTTCATCCTTGACTTCTATTTTTTTACGTATAATATAGTAGTCTTTTGGGGCGTTCTGTTCCTCAGTGCCAACTTGATTTATCTTTTCCACATAGGGTGCGGCAGAACCATCGAGAATAGGAAACTCCGGACCGTTAACCTGAATCAAGCAGTTGTCTATTCCTAAAGCATAAAGTGCTGAGAGTCCGTGTTCAACAGTCGATACTCGGGCCTCTCCCATTGCAAGAACAGTACCCCTTTGTGTATCTATCACTCGTTCTGCAACAGCATCAATTATAGGTTCTCCTTCAAGATCAATTCGTTGAATTTTGTATCCTGTGTTTTCAGGAGCAGGGCAGAATGTTACGGTTAGGCTAAGGCCTGTATGCAAACCTTTGCCGCATAGAGAGAAACTGCCTTTGAGTGTTCTTTGCTTTGACATTATTTCTTTGCTTTTAATTCATCAAGTTCTTTTCTTAATTCGTTAAGTTCTTTGTACATTTCTGGCAGACGACGGAATATTGCTTGTGAACGGAAATATGGCTTCATTTCCATAGGAGGTGTTCCTATTAGTTCTTGATTATCTTTTAATGAACTCGGTACTCCTGACTGTGCTCCAAGCATCACTTTGTTGCCGATTTTTATGTGTCCAGCAATTCCAACCTGTCCGCCAAACATACACCATTCTCCAACCTTTGTTGAACCAGCGATGCCAACCTGGCTTGACATCACTGTATTAGCACCGATATCCGTATTGTGGGCAATCTGAACCAAATTATCAAGTTTAACACCTTGTCTAATGTAGGTTGAACCCATTGTCGAACGGTCAATACATGTATTTGCACCAATTTCAACATTATCTTCAATCGTTACTATACCAATCTGAGGGATTTTGTCATAGCCGTCTGCTGTAGGAGCGAAGCCAAAGCCATCAGCACCGATTACGCAACCAGCATGAAGTATGCAGTTGTTTCCTACCTTGCAATTATGATATACCACAGCATTGCTATATATTTCTGTGTTATTGCCAATGATTGCACCTTCTCCGATTGTCACATGAGGATGCAGTATAGCTCCGTCGCCTATTTTCGCATTTTGTGCAATTGCAACAAACGGACCAATATAGCAATCTTTTCCAATTTCTGCCGTAGGATCAATAAAAGCAAGCGAACTTACTCCCTTTTTCTTCGGCTTTATAGATTCGTATAGCTGCAGAAGTTTTGCAACGGCTTCATAAGCATTCTTTACACGAATGAGGGTGCATTTTACTTCATTGTCAAGCTTTAATCCTTCGTCAACAAGTACAACAGAAGCATCAGTAGTATAGATATATTGTGTATATTTGTCGTTCGAAAGAAACGAGATAGCTCCAGGTTTCCCCTCTTCAATTTTCGCAAAGGAATTAACGGTTGCATTCTCATCACCAACAACCCTTCCTTGGACAAATTCTGCTATTTTTTTTGCTGTAAATTCCATATATGATTATATTATAACTGCAAAAATACAAAAACTTTTTATATTACGCAAGTATCGTATACTTTTTTATTAAGTTTTCGGAATAATTGAATATTTTATAACATTATAGACGCTGATACGTTATATAATATTTGGGTTTTTGCTGTGTAAGTAATGCAACTTTTAACAGGTCTGACGCTTCGCATATATCACATACGACATTGTTTTTCATTTTGATTTTTATATTGTCATTTTCTATGTCATACATGTTTGTATTTATCTTCTCTGTGGAATATAAATAGCAAGTGTCTTCATAGCTGATTCCGTATTTGTCAGAAAGCTTTTTTCTTATATCGTGAATATAGTTTTCATCAATCTGGTCGTCATATACCTCTACTTTAAAAGTGGTTCTATTTATCAGATTGCTTGCTAACATTTGCATGATTTTATCATCGCAATACATCCATACCTTTACAGTTGACCATATATCATTGTCATCCAATCGGGCATAATATTTTAGTACGTCTTCATCTTCCATGAATCTTTCATGGTTTATGTCATTGTGCAAAAAGTACTGAAGCGCAGGTGGTGCGAATATCTCTTTCCCACTATTGACAAGATGCTTTGCTCTGCGAAGAAGATTAATTAAAATTTTCTCGCATGCCACGACTGTTTTGTGTAAATACACCTGCCAATACATTGACCTGCGAGAGGTTAAATAATTCTCTATTGGATAAATTCCTTTCTCGTCAATAACAAGATTGTCGTCAACGACATTCAGCATTTTGATTATTCTAGCACAACCAATAATTCCTTCCTGCACGCCAGTAAAGAAAGAATCTCTTCTTAAATAATCAAGTCGATCCATGTCAAGTTGTGACGAGATTAATTGATGAAGGAATTGCTTTGGATATTCACCTTTGAAGATATTTATTGCAAGAACTAATTGTCCAGACAGATCATGATTTATCTGCTCCATCATTTTTAATGATATGCTTTCATGTGATATGCCAGAGATTAGTGTATGCTCTAATACATGAGAGAAAGGGCCATGTCCAATGTCGTGCATTAATATAGCTGCTTCTACAGCCTCTGCTTCAGAATCAAATATGAAGATACCTTTTTGTGATAGGGTGAGCAGTGCCTCGCTCATAAGATGATAAGCCCCGATAGAGTGTAGAAACCTTGTGTGTTGTGCACCTGGATAGACAAAGGATGACATGCCTAGCTGCCTAATGCGTGTCAAACGTTGAACCAGCGGATGTTGTATTATGTCGAATAGTAACCCTTTAGGTACTTTTATGAACCCATGCACGGGGTCATTTATAATTTTCATATAGATTCGTTAAGGCGTGATTAATAATAATAAGGGCAGGAATCATAGCACTATATAATTCCTGCCCTTAGTTTATATTTTATAGTTATCAAGAATATCCTTCATTTGCATTTGCAGTTCCTTCGCTTTTTCTGCTGCAACTTCAGCAAAATTCTCTTTGTCAGATGCGTATATGATAGCTCTGCTGCTGTTAACGAGCAATCCGCATTCATCAGTCATTCCGTATCGACATACTTCTTCAAGAGAACCGCCTTGTGCTCCAACGCCTGGCACAAGCAGGAAATGTCTTGGCGCAACTCTGCGTATATCTTCAAACATTTTTCCTTGAGTTGCACCTACTACGTACATCATATTGTCTTCGTTTCCCCACTGCTGGCTTATACGAAGCACCTTTTCAAAAAGTTTTTCTCCCTGTGTGTCTTCTGTTAGCTGGAAATCATGACTTCCTTTATTGCTTGTCAGTGCAAGGAGAATAACCCATTTGCCCTCATAGGTCAGGAACGGAGTTACGCTGTCCTCTCCCATGTATGGTGCCACGGTGATAGAGTCGATACCATATTCTTCAAAGAAGGTGCGTGCATACATTGCCGATGTATTTCCTATGTCTCCTCGTTTAGCGTCAGCAATAATGAAATGATTGGGGTAATTTTCCTTAAGGTATTTAATGGTTTTCTCAAAAGAAACCATTCCCTTTACACCAAAAGCTTCGTAGAATGCCAGGTTTGGCTTATATGACACACAGTATGGGGCAGTAGCATCAATAATTGCTTTATTGAAAGCAAATATTGGGTCCTCCTCCTGTAAGAGATGCTGTGGTATTTTCTTTATGTCAGTGTCAAGTCCTACGCATAGGAAGCTTTTCTTTGTTTTAATCTGCTCAATGAGTTGTTCTCTGTTCATTGCCTATGTAATTGAATAATTTATATGTAGTAGCTGAATCTTTCCATCTGTCTTCAGGTCAGATGTTCGGAACGTGCAGAACTTGCGTTTGGGTAGATGGGTTTATAGTTCCGCCTCTTTCATGCGTTCTGCATTTTCTGCAACGGTAAGAGCATCAATCATGTCCTGTATGTTTCCGCCAAGAAATCCTGACAGGTCATGTGTAGTATAGCCGATGCGATGATCTGTTACACGTCCCTGTGGAAAATTATAGGTACGAATTTTTGCAGAACGGTCACCTGTTGATACCAGACTTTTTCGTCTGCTTGCTATGTCGTCAAGATATTTCTGATGTTCTTTATCATAAATATATGTTCTAAGACGCGAGAGAGCACGTTCCTTATTTTTAGGCTGGTCACGAGTCTCTGTACACTCAATAAGAATCTCTTCAACTTCGCCCGTATTCGGATTTTTCCACATATAGCGTGCACGCACACCAGATTCTACCTTATTTACGTTCTGTCCGCCTGCGCCAGATGAACGGAATGTATCCCATTTTATCTCTCCTTCGTTTATCTGCACGTCAAAAGCCTCTGCCTCTGGCAGTACAGCCACGGTTGCTGCAGAAGTCTGCATTCGTCCGTTTGACTCTGTGACAGGGACACGCTGCACACGGTGTACACCTGATTCGTATTTCAAAACGCCATAGACATCGGCGCCGCTTACAGCAAAATCAATTTCCTTGTATCCTCCGACCGCACCTTCAGATACATCTGTGACAGACAGTGTCCATCCTTTTGATTCGCAGAAAGTTTTGTACATCTTAAACAGGTCACCTGCAAAAAGACAAGCCTCATCGCCACCTGTACCAGCACGTATTTCCATCTGGACATTCTTAGCGTCCTCAGGGTCTTTAGGTATCAGTGCAATCTTTATTTCTTCTTCTAATTGTGGCTGGAGAGCTTCATTCTCTGCGAGTTGTTCGCGTGCCATTTCTTTCATGTCGGCATCGCTTTCATTGATCATGATATCCTTTGCCTCAGCAATTCCTTCCAGACATTCAATATATTTCTTTCTTAATATAATAATGTCTTCAAGGTCTTTATATTCCTTTGTGAGTTTTACGTATCTTTGTTGGTCGGAAATCACAGCAGGGTCAGTGATAAGCGTACTTACTTCCTCGTATCTTGCTTCCAGTCCGTCAAGTTTTTGAAGAATGTTGTTATTATCCATTAAATTATAGTGTTACTTGCTTGTCGTTAATAATTAAATTCTCCGAATTCAGATTTTATAGTAAGGGATTTTTTACCCTCCTCTATATGTCCAACAATCTGGGCGTCAATATTGAAAGACTTGCTGATTTCAATAATCCTTTCTGCTATTTCAGGCTTAACGTATATTTCCATACGGTGTCCCATGTTGAATACCTGATACATTTCTTTCCAGCTTGTGCCTGAGCATTCGTGTATGGCACGGAATAGCGGTGGCACAGGGAACATGTTGTCTTTAATTACCTTGCAGTTGTCAGAAACAAAATGCAGCACTTTTGTTTGTGCGCCTCCAGTACAATGTACCATGCCATGAATCTCGTTGCGCAGTTCATCAAGTATTTTCTTAATTACAGGTGCATAGGTTCTTGTTGGAGACAGCACAAGTTGTCCGGCATTAAGTGGGGAATCATTGACTTCGTCAGTTAGCGCATATTGTCCGCTATACACGAGGTCGTTAGGTACAGCATGGTCGTAACTCTCAGGATACTTTTCGGCAAGGTACTTAGCAAAGACATCATGTCTTGCTGATGTGAGTCCGTTGCTTCCCATTCCGCCATTATATTTTTTCTCGTAGGTAGCCTGTCCTGTAGATGATAATCCGACAATCACATCACCTGGCTGGATATTTGCATTGTCAATTACATCGCTACGTTTCATTCTGCATGTAACAGTAGAGTCTACAATTATAGTTCTTACAAGGTCGCCAACGTCAGCTGTTTCTCCTCCGGTAGGGTATATTCCCACGCCCATTTCTCTCAGTTCCTTGAGGAGTTCGTCTGTTCCGTTAATTATTGCAGATATAACCTCTCCAGGAACCAGCATTTTGTTTCTTCCTATTGTACTGGATACCAGTATGTTGTCTACCGCACCTACGCACAGAAGGTCATCGGTATTCATTACGATAGCATCCTGTGCAATGCCTTTCCAAACATTTATATCGCCAGTCTCTTTCCAATACATGTATGCGAGGCTTGATTTTGTTCCTGCGCCGTCAGCATGCATAATATTACAATAGTCAGGGTCGCCTCCAAGGATGTCTGGTATTATCTTGCAGAAAGCTTGCGGGTACAGTCCCTTGTCTATATTTTTTATTGCGTTGTGAACGTCTTCTTTTGCGGCAGACACTCCGCGTAGCATATATCTATTGTCCATCTTATTGTTTGGTATTTATTGTTGCTGGTATTCCTGCGGTTTGTATGGGTATGAATCACATTTATTTCTCATGCCAAAACTCCCATGATGCGTATGCTTGCAGAAGAAGCATTTCTAATCCGTTCTTTACAACAGCCCCACGCTCCATTCCTTTTTTCATGAATAGTGTGGTGTCTGGGTTGTAAATGAGGTCATATAGAAGATGCTGACTATCCATTGCTTCGTACGGAAGATTAGGACATTCTTCCGTATTCGGATACATTCCGATTGGCGTACAGTTTATTATTACCTTATATTCTTTGATGACATCAGGAGTGATTTTGTCATACTGTATTGTATCCGGGCGTTCGTATCTGCTCACCTTGATAGTTTCTAATCCCAAT
Source organism: Prevotella sp. (assembly GCA_045603685.1). Lineage (GTDB taxonomy): Bacteria > Bacteroidota > Bacteroidia > Bacteroidales > Bacteroidaceae > Prevotella. Next base: position 26,905 of record JAZUMR010000006.1, read on the forward strand.
TGCTTCAGGCCATAGTCTATGGCTTGCGCAGCACCTCCAGTGCCAAGGATTAATGCTTTCTTGTGATGCTTTTCAAGCAGGGGCTCTATTGAACGCGAGAATCCAATTACGTCGCTGTTGAATCCTTTCAGATGCACATTCTTTCCATTGTGAGTGACCTTTACAACGTTTACTGCGCCAATTTCTCTTGCTTCTTCGCTAAGTTCGTCAAGATATTGCATAATCTGTTGCTTGTAGGGTATTGTGACGTTTAGCCCACATAGCTCAGGATTAGATGCAATAATCTCTGGCAGGAGGTCAATCTGTGACAGCTCGTACCTTTCGTATACAGCATCAATTCCCTCATTTCTGAATTTCTCGTTAAAAAATCCAGGTGAGAAGGAATGTCCTAATGGATAGCCGATTATTCCATATTTATCCATGCAAAACTATTTGCTTTAGCGTTGTGTTTTATTGCGCATCCCCCATACAACATTTGTTTCTATATACGAGGGCTCCGCATTTATGTGTTGTTTTTATTAGTGATTATCTGCTTTTAAGGTAATCACTTACATTCTTTTCGATTCGTGCGTTGATGTCAGAAGTCTCCTGAGCTTTACAGAGTTTTTCACCTGTTATCTTCTCGTACAGCTCAATGTAACGCTCAGAAACGCTTTCCGCATATTCATCAGTGATTTCTGGCATTATCTGTCCAGGCTCGTTCATGAAGTCATGCTCAATCAGCCACTGACGCACGAATTCCTTTGACAGTTGTTTTTGTGGCTCGCCCTTCTCGAATTTTTCTTCATAGCCATCGGCATAGAAATAACGTGAAGAGTCAGGAGTGTGAATTTCGTCTATGAGATATACTTTTCCGTCTCTTTTTCCAAATTCGTATTTAGTGTCAACGAGTATCAGGCCCTGCTTCGCTGCAATTTCCTGACCACGTGCGAAAAGCTTTCGTGTATAGTCTTCCATTACAGCATAATCTTCAGCAGAAACAAGTCCCTGTGCTATAATTTCCTCCTTAGAGATATTCATGTCGTGTCCCTCATCAGCCTTTGTTGTTGGTGTGATAATCGGCTCCTGGAAATGTTCGTTCTCTCTCATGCCTTCAGGCAGCTTTACTCCGCATATTTCACGTACACCTTTTTTATAGTCACGCCATGCAGAGCCTGTCAAATAGCCACGGATAATCATTTCAACTCTGAATCCTTCACATGCCAAGCCTACTGTTACCTGAGGGTCCGGAGTAGCCAATTTCCAGTTAGGGCAAATATCGCTTGTTGCGTCAAGCATCTTTGCAGCAATCTGATTAAGAACCTGACCCTTGAAAGGAATTCCTTTTGGAAGGATTACGTCAAATGCAGAGATTCTATCGCTGGCTACCATGACAAGAATATCGTCATTGATATTATATACATCACGAACTTTGCCATGATACACACTCTTCTGTCCTTCGAAATTAAACTCGGTTTTTGTTAAAGATTTCATTGTTCTATTTGTTTTCTGATGATTCTATATTTCTTTCTTTTGTTTCGTATTTTTCGTAAGCATTGACAATGCTTGTCACAAGCTTGTGCCTTACGATGTCTTTCTGGTTCATTTCAATCATTGAAATTCCCTTTATCCCTTTCAGAATTTGCAGTGCCTCCCCTAATCCTGAGCGGGTGTTTCTTGGGAGGTCAATCTGAGTCATATCTCCTGTGATAATCATCTTTGTATTCCATCCCATTCGTGTAAGGAACATTTTTATCTGTGCCGTGGTGGTGTTCTGCGCCTCGTCAAGAATCACAACAGCATCGTTCAGTGTACGTCCGCGCATAAATGCCAAAGGAGCAATCTGGATGATATGTTTTTCAATCATATCATGAAGCTTCACGGCTGGTATCATATCCTCTAATGCATCGTAAAGCGGCTGCAGATATGGGTCAATTTTCTCTTTCATGTCCCCAGGCAGGAAACCCAACTTCTCGCCAGCCTCAACAGCCGGACGTGACAGTATAATTCGTTTCACCTGCTTCTCCTTCAAAGCTTTTACCGCAAGGGCTATAGACAGATAAGTCTTGCCTGTTCCTGCTGGTCCTACCGCAAAAATCATATCGTCGCGCATATAGGCGTCAATAATCATCTGCTGGTTTTGCGAGCGGCTTTTTATTGGTCGGCCGCTAATGTTATATACGATGACATCCTTTGATGCCTCATCCTTTGTCTTTCTGTATTTGACGATGTCAAGGATGTCCTCTTCGCTGATTTTGTTGTATTTTATCAGGTGCAGCCGTATATTCTCTATATTTTCCTCAAATGAGCATATTTCTTCCTCATCGCCAAGAACACGGATAACATTTCCGCGAGCGTTAATGCGTAGTTTGGGAAGCAGCGACTTCAGCATCTGAAGATTTGCATTGTTTGCCCCATAGAACATTACGGGGTCAACATCCTCTATTATTATATGTTTCTCAATCAATAGCGTTATTTATTTAAATTTTTCTGCAAAATTACAAAAAGGTTTTCATATTCAATCATTTTTTTATAACTTTGTGCACCGAAAACGAACATTTTATCGTATGAAAGTCTCAAAAAATATATATTTGCAAACATTTGGCATTGTTGTAGTGGTATTAGCCTTGTTCAGATGCTCATACCCAGGAATTGCAAAACACGGCGGCACGACAGAACATGATTCTGTTTCATCTGATTCGACAGCCATGCAGCTTCCTGATACAATATCTACTGCAGACATTGTTGGTGTAACACCGTATATAACAACTTCTATTTCAGAAGCTTCTTCCTCTGAGGATAAACCAAAGAATAATGCTATTTCTGCCACAGTGGCGAATACTATTAGCCAGTCGTTCCACCCGATATACAGTGTGCCGAGTTATAAGGATTGTTTCCCTGATAATCAGGATGTGCATACTGAGGGCGTGAAGCGATGGGGCGTTGATGCTGTTAATGACCGGAATGAAGCGGAAAAGCGAATGTCAGAACTGGTTTATGTCGGTGCAAATCCGTATTATACTGTTGACAATCTGAGTCGTAGTATACCTTATCTTGTCCCTCGTGCTGCTAATCTTCTTAATGATATAGGCAGAAACTACTTCGATTCGCTGTACGTTAAGGGCATTCCTCTGCACAGAATTATCGTCACCAGTGCTATGCGTACTAAGACAGACGTCAGAAAACTGCAGAAGCATAATGTCAATGCTACGGAAAATTCCTGCCATCTCTATGGTACGACATTCGACATCTGCTATAACAGATACATCACCGTCAGCAATCCTTCGCAACCTGAACGACGTGCGGTTCAGAACGACACGTTAAAGTGGGTGCTGTCTGAGGTGTTGCGTGATATGCGTGAGGCTGGCAGATGTTATATTAAATATGAGGTCAAGCAGGGGTGTTTCCATATTACAGTCAAATAACATGATTGAGTTTTGTTGCCTGTATAATGATGAAAGGGATGTTTTTTTATGATTAGCAAATAGGATATGCCATAAGTTATCTGCGTTATGTCATAACCTAATTTGTAATTTCGTTTGGCACTGTGTGAATGTATCTCGTTTCAGAAAACTTTCGCATTTTTGACGCTGTGAGATTTGGCTGTATTTCTTTTTTTCTTCTTATGTCCGTATTTTCGCGAAAAATCCGAGTTTGTGTAATTGTCTGATTTACTGTTATATATGCAAGTTTGCTAGATGACTGCGTGTATGTTCTGATACAATAAGCATTGAATGGCGATGTCATTAGTAGCTTTTAATAATTTAAAAAGCACTGTTTGAAAATTTGAATAAGTGCTTATTACCTGCCAATTCAATATATTGTTACTGAAAAATCATGTTTATTAAGAATTATTGGTTGCTTTAATGCCGTTTTTGATAATTACAACGTACATTTTTTCATGCGAAAAATAAGAAAACTCAGTATGTTTTCTGGTTTGTTCTTATAGTGGCGTTCTAAAAAAAACGTCGAGTTGATTTTTGTTCTTCTTTTGTATGTGCTTTTGTTAGTTGAGGAAGGGATATAGCGGTCTATGTGACTGATGAAGCTTGACAAAATGACATCGAAAGAGTCGAAAAGCGACCGAAACAGAAACAATAGAATAAGTGAATACCTAAATACGTAATTTTTAGAACGTCCCTATACTCTTTTTCTGAGATTATTCTGCCATAATATTTTGTGGCAATAATATATTTTCTTAACTTTGCATCGAGAAAGTCATTTATGCTTATGCCGTTCTTTACATTTTGAAATGCTGCATATCATGAGCGAAGATATAGGTGAGTTTCTGTTTTGCAAGTCTTGCAAAATGTTTTTTCTTGCTGATGCATGGAGTTATATTTAACTTTGCAGTATCAAAACAACAAGAAGTCTAACATTTTAATTACAAGATTATGAAAATTCAGAAAGTCTACAACCTTATTATTCTTGACGCCTCTGCTTCAATGAATAGAATCTATTCTCAGGCTCTCACAGGAGTAAACGAAACGCTTGCTTCTATCCGTATGTCACAGAAGAAACATCCTGAATTACAGCAGTTTGTCACGCTTGCTTCGTTCAGTGCTGGCGAGCAGTTCCTGAATCGTATTTATTCGGCAATGCCTATTATGGAGGCACGTGATATTACCTCAGAGGATTATCCGCTTCTTGGCTGTACTGCTCTCTACGATGCTATGGGCGTATGTATCAGCGAACTGCAGCATGCTGTCACTCACGACGACAGAGTTCTGGTCAGCATCATAACTGACGGCTATGAGAATGCATCATGCACATGGAGCGGCAGTCAGATAAAGTCACTTGTAGAGGAACTGCGCCAAATGGGGTGGACATTCACATATATTGGTGCTGATCAGGATGTTGAGAAGGTTGCAGGAGAGATGGGCATTAGGAACTCGCTCCGTTTTTCGGCAAATGCAGAGGAGACAAATGCCATGTTCGCAAAAGAACGTCGCTGCCGCAGCAAGTATTATAGCGTGATGTGCGCTGAAATGCAATCTCCAGGTTCATCTATGACGGAGAATACCAATTATTTTGCTGACTGTGACGATAATGTGAATGAGGACTCCTCACCTAAATCTAAGAATAAGAGTCTGAAAGACAGGCTGTTTGGAAAATAATTAAATACAAACGCTCCGGCAGAACATTCTTCTGCTGGAGCATATATAGAAAACTGAGGCGATGTTAGCAGGTGAAATACTATTTAGAGATTTGCCATTCTGTCCAAGAGAAAATCAGATATTCTACATCGAGAATGGGTATGATGAAGTTGTTAATGATTTCATCCTCAGCAACTATGAGTTGATGAGAATAATGTTCGGGAAGATAGGCATGGACTTCTGTTATTTGCCGTTTTTATTGAAGGAAAATGCCACAGAGGAGAAGGTAAGATATTACGCTCCGTATCTTTCTTCAGAACAGATTGTTACGAAAGTACAGAGCAATGCGTTTGTAACGTTTGTTTCTGACAAGGAGAAAAGGGAGAGCCTTCAGCCGTCGCTTATTTTCAATGGAAGGCAGGAACGCAATGCTGGTGATGTCAGATTCATGCAAATAGTTCTTGCCGATATAGATTTCACACATTGTAATCGGTTCTCGGTCATTAATGACCTGAAGGAGAAAATACGTGATGCTGTTAATTCCGAAAAGATAATTGATGAGATATCTTCTTGCAATTCAGAATGTTCTTGCGTTTATGCGGAAATACATTGCTCGGAATCCTGTGAACCCGAAAAGCCTTATTCCTGGGACAGCCTTTCTGATATGGAAATGTGTGCCAAGGCTGATAAAGTACTGTATAGTGTTTCCAGCGAGAGTCAGCCAGAAGACACCAAAAAGGGTAGGGGACTTGGTAATTTTGCTAAGTTAAAAAGACATAACGGCAAGTCTGACGATGATTTGTGCCTGGAAAAGACAGAAGATGAAATATTAGAGGAACAGAGTCTTGCCGAGACGCAAAATATTCTTCGCGAACTACGTTTGACCGTTCAGAGGCTTAGGCTTGAGGGCGTTTCGCTGATGGCGATACATGAGTTTATCGACAAGCAGGAGCCTCTGTCACGCATGACAATTACCCCTGATTATCGTATTTTGCTTCCTGACTACAATAACATCGAAATTGAGATGGGGGCATTGCCCAAGGCAATATATTTTCTTTATCTGCGCTATCCTGAAGGGATTGTTTGCAAGCATATGCCCGACCATTATACAGAACTGCTAAATATCTACAAGCAGCTCCGTCCGAATACCGACGAGGCAAGGCTGAATCTTACTATCACGAAGGTTGTTAATCCGTTGGGCAATGCGCTGAATGAGAATATAGCACGCATAAGAAAGGCGTTTGTTGAGAAGTTTGACGAGCATCTTGCAAACAATTATATCATAACAGGCGAGCGTGGCTCACGATACTCCATCCCTCTTGACAGAAACCTGATTGTTTGGGATGAATAGTTCGTGAAAATTGAAACTAATGTAACTAATTTGAATAAATTCTTAATTCTTCATTCTTAATTCTTCATTGTCTGTATTGTCTCTTTTTATATTTTAGACAACAATGACAACAAGGGACAATCTCTTCCAGATACAATGTTGTCTGAGGTTGTCCGTGTTGTCTTCTTTGCTCCACTGAAACCAATGTGGATAATAAGAATAATTTCCTCACTAATATAATTAATTCCAATTAATGGCAGAATTATCCACATTATTCATATTTATTTCCTTATAGATACATTGAAACCAATGTGGATAATAAGAATAATTTCTTCACTAATATAATTAATTCCAATTAATGGCAGAATTATCCACATTATGCAGACTTGTTTCCTTTGCTCCACTGAAACCAATGTGAATAATAAGAATAATTTCCTCACTAATATTATTAATTCCTATTAATGGCCAGATTATCCACATTATTCATATTTATTTCCTTATAAAGACATTGAAACCAATATGATTAATTAAAATAATTTCTTTCACTAATATTCTTAATTCTTCATTGTC
>JAZUMR010000007.1:0-13078 GCA_045603685.1 Prevotella sp.
TCAGCGGCGTGTCTGACGGTTATTTTGGACGTATCGAGGATTTGCCAGAAAACGAGAACTATCTTTTCAAGACAGACACGCGCTGTGCGTACATTGCAGAAAAGCCTGCTGATGATAAAGAAAAACCGAAATGGTATATACTAGGGTATTTTATTGCAATGACGGCAGCGCAAAGCATGAAGAAAAGAACATTCAAAAACGTTCGCAGGATTCTGCTAGATGAAGCAGTTATTGAGCGCACGGACAGATATCACAGATACCTACAAAACGAATTCCAGATTCTTGCTGATATCGTTGACACGGTCTCTCGCGAACGTGCTGATACAAAATCTTTGCGCCCACGTGTGTATCTTCTTGGCAACGCTTGTGATTTCGGAAATCCGTATTTCGGACACTATGGCGTGACGTCTGATTTGAAGTTTGGTTACAGATGGTTTGGCAACAAGACTTTTCTGCTTCATTACGTCGATTCTGGGTCTTACGGATATGAGAAGCTTTCTGGGACAGTCGCAGGTCGCATGTTGGCAGGTTCTGAGCAAGGCAGGACTTCAGCGCTTAACGAATTCACTGGAATCAACACGGATTTTGTTAATCCCAAACCAAAACGCGCTAAGTTCTCATTTGGAATTCACTTTAACGGCATGCATTTCGGTGTATGGATAGACTGGCAGGAAGGCTATTATTATGTGACTGACAAGATTCCAGCCGATGCGCGAGCGATTTACTATTTCTCCAACGACGATGCAAAGGTTAATTACATGGCAGCCAAAAAGACTAGCAGGCTCATGCAGACGTTCGGCGAAGCGTATTACATGAACCTGCTGCGATATGACACGGTGGACGTGAAGAGCAGGTTTCGGGACGTGCTGACTTGCTTCGGAATCCGCTAGATGGTATATTGTGGTTGTGGGTGGTACCATTGCAAACGTGAGTAGTGCGTGAGCGGACAGCCCCGATTGGTTTCGGCGCTCTGCATGTGCGTAGGAAATGCGCATTTCAACAGATGCATTGTGTTACCGTCTGCGATATAATGAGGCCATACGGGGGTAGAGCTCTCGTATGGCCGCTTTGCTATGTAAAAGACCTATTATTTTGTAGTTGGGAGGGTAGAAGTGGAAAACGAGACTGAGAACGTTGTCCGAGACAGAGACGATATCATCGAGGACACGGACGCAGACACGCGAGACGTAGAAGAGACTACGCATAACGATTATGAAGCGATGCGAAGTTTCATGGACGAAATGCGTTCGCGTCTGGACGCGATGGATGCTTCAATCAGGGCCATTCGTGACGCACAGTCTGTTGTGATTGACAATGGTGCTGTGATTCGTGACGATTCCGAACCTGAGATTACGACCGATTATGTTGACACGCGAAGCATCGCAGAGCTTGACCTATCTATCTAACGAAAGGATTTGGTGCTAGAAATGGCAGAAAAGAATTCGACTATTCTCGCAAAAGTCTGGTTGTCGGCAACGAACGACTTCCAGCAGAGGATTCCTAACCCCACGCAGCATGGTATCGATGCGACGATTGACGCGCTCTTCGACCCCATGAATCGCAATTACTTCAATCAGTTCATCGACGTGCTCATTATGCGCATCGGCGAGACTTACGTTCATCAGCAGGCTTGGAAGAACCCGCTGGCCGTGTTCAAGAAGTCGCGTCTCATGTATGGCTCCACGTTGCAGGAAATCATTCCGAAGTGGATTCGCGCGCATTCGTATATCGATGATGCCGAGGACGTTTTCAAAATGGCGCGTCCCGACGTTGCGCAATGGTTCCATAGCCAGAACAGGCGCGACCGTTACGACATTACCGTGAACCGTGACGAGCTGCGTTCCGCGTTCACTGAGGAAGGAGGTCTGAATCGGCTCGTTGCCGCCATTCTTGAGGTACCCATGAATTCGGACGAATATGATGAGTACCAAATCATGAAGGAGCTTTTCGCAATCTATGAGCAGAAGTGGGGTTTCTTTAAGGTGCAGGTTTCCGCACCGACCAACCAGCAGACCGCGCAGGCGCTTCTTAAGCAGTTCCGTGTGTATCGCAGGAAGCTGACTTATCCGACCACTCTGTACAACAGCGGACAGATTGAGGACGTTCCCGTTTTCGCAAAGCCTAGCGAACTGGTGCTCTTCATCACCCCAGAGGTTGAGGCTTCCATCGACGTGGACGCTCTCGCCGTGCTGTTCCACATGGAGAAGGCGGAAGTTGAGCAGCGTGTAATCGTTCTTGACGAGTTCCCGATTGACGGCGCTCAGGCGATTCTCACGACGGACGATTTCTTCATGTGCAAGGACACGGAATACGAGACCACCTCCATCTACAATCCAAAAACGCTGGGGCAGAACTACTTCCTGCACCACTGGGGAATCTACTCCATTTCGCCGTTCGTTCCCGCAATCCTATTCACCACGAATTCTGCAACTAGCGTTTCTACTGTTACCGAAGCTTTCGAGGGCATTTCAGCCACGCTTTCTAACGCATCGCCGCATGCTGGTGAGGACGTGCAGATTACGGTGACTACGTCTGGCTCTCTGTTTGTCAACAATGACCCGTCTGCCCTGTACACTGGTGACGCGATTGTGGTTGCGCCTGAAGCCTGCACGTATGCTATCGCTATCGTCAATGAGGACGATGACCCCATTTGCGACCCGAGGACGTTCGTTGACAGCTATGGCGTCCTGCATGTGGGCGAAGGGCGTCAAATTGGTGACGTAATCACGGTAACGTGCAAGTCCACCTATGGGCATCCTGCTCATAGCACCGAGACTGAGCTAGTTGCCACCGTTACAGCAACCGTTGCCTGATAACGCGCGAACGTCGTGAAAATGGCCGCTCTGAAGGCAACACTTTGGGGCGGCCATCTTTCTAACAAAAAAAGGAGGTGCTTTTCTTTGGATTTCCCACATCTTCGCAGGGACACGGAGTTTCCCAACATTTCGACCGTCGATGTGTATGCGTTCCAGAACACATTCGATTACACGAGATGGAATGAATTCACGAAAGTGCGTCTCGTAAACGTCATTTGGAATAGCGACTATAAGGACGTTGTGAAGTTCGAGAGCAACGCGGCGCGTGATGCATGGTTTGACGGCATTTCTGATTTCTATGCCATAGACCTGCAACAGGCTGCGCGTATCGTGCCAGAGGGATTCGTAAAGCTTCCCGTGCCTTATGACGTTGCCGCTCGTTACAACTATCTTTACATCGAAATGCCAATCGCAACATCCGCCGACAATCCCATCGACTGGGAGACTCTAGACGGTGTGCGCAGATGGTACTTTTTCGTTGACGAAATTGTGTATCGCGCTCCTAACAGCACGGAGTTGCGTGTCGTTCCTGACGTATGGACGAACTTTCAGAATGACGTTCAAATCAACTACATGATGCTTGAGCGCGGACATGCTCCCGTTGCCGCTACCAACGTCGATGATTATTTGAGCAATCCCATCAACAACTGTGAGTATCTTCTTGCGCCTGATGTTGACTTCGGTAAGAGCAGCATAGTCGTGAGCAGCGATTATCTCTCCTTTGGTGCTGGACAGAAATGGGTCATTCTGTGCTCGACCGTCGCGCCGTCGCAGCTTGCGTCAATCGGTCTCGTTGACATGGATTCCAGCACGTCGTTCTCAGCGCCCACATATTCTGACACTCAAGACCGATTCGGGAAGCAGCTTCAAGTAAACGGCTACGAATTCGGTGATTCTGGTGATTATTCTTCACTGAATACACCGACTGCAACGAACGTCGGTGATTTGCTGCCAAACAACATCACGGCGTATGCGATTCAAGCAAACCAGTGTTTCGGAAATGAAAGCTTCATTCAGCATTTGATGCAATATCGACCGAATTTCGTCAACTCGATTGTTGCCATGTTCGTGCTTCCGTATGAGCTTATATCTATCGATTTTGATTCGCCTATCTATATCGACGGATACAACATGTATGAGTGTCACGGGGTCAACACGTCTCTAGGCAACATCTCACTGTCAAAGGAAGATTTCGACTTTCCCGAAGAGTATGCGGATTTCGCTAAGCTCTACACGTTCCCATACTCGAATCTTGAAATCACGGACAACGAGGGCAAGAAGATTTCCGTTCGCATTGAGGACACGGGAGACGTGAAGGCGCTGCTAAGGACTAGTGTCGCTTTCCCGTTCCTAGACATTCGCGTCCTGTTCACTGGAATCGGTGGGGTAGGCTCTACATCCTATTCGTGGCACAGATTGAACGGCACAACTAGAAGCACTTCCATTCCAGATTCCGACTGGTACGAGAACTGCTTCGATTGGGGCATTCCCACATATTCTCTGTACATGGACGGAAAGACGGCATACAACCTGCACCACTACAACGGTTTGCAGAACGCGCGACGCGACGCCCTTGTTGGGTACCACACGACGCTGCGAGAAGCCAACACCGATTGCGAGAACGCGAAAGACCTAGCGGACACGGCAAAAGCAAACTCTTACGCAAGCGCAGCTACGATGGTCGCGAACATGGCGAACACGACGAACACCCAGACGGCAAACACGAACCTCACGACCGCCACGAATACGGCGAACACAAACAGCGCGAACGACTGCGGCACACAAATGGTTGCCCAGAATAACTATCAGATAAATCAGGAAGCGTCCGCAACGAACACGCTGATGATTGCGACGACGGTCGCGCAAAACGAGACTTCAATCGCCACAACAGCTAACAGCAACGCGGCAGCCGTGCAAAACGGAACCGTGGCAGGCGGCCTTAGCATGTTGCCGTTGGCATCGTCGGCTAGCACGGCGGCTTTGTCCGTAGGCGCAGCGGCAGGGCCAGTCGGCGTTTTCGCGACCGCTTTGGTAGGCGCGGCAATGTTAATCGGTAACACCACATCAAACGCGACCGCAAGTGCCAACTCTTCTAACGCGATTGCTATGACGCAATGCAATAGCTACGTAGCGACGCAATCGCAACAACGAAACAACGACGTTGCGGCTGCCACGACAAGCGTCAACACGACAAATCAAGTGTCGATGAACACTGACAGAACCAACCAAACGAACAACTCCAACAACTGCCTTACGTCGCAGAACGCTAACACGGTGGCTTGCGAGACTGCAAACACGAACAACGAGGCCACTACGTTACGCGCTAACTCTGACCGCTCTAGGGACACGCAAGTTGCGAATGCGGATTACAGCGATGCAGTAGCAATCCTTAACGCTAAGGAAGTGTTGGAGAACACGCAGGCACGCGCGCGTTATTCTTACTATGATTCTCGCAACGACACGCCTAGCAGGATTGGTGCATATTCTGGTGACATGTCCAGTGATGCATTCATGACACGCGGATTGCAGATAAAGGTGCGCACCGAAGATGCTTCCGCAATCAGGCAGGCTGGTGACACGTTCGCGCGTTACGGATATGCGCTGAATCAGGTCTGGGACGTTGCGCGTTCTGGACTTACGCTGATGAAGCATTTCACATATTGGAAGGCTTCTGATATTTGGGTTGACGATAGGCAGAGTTCAAACAATTCGGTCAATCGTGTTATTGAAAACATGTTCCTTAACGGCGTGACCGTTTGGAGCAATCCAGAGGAGATTGGAAGGGTGAGCATCTATGGCAACTGAGGAAACGAATCTGATTCCCATTAAGCGTGAGCTTTCGGTGCTGCTTGAGCTTGACACGTATCAGGGCATGACTGATGAGGAAATCGACTCGCTCATTGCGTACCATGTTGACTATGCGCTCAGGAGCGAAGAGAGCACGGCGCGAATGGCGGCGATAGAGAGCAGCATGCAGGCTCAGCTAGACACGTATCGGCAGCTTGAAAGTGACTCTCAGGAAATGCTAGAATGTGTTAGAGGGCAGAGCATTCCGTGGGTAACTGTGTCCGCAGATGGGACGATGATGCAAAATGTCTAAACGTGGTGGGAAGAACAGAAACACAATGCAGCGCCCAAATCGTAGCGGGTGCCTGCCTAGAAACTACGTGCAATCCATTGACCTTAACGAGCGCCTGTATAGTTACTACAGAAATCTGATTGTCCAAATGGCAATGTCGCGCTATCGCTGGGTAAACCTTCCTAAGACATGCGACGAGCGATATCTGGAGTTGCAGCTCCTTCTTGGTGGAATGGCTACAATCGCATTCCCTAAAAAGATGCCAGGCACTTTCATGTCGCTGCAAGTGTGTGGAAACGGTCGCCCCAATATGTATGACGTTCCGTCAACTTGGCAGGCGCTAGGGCAGAATGGCACGAAATTCTATTGTGACAACACCAACGGCGTCCTTGTGTATGACAACGCAACGCGCTATCCGCTGATGAACGGAATCGACCTATACGCGCGCGAATTGGCACAGATTCGTTTGGTGAAGAGGACTAACAGGTTCCATCAACAGATGCCATTCATCCTGAAAGGCGACCAACGACGCAGGCAAGACATGGTGAATCTCTTCAGGCAAGTTGCCGACGGAGAGCCTGCAATCCTAGCGACGGACGGAATCGAGTCGATTGACTACGAAATCCTTAGCACAGGTGTCGAATACAAAGAGCACGAAATCGCCGAAGATGAATTGTTCGTCTGGAATCAAGTTTTCATGATGCTGGGAAGCCCTAACCTCCCGTTTAAGGCAGAACGACAGACTGAGGACGAAATCTCAGCTCAGAAACGTCCTGCGACTCTGGTTTCACTCAATTCGCTGGACGAACGCAGGCGCGCGGCGAACAAACTTAACGAGCGTTTCGGCGAGTATCTGGAAGCGCCCATTCATGTCGTGTGGGCTGAGGACAACGAAAGCGAGAACTGGAATCTGGTTCATAACGTGCGCGATATGTACGAGGTTGGTGGTAACGCATGATTGACCCCTTTGAGTCTCCTGATTTGGATGAACGCTATCCGTTCAATTCGGTCACATCAGTCACGCTAGGTGAGCTGTACACGGATGGTTACATCGTGTGGGATGATGGGACGTGGAACTTCCCTAAGTTCTCTGACGAGCAAGATGCGCGTTTGAAGGAGAAGATTATAGCGCGTTTCTACTTCCGTGACATTTCGCTCATGCCTGTGCGTATGTGGAAGATGGAGTTTCTCAGGACGCTTAACGAGATTATGCCTAAGTACGTATATCTGTACGGACTTATCGAAAGCTCCCCGACGCTTATCGGCGCGTCTTCCGATTACTACAAGTCTCGCAACGTGTACAGCGACTTTCCGCAAACCGAACTTGCTGGCGCAAATGCTGACTATGCCAGTTCTGGGACTGATATGGAATATGAGAGGATTCATCAGGAACCTATCGCAGACATTGCAAAGCGGCTAGAGTCTTACGACGATGTGGACCTGATGATTCTAAAGGATTTGGAGCCACTTTTCAGCTGTCTCCTGTCCATGAACGTCAACGCATTTTAGGAGGGAGGTAAAGTTGGACTACAATCAAATCGTTCAGGCGATTGGTTCAGTGGGTTTTCCGATTGTCGCTTGCTGTGGACTTTTCTGGATGATTAACACGTCGATGAAGGAATTCACATTTACAATCAATAACCTGAACGCTTCCATAGTCAAACTTACTGACAAGTTCTCGAAAGAAGGTGAATAGCAAATGAACGGTTCATTCACGCCTGTATATCCGCAACCCTATTTCGGCGCATTCACAGCGTTCACCCCAGCCCTGCCAAAGTTCTACACCGACGTTCTCACTATGGAGCAAGGTTTCAAAGAGCTTTGCAAGCAGTTCGTGAAAATGGTTGCTTACAGCGACACACTAGCCAAAGCTATCAATGGCAACACGACTGCTATCACAGAGCTGCAAGAACAATTCGTCGAATTTGTCGCGTCTGGTTTCGATGACTATTATCGTGAGCAGGTTCGCACTTGGGTTAACGAGAATCTGGAATACATCTTCACGCAAGTCGTAAAACAAGTGTTTTTTGGCCTTACAGATGATGGTTATTTCTGTGCCTATGTGCCTGACTCGTGGAGCGATATCCAGTTTGACACTGGCGCTGTGTATGGCGAGGAAACTTATGGGCGCTTGATTCTTCGCTTTGAGGTTGATGGTAATTAAACGGTTAACTTACGGAGGTAAAAGATATGGCGGTAACGCAATACATCGGTGCTCGATACGTGCCTATCATCGCAGACCCAATCGAATGGGACTCCACGCGCACGTATGAGCCGCTAACGATAGTTAGCTATCAGGGCAACAGCTATACGTCACGCCAATACGTGCCTATTGGCATTGCAATCACTAACGAATTGTATTGGGCGCTGACTGGCAACTATAACGCACAGATTGAGCAGTATAGGACTGAGGTGCAGACGTTCGATGGCAGAATCGCGTCCAATGCGGCGAACATCGCCACGAACACGTCCGATATCGCGGACAATGCCGCTGACATCGCGACGAACACGACGAACATCGCAATGAACACGTCTAACATCGCAGGCAATACGACTGATATCGCCACGAACGCGGCCAACATCGCCACGAATGCGGACAACATCGACACGAACGCCGCGAACATCGCCACTAACGCGGCCGCAATCGCAGAGAATGCGTCTGATATCGCAGACAATGCGGCGGCAATCGCTGAGCTGGAAGCGGTCACGGCACAGCGCCATATGGTCGTGATTGGTGATAGCTATTCCAAACCGCAGGGAAGCCAATCAGACAGCGACATGTGGTGGTATCAGGTAGCGCAGGCGCTAGGCGTCATGCCGCACAGCTATGCTCAGAACGGAGCTGGTTTCGTGCGTCATTATGACACGCAGAAGGATTTCGTCTCGCAGCTTGCAAACGCAGTCGCAGATACCGCGTTCGACAATGAGGAAGTCGCTTACGTTTTCTTCATGGGTGGAATCAATGACACGTATGTGCAGGACCTTTCAGTGACAGGTCAAGCGTATCTGCTACGTGTTAGGGCTGCGCTGAACTCTGCGGCTAACAGCTTCCCTAACGCGAAGATTGTACTTGCTGGATGCAACACGTTCGCAACTATTCGCTTGGTTGGTTATGCTTCATCGTCTGTAACTACCTATTATGACGTTGCCACAATCAGGCGAACGCTGTGGCGTGCCGCAAACAGCGCCACCCGCACGCAGTTCGTTGACATAACGCCGTTGTTCGTAGGCGCCGATAGCTGGTTCGATAACGAAACTAACCATCCTTCCAATCTAGGGCAGAAGGCGCTCGCTTGCGCGATTCGTAGCGGTAAGGCACAGCCTGTCGGAGCAGCCGCTTTCACCAACGTGCAGGGAAGCAACTTCAACCAGCGCTCTACTGATGGAACCCCTGCCGGTTTTATATATGGCTTTACGACTAACACAGTTGACAATGATTCCAACACAAAGATTGTCG
The DNA here is from genome assembly GCA_045603685.1 of Prevotella sp. Classification (GTDB taxonomy): domain Bacteria; phylum Bacteroidota; class Bacteroidia; order Bacteroidales; family Bacteroidaceae; genus Prevotella. The sequence goes on from JAZUMR010000007.1 coordinate 9,353, forward strand.
AAATCAAAGATACCTACAATGCGCTTGCGCTTGCCTATTATTATGCATATGTACACCCAGCTTTCACGATGCCTGCGCCTGTCATCGCTTGCACGGCAAACAAAACTGAAGTGATTCAGTCTTACATTGACGTGTCTGATGATAACCACATTACCGTAAAAATTGTGGTCGCGTCTCAGACGAACGTAAGCGTTCGCGGCTTCATCGAGATTCCGTTGATTTAGGAATGGCTATGGGTACCGTGAACGACGTTCTCGAAATCGCCGCTTCTCAGCTGGGGCTTTCCAATGGCGCAAAATACTTCAACGAGTTGGGCGCGCCTGATTACGGCTATTGGTGCGTTGCTTATCTGCGATGGTGCTATGCCAAAGCGAATGTCGGTTTCCCGTGGCACCGATGGGATGCATGGGATTTGCGCGATGTGCCACAAGATTATATGGTGTTACCACAACACGCTTTAGTCGGTGATGCCATGTCGTTCGATTGGGATATTGACGGGAAGGGCGACCATGTAGGCATAATCGAGAGCGTTCATGACTGGGGTTTTGGCACACTTGAGGGAAACACTGGAAACCCGCCGAAAGTAATGCGCAGACAACGCACGTGGAATGAATGCATCGTGGGTATTCGCCCTATCTTCGACTATGCGAAACTTGAGGTTGATGGTTATTTCGGTCCGCTTTCCGTTAGCGCTTTGCAACGATATCTTGGAACTACCGTAGACGGCGTGATTTCCAATCAGCTCTATGACAGTGACGAATATCGACCGAATCTAACGTCGCTGACGCATGGCATGGGCGGCTCTGAATGTGTCTGGGCTTTGCAGGAGCGCATCGGTGCCGAACGTGACGGGTATTGGGGAAGGCAAACATCAAACTATCTGCAAATTCGCTTGAGAAAGTATAACTACTACAATGGATACCTCGACAACGTGTTCGGACCTGAGACGGCCAAAGCACTTCAAAGGGCGCTCAATGATGGCGTTTTCTGATAGCGTGTCATATGCGATTCAGTTGTTCGTATGCATTGCCCTTTGCGTGACACTCTTCATATTCGTGTGGAAATACAACAAGCGTGACGTATATTTTCCGCATGACGTTTGGGATGATGTGAACGCTAGTCTGTGGGAGTACTATATCTAATAGAGGGGGGCTTTTTTTCAGCGCTCGATTTTCAATAACTACCCCTTCCGTCTGGCGGCGTCCTGAAAAGGGCGCCGTCGCTTTTGTTTTTCCTGTAGAGGCCGCATGACCGCACACGAGCGCGCACGCGCGCGCGGAATTATAGGGGAAAGTAGACATGTCTTTTTGTATGAGTGGACATGTCTTTTTGTATAAGTGGACATGTCGTTTGAAAAGTGTGCAAAATATGTGCAAGAGAAGATGTCAAGTTGGTTAATCGTTTACGCACCGTATACTGTAATCATTGAAAACCGAATGAGGTCGCGCGAGGTTTCCAAAGCTAGAATCGGGCCTATGGGTTCGCCACTATGGAGAATGATAGGTACAGGCTAGCGCGCGGCGTTCATTGACAAACGAATACCTTGCTAGATAGTCCTAATAGCGCGAACGTCTCACGGACGAAAAACGCTAGTGAATGGAAAGGTAAAGATATGAACGCTAAAGACTTCGAAAGAGTTGCCACTGTATGCGAACCTACATTGTCGCGCATGTGCCGCAATTTCATGCCATATCACAACGCAAGCGACTACAGTGTAAACAGCGATATGTACTACGCATTGATTGATACACTGAATGATGTTACCGAATATGCTATGAGGTTTACAACGATAGATGCATTTATCTCACACATACTTAAAGAGCGCGAACGTGCAAAGTTGTTCAGAGATATTTATTATCGTGATATGCATTTCATTTATGAAAGTGCACACGATTACGAATACTATAAAGTGCGCACGCACATATTGCGTTCGGTTTTGAGCGCACTTAAATACATTGCATAAGATGATAAACAGACGTTCACGCTATTAGGGCTATCTAGCACACAGTAAGTACAAGTAAAGAAATGAGGTTACAGAAATGAGTACGTATCAGAATATCAGTCCATGCGGCAACGAACGCGAGCGTATCGACGGCATAACGCTAAAGCACATACGCAACACTAACGCTAGAATGTTATATGATGGTGAATGCATAAATAACAGTGAATATGTAGCGCTTTTCAGCTACGACACACTGATTGCTATATATCAGAAACGCGGTAGCACGTTGTTCGTCAACTATGATTACTATAACTTCAGTGCAACGACGATACGGCATTTGTCAAGTTGGTTAAACCAAATGCAGATAGGCGTAAGCTACCATGACATAAAGAAGTGGCATAGCATTATAGATTGCAATGGTGAGATACACGACCTTGCACTATACAGAGAACTGTACAACTACCAAACATGCATCATGTGGGCAAACTTTAAGCATCCATGGTCATTAGGATTCTTTGCTAACATGCCCGATTATGCTATTAAAGATGAAATACTGCATGTTTTTAACGTCGGTATTTGTAATTTTGCGTGAGGTGATAGTATGCGTAGAGTGACATTTGAATCACTAGTGAAGTTCGCAAGCCGTAATGGTATAGCCTTTAGGCTGCTAACCGATATCGATACGACAACGGTATATTTTGAGGTCTGCGACGCAAGCGACGGCTATTTGAGTAGTCAAGCGTGGGCGATTGAGTATGACCATTTGAACAAGATGTATGGTGGTAGGTATACAGACGTTACAGTACTGCCGTATCGTGGTTGGTGGCACAAAAAAGACGAACGACTGTTAGAACTAACCATAACGGCTTTAAACGACGATAGATTGAACGTTTTCAATCACACCCAACTATTTCATGATAGCTACGATGCAAAATGGTTTGGTGGTGATGAATGATGTATACGCTTACGTTTGAAGATAGGGAATTGTTAGGCTCTATAGCAATGACCCTACCATATATCATCGGTGGCTTAGTGTATTACTTGTCAATGTTGTATCTTAAAGTGTGGGCGATACCACACAAGACAAAGCGTTTCGTGTTTTGTGATGGGCGCAAGTCTGAGGTGCTATGGGTTGAGTTGGTGAACGCTAGAGACTTCGCACGATATGAGAAGATTATCGGGTATGGCGTAATAGACATGAACAGCAATTCGATTTATTTTGACGTTAGACAAGAACAGTAACAGTCGCTATAATGGGTTGTGTGAGGGATGCAAGGGGTATCCCTACTAATAGAAAGGGTTCTAATCATGGCTAAGACTTTCAAGACGCAGAGCGCACGCTACACGGTCAATGGTCGCTACTTCTCTAGAGAGAAGTTCGAACTAGTTGGTTTTGAGTTCATCAGTGGTAGCAAGTCGGAACGCGCTATCAAGTCATGCGTGGCTAAGTCGTTCACCGATTGCGCAAGCACTAAGGACGTTATCATCGACAATATCATTTCGGAAACTGTAACAACTGTATATCGCGTCAATGCGTCTATGCTGGATATCATCAACGCTTGCATGGATGCAGGCATTGAGGTTGATATCATCGACGCAGACGCAGAGTAACACAAAGTTCAATGCAGCCTAGCGCTACCATAGGCTAGGCTGCATTTATTATGTTTCAGTAGTTCAATTTTACGGATAGGTAGGTATGATGGAAAATTTGAACTTTATTTTGAACGCAATGCGGATACAGTTTCAGAGTTCAATTTGTAGTCGGCGTGGGGACAACGGAATTG
>JAZUMR010000008.1:0-94439 GCA_045603685.1 Prevotella sp.
TCCTTGAAAATTCATGACATCAGTTGATAGCGTTCTTTGAGATATTTTGTACATTGTCAGCCATAACTCAACTATTTATTGTTTTATGGCAAACGAGGAGACATTAAGGCTTAAGGCTGTTGATTTGTATACACAGGGAGTCAAGGTTGCTGAGATTGCGCGCCGATTAGGCCGCACACGTCAGTGGGTTCACAAGTGGATTAGCCGTCATCGGGATTGTGCTGACGGATGGGAGCGGTCGTTGTCAAACGCCCCACACAGCAAAGCGAACAAGACTAGCGAAGAACTTGAAGCTCTGGTAGTCTCATCCCGACTCAGACTAAAGGCGTCGCCTCATATGGAGTCAGGCGCATTTTCAATTTGGCATGACCTTAGCGCGAGCGGAATAGAACCTCCGTCAGTGGCGACAATCAACCGGATTCTCTGCAGAAGGGGTCTGACCGCCAGGGAAAAAGCACCATACGCGAAGAGCGTTATCGACTACCCCGAATCACCCGCTAACATGCAAATCATGGATCTGATAGGGCCAAGATACATCCGCGGGGGGCAGCGGTATTTCCTGCTGACAATCATCAGCAATGACACACGCCATGCCGGTGTCTATCCAATCCTAAGCAAAAGCGGAACAGATATAACCAAGAGCATTGTCGCATTTTGGAAGAGCTATACAATTCCTGATTTCCTGCAGATGGACAACGAGCTGTCCTTCAAGGGCAGCAACCGGCATCCCAGAGGGCTTGGCATACTGCTCAGGACTGTCCTGTCACTGAATGTCACCCCCATCTTCATTCCCGTCAGCGAACCGTGGAGAAACGGAGTCGTCGAGAGGTTCAACCAAAAAGTGGAGCGCACTCTGCTGAGCCAGGAGCATAGCAGCTTTGCCGACTTGCAGCGGCATGCAGCTGAGTTTATGGACACCCATAACCGACTGCACCATTACTCAACACTGGGCCATATGACACCGTTGCAGCTCGACGAAGAGCTACAGGTTCCGATCGTCCCTTTAGATGCGGGCTATGAGGTTGCAGAACGTCCAGAACTGGATTCCAGCAAAAACAACGAGATACGATTCATCCGACTGGTTAGGAGCGACCTGAATATTAGTGTGTTTAATACTGACATAGCCATCGTCCCCAAACTGATGCATACATATGTCGAAGCCGTTTTGCTAATTAACGAGCATTGCCTGCTGATCAAGCAGGATGCCGCGACCATACAAAGCATCCAGTTCATAATGCCTCTAAAATAATGTACAGAATGTCAACGAACTCATGATACAAGCATCGCCTTAGCGACGCGACCCCCTAGGGGGTCTAAATAACTGTTATGACTAGCTCTAAAGAATGTCATCACACCCCTTCTAAGGAAAGGTAAAAGTGTAAACGAACTCCTGAGCTACGATAATTAACCATTAACCTTTAACCCTTAAACATTAACCCTTAACCCCTTAACCGTTAAACATTTTACCGTTAAACATTAAACCTTAAACTTTCACCTTTGCTCTTTCCTCTTTGGCTTCGCTGATTCTGCTTCCACTCCTACCCTACCTCAAATATAGAGCCACCGACAAACTCTCGGAGAAGCGATGTGTGTGGTATCTGCTCAAGATCGATAGGCTGGAAACACTGCAGGAACTCCAGGAGATGCTTCACCACAATATATTCTGGTATGTCCTTCGGCACCGATTGCAATACAGGCTCGGCTTTCCTGCGCAGCGCAGCAAGTTCGTATAGCATAGATGTATCGAACAGTGCATCGGCATTATCCTTGAACGGCTCTATCCATTTCTTCTCGCCGGCACGCACCGACTCCCATTCGGCTATTGTCTCCTGCGGTGAACGGCCTCTTGTCTGCACATCACGGCTGATACGGCGCAGCAGCCGGTTGACGGTTGTAGGCACCCAATGCTCTCCGTCCAGCGATATGGGACTCATAGGCGCAGCATAAATTCTGAATATCGAAGCATGATCAATCTGCTCTGACACCATAGGATTCAAGGCATGTATGCCCTCGATGACAAGAATCATATTCTTTTTCAGACGCAGCCGCTCTCCACGATACTCCCGTTTGCCCGTCACGAAATTATATGTCGGCAGCATGATTTCCTCTCCTGCCATCAGCTTTGCTATATCATCATGGAACTGCTGCAGGTCAATAGAATAAATTGACTCAAAATCAGGCTTGCCATTTTCATCAAGCGGAGTATCTGCACGATTGACATACCAATTATCCATAGACAATGCCACTGGATGCTTCCTGCATGCCATGAGCTGTATGCAGAGGCGCTTGCTCGTAGATGTCTTGCCGCTCGACGACGGACCAGCCAACAGCACAACCTTCTTGGCGTCATTTCCGGCAATGCTCTCTGCTATCTGCACCAGAGTTTTCTCCTGTATGGCCTCTGTCACAAGAATCATATCGGCTGCATGTCCGTCGTTTATAACCTTATTGATAAACGGCATGGTGTGCATCTTTATTTCGGCGATGCTCTGATAGTCGTGTATGGTGTATGTACCGTGCATAATTATTTTTTTTATTTAATCCCGAGGATAATGGAGAACATAGGTTCTGAGCCAGGGAATCATTCTTCTGCCCAGGCATCCCTCTCTACCTTAGTCTGTTGCCTAATCCTCGTGAAATGGTCATTATCATTTCGTTCAGAACTTTATATTCTCCCATCAAAGCCTGCACCTTTTCCGGGTTGTCCTTGGCCTGTTCTATCTCCTGAAGCAACGTTGAGAGTTTCTGGTCAATAATGTTACGTCTGTAGTCCAGCAGCAGGCGGTCAATCTGCTGCAGCAGCTCTTCCCTCGACAGTTCACGGGCAAGACTCTGCGAAAGGATGTAATGGTCCTGCACAGCGCCACATGCCGCACGGCTAATCTCTATGTCAGGATGATTAGCGAAATACTGCATAGAGCAAAAGCCCTCACTACGAGATTTCTCAAACGCCTCAGCAAGTATATTGTTATATATAGGATATGTCAGTTGCAGGCTGTCTGCGCCAAGATTATAGTATATGTATTCCGCCATCGTCAGCGTTGTCATGCTGCCGTCCTCCATCGGGACATTCTCCTTGACAATCTTCTCGCCATGGCGAACCACAGCCTCAAGTATCATGCGCGATATATCATTCAGGCGATGGGTGATAGTCTGCACCGACCTGCGCCCTCTCGCAGCGGCTGCGCCCCCTGCATAATGGGTGGTAGCTCCGCTTCCTGCATAATGTGCGGCAGGTGTGTGAGCCTGTGCGGCGGGCTGAGACGTGGCGGCGGGCTGAGTATCAGGCTGTCCGCTATCAGCAGCGCCACCAGCCACGGCTTCTGTGACGCCAGTATTCTGACGCTCCATCCTGCGGCGGCGTTCTTTCTTCTCCTCGCTGATGTATCCATTCATGCGTGTCAGGAGTGTCTGCTCTGCCATATTAAGGCGCATGGCGCAATCCTGCAGATATGCCGCGCGGACAATCGGGTCAGGGATGACCGACACGCTCTTCACGATAGACGAGATAGCCTCTGAGCGCTTAACGGGGTCAGTCACTCCGTTCAGCATGACATCTATCTTAAACTGTATGAAGTCGGTCTGGTTCTTCTTGATGTATTCGCGATACTCCTCCGCTGTATGCTTTCTGGCGAAAGAGTCCGGGTCGTCTCCGTCAGGGAGAATCAGCACTTTGATATTCATTCCGTTAGCCAGCAGCATGTCTGTTCCACGCATGGCGGCCTTTATGCCTGCGGCATCACCGTCATACAGGAGCACGATATTGCTTGTCAGACGATGGAGCATGTGTATCTGAAATTCCGAGAGCGCTGTGCCAGAGTTAGCAACGACATTCTCTATGCCGCACTGATGCATGGAGATAACATCGGTATAGCCCTCGACCATGAAGACGCAGTCTTCCTTGGCAATGGCCCGACGCGCCTGGAATATGCCATACAGCTCGCGGTCTTTATGGTATATCGGCGACTCAGGAGAATTGACATATTTCTGCTGCACGCCTTTTGTTGCCTTATCAAGTTTTCTTCCACCGAATCCGACCACCTTGCCACTCTGGCCTATCCAGGGGAATATAGCCCTGCCATAGAATCTGTCAACGAGTGATGTTTCCTCACTTGAGGCTTCCTCACGTGCGTAGCATATGCCCGATTTTATAAGGTAATCCTTCTTGTATCCTTTTCTTACCGCCTCACGCGGCATGGCATAGCGGTCATTCAGCGCAAAGCCAAGCCGGAACTTCTCTATTATATCATCGCGGAAACCACGTGAGCGGAAATATTGCATGCCTATGGCACGGCCGTCGACATTATTCTTCAGGATGTCCTGATAGTATTTCGCCGCCCATTCGTTAACTATGAAAAGCGATTCGCGCTCGCTCTCCTGCTCTTTCTCCTCGTTTGTAAGTTCACGCTCCTTTATTTCTATATGATACTTCTTTGCCAGCCATCGCAATGCCTCTACATACGTCATCTGTTCATGCTCCATAATGAAGCCCACAGGCGTACCACCCTTGCCGCATGTGAAGCAATGGCAGTAATTGCGAGCAGGCGAAACAGAGAACGACGGAGTTGTATCGTCGTGAAACGGGCACAAGCCTTTATAGCTCGAGCCTGATTTCTTCAACGTTACAAAGTCTGACACCACATCTACGATATTGGCGGCAGCAAGTATGCGTTCTATGGTAGGTCTGTCAATCATTATGTTGTTTTGGGATGACAATATACGCATGCTGTGACGCATGCAGGCAGATTATCTGAATATACTGAAATTCACCGAACCATACGAACGGTGTTCTACAAAGCGTGGATGTGCAGAGAAGTCATTCTGTTTGCCATGCTCGAAGACAAAGATTCCGCCTTCGCTCAGGAGTCCTTCGCCTGGCTCCTGCCCTGCCGGCGTTATAATATCAGGAATGGATGCCAGATCCTTCAAGGCATAAGGAGGGTCAGCAAAGATAAAGTCAAACTGCTGGCGGCACGATTTCAGGAAACGGAAGACATCGCCGCGTATCAGTGCCATGCTGTCGTCGCCGAGCTTCTGCGCACACTGCCGTATAAAGGCGGCATGGTCGCGGTCAGCCTCTACGCTCACCACCTGCCGGCATCCGCGCGACATAAGCTCCAGGCTGATGCTGCCAGTGCCTGCAAAGAGGTCGAGAGCCATTGCTCCGTCAAGATCTAAGTATCCCTGAAGCACATTGAATATATTCTCCTTTGCAAAGTCTGTCGTAGGCCTTGCCTTGAATGTCCGCGGCACCTCAAAGCGCCGTCCCTTGTATTTTCCTGTTATGATTCGCATAGACAGATTATATCATATGTTACGCGCGGCTCCTGTGTAATAGGCGCACGGTTAAACTCAGCAGAGGGGTTCACACCATATACATTCAGCACATAGCGCTTCAGGTCGGCACGGAGCGTTTCATAGTCAGGGGCCTCGCCCACGATGTAGAGCTCATCCTTGCGGCTGTCCATGGCAAGCTGCTGCCATACATATAATATAAAATATGCGGCATCGGCCGCTTCCTTCGCCTGGTAAGTGTTGGCAAAACGGAAACGGTTCTTTGCGAATGCGAATACAGACAACTGGCCGTCATGGAAGTAGGCGTAGACCTTGCGCGTATGCCCCGCATAGCTTCTATGATGAAGATGCTGCCACACCGGCACCAGCAGCGGCATGATACGAACGTCTGGATAATGGTCGGTGATGACCATGCGAAGGTCTTTATTTATAGAAAAGACCGCCACGCTGTTAAGGTCAGGCAGCACATGACACATCACTGCTTCATTCTTCTGCACGGTGAAGGTATGCATGAAGAGCTCTGGAGCCTCGTCCTCATTAAACTCCTCCATCGGCACAAGCATGACTGGAGCATCTATTATCACCTGCACCCTATTATTAGCCATGCCAAGCACCTCGCTCTCACGGAAGGCCTCACGGAGATTGGCTGCCATAGACATGCCGCTCTTCACCGTATATGGCTCGAAGCGCAATGGCGTGACAGTACGCTGTCCCTCGGCATTCGTGCCATGGACTTCAGGCATAAGGAACATTAGCGACTGCTGCCCTATGCGTATTATTGTTCTTGGCTGGCGTATATGGTTATTAATCATGTCTGCAAAATTACAGAAAAAAAAGAAGAATGAAGAATGAAGTATGCAGATTTTTTGCATTAATCGGATATTTTATATAATTTTGCAGACATGATTGCTTCCGAATGGCTATACCACATAGAACACCAGCTGCCCTTCGCTCCTTCCGAAGGACAGCATGAAGCCATTATGCGTATAAGCCATTTTCTCGCCTGCAGAACCCCGCAGCAGCACAGCGCGATGATTCTGAGAGGTTCGGCTGGTACGGGCAAGACGTCTGTGGCGAGGGCGCTGGTATGCGCAATGGCTGCACTGAAGCAGAAAACCGTATTGCTGGCTCCAACCGGACGTGCCGCTAAAGTGTTCAGCCTGGGCACAGGATGCGCCGCACACACCATACACAGGAAGATATACAGACAGCGGGCATACCTCGACGGACGCTTCTCGCTGAATCAGAATCTGCATACCGACACGCTATTCATTGTCGACGAGGCTTCAATGATCAGCTATACAGCGGCAGCTTTTGAAGAACAGCACGCATTCGGCAGCGGCAGCCTGCTTGACGACCTCATTCAATACGTATACAGCGGACAGAACTGTGCGCTCATGCTCATAGGAGACACGGCGCAGCTGCCACCTATTGGATGCGAAGAGGCGCCGGCGCTAGTTACACCGTTCATTGCCGGCTACGGACTGCAGGTATACGAGTACGACCTGACTGAAGTGCTGCGACAGGCCGAAGGCTCTGGAATACTGGTTAATGCGACTGCCATACGACAGATGATTACGCATGACAGCATGACCGAACTGCCAAAAATCAGATTCAGCGGGTTTACTGACATTGCCGTATGCCACGGCTCGGAACTCATAGAACAGCTGGCATCAAGCTACAGCCACGCAGGAATTGACGACACCATTGTCGTGACAAGAAGCAATAAGCGGGCTAATATCTACAACAACGGAATAAGAAACCAGGTGCTCGGACGTGAGGAGGAGATTTCATCCGGGGACAGACTCATGATTGTAAAGAACAACTATTTCTGGACAAAAGATTCTAATGACAGCGACACCCCGCCATTCCTCGCTAACGGCGACCACTGCATCGTCCGCCGCGTAAGGAATATGAGAGAACTCTACGGATTCCGCTTTGCCGATATCCTCGTAGAATTTCCTGACTACAACAACTACGAGCTGCAGGCGACGGTCATACTCGACACCCTGCAGAGCGAGGCTCCCGCACTGACACGGTCCGAACAGGAGCAGCTATACAATAACGTCATGGAGGACTATGCACATATTTCCGTGAAGCGTGAAAGAATGGAGAAGTTGCGCAATGACATCTACTTCAATGCGTTGCAGGTGAAATATGCCTACGCCGTGACATGCCACAAGGCACAGGGCGGACAGTGGGAGCATGTCTATCTCGACCAGGGATACATGACCGACGATATGCTCACGCCATCATACATACACTGGCTGTACACCGCGTTCACAAGAGCGACAGAGCATCTCTATCTCGTCAACTGGCCTAAAGAGCAGATTGAATAGTTGATTAGTTTACGAGTTGACAAGTAGACAAGTTGACGAGTAGACAAGTTGACGAGTAGACAAGTAGACAAGTAGACAAGTTGATAGTTGACGAGTAGACAAGTAGACAAGTAGACAAGTTGATAGTTGACGAGTAGACAAGTAGACAAGTTGATAGTTGACAAGTAGACGAGTTGATTGTTTTAGTTAATGAGTAGAGGATTTTGGTTAACGTGAACGTTGACGATAACGTCAACTCCTTAACCTTTAACCACGAATCTTTAATCCCCTAAGCCATATAATAATAACCACATACATGAAAATAGAAACAACTAACATTGCATGGGGCGAGAACGTCATCATCGCCGATGCCGACTATATCGACAGCGTAGCATTCAATCTCACAGTGAATTTCGAGCGCATGATAGGCCGACACATCCCGCAGGCCGACATGGCGCAGTGGGTGGAATGCATTGCCATGGATGGCGGATGCCGAAGAATAGCCGACCCAAAGGAGCAAAAGAAGACCGTCACACATGTCATACTGGTACATAGCAAGGAGGCTGACGAGATGCACAACTTCAACCCTGGGACCTTCGACCACACCGCCAGCAGCGGAAACATCCTCAACGGACAGGCTTTCACTGGCGACATGGGGGAATTCATATTCCACACCGTAGCAGCCGACGAAAGCAGCGACAGCATGACCAAGCTCGACATAATTGCCGATGTGCTCAGCGCAATGGCAGACATCGAGCAGGTGAAGCGCGTAATGCTAATACCTGACCTCGACGACAGCAACTCACCCGCCTTCAGTATTCTCACACCAGTACTGCGATTCCTCGACCGCGAATGCCAGGACAAGCGCATCACAACATTCGCCATGCAGCCCCTCACCGGCATGCCATCACGCACTGAAATCCTGGGCTACTCACTGATGGCCGCTCTCGGCATCAGAGCAGAGGAAATCAAGGGATAAAAGCCCTAATGTGTTAAAATTGTGTTAAAACACAAAGAAAAGCGCAAGAAAATTTGCGTGTTTCGAAATAAAGCCGTACCTTTGCACCCGCTATTAAGAATTAAGGGCGTTTAGCTCAGCTGGTTCAGAGCATCTGCCTTACAAGCAGAGGGTCGGCGGTTCGAATCCGTCAACGCCCACAAGAAGACTCATAAGCATCTCGCTTATGAGTCTTTTTTTTATGCCCATGCCGCAGGAACTGCATGCACAAGCCCGTTCAAGGAAGAGAGGAGAGCGGCAGACCCCCGAAGACAAAAAAGAGATTCTAACAAACGAAATTTATATTTTCTTCGTCACTCGTCACCACTACAGCGCAAATATTTGCAAGCTAATGCGTTAAGATAGTGACGGACGTTTTCTTATCCGTCACTATTCGTCACCATCCGTCATTCAAAAGCATTGAGAGTTATTCTTGCTCCGTTTTTTTCGTTATTTTCTATTCCACTTCCACTTTTTCTCTATAACGCAATAGCAGTCAGCCGTTTACCCGAGTGGAAGATGACAGCGTCACTTCCACTCACTTCCACTGTGTATTATCGACAAGAAACGGCAATTTGTCGAAGGATCATGAGGGAATAAGGGTTAAGGATTTGCCATATCCTGCATCTTGGCATTCATGCTTTTTCTGAAAACAGAAAGAGAAGCGGAACAAATGCAGACACAGGGAGTCAGATGAAAACATGCAACTGCCGTTCATTTACAGGCCATGCTTTCCGCAATTTACTACGCAGTATCTGCATGGCGCACTGCATGCTGATGGAAGAGTGTTTCCCACAAAAAAATCCGCTAACGACCTTTGAGATTTATTTTAGAAAGGTCATTAGCGGATGTTGTGTTTATATTTCCTTGCGATAGCATCTGCGCCGCTTGGTGTATTCGGGATTCAGCACATCCCATTGGTTCAGTTCCTTATGGTTGGTCTCAAGCTGCGGGCCTGTCTCCGCCCATTTGAACCCTGCCTCGTTATATGAAGGAATCAGGTCGCAGAAGAGCAGTGCATTTACTCCCTTACCTTGATATTCTGGCTTCACGGCTATAAGAAGCATTTCCACTGTCTCATCGAATTTATAGCGCATGGCTTTGATGATGTGATACCAGCCGAACGGCAGCAGTCTGCCCTTTGCCTTCTGCATAGCCTTCGACAGGCTGCCCATTGTCACGCCCACACCTGCGAGCTGGCCTGATGCATCGTGTATGATGGTGACGAAATTAAGATTGACAAAGTTCAGATACGTATCTACGAGGGTGTCTATCTGCTTGTCAGACAGTTTAGAATATCCGAACAGCGGAGCGTATGCCTCGTTAAGCAGATTGAATATCTTGCGGCCGTATCCCTCCTTGCGAATCAGTCGGCGTGTCAGTTTCGTGAATGTCAGCCCGAAACGCTTCTGCACCAGTTCGCCGACACGCAGGAATCGTTCCGGTGTCTGCTTAGGCACAGCGACACGCAGCTGCACCCAGTCGGCTTCCTTGGCATATCCCCGGTGCTCCATGTGCTTCGGGTAGTATGGATAATTATAATATGTAGTTATTGAGCCAAGGCGGTTGAATCCTTCTATTAGCATTCCCTCCTTGTCAAAATCGGTGAATCCCATTGGTCCCTGGCAGTGTGTCATTCCGCGGCTTCTGCCCCACTCCTCTACAGCTGACAGCAGCGCTTCTGACACAGCGGTTTCGTCAATAAAGTCAAGATAGCCGAACCGCACATTCTTCACGTTCCATGTGTCATTGGCCCTGTGATTAATGATAGCCGCCACACGGCCGACAATCCTGCCATTCAGAAAGGCGAGGAACAGCTGCGACTCACAAAACTCGTATGCTGCATTCTTCTTCGGATTGAACATGTCAAGAATATCAAACGCAAACTCTGGCACTGCATACTGGCAGTCAGCATATAGCTGATTGCCAAAATCAGCAAACAACTTTCGTTCCTTGTCTGTTGCGACTCTTATAATCTGTACTTCCTTCATATCAAAAAGCGGATCATGGTTTACAATCCCTGCAATACGCTCCTCACTATGCCTGCTGCATATCTGGCATCATGCACTCCGCTGCAATATGCCATGCAGAATGTATCACGGTAACAGGATTTATACATTTTCATTGCAAAGATACATAAAAATAATGAAATTATACATGCTTTCACCTTATTTTTATTGTCTGAAGCCCATATCATCAGCAATAAATAACAGAAAAGCCAACATTCAGGCTTATCTGCGTAAGGGTAAAAAGAAAAGCGGCTGAATGAATTAACCATCCAGCCGCTTCTGATTCATGAGCGATATTATTATTTTACGATTCTCTTTTCACCATTTACGATGTATACGCCCTTGCCCATACCGTTGAGCGTCTTGCCAGCCAACTGACCATTCAGATTATATACCTTGCCGTCAGACTCCTCTGCAATATTCTCTTCAACACTAATGATACCAGTTGTCTCACCTATCTGACCGCTTTCATCCATTACGATAGAGAGAGGTTTGCCTGCAAGCGCCATGTTTGTCGTCTCACCTTCAAGGATGATAAGGTCGTTGCTGTTGTGCGCCTCGATAGTGATATTCTGCAGTGTGCTGCTTGTCTCTGCCTCGTTAAAGCCTTTGTACTCTGGAGAAGAAAGGCCTACGATGACTGCAGAGTAAGGATTCCACTTCGTAGTTGTCTTCGTTGTTCTAAAGAACTGATGCTTTCCTGTATTCTTGTTTCTGCCAAGATAATATCCATACTGCGGAACCGTGCAGCTCGTATATGTGCCGATGAAATGATAGTATGCTGGTGCTGTGCGTCCTGCATCCTTATATACATATCGCGCATCCTTCTGTCCTGCATCCTCATAAAGTGCATGTGTTGCAGGAGCATCTGCATTGAGAGCCTGTATATCTGGCTTGACACAAGGCAGCATGACATTCTTTACTACAGCATCTGAATTGAATGTGTATGGCAGTTCTGCCTTTGCACCGCTCTTCTGCGCAGCCTTATTAGCAGTCTCCGCTACAGCCATGATGTACATACCGATATTTTTTATCTTGTCAGTCCATTCTGCTGGCACGTATGCACGGATGAGATAAGGATGTCCGCCCTTCATCACTATAGGGTCGTCGCCTTCCAGTTCCTCGTATTCAAAGCCCTGAGCGTCGTCGCTAATCTTGACATTCCAGCTCTTGCCCTCATCGTCATTAGCAAGCGGCTTGCTGATATGCAGTGTCATCTTGCCGTTGTTTACTGAACGTGACACCTGAGACAGGGTGCGAATGTCTGGGTAAACATCCTCGTTGACAGTCTGCTCTGTTCCGTCAAGCATCTTGATTGTGTTTGTGCCTTCTGTGCTCTTAACGCCAAGGATATCGAGCACCTGAGACTTTCTCAGATTATATGGCACACATACTGTCAGCCAGTCACGCTGGATAAACTCTGTATTCTCCTCCTGTGGGTCGAAATTACGTGTATTGTTATTGCCTACAAGGACAAACTCATGCCATCCCTGGTAGTCTGCCTGGTTATATGTCTTTGTGGCATCAATAGGATATTTCTGCGCAACATCGAGCGAACCGATAACCTCTGCAGCCCAGCTTCCGTCAGTCTCATACTCCTGCCAAGCGTCCCAAGTGACACCGTTGATAGCCTGATTGTAAGAACGCATGAACTCGTTATGACGTGGCCACATGATTGGGCTGCCGTCGCCATAGACTGCACCAGTCTCGTCGCCCAGGGTGTATACTCGTGTTATGTCAGTGTAGTTCTTAGCCTCTTCCTCCACGCATGCAGCAGGATAGTGGAGAATACACATCACTCTCTTTCCTTCATTCTTATAGTTGTCACGGCAGATTGGATGAGCCCAGTTGCCAGCAAAGCCTCCGTTACAGTGTGTCATTGAGCTGCAGAATGCGTTAGCGCCGCATTTAGGGGCCTTGACAGCAAGGTTATAGATGTCTGTAATCTTCTCTATATTCTCTCCAAAGAATGTTGAGTACTTTCCAATGCCAGAACTCTGTATCTCCTTCAGATTTGCAGAGAAGGTGTATGTATACATGCCGTTGTCGACAATAGTTGTCTCTGCAGGGTCAGTGGTATAGATGTGCATCAGTGCATGTGTGTTATAGAATGCCTCTGCACCAATCACCTCGTAGTTATATGGTATGCAGAGTTCTGCCACCTTATGCTGATTGTTGAATGCTCCTGCAGGAATAAGGGTCATCTTCTCATTTACTGGCAGCACTACAGTCTCCAGATAATCCGCCCTGTTCAGCAGATTAAAGTTCATATCTGTCTGCTGTTCAAACACAGCATCCTTCAGATCAATGTGTGTCAGGCTGTTTCCTGTCATTGCGCCAAGGCCCACAGAAGCAGCCTTCTTACCTTCCGGAAGAGTCATTGCTCCATTCTGCCATACATAGGCATTGCCTTCTTCTGTCAGGCAGTTCTCTCCGTTTGATATATCTGCTGCATTGACAGAACCTGAGAGTGTAAGCGAGCTGACCGCATTGACTGTATATGTCCAGCCATTATTTGCCACATCGCTCCTGTTATTGAGCAGCTCCCATCGTGCGAGGGCATTACGCAGCGCCCCAGGAGTGCTGACATATGCTGTGAGTGCAACAGATGTTGCAGCCTCTGATGGAACTTTGCATGCCTCGGCAGCAATCCACAGGTCGTCGTATGTCTGTGTCATGTCAATCTCATCAAGTTTTGAAGAAGACTTCAGAGTCTTTTCCTTACCTGCGAGGTCTGTGTATGTATGCACATAAGATGTAGCAAGCTGGAAGCAGTTGGCACTCCAATCAGCCACGCCTTTATTGTCTTCTGTCAACGGACCGTCATACTTTGTTTCTGCGATATAATAGTCTGTTACGCTTGTGAGCATCACATCCTCGCCTGTACCGCCAAGATACGCACCCTGCTCGCTGTCATACAGTTTGCCTGTATATACTTCCTTAGAGAATTTAGAATAGAATGTGTTTGTGTCGTCCGCTGTCTTTGTCAATTCTGCAAACGGATTATCTCCTACATAGCCGTAGTATTTGCCGTCAAGCACAAATACCTCGCCCTCATATTTTGTCTGCTCATCACCATAGGTGTAGACAGGAACAACGAATACAGATACTCCGTATTGATTTACATAATAATCATATTTCCCATCATTACCAGCAACTGTCATTGTCTTAAGATCTATTCCGAAATCTGCAGGATTTTCTGATGTAGGCGCGCCTGGGCCATATCCGTACTGCTTATACACAACAATCTTTGTCAACACAACCACATTCTCGTTGCTGCCAACGAGTCCGTAGCTCTTTGAGTTACTGCTATAAACGTCATCTAATGTATATACATAAGTCTTATTATCCTTGCTATAGGTATATACACCAGAAGAGCAACGCAAAGCAATAACAGAACCTGTATTGCCATACTTCACACCATTTTCTGTACGGAACAGCGAACCATCGTATCTGTTCTGGCCGTTATATATATAATATGTATCAGAAATAACATCAGAAAGCACTGTGCCTGCAGCGATTCCGTATGCATTGCCTTCCTTAAACAATACTGGTGTAGCGTCAGAAACAACGTATTCAGAATTGTCTCCCTTCACATATACAGCTTCAACGGCAGTTGGAGTTGTCTTATAAACGCCTGTTCCACTCAGATTAACGTATGTAATGCCCCCAACTTCCTTTGCTGAACATGAAGCAGTCATGACATTCTCACCCGTATTAGGGTCGGCATACTGCCAGCCGTCAGAATAAGAATACTCCGCAACAGCAGATACCGCAGCATCGACATCCTTACCGGCAGCATCAACATCTTCCTTCGCTGTGTTATTAGGAAGTATAACATATTTAACAGCATCATTATTAGCGAAAACGCTAAAATCTGTCATGCCTGTAGCCATTGACAGGTCGACCTTTTCCTTGCTGATAGCAGAAAGTGCAGCATTCTCTCCCGAGATGTCGCCAATGATACGCATCATATACACAGGACTCTCCTGTGACTGTGGCGCATAGCTATTGATTGCAGCAATAGCCTCAGCAAGTGACATCGTGCCATTTGCTGTTCTCTTGAGTTCAGCTATCTGGTAGCTGCCTTTACCCTCAACTCCTCTGCTTGTCTCGCTTGCAACATACTTTACCTCAAAACCATCAGCAAGAACCGCTCCTGCTGAAACTGCGCAAGCAAAAATTACTGTGAAAAATTTCTTTAACATCTTTTTAATCCTTTACCTACTGTGCAACGTAATAGTCAAAAGTTCAATCTGTGATTCCTGGCGTCGTATCCTGTTTCTTGTCTCCTTGTTTTACAATGTGCACTCAGCTTATAATACTAACCCTTGACACACATAATAATAACTTTGCTGAAATCAGAAAGCAACTTAAATCATCTTCTTTACCAATCGGAATTGTGTTATCCACATCGCAGAAATCCTTAATCCCTTTACCTTAAAAACTAATACGTATCACATTAATTACTTTAAGTTAGCGATTGTTTAGTTCGATATATCAGTTTTATTTCTATTGAAGCTTGATTTGCGCATCATTTGCGCCATTTGTAGTTAATCCCTTATTGTTATCGTGCACAAAGGTAGTAATTATTTACAATATTCCAATAAAATCAAATGTTAAATCGGTTGCGATAATGTCAATTTAACTTTATTTTGCACAATATGTTATTTTTGGAAGAACAATAATACTTTTTCGACTAATCGTTTTTCTACAAAACATCATACAGACGTATATTATTACATCCATAAAAGGTATTAGGCAGAAAGCAAAAACACATCATTAAGTCACCCGTTAACGATAACAATTAACCATTTGCAAGTTTTTCAAACACAACTTCATACATTTTGACGTGCTTTTATTCATACTGTACCATACACGGCATACTATAAAACAAAAGCCATTGACAAATGTCACAAATGATACCGAATATTTGTTTTTTCATGTTACTCTTGGTTTTAAAACGTCATAATGCAGGTGTTGTGATTGTTAAAACATCAAACAAAAGGCACACAAGCAGCAACTGCGTATATTCCACCTAGTAAATCATTCTTATTTCAGCAATTTCTCGGCTATTAATGATGGGAGGATGCCTGCGACATAGCCTGTTCTTCTCTCGGCTGCATTACGTTCTTCAAATATCCACAACTCAAAGAATGTTTTTCACAAGACAGCGGCTACCGATATCTCCGCAGGTTAAAATTTAGAAAACTTTCACATTTTTTGCCGCCTGAGATTCGTCTGTAGAATTTCACAGGCGGCAGAGCCAGAGAAATATCGTAAGGTAGCCGGCTTTTTGCTAAACACCTGCAATACAACACATTACGAAACACACATATTATTTTAGCATGACTGACAAGTTAAAAAGCAGCACTTGGCGAGCCAAGAAGTAGCATTTGATAGCCCAAGAAGCAGTATCTGGCAAGCCAAGAAGTAGCGAATGCCGATGCAAAAAACTGTGTTTTGCAGCATGACATGCATACGATAGCTCGGCTGTTAGCTACTTTTATGCTCATTTTGGGGCGTTTTTCGTTACCAAAACAGCCAAAAATGCAGATTCAAAGAGCAGGTGTGGCGGAATTATACGCTGTCAATCGTATTTTTCAATAGAAAACTCTGACAAGTTTTTCCCATCGGATTCACGCCATATACGTCACTGTTTCGACTATGCAGACAAGGCGGATGTAATCTTGCGCACTCATCCCGAGGCCTCATAACCCTCACTCCCAAAGTGGCATCTATTATTCCCTGCCTCTCTCTCAAACATCCATCATATATGCGTAAGCACTGAAGTCCGGACCTACAGGCACAAAAAAAACGCCAAAGAAGAGGAGTTAAACTCTTCCTTGGCGTTCTATTATTTTTACGCACGCTGCGTAATTTACTTGCAGTCGTTCTCTCTTATTTCCACACGACGTATCTTTCCGCTGATTGTCTTTGGCAACTCTTCAACGAATTCCACTACGCGCGGATACTTATACGGAGCAGTCTCACGCTTCACATGATCCTGTATCTCCTTCACAAGAGCGTCATCTGCTTTACCCTTATAATCCTCTGCAAGAACAATCGTTGCCTTCACGATCTGTCCGCGGATATCATCCGGAACCGCAGTTATAGCACATTCTACTACAGCAGGATGGGTCATAAGCGCAGACTCCACCTCGTAAGGTCCTACACGGTAACCCGATGTCTTTATGACATCATCGGCTCGCGACACGAACCAGATATACTCATCCTCATCATAATATACGATGTCGCCTGTATAATACAGCCCGTCCTTCACACGCTTCTCCGTCATTTCATCATTACGGTAATACGCTTTGAACAAACCGAGAGGTTTCTTTTCGCCAACACGTATAACAAGCTCGCCTTGTTCCATAGGTTTCACACGCTCGCCCTTATGATTCACAACATCAATATTATACTGAGCATTACGCACACCCATAGAACCTGGCTTCGGTTTCACCCATGGATAGGTTCCGACAACCAGCGTCGTCTCCGTCTGTCCGTATGATTCGTATATCGTAATGCCTGTCAGTTCCTTCCATCGGTCGAACACCACAGGGTTCAACGCCTCGCCAGCAGTAGTGCAGTACTCAAGTGCCGAAAGGTCGTACTTATCTATATCCTCACGTATGAGGAAACGGTATATTGTTGGCGGAGCGCAGAATGAGGTTATATGATATTTCGACATGACAGACAGAAGTTCTGCAGGCTTGAACGTTCCTTCATAATCATAGATGAACACAGTTGCCCCGCAAAGCATCTGACCGTAAAATTTTCCCCATACAGCCTTTCCCCATCCAGTATCAGCCAGCGTCAGATGGAGCGACTCGCGATGCACATTATGCCAGTATTTCGCTGTTATGATATGTGCTAACGGATAGGAATAGTCATGCATAACCATCTTTGGCTCACCTGTTGTACCACTTGTAAAGTAGAGCAGGAAATTATCACTCACCTTGTTTCGAGCAGGTTTCACAAAAGGTTCCGCCTCATTTAGCCCGCGCCAGAAATCATACCAGCCATTCGGAATTGTAGGGCCTATAGAGATGCAATGACGCAGCATAGGGCAGAAACGCACCGCCTTCTGCACGTTACATGTTATAGGCTTATCACCACATGCTATAATGCAACTGATGCCAGCCATGTGGCAGCGATACATGATGTCCTTGCTCGTAAGCATATGTGTAGCAGGAATAACCACAGCCCCAATCTTATGCAGCGCCACCATAGTATACCACCACTCTATACGACGCTTGAGAATGAGCATCACTCTGTCGCCCTTTTCAATTCCTATGCTAAGGAAAAAAGAAGCACAACGATCCGTCACATCCTTAAACTCACGATAAGTGACACGCTTTTCGTCGCCTTTATCGTTCGTCCATAGCAATGCCACCCTCTCCGGTTCCTCCTCGGCATAGGCATCTATGACATCATATCCGAAATTGAAATCCTCAGGAACGTTCACCTCGTAGTTCTCAAGGAAATCCTCATATGATGTAAATACGTCTCGTTTTAAATATCTATCTATCATGCGTTTTGTCTTTATGGCACATAAAATGTGCCCGTTCAAATGCTCAACAAAATTACTTATTATAACAGAAAAGAAGTAATAAATTAACTTTTTTTTACCTACAGCGCAAAGAAAAAAAGATTTTCTGCACACATAGTATTTTCTGTGTGCAGAAAATCTCTTAATTTAGTATAGGTTTGATAATTAGAAACTTACATCAAACAAAATAGACGCAGCATGCAACATAATTGCTGTCAAAAACTCGTCATGAGCATGCCAACTTGCTTGTAGTCAAAGAGTTCGGCCCAATCCAATATTGCACACTCGAAGATGATGTGCAATTTTCACTGCAACAAGCATTCTCCAAATTCACATATCAATATCATGCAGCTGGCAAGAATCCTTTCTTCAGTTTCAGAACAATATCATACAAAAAGCAAAAGCCTGCATTCTGCAAAAGCAAAATACAGGCTTTATCACCATATAAATAAGTTTCCATGTCTGAATAAGGCAGCAAGAGAAAGGCTGAAAGCTGAAGAATAACAACCTCAGAGTTTGTTCAAAAACGATATAATATTGCTGATAAACAAGCTGAAAGCTGAAGAATAACAACCTCAGAGCCTTGGCTGAAAGTCTATAGCGGTGTTATTTCAGCCACTTGAAGCGCTGCTGCCAGTCGCGCATCACCATCTCTCGCCACACCGAAACAGTCGCTGCTCCCTGCCATTTGCTATTATGCTCAGCATAATCCTCATAATCAGACTTGCCGCTCTTCAGCGATTCATGGCTGCAGTCAGTCCACCATGCATTGCCTAAGACATAAGGCAGAGATGTGATTGTTGGGCTTTCTGTAGAATATCTTCCCACGGCAGGCCATTGCTCTCCTACGGTAAACACCCCTTCATGCACAGGAAACCCTGGTATATCAGAAGTTATAGTGTAAGACAATGTCGCCGGAGCCTTCGGAGCGTATGTCACCACATACGTCCCATCCCCCACATAGCATCCCTGCCAGTCCTGTCGGTCAATACGCAAAGTAAAAGCTCCGCGCTCACCACGCAGCAGATGCTTCGGGCAGTCAGTACCCTCCAGCACCGGACCCTTTATCCGCCACTCCATTAGAGCATAAGTAGGAACGGTGTCAGCACTGCATAGAGGTCCTGTTATGATGTATCGTGGCGACTGCTCCATGCGTTCAAAGCGTCCGCCCCAATGGTCTTTCTCTGGATTACAGGCATCAAACGGCTTGCCTTCCTTATCTTTTCCCATAAGATACAGCAGCGCAGGAGTGTCGCCCATCTTAGCAATTCCCTTGTAATAATTAATAAAGTCGTTACCCATAACGCCACATCCTTTCATCGCATTCTCATAGAACAGAGCCTGATACTGAGTCTTCTCCTTTGCATCCGAAATAAAACCGCGATACGAGGCATTGTTCTCTATGAACCACACATTAGGATGATGCCCTACGATATAGTTATATCCGTCACTCCCCCATTTCTTGTTCGGGCCTCCAATCCAGTATATACGTATATTCTTTTCTATGTCCGGAGCATCATGAAGAGCCTGGGCGACATCCTCAAGCGCACCCCATACAAGAATCCATAGCGGACGGCTGTCATCACGGCGAGCACATTCTACTATCCACTGCGAGCCCTCTGTAGGTTCACCCCACCCTTCCAGCGGGCACATACCCTTATGGCCCTGCTTCGTTATGCTACGCAAATAGTCTGCCGATGGGAACTTACTACCATGCGAAACAACCGACCCTGTCACGCCATTGCTGCATTTGCCTGCCTCATCGCGCGCGCTCTTCTTCGCCATTGCCTGCTGCGCCTTTTTCAAACCCTGCTGCAGCTTCGGCAGATCCTTTTCATACATATCTATCATTCGCAGGATTTCCTCCTTGCTACCAGAACCGTATGACGGAGAAGAGACAAGCCCCTCGATGTCAAACTCATTGCTATACATCAGCAGATGTATCATTGACTGGTTGTCATCTGGGTCAGTACCACCTATATCCGTACTTACAAGTATTCGATGACGCACCTTATCATCCTTGCCGCCAGCAAAAACACAGGCAGAAGCAAGGAGCGCCAGCATCATAGAAATTATTCTACACACCATAAATTCAAACGAAACAATATTGGTTACGCACAACAGCAGACAGGCGAGGCACATACGAATGCAGAAGCGGATCCTTCGTTTCACAGGCTAAGCCTCAGCCCCACAGGCTCCGGCAGCAACATCTTAAGACACTGTCCGCTCCTTGCTTCTGTACAAGCCAGAGCAGGCTGGACTCCAATCCCACACCCATTGCGTCTGCAAAACATTCAAATAATAAAAAAAGAAGCCAAAGAATACATTTCCACGCATGCGAAAAAGATTCCTCGACTTCTATACTATATTCTATTTGCGTGAGACTATTACGCCTCAGAGAACATCTCCTTGCCAACAGAGCACAGAGGACATGCGAAATCCTCAGGAAGATCCTCAAAAGCTACTCCTGGCTCTATGCCAGCCTCAGGCACACCTACTGCTGGGTCATATTCCCAACCGCAAACGTCACATACATATTTTTTCATAACTATTCCGTATTTAATGTTAATAATAAAATTACTTTCATCTACAAAGATACGACATTACGTTCAATATGCAAACATTTATATTATTAAAAAAAATGAAATGAATGATTTTTTTATTTCTCATACATTCTATAACATATAATATATATAAATAATGTATATCGCTACCTGGCAGATCATGCGCAGCAGAGATATAATCCTTATCTCGCACACTACTCGCCATTGTCTCGTTACCGCTGCCCTATGACAGAAGGCAGAACAGGGCAAACGCAAAAAGAGGATTTCCCCCGAAGGAAAATCCTCTTAGCATTACTTGTGCGCCTGATAGGACTCGAACCTACACGTCGCAAAACACCAGATCCTAAGTCTGGCGCGTCTACCAATTTCGCCACAGGCGCTCATACGCCGCACGCAGAACAGCAGAAAGGGCTTACCGTTTCCATATAACGCTCTGCCACGCATTTCGTATTGCAGGTGCAAAGTTACACATTTTATTTTGATTGTGCAACAGAAAACGTGTTTTTTTATCCACATCCGTAGAAAAGAAGGCTACAGACCAATGCAAGCCCGATATTATAATGTATCAACAAGTCAAAGAACGATTCCGGATGCAAAGATACAAAATAATAAATCTGAATCCAAGAATTATCTGGATAGACTTTGGGATAGACTTCGGGATAAATCTACGAGCTAAAGGCTGTTTCCTATGCGGCAATTCCCAATAGCATAGAGGTGTACAGGCAAAGCGGCTGCATGCACCGGGGTCACTTCTGCATCCATAATCCTCATCCAGCAAGATGACGCAGGCTGCGAGGTCAAACAATCAAAAGCGAAGAGAAGAGAATCAAAAAAGACGCACGGAATAATACAAATTTGTCACTACACAAATACAAACCAATCGCTGTACAAATACAATCTGTCACTGCACAAATACAAACCAATCGCCGTACAAATATAATTTGTCACTGCACAAATACAAACCAATCACTGCACAAATATAATTCCATCGCCGCACAATCACCAGAAGCCGCCACAAAACACAACAAATAATGACGGGCATCCATCATTACGATAGATGCCCGTCATTGTTCTATTTGTCCGTCTACCATACCTCAGCGAGAGTAAGGTCGAATATCAGCGTACTATATGCCGGTATGCCGTCTCTGTCCGCCTTATTGTATGCGAGCGGATACGGCATATACACCTTCCAGCGGTCGCCTGGCTTCATGTGCATCAGCGCAGTGGAAAACCCATCGACGAAGCCATTCACCTTACCCTTCAGCGGCAGCATCGTGGCGAGATTATAGTCGCCAGTCCATGAAGCATCAAACTGCATTCCGTTAGGGTATGTCTCAGTAGGGATAAGACTTCCGCTGTAGTGAATCTTCACCGAGTCAGTATATATTGGCGACACAGTGCCAGCGCCATTTGCCAGCACCTCAACAACGATATAGTCGTTGCTGTCTATTGAGCCCTCCTTCTTAGAGTATGAGCGTATCACCTTCCACCGAGCATCGCCACTGTCAGCAGCCTGCTTCGCTTTAGAGTATATAGATGTGAAGTATGCCTCATTGCGTTCCTTCCAGTTGGCAAACTCATCATGCTCGTCGTTTGTCTCGCTGCATGATGTGAAAGCCATTGCAAGGGCAAACATGATGAAATAAAAGAATCTGTTGGACTTTGTCATACTTTTTTCCGCCAAGGCAGAACCGGCATAAGTTCGGTTCTGTTTTTCTGGCTTAACAAAAACATTCATATAAGTAGATTGTATTGGGGTGAGTATATCAGAGATTACGTGCCTGTGCGCAGTTTTCCGCCAGCATCAGGAAGGCATCTGCATTCCTAAGAGCATGAATCACACTGCACGAAGGCACGCAACCATCATATTTACTTCAAGTTCTTCAGGAGGCTTGCGATGCTCACCTTGTCCTCAATGATGCTTCTGAGGTCAGCGATGTTCACACGCTCCTGCTCCATAGAGTCACGATGACGCAGGGTAACTGTATTGTCCTCGAGAGTCTGGTGGTCAACAGTCACACAGTATGGAGTACCGATAGCGTCCTGACGGCGGTAGCGCTTGCCAATCTGGTCCTTCTCCTCATACTGGCAGTTGAAGTGGAACTTCAGTCCGTCGATAATCTCGCGAGCCTTCTCTGGCAGTCCGTCCTTCTTTGTGAGAGGGAACACAGCGAGTTTCACCGGAGCGAGTGCAGCAGGCAGACGCAGCACAGTGCGTGTCTCTCCGCTCTCGAGCTTCTCCTCCTCGTATGAGTGACACATAACAGAGAGGAACATACGGTCTACGCCGATAGATGTCTCGATAACGTAAGGAGTATAGCTTTCGCCGCACTCTGGGTCGAAGTACTCAATCTTCTTGCCAGAGAACTTAGCGTGCTGAGAGAGGTCGAAGTTAGTACGAGAGTGTATACCCTCCACTTCCTTGAATCCGAAAGGCATGTGGAACTCTACGTCTGTTGCAGCGTTCGCATAGTGTGCGAGTTTGTCGTGGTCGTGGAAACGGTAGTTCTCTGCTCCGAATCCCAATGCCTGGTGCCATGCCATGCGGCGCTCCTTCCACTCCTTGAACCATTCAAGCTCTGTTCCTGGCTTCACGAAGAACTGCATCTCCATCTGCTCGAACTCACGCATACGGAACACAAACTGTCGCGCCACGATTTCGTTACGGAACGCCTTGCCTATCTGCGCAATGCCGAAAGGCACCTTCATACGGCCAGTCTTCTGCACGTTGAGATAGTTTACGAAGATACCCTGTGCAGTTTCAGGACGCAGATAAATTGTTGAAGCACCCTCAGCGGCAGCGCCCATCTCAGTCTTGAACATGAGGTTGAACTGGCGCACGTCAGTCCAGTTGCGTGTGCCAGATATTGGGCATACGATTTCCTCGTCGAGGATAATCTGCTTCATGCCCTCGAGGTCGATGCCGCCCTCAGCGTTCATCACCTCCTGGAAGCGCTTGTGCAGTGCGTCGCGCTTTTCGGCGAGCTCCAACACCTTAGGCGATGTGGCACGATACTGCGCCTCATCGAAGTTCTCCTTGAAACGCTTGCGCGCCTTCTCCACCTCTTTCTCAATCTTCTCGTCATACTTTGCCATCTGGTCCTCTATGAGAACGTCAGCGCGATAGCGTTTCTTTGAGTCGCGATTGTCAATGAGAGGGTCATTGAAAGCATCAACATGTCCTGATGCCTTCCATATAGTAGGATGCATAAAGATAGCAGAATCGATGCCCACGATATTCTCGTGGAGCAGAACCATATACTGCCACCAGTATTGTTTGATATTGTTTTTCAGCTCTACACCGTTCTGACCGTAGTCATACACAGCGCCGAGACCGTCATAAATTTCTGACGATGGAAATACGAAGCCATACTCTTTGCAGTGGCTCACAATCTTTTTGAAAACGTCTTCTTGTGCCATTGTGTTTGTAATCTTTTTAAAATCTTGTGCAAAGTTACTGCTTTTTTCTGTAATTCTGTAAGATTTTCGTCTTTTTATAATAAAATAATGTGAGTTTTTCAAGTTATTCACACTTTCAGACACTTCCCGCCACATGGTTCGTCTGGCTGCAAAGCCGTTGCCCAGAAGGAATGCACCGCCATCCAGCCATGCCATGGCATACTGGTCAGCACGTCAGCCTATCAGCCAGAACAACTCACCTTATGTAATAAAATTACGCCCTAAAGCGCAAAAATGTCATTATATTTGCCGATATTCGGAATAAATTTGTAATTTTGCAGACAAATTCCCGGTGGCGGAATCAAACCCGCCCGAACATTAACAACCCACGCAATGAAAAAGAATATAGAGACACTATGCATCCACGGAGGATGGAAGCCAGGAAAAGGCGAGCCACAGCAGCTGCCTATCTACCAGAGCACAACATTCAAATACGACACGAGCGAGCAGATGGCACGCCTGTTCGACCTTGAAGACCAGGGATATTTCTACACCCGCCTGGCTAACCCTACCAACGACGCCGTAGCAAAGAAGATAGCCGCAATGGAAGGCGGCGTAGGTGCAATTCTTACCAGCAGCGGACAGGCTGCCAACTTCTACGCCATCTTCAATATCTGCGAAGCAGGCGACCACTTCATCACCTCGAACAATATCTACGGCGGAACATACAATCTCTTCGGCGTGACGATGAAGAAACTGGGCATAGAATGCACATTCATCGACCCTGACTGGGACGACGAGCGCATAGAGGCTGAGTTCCGTCCGAATACGAAGTGCTTCTTCGGCGAGACAATTTCAAACCCTGGCTGCCGCGTGTTCGACATCGAACGCTTTGCCAACATGGCACACAAGCACGGCGTGCCGCTCATCATCGACAACACCTTCGCCACACCAGTCAACTGCCGTCCGTTTGAATGGGGCTGCGACATCGTGACCCACTCGACCACGAAATACATGGACGGACACGCCACACAGGTGGGCGGATGCATCGTCGACTCAGGCAATTTCGACTGGGCGGCATACGGCGACAAGTTTGCCGGACTGACCACTCCCGACGAGTCATACCACGGACTGACATATACTGACGCCTTCGGCAATTCAGCATACATCACCAAGACACTCACACAGCTCATGCGCGACCTCGGCTCTATAGCCTCACCGCAGAATTCCTTCCTCCTGAACCTCGGACTTGAGACACTCGCTCTGCGCATGCGCAAGCACTGCGAAAACGCTCAGAAGGTGGCAGAATGGCTTGAGAAGAACGAGCGTGTGGCATGGGTGAACTACGCTGGTCTGCCTTCTAACCCAAGCTACGCCCTCGCTCAGAAATATCTCCCTGACGGAACATGCGGCGTGATAGCATTCGGTCTGAAAGGCACACGCGAAGACGCCATACGCTTCATGGACAATCTCGACTTCATATCTATCGTGACCCATGTGGCAGACGCACGCACCTGCGTGCTGCACCCAGCCAGCCATACCCATCGCCAGTTGTCTGACGAGCAGCTGAAGGAGGCAGGCGTAGCGCCAGACCTTATCCGTCTGTCTGTGGGCATCGAAGCTGCCGACGACATCATTGCTGACTTAGAGCAGGCCATGGAGAAGATGCAGTAACTGCATTTGACAAGAAGATAGGAGGCTATGCACGGCAATAAAAGTATAAGCCGGCATACGCTGCTGATACTATCTTGCCCATCAGAAACGACAGAAAAAAGATAATAAAACAACAGAAAAGACAGCCATACGCTGCCGAAAACTGCTCCGCAGAGCGTCATTCGCAGCACTTGGCTGTCTTTTTCAATGCTTTCTGCCAGTCTGTTCGTAGCATTTCGCATAGCCATCTGCCACTTCTTGGCTCGCAAAAAGCTACTTCTTGGCTCGTCATCCGTAGCCTTTTACACTCCAGGAGGCAAGGAAACAAACCCTACAAAATTGCAAATCCTTGTCTGTCAGCCACTTATAAAAATTACAAAAATTTCGCATTTTTTCCTCTGAAATATCTTCTGGCAATCTCCAGGAACAAAACAGGCATGTCAACAAAGTATCAGTATCACGCATTCTCCGCCTATAATGATACTTTCTTAAGGTAGGTTCTATTAATTAGCTTTGTCTTGTTTTCAGTTTGTTTTTGTGGGCAGAGTGTTAGTTTCCTGAAGGAATATAGCGGGCTATATGACTGAAGAAACTGGCAGCCTGTACCAAAAAGAAACAAAAAGAAGGCAAAACGTTAATGCACATAACAAAAACAAGATAACGGGGGTAATAAATAGGACCTACCTTGACATAGCCGAAAACGCTTCTCACAGTGCAGGGAACAGCCATGTCCGCCAGCATATCTGCCTACAACTAAAAAAACAATGCACGACACAAACCTCATAACACTTTTCCTGATGGCCCTCGGTGCTGCCTTCGTGCAGCGTGTCTCAGGCTTCGGGTTCGGCATATTCATCATGACCGTGCTGCCATACCTCATGCCGTCATACGGCGAAGCCACCACCCTTTCCGGACTGCTGGCGTCTGTCACATCGTGCATCATTGTGGCACGCCATTGGCGATACATCCACTGGCGCAACCTGCTGCCCATACTGACGGTGTTTCTCATTGTCTCATACATAGCCATCGACTTCCTCGGACGCACCAGCGACACCATCCTCCACATCATGCTCGGCGCCGCACTCATAGCCGCCAGCCTGTGGTTCTACGCCTTCAGCGACCGCATTCGCCTGCCTGCCACACTCCCGACGCAGGTCAGCATGGGAACGCTGTCGGGCATCTTGGGCGGTCTGTTCGGCATGCAGGGACCGCCAGCCGTGCTGTATTTTCTTTCCGCCGAGAGCGACAAGCGCTGCTACATGGCTCTGGCACAGACATATTTTCTCATAGGCAATGCCGTGATGACTTGCTTCAGGGCTTCTCACGGCTATCTCACCCCGACCGTCATGACAGCATGGTGCTACGGCATTCTCGCCGTCATTGCCGGCACATGGATAGGCAGCTGCGTATACAGGAGGCTCTCCATGCCTGTGCTGCGCAAGGTCATTTACGCCTACATGGCTGTAAGCGGTGCCATAGCAATATGCCAGGCTCTGTAAGTAAACAGCGAGAGGAGACAAAGGCATAGTGTCCTTTGTCTCCTCTCGTCGTCTCTATATCTGCCGTCAGCGGAATTTCTGCCGCCATGTCTTATCTTCATGCACAACAGCCGTGAAGCTCCTGCCGGCCTATTTGTTCTGCTTATTATTCAAAGCATTCTCTACCTGCTGCGTTATCTCACGGAAAGCATCTGACTGCATGTAGCTCGTGCTCTTCTTCAGCATAGACGCAATGTCTTCGATAGAGTTAGAATAGCACGACAGCTCGTTATTCATCTGCGTGCGGTGGACTGCCTGACGGTGTATCTCCCGCTCACGGTCCTTTATCAGACGCGAGCAGACGCTGCTCACAAGCGGCACAACGACTTTCTCAAACAGATGGTGGCCGTGTATGAACAGGTACGTCGTTTCAGGTGTCAGACCCAGTTCGCGAAGTCCTCGCTCTACGGCTGAAATGGTGAGAGCCACATCGGCATTGGCATGACGCAGCATGCTGACACGCTGGCGCACCTTCGCCTGAAGCCGCTCCATGACTTGCTGCGCATTGTCTATACTGATTTTGCCTGGCAGAATGACATGATCCATTTCGGAGATGGTCATGGCATCATACCTGCCCTTGCGATGCAAAGCCACCGACCAGCACAGCAACGGCCAGACAGTAACGGAATAGTCTGTCATGAACGACTCAAAATCGAAGATGCGGCGGTCGTTGAGCGTCACCATCACGCAGACATTATGCAGACCCGGGGCATAGCACTGGAGGTTTTCTATAGCATAGGCGTAGGTATGGAACACATACGGTGTGTCGAGCAGCAGGCGTGAGTTCTCGGTCACACCCTGCATGAGGAAATCGTAGTCGGCATCGACACAGGCTATCATGTCACGCCCGGTATTGCGCAGAATGCTGGAAATGGCAGACTTCTTGCCGCGTCCCATCACCTGACGGCGTTTGTTCAAGCGCGTAGGCAGGAGTATCTCGAAATAGCGGCGGTCGTTCTCAAACTGGTTCAGAACCGTCCGCCAGAACAGCACATCATCATAACTCTCGACGTAGGCTATGATTTTCCGCCGGGAGTTCTGCGACGTCAGCGCATTGGCTGCTGTGACGTATTTAGATGATATATGTTGGGTTAGCTTTAACAATGGACTATGTTTTTATATGATAAAGAGAAGATGGGCTTTTACAAGAGAATGGCTCATGGCGCAAGGACAGGCCTGCATCCTGCTCATTCTCACGGAACGGTGATGTCGCTGACTTCTGTCACCTTATCCATCCATCCGTTCATGATTATCGCAGGAGAATGCGTTGTCAGGATAATCTGAACATTCGGATTCAGACGGAGTATAGTGTCAAGAAGGCTCTGCTGCCACTCTATGTGCAGCGACACCTCTGGCTCGTCCATGAACAGCACAGTGTGGTCGCCATCCTCCAGCAGCACAGTCATCAGAATGATAAGCAGCTGCTTCTCACCGCTGCTGAGCAGCTTCAGATTAAGCTGCTCGCCCCACTGCCACAGCTCTACCTGCACAGCATCACGGTTGATGGTCTTCTCTGTCACCGAGAACATGTCGTCAACTATGTCGCAGAACAATGTCCAGCGGTCGTTATGCGGATAATGGGAAACACGCTCCTGCAGAAGGTTCAGGTTCTCGTCAAACTCGCTCCTGACTTCTGGCGTCGTGATAATGTCATAGCGGAGCATATTGGCATCCTCTGGATACGTGACAATGCTAATGCCACTCTCCTCCAGGCCGTCGAGCGACTTCACACCGCTCACGACACGATTGAGAATTGTGCTCTTGCCTATGCCGTTCGCACCACTCAGCACATTCACCTCCGGATCAAGGTGCCATACAATGTGTTTCCTGCCATTCCACAATTCGGCTATTTCTACTTGCTGGATGTATTCTGCGTACTTTTTCATGCTTAAGATAGATTTTCTTACCGCAAATATAAGACTTTTTCATGAAATGTTTGTACTTTTGCAGAAATTTTTAACAATACTAAAGGGTTATATATGAATAATGCCAACCGAACCACGATTATAGCGCACATATCCATGTTTCTCGCATGTGCCTTCTGGGGACTGATGGCACCGCTGGGCAAGGATGCCATGACTAACGGCATTGACGGCATACACATGGTATCGTTCCGTGTTGCCGGAGGTGCGCTCTTGTTCTGGCTGGCATCACTGCTCGCAAAGCGGGAGCATGTGCCCGTCAAAGACATACTGCACTTTGCAGCAGCGGGATTCTTCGGAATTGTCACCAACCAGTGCCTGTACACCTACGGGCTCTCCGTCACATCGCCCATAAATGCCAGCATCGTCACTACATCCATGCCTATCTTCGCCATGATCCTGGCTGCCATAATTCTCAAGGAGCCTATAACAGGCAAGAAGGCCACGGGCGTACTGATGGGATGCTCTGGAGCGCTCATACTCATCATGACAAGCGCAGCAGCTGCAAGCGACAAGGTGGGTGACATACGGGGCGACCTCCTGTGTCTGGGAGCACAGTTCTCATTCGCGTTCTATCTATCGCTGTTCAATCCGCTGATAAAACGCTACAGCGTGTTCACAACGAACAAATGGATGTTCCTATGGGCTACGATATTCATACTGCCATTCTCCGCATCACACTTTTCTATAATCAACTGGACTGCTGTTCCTGAGAAAACATGGTGGGAGGTGGCATACGTGGTGGTCTTCGGCACATTCGTAGCGTATATCTTCACTATGATAGGCCAGCGCACGCTGCGCCCAACGGTGGTGTCTGTCTACAACTATGTGCAGCCCATCGTCTCTGTCGTCGTATCGATTATGACCGGACTCGCTATACTGCAATGGTCGCAGGCGCTCGCCATAGCCTTGGTATTCTCTGGCGTATGGCTCGTGACAAAGTCAAGAGCAAAGGGGCAGGCAGCGGAAAGCAAGGCACCGGAAAAGGAATAATAGCGCTCTGCATACATGCCGCGGGCATGGCACTCCTGCCAGAACGACACGCAGAAATCTGTAATGGCAACTTGAATATACGGGTGTGGACAACACAATCCTGACAGAACGACACGCAGAAATCTGTAATGGCAACTTGAATATACGGGTGTGGACAACGCAATCCTGCCAGAACGACATTATGCACACCTATGCCTCTGCACCCTGCCTGGCAAGAATGAGTGCGTGCTGATACGTGATTCTGGTTGCAATCAGAATACGGAAAGCGGAGTCAAGGCTACTAACAGCACACCACCCAAAACTCATGTTTCCAAGCTCCGACAGCACATATCACTTCGACTCTTTACTTATAGGGGCGTTCTAAAAAATACGTCGAGTTGATTTTTGTTCTTCTTTCGTATGTGTTTTTGTAAGTTGAAGAAGGAACATAGCGGGCTATGTGACTGATGAAGCTTGATAAAATGACATCGAAAGAGACGAAAAGCGACCGAAACCGAAACAATAGAATAAGTGAACACTTAAATTCGTAATTTTTAGAACGCCCCTGTAGCCGGGCAGGATGAACATAATAAGGGCAGAAAGGAATGGCGTGACTTGCGTTTCTCCTTTCTGCCCTTATTGCTGCTATAAGTCTTAGCACAGCACGAAGGCTTAGAACTCTAACTGCACCTTGAAGTTTATCTGGCGGCCTGTCAGGTAGTTCGGCACAGCATACTGGTGGTTCGCTGTGTTAAAAGTTTTGTCTACCATGCAGGAAAATGTAGTTTAAATAACGATTGCAAGATGTAGGAACAATATGTTTTGAAATAAAATTTAATGGAATGTGGCAATCCGTTCAGCAATACGTTGCTCTATTTCGAAAGAATCTACATTTGTTTGGCTAACTCGAAATTGCGCTTCATGTATTGCGCAAAGTCGGCTGAGCTCATCGGAGATTGCTGCGATGCGAGTATTTTCTTTATCTTGCGCTCTGTTACTTCCTTGTGGAATTGGTTTAGAAATGTCATACTCCATAAACTTTTTTGATTTACACTGCAAAAGTAATGAAATTTCACGAAACATCTAAATGAAAAGCGTAACTTTTATTTAGAACTCTAACTGCACCTTGAAGTTTATCTGGCGGCCTGTCAGGTAGTTCGGCACAGCATACTGGTGGTTTGACACATCGGTCACCCAGTAGTATGAGTTGACGTTGTTGATGCCGAAGAGGTTGAGGCAGTCTACGCCTAACCAGATGTTGCGGAACGGCATGCGCGTATTCTTGCGGGCATAGCCCATGACGCTGGCAGTCTTTCCGTCGATGGTCTTGTTCTCCACACGCTTCTCGTTGTTGAGCGCGCGGAAGCTCATGCCTATGTCGCAGCGCTTGTATGCCGGCGCACGGAAGTTGTTGTCCTCCACTCCGCGGTGTGGGGCAGAGAAAGGCAGTCCGTCAGCAAAGGCGAGTTTCAGCGACATCTTCCAGCGGTCGGTACCTGGGAAATAGTCGGTGAAGAACAGATTGACAGAGTATCGCTGGTCGGTCGGCAGCGGTATGCTCTTCCCGTGGAGTTTCATTTTCGTATTCATGAGTGACAGTGAAACCCATGAGTCTGCTCCAGGGACAAACTCGCCGTAGAGCTTCAGATCGACGCCGGCAGCGTGTCCCTTCGCCTCGTTGGTACCGTAGTATACCACTTTGACGTTAGAGACAGAGTAGGGCACAATGTTCGCCAGCGCCTTGTAATACAGCTCGGCAGAGAAGCGGTAGCGTTTGTCTGCCATACGGAAGCGGTGGTCGTAGGCTGCAATGAAGTGGATGGAGCGCTGCGACTTGATTTTCTTGTTCAGTGTGGCTGTCGTTATGCCGTTGATGGTGGTCGTGTCACGCAGTTCCTTGAAGAATGGCGCCTGGTAATACAGACCTGTTGCGAAGCGCCATGTCACATCGTGGTTATATCCAGGGATGATGGCTAAAGAGGCACGTGGCGAGAATAGCGACTCGTTATTGAACGACCAGTTGGCGAAGCGTATGCCGTAGTTCAGCGTGTAGAGTGTCATGCGCTCTTCGTCACGCTCGCCGTCTTCGTTCCATCCGCCAGAATTGAAGCGGTAACTGTCCTGTGCGAACGCCTCAATGCGGGTGGCGCGCAGCGTGTTATGTGCATTCAGATTGTATATCATCTGCAGGCTGTTGCCAGTGTGCGGCATGCTGTAGCCTGAAGAGTCGCGGTATTCGTATTCTCTCGACTTCTCCTCTATGCGTTCACGCTTTACGCTGAGCCCCATGAGATAGTTGTGCTTGCGCGTCTTGTGGTCAAGCATAAGCTTGGCTGACAGTACGCGTGCGTTCAGACGGTTGCGTGTATGCTCCATGTATGTGCCTACGCCAAGGTTCTCTGACGTCTCGGTCTGGTCGAGCCAGTACTGCCCCTGGATGTCGTAAGCCTCCTGCTCACGGGTCTCAAATGCTGAGCCGTAGAGAGAGATGCTTGTATTGTCGGTTATGTTGCGCTTGATGCCCAGAGTGCCGAAAAATGTGCGGAAGATGTCTTTCTCCTGTCCGTCGAAATATACCTTGAAAGATTTCACGTTCTGCTGGGTGCCGAACTTCGTCTCACGATTCTCCGGTGTGAAGTTGTAATGGTTTTCTGATATATTGCCGAGGAAGCTGAACTCCCACCGCTTGTTAGGCGTATAGACCATGTAGGTCTGGTAGTCGAGGAAGTTAGGCGAGTATTCACCTTTGGTGTCCATAGAGCCTAACAGGTTGCGCGTGGTCTTATAGCGCACACCGTTGCTCCATGAGAATTTCTTGGTGGAGAAGCCTATGTATGCGCTTGCCCCTAAGAGGCTGGCTGTGACGTTGGCCTCAAACTTCGACGGACGGCGATACTTGATGTCGAGGGCTGAGGACATCTTGTCGCCATACTTCGCCTCGAAGCCGCCGGTGGAGAATCCTACTGACTCTACCATATCGGGATTGATGACCGACAGGCCTTCCTGCTGGCCGCTGCGGACAAGGAACGGACGGTAGACATCAACATTATTTATATATACAGAATTCTCGTCGAAGGCTCCTCCGCGCACATTGTATTGCGAGGAGAGTTCGGAATGGGTGGAGACACCAGCCTGTGTCTGTATCATATCTTCTACGGCATTGCCCGTGATTGACGCGCTGCGCTTCACGGTCATGAGGTCTTCATGCGAAATCTGCTCTGTGGCAGAGGTCTGGCGGCGGCGTTCGGTCACAGTCACCTCACTCAGTGTGTTGTCGCTGAAGAGCTGCACCTGCAGCTGCATCTTGCCTTTTGGACGGCGCAGGACACGGGTCTTCGTCTTGAATCCTACCATCGAGAAACGCACGACAACGCTGTCTGCCGTCTGTGCCTGCAGGGAGAACTCTCCCTTCAGGTTTGTGAAGGCCACCTTCATCTGCGGCATGACAGTGATTGTGGCCATCTCAAGCGCATCACCGTTGTCATCGCTGACACGTCCGGAGAGGCTGAATGTCTGAGCTGCTGATGTCAGAACTGTCAGCAGTAATATTAATGTGTATAGTGTTCTTTTCATTTTGATTTTCCAGTGTATGGGTTCCCGTGTGTTAGTCCGTAGCTGATGGTTCATACGGCCTTACAATGAAATAACGCTGTTTTTTGTGTTTTATTGTACTGTTGCTTAATATAAATTACAACAAAAAGCACAGTCGGCAGACATAGACTTTGCTGTTTCATTTGCTGCATAGAATATCGCTTCGTGCCAGACGTTTTTCTCTATTAGACAAAAAATGACTTTTTTAAGCAAATATTTACCAAACTGATGGGTTTTTGTGTTAACTACAGTATCTTAATGTTAATAAATCTTTATGTGTACGCACACAAAAAAAACACACAAAAAAACACAGTGAGAAAATTTGCAAATAAAGAAAAAACCCATTAACTTTGCAATCGTTATCCTGAAAACAATCTTTTTACCTTAAAAACTAATACCTATTGAAGATAAGAGCGATTGCCTGTGAAGGTCATCGCTTTTTTGTTTTAAAGGAGATTCCAGACATCATGTCGCTGCTGCGTGACTCGATGAAAAAGCGGTTATGTCCGTCTGGCGGAGGAACTGGCAGAAGATACAGCAGCACATAGTAGAAAATGAATACTAAACATTAATTGAATAATAATATGAAAAGACTGATTCTCACACTGGCTGTTGCTCTTTCGGCTCTATGTGCCATAGAGGCCCAGGCGCAGACAATGTTCTTGCACCCATGGCAGGGTAAGCGTATAGCCTATTTCGGCGATTCAATTACTGACCCGAGAGTAAAGGCTGGAAATACAAAATGGTGGTCGCTGCTGAGCGAATGGCTGCAGGCGACAAGTTACTGCTATGCTGTCAGCGGCAGACAATGGAACGACATACCGCGTCAGACTGACGCCTTGATGAAGGAACACGGGCAGGATGTAGATGCCATACTGATTTTTATCGGTACTAACGATTATAATCATGCCATACCACTGGGCGAATGGTATGATGTGGAGGAGCGTGACGTGACATTCACGCAGAAGGGGCAGGTGAAGACAGAGAAACGTATGCACCGACAGATGGCAATGGATGACAAGACATACCGTGGCAGAATAAATATCGCAATGCAGAAGATAAAGCAGCTCTATCCTACAAAGCAGGTTGTGCTGCTTACACCTATACACCGTGCGTTCTTTGCGTCAGGCGAGAAAAACATACAGCCTGACGAACTCTATCCTAACGCTCTCGGACTATGGATAGATGATTACATTGATGCGGTAAAGCAGGCTGGAAATATATGGGCTGTTCCTGTGATTGACTTGCATGCTGTATGCGGACTTTATCCGTTGCTCGACGAGCATGCGCAATTCTTCTCTCGTGCCGATACTGACCGTCTGCACCCTAATGATGCGGGATATAACAGAATAGCAAAGACTGTGTATTATCAGTTGCTCGCCTTGCCTTGCACTTTCTAAAAGAAGAAGTGCGAAGCCTTCCTCTTGGCAGATGATGCAATCAGAGCCTGCGCTTTGCCGACGAAAAAAAAGAGGCGTGTGGCTATTATGGCACTATGGGCGTGCGTTTGAGCATATATAACAAAAAACAGAGTGACGCAACACATGCTGCGTCACTCTGTTTTTGTGTTTCAGTGGAGCTGGAGGGGTTCGAACCCTCGTCCAAACAGGGAACCAATAGGCTTTCTACATGTTTATTCCAGACTTCATTGTCGGGCATCAGCAAGACCTGGACCACCAACTGATACCGTATCCTCTAAAACTTCATCCCAGGCTCGAGGAGCGCCAAAAGACTATTCCCGAAATTCCTACACCGCTGAATCAGACGCTTCGGAACAAGAGCTTCTGAGCGATGTCTCGTCTCAGCACCTGGTGCCGAGATTAGGCCAGTAATCTACTGTACTTCGATTAGGCAGCGAGAGCGTAACGTGTTTCGCCAGATAAATTCTTGATAGCAGAGATTAAGGAGCCTACCATCTTGGCTCCACATGCTTACATACCGCTTCAACCCGCTGTCAAATCCAGTCAGCCCCTTGGGTTAGTGGTGTGTCCTGATGTATATCGTACGCAGCCGGATGCTTAAAGCATTGCTCAGCATTAGATGCTGGCTGCGGAACGAGTAACATATAACGGCCACAAAGTTACAAATTATATTCTATACATACAAGAATCATGCCGTTATTTTAACTTTACTTTTGCGCTGTATTGTTTTTTTCTTGATTATTATGCTGTTTTTTCATAAAATGTATTACCTTTGCAGCAGAATTTATCACACTAACTTGTAACATAATATACATAGGGCAAAATGCGTAAATACATTCACGGAGTTATTATATCTTGCTTTTACGTAAGCATTCTTTTATTGCCTGCAGGGCTGTCTGCGCAGATTCATGTGTCGACAGACGGCAGTGACAGCAATGACGGCAGCGTGTCTGCACCGCTGCTTACTATCCAGCATGCAGTTGACATCGCACAGCCTGGCGATACGGTATGGGTGCACGGCGGACGCTATCCTATATCTGAATGTATAATAATACCTCAGAAACAGACATCTGAGACTCTCCGCTGCTACCTGTGGGCGGCTGGTGACGGCGAGGTCATAATTGACGCATCGGACATGAAGCATACAACAAAAAGCGGATTCAAGGCTGGCCGCTGCTTCTATGTTAACCATCTGGCAAACTACTGGCATTTCAAGGGGCTTACAATGTGTAATGCTGAAGACAACGGTATGAAGGTGGAAGGCTCGTATAATATAATAGAGCAATGTGTCTTCCATGACAATAACGACACTGGCCTGCAGATAGGAATGACTATGGCGTTGACTGCGATTCCGGGATTCCCGGCAGGTCTGCCTTATGCGAACCCTGACTATCAGTTCTGCCGTGGCAATATTGTAATTAACTGTGACTCGTATAATAATGCGAATCTGCGTATGTATAACGGTGCAAAGGATGACGGCGGCAATGCTGACGGCTTCGCCTGCAAGCTGTATCCTGGGCCGGGAACTGAGTTCCATGGATGCCGTGCATGGAATAACTCTGATGATAACTGGGACCTGTATATGGTATATCATCCTGTACTTATTGAGACATGCTGGGCGTATCATGCAGGTTATACGCCTGACGGCAAGGCTATAGGCAACGGCAATGGCTTTAAGTTAGGCGGCGGAGGCTCAAGTGGAGGTGCTGCGTTCCCGCGTTCTATTGGAGCACATGTTGTGAAAAACTGTGTCGCATTCGGTAATCTGACGAGAGGATTTGATCAGAATTATGCGGCAGAGGGCATGTATCTCTTCAATAATACAGCATGGGGGAATGCTTATAATTACGGTTTCCCTGACTCACTCCTTCACGGGACGTATGTAGTTCGTAACTGCGTAGGATTTAATGCAACGCAATGCAACCATGTGTTTAATACTTCTGCCGTGTCTGATAATATGGATTACAATTCATGGACAGTACTTGACCGCTGCAATCTTTATATGGAAGGAGAGAAGAATGCAGAGGGTGCAAGAATGCAGACTGCCGACTACAGCCAGGAATTTGTCAGTCTGTCGGTTGAGGACTTTATGGCTCCGCGCCAATCTGACGGCTCTTTGCCTGACAGAGGATTTGCACGTTTGAAGCCAAACAGCATATTGTGTGACAAAGGCAAGGCCGTGGCGGGATTTGTACCTAAGCGTTTTATTACTTCAGATGAGGCGAATGACAAGGGCTTAATAGAACTCCGCAGCGTCACGATAGAGTATAACGGAACTGCACCAGACCTCGGTGCCTATGAAACAGATGGCGGCAATATCGTTAAAAAAAAAGATAAAGGAGTAATAAAACAAGCTGCGGCCAAGGTTATGTGGCTCGTGTCTGCCTTCCAGAGTGTCTTCCTTTAATTATTAAACACATGGCGTATATGTACAAAATGGATGACGTGTAATTACCAAACACATAACATATACTGCTTAACACATAATATATAATATATTGTCTAAATTCAAATGATATGAAAGATATTATTTCTTCTCAGTGCAGATATTATGTTTTGCTTATCTTCCTGTTGTTCAGTATGTATTCTTCAGCACAGATACATGTAGCGACAAGTGGCAGTGACAGTAATGACGGCAGTGCATCTACACCCCTGCTTACTATCCAGCATGCGGTAGATATAGCTCAGCCAGGCGATACGATATGGGTGCATGGCGGCCGCTATGTTATATCTGAGAGAATAAAGATTCCTCAGAAGCAGACGTCTGAGACACGCCGCTGCTACCTTTGGGCAGCAGGTGACGGTGAGGTTATTATTGACGGGTCTGCCATGAAGCACACAACGCAGAATGAATTCAAGATGGGTCGTTGCATATACGTCAACCATCTAGCTAACTACTGGCATTTCAAGGGTCTGACGCTCTGCAATGCCGAGGATAACGGAATGAAGGTAGAAGGCTCGTACAACATAATAGAACAGTGTGTGTTCCGTGACAACAATGACACTGGTCTGCAGATTGGCATGTACAAGGATTTTGCAATAGAGGAGACAAAAGAATTGCCGGCAGGAGAACCCAAGTACAATCCTGGCTATCAGTACTGCCGTGGCAATATAGTGATTAATTGCGATGCATATAACAATGCTGACCTCCGCACGTACAACGGCACAGACGATGGCGGCGATGCTGACGGCTTCGCATGCAAGCTATTCCCAGGACCAGGCACAGAGTTTCATGGCTGTCGTGCATGGACAAACTCTGACGACAACTGGGATTTGTATATGGTGTATCACCCCGTGGTAATAGATAGCTGCTGGGCATACCATGCTGGTTACACACCAGACGGCCAGGCAATAGGCAACGGAAACGGATTCAAACTCGGAGGCGGCGGTTCCAGCGGTGGTGCGGCATTCTCTCAGTCTGTTGGCGCGCATGTTGTGAAAAACTGTGTCGCATTCGGTAATCTGCATAAGGGCTTCGACCAGAACAACGCCTACGAGGGCATGTATCTGTTTAACAATACGGCTTGGGGCAATGAATATAACTACCGCTTCCCTACGGTGTTTATGTACGGAGGCATGTATATAAGAAACTGCATCGGGTTTAATGCCACTGAGCGCAACCATGAGTTCCTTTCAGCGGACAAGGAAGGCTCTGTCGTGCCAAATACGGATTATAATTCATGGACCACACTTGACAACTGCAGCCCTTACAAGGAAGGTTCAAAGAATGCAGATGGCGTGAAGGCTATGACAGCCGACTACAGCCAGGAGTTCATAAGTCTGTCTGTTGATGACTTTATGGCTCTGCGCCAGGCCGACGGCTCTCTTCCTGATAACGGTTTTGCCCGTCTGAAGGATAACAGTGTGATGCGCGACAAAGGCGAGGCCATTGTGAAGTTCCTGCCTGCACGCTTCATGTCAGAGGACGAGGCAAACGGTCTGGAACTTGTTGAGGCTGATTTCGTAACGATAAAATATAACGATGCGGCACCAGATTTCGGCGCTTTTGAGACAGCCGGTGTTCCTGCCGACATTGATGACACGCCAGTCGTAAAGACAACTCTTGTCTGTGTAACCGCCAATTCTTCGCAAGAGGTGGTCAGAGGAGAGACAATAGAAGATATTGTCTTTGAGATGAAGAATGCCTTGAGATACAGTGTAGAGGGACTACCAGAGGGATTGCAGTATTCAGCAGATGAGAGCACGATACGTATATATGGCAGCCCGAAGGCGTCAGCCTCATATAGTGTCATTGCAGAAGGCGAGAACAATACATCCAAACTGACAGGAGTAATAACAGTGGTGCCTCCGTCATATGTCCTTACTGGCGACTGGTATCACTTCCAGGATGCACAGGATAATCTTCCAGACGATATAAAGAATGTCATAACGCTTGTGCAAGGCACAGATGCAGAGCGTCTTTCAGTCATCAATCCGGAATATACAGAAAGCGGCACAGTGCCTGGCGGATGCACCAGGGGCGCACTGGTTATGGGCAGAAGCGGCGGCGGTGTGAAGTGGGACTTTGCCAACGGAATAATGAAGCTGCTGGTAAATATCCACATGACAGGCGGACGTACGTTCAAGATTAGCTGGCAGAAAGCAGACGGAACATCAGGAAGCATCACCACAGAGAAGATGAGCAAGGGCACATACACCTCATGGGATGTGCTCGAGCATGCAGGCCTTGAACCTACGGATGCTGCCATCACTATCACGATGACGAATACTGCGACCGGCGGCGAAGTGCGTATGTATGACATGTTTGCACGCGTTCCGATGCCAGCAACCGGTATAACAACGATAGAAAGGCAGCATGGCGCAGAATCAGACAAGGCATATACTGTTACAGGCCAGCAGGTTAGCGGCAGTTACCGAGGCATTGTAGTGCGCAAGGGCAAAGCATATATTAGATAGATAAATACCGTCTCTCACAGCAGATACAGTCTGTTGTGAGAGATTTTTTTATGTCAAGAGGGAAAAAATAAGGAATTCCATGTAGTAAATAGTAGCAGCATGTAGTCTAACGAGCAGATTATGTAATTATTGAATGATGCA
Source organism: Prevotella sp. (assembly GCA_045603685.1). GTDB lineage: Bacteria > Bacteroidota > Bacteroidia > Bacteroidales > Bacteroidaceae > Prevotella. The sequence goes on from JAZUMR010000008.1 coordinate 40,293, forward strand.
AGCCAGGACTGCTGCATGCAATAATGAGTAAATATTAAGGTAGAAAATGAACATAACAGAACAGGAGTTCTCGCAGTTGGTGAGACAGAACAAAAGCACGATATACACGGTGTGCTATATGTTCTCAAAGGATCAGGATGAAGTGGCAGACCTGTTTCAGGAGGTGCTGATAAAACTATGGGGCGGCATTGCTTCTTTTGAAAGCAAGAGCGATGTGAAGACATGGATATACCGTGTGGCGCTGAATACATGCATCAGCATCGACCGCAAGAAGAAACGTCGTGCGAAAGCAGAACTGTCTATGGATGTCAACTTCTTTACAGACAAGGATTCTGCCAGCGAGCAAGTGAATATACTCCACCGCCGCATAAGCCAGTTGCAGCCGCTTGACCGCGCCATAGTTCTTCTTTGGCTTGAGGACATCTCGTACGAAGAGATTGGTGCGATAGTCGGAATCAGTGCGAAGAATGTTTCTGTGCGACTGTTCCGCATCCGCCAGCAACTGAAAAACATGTCAGAGAATAACGGATAAAGAGATACGGCAGACGTTTCCCCTCGTTCTACGTCAAAGCATTTATAAATAAAAATAAAAGTAATATAACATGGAAAATAACAATACAAATAACGAACTTGAGTTGCTTCGCCAGCAGATGAATGTGCTGAAGGAGAAACTTGATGCACAGGAGATTGTCAATGACAAGATTTTCGCTAAGTCAATGCGGAAAGAGATGAGCTGGATAAAGAAGTATATATACGTGCAGTTTGCTCTTATACCTTTTGTTGCCCTGATATGGGTGGGAGTTAAGTATATACTTGGACTGTCGTGGTGGAACTATTCCTTCTTGATGCTGATGTGTGTGGTTTTTGTATATATTGACTATGTTGTCAATGTCAAGGCGTTGTCAAATGCCGACTACCATAAGAACAATCTGATAGAGACAGCACGCAAGCTTGTGAAAATGAAGCGTCAGCGCACCATTCAGATGATAGTGGAAATTCTTTTGCTGATTTTATGGCTGATATGGACATTCCTGGAGGTTAATTCTGCACAGAGTACGGCGACAGGCCTCCGTCAGTCTCTTCTCCAGGGTGGTATAATTGGCGGATATATAGGAGGAGTCATAGGCATAATTGTTGCTTTCGTGATATTCTATAAGATGCAGCGCACCAACGACAGGATGATAGAACAGATAGACGATATGATGATGTAAATGTATTGTTTCCGTATTCTGGGAGACAAATCAGGCAATAACAAGGAGCCAGCCCTGTGAATCAAATAATGTTTCACAGGGCTGGCTCCTTGTTTGCTTTGTATCTGCCGGCAGCTTATACGGTCATGCGTGATGGCTGTATATGCAGTGTGTCCATTCTGCCGTGCAGCTTTCTATTCCTTGTTCACGATGTATACGCCGGCGATTATGAGCAGTGTGGCTCCTGCGGTTACTATGTTCATAGTGCCCAGTCCTGCTATTATAGAGAATACGACAGCTACGACAGGCTGCAGATAATTGTACATCGCGACGGTGGTTGGCGCTACGTGCTTCTGTCCGAACGGCAGGAGGAAATAGGCAAGGAATGTGGCGCATAGTATGATGTATGCCAGTTCTGCCCACATGGCTCCCGACAGCGATGACCACTCAACTGCAGCGATGTCTGCAAGCGTGAATGGGGCGAGAATTACGGCAGAGATAAGGAACATCCATTTCATCAGTGTGAACGGTGTGTACTTCTGCAGAATGTCTGTGAACATGACAAGATATAGCGCGCCGCAAAGCTGTGCTGCGATGCACAGAATGTTGCCAAGTGCAGGATCAGGCGCATTGACGCTTGCTGCAGTATCGCCGCCGAGGACGAAGAGCAGCATGCCACCGAATCCGATAGCCACGCCGAGACTCTTCAGCCATCCCACCCATCGATGGAGCAGCACGGCAGTGACAAGTACGCAGAGTATCGGTGTAGACGAGCATATAATAGCTGCGTCAACAGGATTAGCCATTGCCAGGCCGAGAATGATGAGTACTTGGTTCGCACCGATTACAAGCAGCGAAGCCACTATAATCTTCCACCAGTCCTTGCTGTCTATCTTTTCTTTTTTTACAATATCAGACGGCACCAGCAGCGAGACGCTCCAGAAGAGCAGGGCGGCGGCAATGATGCGTAGTGCTGCCAGTGACATTGACGGTATCACTCCGCTGTTGAGCAGGTCTTTGCCAAGCGGAGCCATCAGTCCCCACATTACATTGGCACTCAGTAGGGCAGCATGGCCCACAAACATGTTTTTCTTTTTAGTGTTATCCATTGTTTTTTTTAGTTGACGAGTAGTTTCTTAGTTGACGAGTAGTTTCTTAGTTGACGAGTAAACAAGTTGACAAGTAGACGAGTTGTTTGTTTAAGTTGACGAGTTGACGAGTTGACGAGTTGACAAGTTGCTTGTTTAAGTTGACGAGTAGCTTTTTAGTTGACGAGTAAACAAGTTGACAAGTAGACGAGTTGTTTGCAAAAGAGTAGGCTTCTATTTTAGCCATTCTCGTTACGGTAGGTGTCATCGTTATCGATAATCCACCTATTTGCTTTACATAACACACAACTCGTCAACTTGTCTACTCGTCAACTTGTCAACTTGTTTGCAAAAGAGTAGGCTTCTATTTTAGCCATTCTCGTTACGGTAGGTGTCATCGTTATCGATAATCCACCTATTTGTTTTACATAACAAACAACTCGTCTACTCGTCTACTTGTCAACTCGTCAACTTCTTTGCTCTTTATTCCTAATTGAAGAATATATACAGACTTATCATCACTGCAGCGAGAACAATCCAGGAGAGTTTCACGCCGAACGAAGTCTTTTCCTTGATGACACGCATAGGAGCACGTTCTGTATTGTTCTTGTCAGCCATGCTGACTGCCACCATCATCAGGATGAGTGCGCAGAAGATATAGAACGAGAGCATCATGAAGTGTACGTGCTCAGCAGCGTTAGGTATCACCCACAGATAGCAGATGCCGGTTGTGATGCTGAGGATTGTTCCGAGCGACAGCACAAGGTTTGCAGCCTGTGTGGTGCAACGCTTCCAGAATACACCCATGACAAATACAGCTGCCATTGGCGGAGCGATGAACGACAGCACTGACTGGAAGACATTGAAGAGGTCCATTCCCTTGATATTGTCTACTGCTATTGTTATGGCTATCGAAACGATGGCTCCGATGATTGTTACGAGATAGCCCATGCGTGAGATTTCTTTCTCAGAAGCATTCGGATTGAACTTCTTCACGTAGATATCCATTGTGAATACTGTAGAAAGTGCATTGAGCGAACTGCCTATCGTAGACACCAGAGCTGCAGTAAGCACAGCCATGACGAGGCCTACCATACCCATAGGGAAGAGCTTCATGACGAGTGTCATGTAGGCGTCGTCAGGATTGATGGTTACTGCTCCGAAGAATCCTGTCTTTGCCAGTGCGAAGCATACGATGCCCGGGATGATATAGATGGCTACGTCGAGAATCTTCAGCCATCCCGTGAGGTTTGTTCCCTTCTGTCCCTCATTCAGGTCTTTCGCTGCCAGTACGGGCTGCACCATGCTCTGGTCAGTACACCAGAACCACAGTCCTGAGATAGGGTAGCCAAGGAGAATAGGCAGCCAGTAGTATGCTGGCAGGTCTTCTTCCGAACGGAACAGATGCCAGTAGTTCTCTGGCACGATGTCAGGGTCAGCCAGCTTAGATATGCCCCCGAAGAAAGAGCCGTCGCCGAGGGTCACGATGCCCACTACGGTCAGTGTGGCAGAGACTAAGATAAGCAGCACCATCTGATAGACATTGGTATATGCCACCGCCTTCAGTCCGCCCATGATGGTGAAGAAGGCAGAGATGGCAAGCAGTATGAGTGCCGATGCCCACATCGGAATGCCGAATATCTGGCGTATGAGCACACCGCCGGCGAAGAGTGTCAGCGCCAGCCATGAGATGAGTACGGTGACAATGGTGTACCATGCCAGGATGTTGCGTGTAGACTGCCCGAATCGTTTGCCCATGAATTCAGGCAGAGTGTTGATTTTCTCGCCGAGGTATCGCGGAGCGAAGACGAATGCCAGAAGGGCTATGAAGATGAAGGCATACCATGCATAGTTGCCTGATACGACACCTGTTGTGAAGCCTGCTGAGGCAGAGGCTATGAGCATTGACGGGCCGACGTTGGTTCCCCACATGGAGAAACCGATGTGATGCCAGCGCAACGAACGGGCAGCGAGGAATTTTCCCTGGCCCTCGCTGGTTTTGCGGCTTGCCCAGATGCCGATGAGGATAAGCACGATGAAATATCCGAAAAGGATAATCCAGTCGAGCAGTTGTAGTGAGTTAGTTAACATTTTTTATTGCTTAAGGTTTTAGGTTGTGAGGTTTTTAGGTTTTAAGGTTATAAGGTTATGATGTTGTGGGCACGCATGCAACATGCCGAATGCTATTTGCCTGCCTCCTTATTGTAATCCTCCATTGCCTTAAAGAATGCGTTGATATTCTCAATAGGTACGTGCGGAGGGGTGTCACATCCGGTAGATATCACCATGTGCGGGAACTCGCGTGTCTGCTCCAGCAGTTCCTTTGTGGCGTTATACACATCTTCTGGCGTCGCCTGTTTGAATATTGTAACTGGGTCGAGATTGCCCATTACGAGAATGTCCTGCGGCACCTCACGCGCCACCTGCACCATGTCGCACTTATTGCCGAGGTGCATGCCGTGGGCTCCCGTACGCACCATGGCGTCGGTACACTGTCCGGTGTTGCCGCAGTTGTGCAGCACTATCATGAAGTTCTCATCCTGCAGTTTATCGACAATCATCTTCACATACTGCGAAGAGAATGTCCAGCAGTCATCGTTCGACATCAGACCGGCTGCAGGTTCTGCCATCAGCACACCGCCAATGCCTGTGGCCTTCAGTGCCGCCACATACTTGGTGATAAACTCTGTGCATTTCTTCAGCAGCAGGTGAGCAGCTTCAGGGTCGCTGTATATGAGCATCATAATCTCCGACATGTCGAACAGGCGGCCCGCAAGAGAGAACGGCCCGATGCAGCCTGCGAAGACAGGACGGTCAGACACGTCGCGCTGCACTATGATGTTGGCTTTCAGATACTCACGTATGCGTCCGCTGTTGAGCGAAGGAACCTCCAGACGGCGTATGTCGTCGGCATTGTTGAGCATGTGGCCCGTTACGGTAGGTATCTCGTCCTCAGGGAACAACACCTCCGCACCGAATGCCTCTGCCTCGACAGTGAGGTCCATAATAACTGATGTAGCTTGGGTAGGGTAGTGGTTAGCAATCCATTTTACTGCCTCGGCATGAATCTTGCCGTCGCTTACCGCCTGCTTCACGGTGTAGCCTAACTCTTCTATGCCAGGATGTGTCATCACAGGAATTGCTATGCGGTCTGGGCGAGCAATGATGCTCTTCCGCCATTCTATCATGTTCATGGTTCGGTTATTTAGTATGTTTTTATATATAGATTTACAGGCCAAAGTGCAACGAAAGCTGCCTTTCATCGCACCAGCAAAGATATTCTCATGCAAAGGTAATGATATTTTTTTGTAATTGCAATTTTTCTACGTCTTTTTTCTCTTTATGCTGTGCTGCAATGCTTAGATTGCTGATTATCGGACGGATAGATGAAGACTTGGCATATCCCAAATACGCCACGCCTGTAGCTGTGGTATGGGACTGTGTATCGGGAGAGCGTACAGTGGAGGGCATAGTTCTGCGGGTGTTTCTCTGGAGGATAAGAAAGTATCAGAATGTGCATGAAACATCCCCGAGTTATACTTTTTTGTCTGCGTTATTCTGTGTTTTCGCTATGCGGAGAAAGGATTGTGCGGATTTTGCAGCAAAAACGCTGGTTTATATAATGTCTTGTGGCTCAGTGTTTTATGGATATTGGCGCATTCTGCAATATTTCATCTCTGCCCAAGAAGCAGCCTTTTGCATGGTGAAAGACTGCTTCTTACGCCACAAGATAGAGCTTTTCGCAAGCTCAGACAGTGCTTTTTGTGTGCTGAAATCTGTGTCTGACGGGCAGATTTACTCCTTGTAGTGCTATGAAAAGCTATAAATGGGGGCGGAAATGTCTGTATTTTAATGCGAAATCGCTATAAAAACAGCATAGAAATGGCTGTCAAGAAAGTATCATACGACGGACTTTTTATAACTATCATGATACTTTCTTGATTCCCTCGCATCATGTCTGGAACGATGGACATCAGATTCTGAAAAGTGAGTATGTTACAATCTGATATGCTATAAAGAAAAAATGCGTGCGTATTTCTTGGTTTTTCAATTTTTTTGTGTATCTTTGCCGAAGAATCTACGTCCCTATGTAATTGGATGTGCGGATTCATTAAATAAAAAGAAAAGTATTAACAATCAAAATTGATAAGCCAATGAAACATAGCGTATAATTTATACGCACATATTTAAGACATATTGGAAAAGCGTTTTAGCTTATTCTTTCTCTCTAAAAGTTTGGCGACTGAAAGGACTCGAAAGGATTTGCATAGAATGCTCACGTGATAAGCGTGGGCTTTTGTGTTATCTTGTGAGTCCAGGTTACGCCAAACACCTTAGAGAGCGAGATATACTAAAAGTTCCGCGCTTTTTTTGTGTGCGTATTTTTCAATAATTCAATTGGAACAACGGAGTAACTGAAAAGCCGACAGAAGTGAGTAAGAAAAATATTGTATATATCTTGTATGAAAAGAAAAATCTTTAAAAGTGTTTTTTACGCTATTTGTGTTTCGATAATAATCATTACTTCTTTATCCTCATGTAGAGGTGGCGGAGCAAAAGGTGCAGCTGCGGCTGCAGCAGCACATGCATTAAATGAGATTGTAGACGAATATGAGTCTTCTGAATCAGAAAATGGTTCTCGCCAAATTTCATTTCGAGGTGCGCAAACAGGGTATACGGGAGAGTGTAAAGTTGAAGGTTGCGACTGCGAAGGAGGAGAAAGGACAGCAACTGGAAAATGTTCGAATTGCCCACACCCCAGGACAGAACATAAGTGGCATAACTAATTATACATTCTGGTGTTTTTTATGTATTCTTGGTGTTTTGTTATTAGGAATATATTAAAATACACAATGTGTGATTTTCTGAAGTTATTAGCACAAAAAAACTCACAGGCTATATGCTGTTGGCAGCAGATAACCTGTGAGTATATATATAATACGGTTTTACTATTTTCTTAGATGCTTACTTTCCCATCAAACTCTTTGCGAGAGCCACTGCCTCGTTAGCATTTGAGCTGTAGCCGTCAGCACCTATCTCGTCTGCGAAGTCTTGTGATACTGGCGCACCGCCAACCATCACTTTCACCTTGTCACGTATTCCCGCTTCCTTCAGTGCGTCGAGAATTTCTGTCATGTAGGTCATTGTGGTGGTGAGCAGGGCAGAAAGGCAGAGTATGTCTGCCTGATTGTCACGTACTGCATCGACGAATGCCTGTGCGTCAACATCAATGCCAACATTGATAACCTCAAAGCCAGAGCCCTCAAGCATTGATGCCACAAGATTCTTGCCGATGTCGTGGAGGTCGCCCTTCACTGTTCCGATAACTATCTTGCCAGCTGACTCAATGCCGCCGCCGTTAGCATCCATGATAGGCTTGAGTATTCCGAGTGCCGCCTTCATGGCGCGTCCTGCCATCAGGAGCTGCGGAACGAACGCCTTGCCGTCCTGGAACTGCTGGCCTACTACTGCCATTGCCTCTATCATCTGTGTGTTGATGAGTTCTGCTGGGTCGGCTCCTGCCGCTACTGCTGCCTCTGTTGCTGCCACAGCATTTGCCTCCTTGCCTGCCACGATAGCGTCGAGGATGTCGGTATTGTTAACCTTTGGAGCTTCAGGAGCTGCTGGTGCAGGCTGTGCTGGAGCTTCCTCTGCTACTGGCGCTGGAGCCTCTTCCTCTGTTTCTTGCACTGCCGCAACAGTTATCTGCTGCTGTCCCTTAGGTGCTACGAAGCATCCTGGATATGGCTGTACGAGCTGCTGAAGTGCTGCAATATGCTTATCTGTGGTGCCGCAGCATCCGCCTACGATGTTCACTGCGTGTGCATCAATCATCTGCCAGTTCTGGCGTGCGAAGTCGCAGGCTGTCTGCAGATATTCGCCGCGTGCGTCAGGGATGCCGGCATTGCCATACACTGAAATGTAGAATGGCACGCGTGTGGCCATCTCTATTACTGTCTGTGCGATGACTCCTGGCTCTGATGTGCAGTTGAGGCCTACAGATAGTATGTCGAATTCTGCAGAAGCACGCTCAATGAATTCGTAGATGTCCTGGCCGTTCATGTTCATGCCGTCAGCGTTAACCTGTGCGAACGAGAGCATGACAGGCTTCTTTACGCCCTTTTCTGCCATCACTTCGTTTGCCGCCTGGAGCGCAGTGTATGCGTTCTCAAGGTCGAAGATGGTTTCGATGAGCAGTGCGTCGACGCCTCCGTCAATAAGGGCGTCTATCTGCTCGGCGTATGCTCGGCGCAGAGCGTCAGCGTTAAGCGGCGCATTGCTGCCTGAACTGAATGACACGCATTTGTTCGTAGGACCGACAGAGCCGGCCACGAATCGTGGCTTCTCAGGGTTGGCGAGTGTGAAGGCGTCTGCCATCTCTCTGGCAATCTTAGCTGCTGCAAGATTGAATTCGCGTGCGCGCTCCTGCCAGCCGTAGTCGGCGAGTGAGATACGTTGTGCTGAGAAGGTGTCAGTTGTGATGATGTCTGCACCAGCTGCAAGGTAGCGGCGGTGAATATCCTGTATCACTTCAGGGTTTGAAATGACGAGTTCGTCGCAGCAACCCTTCATTCCGTACTGCTGTGCCATAGTGCCCATGGCACCGTCGAGTATCAGTATGCGCTGTGCAAGTGCCTCCTGGAGTGTCTTGCCTGCCGTCTGGCTCTTTGCTGTCTGTATTGTAGTCATGCTTTTCTGTTCTTTTATTTCTGCTCTTATCTTTCTGTATCGAGGTTTTGTCTGTGCCTCAAGCGTTGCCTTGTCGCCGATGTGTATGCACTCATCAAGCTTGCGCTCCACTTCGTGTGTCTGGTATTCCTCAACTATGCGGAGGGCTTTCTCCACCTCGTCTTCGTTCTTGAAGTCCATTTCGAGGTGTATGCCGTCGCCTCCGACATTATCAAGCAACGGACGGAGCTGGTCGAGTGTAACCCAGCATGCCATGATGCTCTTGCCGCCTGCGATAATCTTCTTGTAGAGATCGTACCATTTCGGGTCGCCGCCCTGCGGTTCGCCTACGCCTGGTGTCCACTGGATGGCTTTCAGTTCTTCAATCTCGAGGATGGCTGGCAGATGGTGCAATGCTCCAACTCCGTCAAGATGATACAGAGTGTAAGGGATTTTCTGACACTGCTCGCGCAGGTATGGCTGTACGAAGCGGCGGTAGTCGTCGTCAGAAATCATGGTAGAGATGTCACACTGCAGTTTTGTCATCTTTCCTGGTGCCCATGATGAGAAATAGCAGAATGCCATCTCATCGCCCTCACGGATAATGTCATATAGCTCATCGAAGACTTTGAAATATACGTCGTTGATGTATTGCAACTGCTCTTCTACCACCTCTGGCTGCATGACAGTGTCAAGCAGCACCTTGTCTGTGCCCTTTAACGCTGCGAGAACATCAAGACCTTCCATGAGGTCAGGCATGCCGACATAGTAGTTGCCGTTAGCCTTGCGTTTGCATGCGTGCAGCAGCTCCTTGTGTATGAGGTAGTTCGGATGGTTCGGGTCGAACTCCAGCTTGTCTTTGAAGTCTGGGTTCGGATGTATCCAGATGGTGTCCTCGCCGCCTTCAAAGCGTGCTCCGAGTATGGCTGCCATAGAGCCAGGGCCGAGCTGTGTGTTTGCCACAGGGAGCATGTCGGCTTTCAGACAGGAATGTCCTATGTACCAGTCGAGGTAGTTAGCGCGCCATTCTGGGTCAAACCATCGCTGATGGTTGTCCTTTGACTGTGGTGCGCCAGGCAGGCCGAATGCTCCTGTTCCGAAATCATTGCGTGCTGTTTCGGTCAGACGTATTGGCTTCTCTCCCGAGTATGGACCATGTGGAGCCACACCCTCTTGGAAATGCTCCCACATATTTACTACGATGCCTTTGTGATTCCACCAGTTTATGTAGTGTCGTTTGGTTTCTTCAAGATTCTTTTTCCACATTGCCTTAGTTATGTTGTATGTGATTCAGGCTTAACCTTTCTCTGTGTCGCTCTTCAGAGGTGCTCTCTTCCATTTGCTGTACCCTCATGCCCAACGGCTTCTGCCGCAAGAAGAATGACGATTCTATTTTAATGGCTGAGATCGTTGTATCTCTCTATAGCAGACTCTGTAGTTACTGCCTGTGTTATAATATTAAAAAAATAGATAGAATCAGGATTCTCTTCTGCATGTATGCTATACAGGAAAATCCTAATCCTATCTATTGTCGTATTATATTATTTGTCTATTGTCATGCTGTATTATTTGTATATCGGACCGTAATTCTGGCAAGCGCGGTAGTCGGCACCTTCCTTGTCCATGCCGAATGCGTTCCAGCATGCAGGACGGAATATCTTATCCTCTGGCACATTGTGCATGCATACTGGTATGCGGAGCATAGAAGCCAGTGTGATGAGGTCTGCACCGATATGTCCGTAGCTGATGGCACCGTGGTTTGCACCCCAGTTGTGCATTACAGAATATACATCCTTGAATGCGTCTTTTGTCTCGTCAAGACGTGGCACGAACCATGTTGTTGGCCATGTAGGGTCTGTACGCATGTTGAGAACGTCGAATATCTCTGGGTCAACGTCTGCTGTCCATCCTTCTGCAATCTGCAGAACAGGGCCAAGACCTTTCACAAGGTTTAGTCGGCTCATTGTAACTGGCATGCCGCCCTTGCTGAGGAAGTGTGAAGAGAAACCTCCGCCACGGAAGTAGTCGCGGTCTGCTGGCATCCAACTTGTATTCTTCAGACAGCCTTCTACGTCAGCATCGGTCATCTCCCAGCTTGGCTTCATGCATGGCTCGCCAGCTTCGTTAGTGCTTGCACCTGTTGCGTCGAGACATGTAGCGCCAGAGTTGATGAGGTGAATCATGCCGTTAGCAGCAAGTCCAGTAAGCTCTTTGCCTGTCACACGCTTCACTGCCTCAGGGCTCCAGTATGTTCTAACGTCAGAGAACATCTGTCCGCATCCTGTCAGAAGCTTGCCGAAGAGCATTGCTACACCGTTGCATGCGTCATTCTCCGTAGCGAGAACGTATGCTTCGCGTATACCGTTCCAGTCGAATGTGCTGCAGAGCAGAGCCTCAGAGTAGTCGCCGTTTGGCTTCCAGTCTGTCCACTGGCGCTGTCCCTGGAATCCTGCTGCAATTGCATTGTGGCCGATAGCCTCTTCCTTGAATCCGAGTTTGCGGAGTTTAGCGTTGCCGAGCATGAGGTCGCGGATGATTATAGTCATCTTAACAACAAACTCCCAGTCCTCATCCTTGCCTACACGGTCCTTCTGCTTCTCTGGACGGTTCTTGTCCCATCCCTCGTTTGGCTTGCAGTATTTCTCTGTCCATGCCATTGCCTTAGCAAATTCTTCCTTGTCATAGATGCCTTCATCCATACGACGCAGAATCTCTACTTCGTCAACGCTTTCACATCGCATGCCAAGATACTCCTGGAAGAAGTCCTGGTCAACGATACTTCCGGCGATACCCATACACTGGCTGCCTACAGAGAGGTATGACTTGCCGCGCATTGTAGCAACAGCCTGAGCTGCACGTGCCCAGCGCAGAATCTTCTCTGCTACGTCTTCAGGTATGGTGTTGTCTGGAAGGTCCTGTACGTCATGGCCGTAGATGCCGAATGCAGGCAGACCTTTCTGCGCATGTCCTGCAAGCACAGCAGCGAGATATACAGCGCCTGGACGCTCAGTGCCATTGAATCCCCATACAGCTTTTGGCCAGTGAGGGTTCATGTCCATAGTCTCTGAGCCGTAGCACCAGCATGATGTAACAGAAATAGTAGCACCTACGCCACACTTTTCAAACTTCTCTGCGCATGCAGCAGCCTCTGCCACGCGTCCTATTGTTGTGTCTGCTATGACACACTCAACAGGTGAGCCGTCGGCATTCTTCAGGTTTGTACTTATGAGTTCGGCAACTGCTTTTGCCAGACACATTGTCTTCTCTTCAAGTCCCTCACGGATGCCGCCCTGGCGTCCGTCAATGGTAGGACGTATACCAATTTTTGGATAATTGCTCATGTTGTTATTCTTTTAGTGATTTATTTTCTTATTATGCTTTTATGAATTGTTTATGCCTTTCTTGGTATAAGGATAGCAAGCGCGAATCCTACTACGAATATCGATACAGTGCCCAGCACGATGGCAAGATATCCGTGCAGTCCTGATGGAGGCAGTCCTATCCAGTCAGCCGCAGATATCCATGCTATGACAATAAAGCCTACAAGTACGCCGAGGAAAGCATGGATGTTCTTTACCTTGCGCGACATATATCCCAAGAGGAACAGTCCAAGCATGCCGCCAGAGAATACGCTTGAGAGAATCCACCATGCGTCGAGGATTGACTCAACGTTCGTCAGAGCAAGTGCCACAACGACTCCTATTGCGCCAACAAGGATAGAAGAAGCCTTCAGAGTGATGAGCGACTCTTTGTCAGATGCGTTCTTTCGTATTTTCTTGTAATAGTCTGTGTAAAGGATTGTTGCGCATGATGTTACGGATGTTGCTACGGTAGACATGCCAGCAGCGAATACTGACGCTATGAGAAGACCTGTCAGTCCTTGCGGCAGCGAGTGTACCATGAAGTAAGGGAATACGTAGTCAGGCTTTCCGTTAGCCACATATTCTGTCACGGCAGGGTCTGGCATTACCTGATAGTATGCGAACAGCGCTGTGCCGATGAGGAAGAATACTGCGCTGACAGGTATAAAGAGCCATCCTCCGAAGAGTGCTGCATTCTTTGCTTCCTTCTCTGTCTTTGCCGTATGGTATCTCTGCACATAGTTCTGGTCTATACCGTAGTTCTGCAGATTGATGAATACGCCGTAGATAAGTGTCACCCAGAATGTGGCATTGCCAAAATCTGTGAGTGAGAAAGAACCAAGCGAGAACTTGCATCGGTCTGTTCCTTCAAGCAAGGTGTTGAATCCTATTTCGAATGTCTGCATCGGTCCCTCTGGCATTGAGAAGAGCAGTATGGCAAGACATACTAATGCACCGCCGATAAGAATAAATCCCTGTATAGCCTCAGTCCATATCACAGCCTTCATTCCGCCCAGCATAGAATAGACAATTATGGCGGCAGATGTTATGATGATGACAGTCTGCAGGTCCCATCCCATGAGTACGAACATCGGCATTGCCAGCAGATACAGGATTGAGCCCATTCGTGCAATCTGTGTCAGCAGGTAGCATGCGCTGGCATAATATCTCGCCCATGGTCCGAAACGCTCTTCAAGGAATGCGTATGCTGATACAGAGCCGTTTTCGCGATAGAAGGGCACGAAGTATTTTGCTGCGAAATATGATGCTATTGGTATTCCGAGACCAAATACGAACGGGTTCCAGTCAGAGGCGAAGGCCTTGCCTGGGTTTCCAAGATATGATATTGACGACACATAGGTAGAGAATATGCTCATTCCGATTACCCATCCCGGTATGCTCTTGCCTGCATTGGTAAATTCAGAGGCGCTTGATTTCTTGTTATAGAATGTGCATCCGAATAGCACAATACCCCCTGTAAACACAAGGAATACTATTAGGTCAATGATATTCATTGTTTGTTAGTTTAGTTATTAGGCAGACAGACATTCTTCGTTTGACACTCTGTGTAGTTGGTTTTATGTCCTGTTTACTTTTCAGTCTGTCGTTTTCTCTTCCTGCAGGCATGCTTTCTTTGCGCAAGAAAGCCATGTCTGCGGGAAGTATATCCTTAAGATAGTGTTTTTCTATGTTACATTTTGAGTTTTGCCAAGGCAATCGTCACCTTGTCGCGCTCAGGCTGGTCGAACTTGTAGAATGGCGATGCCACAAAGTCGTCGTTAATAATTCCGAGCTGCTGGCATGCGCACTTCAGTCCCTTCAGGTAGCTTGAGCCGTGGCGTCCGATAGTGTATATAGTCGATGAAATTGTCATGATGCGCTTTTGCAGCGATATGAGCTTCTCTATGTCGTGGTTTTTAGCAGCGTTATACATTGCCACATATAGTTCAGGGAACATGTTTGCACCACCGTTTACACCACCGTTTGCACCGAGCAGCACAAGTTCTCCAGTCATTTCCTCTGGTCCGCACAGCATGGCGAAATTAGGGTTGACTTTTCTTGCGGCATGCATCACGCTCTGGAAGTAGACAGCATTTGCGCTTGAGTCCTTCAGTCCGAGCACCTGCGGCATCTTTGCCAGGCGTGCCACTGTTTCAGGCGCAAAGTTCACCTTTACGTGGCTTGGCATATTGTATAGGAATATAGGCAGCGGCAGCTGTGGCACCAGTTCCTCGTAGAATTGCGCCAGTTCAGGCTGTCCTGTAGCGAAGTAGTATGGCGGAGCAGACACCAGTCCGTCCGCACCGCATTCCTTTGCCACGTTCGCCAGTCTTATTGACTCTACGATGCTTGTGTCAGTGATACAGATGAGTATAGGCAGGCGTCCTGCATTTATGCGGCATGATTCACGAATCATTGTCTCGCGCACCTTGTATGATAGCGATTGCGCCTCGCCTGTTGTACCAAGTACGAACAATCCGTGTACACCGCCATCGATAAGATGATCTATGAGACGCTCAAGACTCTCTATATCTACAGTCTCGTTGTCCAGAAGTGGGGTTACAAGTGGAGGGATAATGCCGCTAAGCGGCTTCTTCATTAAGTCAGTCATAATATTTATGATTTATGGTTGTTGTGATTTTTGTCTTTTCATATGCAGTTGCTCTGCAAAAGTACTAATATTTTCTTTATATCCAAAAGAATTATTTGATTATTTTGTTTATTTGCTTTTATTTTCTTCATCTTAAATGCATTCTTGATGAATCAATACGCCAGAGGCAGGTCAGTTTGTTTCCTTCCTCTACCTCCCTTTATCTTCCTCTACCTCCTTTTATCTTCCTCTATCTCCCTCTACCTTCCTCTAATCTTGCATTCTTCCTCCATAGTTCAGCCATCTTTGCATGACCAGCCGGGGTGGGGTGTATGCCGTCCCATATCCAATAGCCGTTTTTAGGCTGATTCTTTATAAGATGTTTGAACAAGACATCAAAGTCGACGATTACGGCGTTGTAGTCTTTCGCTATTCTTCTTGTGCATTCAGCCAGTTGCTCGGTCAGCTTACTCCTCTTCTCGTAATTGTTTTCTTTTCCTATGCGCCCTTCCTTTGCTACGAAAGGTGTGCACAGCACGAATCTGATGTTGCTGTTCTGTTTTTTCAGACTGTCTAAAAGCGACCGGTATGTTTCTTCCCATCCTCTGAAATCAAATGCGCTTTGCAGCCCCTTTTTCTCTTTTCTGAGAAATACATCCACATCGTTTGTTCCTATGAGAATCGATATTACATCAGGCTGCAGGTCTATAGCGTCCGCCTCCCATCGTGCCGCCAGGTCGTTGAGCGTATTGCCTCCTATTCCCCTGTTGTAGAATGTGAATCCATCCTCAGGGTAATCCGCCTCATATTGTGCGGCGCACAGCATCATGAAGCTGTGTCCGTATATGTGATTCATGTCTGTATGGTTTCGCTTGTCAGAGGGTGTAGGCATTCCTCCGCTGCGACCCCATCCGCCGTCAGTTATGGAATCGCCAATGTAAAGTACACGCAGCCCCTTTGGCTGTGCTCCCGATGGCATTGCCGCAATGACTGCCGCAATGACTGCTAAAAGAATTTTTCTTGTCATGATAGGTTCTTGCTATGTCTTTTTCCCCAGTGTCAGATTGCTATGCTCCGCAAAAGTGACGCTGTCAGCGTTTGCGGAGAGTCAGTGTGCCTGACGGTTTTAATCCCAGTGATGCTCTGAAAAATGATATGCCTTGTGACATAATACGGATATGTTGTAACGTGGTGAGCATCAGTAGAATATGTAGTTGAGAACGTTTTTGCGCAGACTTAGTGCTACCTGTGTTATTAGTGGCAACATGTCTGTATATACCTGTACGGCGGGCATGCTGACGCTTGGTGTTGCAACTGCTGCTGCACTTGTCTTGTCCGTCAGCTTTCCCGCCGTCCTTTTTTAGGTATACATTGTTATTCAGAATGTTTCAAGCTCTGGAAGTTGATATGATTAAGATGTTATCGACTCTTTGAGTCAATGTAGCTAAGCCGTTTCCGTTGCTCTATGCTATAATCATAGCTTCAGCATCTGACCTCTAACCTCCATCAAACTTCTTTTATCTGCTGCAATATCCTTACATCAGAAACTTGAATACAGAATCATTCTATAGCGTGAGTTCTATGTAGGAATCATGCTTGAGTTTTCTATGAAAAATCTAATGCCATATTGTGAAATCAACTGTCTGTACTCCATTTAATGCTCTGTTTTTGCTGTTATGACAATAAAAAGCATCAGATTGGCAACCGATTTGCAACGAATAATCGCATAACTAAGTGCGCTTTAACTTGCCAATCGCTACTTCTTACCTCGTCATTCGTAGCTTTTGGGTTTGCAAGATGCTGCTTTTGGCGTCGATAATCTTGCTTTCTTGACAGTTTGTTTGTTGTAATTACCTGTATGACAGATAGTTAATGTCGAGTTGATTTCTTGGCGATTTTTCACGACTCCACTGCTTCCGAAATCCTACAGGCGATTCTCGCGCGTTAAAAAACGTAAAGTTTTCTAAACGCAGAATTTGCGCTTCGTTTGTTTTATCCGCAGTGGAAGAATTCGTCAACGAGTTTTTTCATGCCCTCATTGTTGTTTTTCAGGCTTTCGCGCAGATTCTCGTCGTCATGTTTTTTCAGTTCGGCGATGATGCCGTCTATCATGCCCTCGCTGAACACCCCATGCTGCTGGTATATCTCTCTCTGCTTCTCCAGACATGCGGCAGATGCCACGCAGTTGTCTGGCAGACACTGCAGCTGTGCCAGTTTCTCGGCGTTAGCCTTATCGTGGATATTCACGTTGACATAGGTTTGCTCTGCCAGTTCGAGAGCATTGCCCATCTCAAATCCGTGGCGGCATGCCACGCATAGTCCTGCGAGCAGCTGATAGAGGTCGGCAGAGCCGTCAGGTGAGCGCATCTCGACAGTTTGTTTCATTGATGTGTCATAGTCTGACGCTTTCTCTAACGGATTTGCAGCACGGCACATGTCAACACCTGCTGCCCATCCTAATGGCACACGCACGAGCACGCTGCGGTTGCGGTCGCCCCAGCATATATTTGTTGGTGCTTCCTGATGTGGCACGAGACGGAAGTAAGACGTAGGGTTCTTGTTGCCGAAAGCTGTGATGCTTGGTGCCAGATGCATCATGCCAGCGATAGCCTTTCTTGCCACAGGACTCAGAACACCGTTCTCCAGCATCTGGTTCTTGCCGTCTTTCACGAGGCGCATGTGCACATGGAGTCCAGAGCCAGCCTTGCCTGTTGTAATCTTAGGAGCGAATGTGACGTTCAGGTCGTACTGATATGCCAGATTACGAATAATCCATTTGGCAATCATGAGCTGGTCGGCAGCATCCTCAGCACGTACAGGCAGAAACTCAATTTCGTTCTGTTCGTAAATCATACCATCCTGAGTGAAATTGCCAACTTCAGAGTGTCCGTATTTAATCTGTCCGCCAGCCTGCACAATGTAATACATGCACATCTGTCTGAATTCGTTTGCCTTGGCGTAAGGGCCGCTTTCATGGTATCCTTTCTGGTCACGTGCGAGATACATGTCGGTCTCAGGCATTATGACATAGTACTCCAGCTCGCCCATAGCCTGGAACTCCATGCCTGTCACATCGGTGAATGCGCGGCATGCCTTTGCCAGCGTGTTGTCTGGCGCAGACTCCAGCCTGTTGCCGTCTTTGTCGAAGTAAGAGCAGAGCATGCATAGCGTAGGAATTTCTGCGAATGGGTCGACGAATGCTGTGCTGAATCTTGGCAGAACATAGAGGTCGCTTGAGCTTGCCTGTATGAAACTGAACAGGCTTGAACCGTCAACACGCTCGCCGCAAGTCAGGATGGCTTCAAGATATTCCAGGTCTGTAATGACGAAGTTAAGGGTTTTGAGTTTGCCGTCGCCTCCAGGATACATGAAGTTTACCATTCTTATCTCGTTGCTCTTGATAAAGGTGATTATGTCATCTTTGGTAAACTCTCTTGATGGTTTTTTCAGAAATGCTACAACCTTGTTAGCATTCATTTCTAAATTTTTGTTGCTCATATTGTGCTTCTTTTCTTGTGTGTGTAAGAGCGACAGATGTATTCTGCTACACCAGTCGCCGCTTTGTCCTTGTATTGGGTGAATAGGCAGAAACGCCTCTTCCCCTAAGGGAAAGAGACGTTCCTATATGTGTATTGTAATTATTTTTTGTTCTTGCAGTCAGCCTTCTTTCCGTCACAAGCCTTCTTGCAGTCAGCCTTCTTTCCGTCACATGCCTTCTTGCAGTCAGCCTTCTTTCCGTCGCAAGCTTTCTTGCAGTCAGCCTTCTTTCCGTCACATGCTTTCTTGCAGTCAGCCTTCTTTCCGTCACATGCCTTCTTGCAGCCAGCCTTCTTTCCGTCGCATGCTTTCTTGCAGTCAGCTTTCTTTCCGTCACATGCTTTCGTGCAGTCAGCCTTCTTTCCGTCACATGCTTTCTTGCAGTCAGCCTTCTTTCCGTCACATGCTTTCTTGCAGTCAGCTTTCTTTCCGTCACATGCCTTCTTGCAGTCAGCTTTCTTTCCGTCACATGCTTTCGTGCAGTCAGCCTTCTTACCGTCACATTTTGCTACAACCTTGTCCTGAGTTGTGATTTCTGCATTTGCTGAATAGTTAGCAAATGCTACCATAGCTACTATCGCCATGGCGAGAGATAAGAGAGTTTTCTTCATATTCTAATTTGTTAGTTTAGTTATATCTATCCGCAAATTTACTATATTCGCCTCTTTTATACAAGAATACTGCATGATTTTTAACGGTATTTAATTGTTTTGTGCCCTCGGGAGGTAGAGGACGGTAGAGGATATAAGATAAGGGTTAAAGTTTAAGGGTTAAGTCATTACGTTTAGTTGACGAGTTGACAAGTTGACGAGTTGACAAGTAGATTGATTAGTCAACGACAACGTTAACCTTTAACCCTTAACCTTTCCGTTTTCACCTTTCCGTTTTCACCTTTGCCATCATTCGCTGTTCGCGCACCAAACGGTACGAACTGCTTCCGTACTTCGTTTGACGTTCGCTGCTCATGCTGACGAAGCTTCGCTTTCTGCTTTCTTTTTGCTTATATCCTGTATGAAATGTTATAAAGATGTAAGAATTCTTGGCAATCTCGGAAACTTTTAGTAATTTTGCATCCGTAATGTATAGATTACAATATAATAAGGTATATAACATAAACATAAAATCAAGAAGATGGATTTGAAGATTGCAGTTCTGGCTGGTGACGGCATCGGTCCAGAGATTATGGAGCAGGGAGTAGCAGTGCTTTCTGCTGTAGCAGAGAAGTTTGGTCATAATGTGTCTTACACAGAGGCTCTGTGCGGTGCTCATGCTATTGATGAAGTGGGCGACCCATTCCCAGAGGAGACATATCAGGCATGTGAGGCTGCTGATGCAGTGCTGTTTGCTTCTGTAGGCGACCCTAAGTTTGATAACGACCCGACAGCGAAGGTGCGCCCTGAGCAGGGACTGCTTGCCATGCGCAAGAAACTGGGACTGTATGCTAATATCCGTCCGGTGACAACATTCGACTGCCTTGTGCACAAATCACCATTGAAGGACGAAATTGTCAGAGGAGCTGATTTTATCTGCATTCGTGAACTGACCGGAGGCATGTATTTCGGACAGAAGCAGGAGCCTGCCATGAACGATGCCATAGGCACTGAGGATGCGCTGGACACAAACTATTATACACGCCCAGAGGTGGAGCGCATTCTTCGTGTGGCATATCAGTATGCTCGTCAGCGCCGCAAGCACCTTACTGTGGTAGACAAGGCAAATGTCCTGGCGTCAAGCCGTCTGTGGCGTAAGGTTGCGCAGGAGATTATGGGCGAATATCCTGACGTGGAGACTGACTTCATGTATGTGGACAATGCTGCTATGCGCATGATACAGGACCCTAAGTTCTTTGATGTGATGGTTACTGAAAATACTTTCGGCGATATCCTTACAGATGAGGGTTCATGCATCACTGGCTCTATGGGCTTGCTGCCATCTGCATCAACAGGCTCAAGCACACCGGTGTTTGAACCTATCCACGGATCTTGGCCACAGGGCAAGGGACTGAACATTGCAAACCCTCTGGCGCAGATTCTTTCAGTGGCTATGCTCTTCGAGTATTTCGACTTGAAGGAAGAGGGTGCGCTGGTGCGTGAGGCTGTAGATGCCTCGCTGGCACAGAATGTGCGTACTCCAGAGATTCAGGTAGAGGGCGGTGCTAAGTATGGCACGAAGGAAGTAGGCGAATGGATAGTAAACTATATCAAGAACGCAAAGTAATATAATAAAAAAGATATTCCCTGGGACGGCACGGATTGTGCTGCCACAGGGAATACCATATAATAAATAAGTAGAAATGCCACTCAGACTGCCAGACAATCTGCCTGCCATAGAACTGCTCGAACAAGAGAATATCTTCGTGATGGATGAGCATCGTGCGCACGGGCAGGATATACGTCCGCTGAAAATTGCTATACTCAATCTTATGCCGTTGAAGATAACAACGGAAACTGATCTGCTGCGTCTGCTGTCAAACACACCACTGCAGATGGATATCACATTCATGAAACTCAAGTCGCACACACCGAAGAACACACCGATAGAGCATATGATAATGTTCTATAAGGATTTCGACGAGCTGAAGGAGCAGCGATTCGACGGAATGATTGTGACGGGAGCGCCAGTGGAGCAAATGGAGTTTGAGGAAGTGACGTACTGGGATGAAGTGAGTAGCATCTTCGAATGGGCTAAGACGCATGTCACAAGTACCATGTATATCTGCTGGGCTGCCCAGGCTGGCTTGTATCATCATTACGGAGTGCCGAAGCATGACCTGCCGAAGAAGATGTTCGGAATCTTCAAGCAGCATTGCTCGATAGAAGCTCATCTGCCTATCTTCCGTGGCTTTGATGATGTGTTCTGCATGCCGCAGAGCCGCCATACAGAGGTAAGGCGTGAGGATATAGATAAGTGTAGCGAGCTTACCATCATAGCAGAGAGCGATGAGAGCGGTGTCGGTATCGTGATGGCCCGTGATGGTCGTGAGTTCTTTATCACAGGTCACATGGAGTATAATCCGGACACTCTTGATAAGGAATACAGGCGCGATATGGGAAAGCGTGATGATGTGGACATGCCGCTGAATTATTATCTGAATGATAATATGGATGACGGGCCGTTTGTCCGATGGAGGGCGCATGCCAACCTTCTATTTCAGAACTGGGTGAATTATTATGTCTACCAGACAACGCCATACGATATAAATCAGATAAAGTAGATATGCGTAAAATTGAATTGCTGGCACCTGCCAGGAATCTTGCATGCGGCATCGCGGCTATTGACCACGGTGCCGATGCTGTCTACATAGGCCCTGCCAGTTTCGGTGCAAGGCATGCAGCAGGAAACAGCACAGAGGATATTGCCGCACTATGCCGCTATGCCCATCAGTATGGCGTGAAAGTCTATGCCACTGTCAATACTGTGCTGTATGACTCTGAACTTGATGAAGCTGTTGCGCTTGTACGTATGCTGACGGAGAACGGAGTGGATGCTATCATCGTGCAGGATATGGGACTGATGCAGCGCATGGCGCATGACCGACAGCAGGATACCGGCATGCAGACTGACATCGTGTGGCACGCATCGACACAGACTGACAACCGCACGAAGGAGAAGGTGAGATGGCTGAAGGATATGGGCGTGTCAAGAGTTGTGCTTGCAAGAGAACTTACACTTGACGAGATTAGTGAGATACACGCCGCAGAACCCGACATCGAGCTTGAGGCCTTTGTGCACGGTGCGCTGTGTGTAAGCTTTTCTGGTCAGTGCTATGCATCGCAACACTGCTTCTCGCGCTCTGCCAACCGTGGCGCCTGTGCGCAGCTGTGCCGTATGAAGTATTCGTTGGTTGATGCTGACGGTGCGCAGGTGGCTGATGATGCTTATTATCTATCGTTAAAGGACCAATGCCAGATTGACAACCTTGAGGCTATGATAGATGCTGGCGTATGCTCGCTGAAGATAGAAGGGCGCTTAAAGGATGAAGCATATGTCAAGAATGTTGTGGCGGCATATAGCCAGGAATTGAATAGAATAATCGCAAAGCACAATGCTTATGTGACAGAAAGCGGTGCAGACTCTTCTATGTACTGCCGCAGTTCATGGGGTAGAGTAGAGATTTCCTTTATCCCAGACTTGCGAAGAAGCTTTAATAGAGGCTATACGACATATTTCATCAATGGACGAAAGGATGATATTGCTTCGTTCATGACACCAAAGGCCATAGGCGAGTATGTTGGTAAAGTGAAGGAGATACGCCACGGACGGCAGCCTTCGTTCAACGTCGCAGGAATGGCAGCCTTTGTCAATGGCGATGGATTGTGCTACATGAACGCTCATAACGAACTGAAAGGTTTTCGTGTTAATAGGGCGGAAGGCAACCGTCTCTTCCCTCACATGATGCCTGACGACTTGCTGCCAGGCACTCCGCTTTACCGCAGTCAGGACATGGCTTTTGATAAGATGATGGCTCAACGGACAGCCGAACGTCTTATTCCTGTTGACATACGACTCATTGACTGTGGTGATTCAATTCGCATGACGGTGGAGGGTACTCCGATGGAACATGGCGCAGGATATTTGTCGTCGGCTCCTCTTTATGGTGAAGCTGTGATGGTACTAAATGAAAGGGATGCCGCGAAAAAGCCGCAGCGTGAGAATATGATTCGCCAAGTATCACGATTAGGTGACACGCGGTATGTGTGCAGCAGTGTCGTAGTAGACGATTCACTTGACGGAGTCTTTGTTCCATCGAGTGCACTGGCTGATTTACGCCGTCGCACGATTGATTCTATGTCCGTCAGGGAGCAGGAGGGCACATCTGCTGCGAAGGAATCAGTATGCTCAGATAATCGTGCGCAGCTCCTTATGGGCGGAAGTGCTAATGTGCCTATGCCTGCAAATGAGTATTATAGAAAATATCCATACCTCTATAACGCAACAAACGGTAAGGCGAGAGAGCTGTATGCGCAATATGGAGCTGAGGCTGCTGGGTTTGAACGAGATGAGAACGATAATTGCAGCCAGAGATGTAATTCTGTGAATGATACTGCGGAAAAAATACTTATGCAGTGTAAGCATTGCATCCGCTATTCTCTTGGCTATTGCGTGAAGAACGGTGACAGAAAGCCTTTCTGGCGGGAGCCGCTGTCGCTGCGTCTGTCTGACGGCAGAATGTTTCGTCTGCAGTTTGACTGTAAGAATTGCCAGATGAATGTTCTGCAATAGTCCAGCCTTGCAGCATGCGTGTCATTGCTTTATGTGATTATTATATATGTGAGAGTATCACGTCATTAAATGTGAAGTGTCACGTCATTAAATATGAGGTGTCACGCCATTAAAACGAACTATATATGCGGCAGAAAACGACTATGAGAAATAAAACATGCCATATTCTCTTTATGATAGTGATTATGGCATTATGCTCTTGTTTCAATGATAAGAGCAAGACTCCTGGTGCAATGCCTCATAGCAGTGTGGAAGGGTTTGCCAAGAGTGGTGTCGATTCTGCTCTGCTGGCGCGTCAGCGTGATTCTGTCTCTTTTGAAGCAAAGCATTGCTATGGGCGAAACTATAATTTCATAGTCAATACTGACACTCTGCGCCTGCATTACCAACAGCCGGAGGAGATTGTCAGCAGATACAGGTTTCCTGACGAACTGACAGTTCCGATTGACACCGATTCGGTTAAGATGTATTATGGAGAGCCTCTGGTTGTTGCAGAAATACGCATCATGCCTGCTGATACTATTGATTCTGTGTGGGTTCAGGTGGCCCGCGACCAGTACACATTCGGGTGGATACGTGAGTCAGAACTCCTGCCTGCAGTTGTCCCAGATGATCCTATCTCGCAATTCATCAGTTTCTTCTCCAATACGCATATCCTATGGATGCTTATAACGGTAGGCTCAATAGTCGTGGCATACGTGCTGCGTATAATAAGCCGCAAGAGAGCAAATATAATACACTTCAATGACATTCCGTCGTTCTATCCCACACTTCTTGTGCTGACTCTCGCCTTGGCTGCTACGGTATATTCTACGATACAGATGTTTATGCCTGAGATGTGGAGATATTACTATTATCATCCTACGCTAAATCCTTTTGATGTTCCGTTATTCCTCGGGCTATTCCTTTCCCTTGTATGGCTTCTTCCTGTCATAGGGCTGGCCACAATAGATGATGTGCGGCGTCATCTTCCGTTTGAAGATGCGTTGCTATATCTTTGCGGTCTTGTAGCGGTGTGCATGGTAGTGTATGTTGTGTTCTCTGTCACTACATTATATTATATAGGTTATGTGCTGCTTGCTCTGTATGTATATTACAGCATACGCACATTCTACAGACACCGCCGTCTGGTATACTACTGCGGTAATTGCGGCAAGGCAATGCACAGCAAGGGACGGTGTCCGCACTGTGATGCAATGAATATTTAACAGCCCCTTCTGACAGATGAAAAGAAAATGCAGCAGGCCACTGCAAGAGGGAGCGCGCAGCCTTCAGCATATGTAAAAGTCATTAGATGAATATTATTGATATCCTTCTGCTTGCAGCAGGCGAGGCCATGGATGCCAGTGTAGTATCTATGGCGAAGGGAACAGCCACGCGTCGTCTGCGTCTCCAGCATTATATTAGTGTTGGTGTATGGTTTGGTGGATTCCAGTCGCTGATGACGCTGGCAGGCTATTTCATAGGAGCCCATTTCGCTCATGTCGTCAAGAGCTATGGCCACTGGGTAGCCTTTGTGTTATTGCTCTTTGTCGGTGCGGAGATGATAAAGAACGCATTCTCTAAAGACGAGACGAAGGGCGACACGAAATACTCTGTTATACCAATGTTTTTTATGGCGGTAGCTACGAGCATTGATGCGTTTGCCGTCGGAGTGTCGTTCGCATTTATTGACGTTGATATATGGCTTGCATCTATATTGATAGGAATTATAACATTCTTGTTTTCTATAGCAGGCTTGAAAATCGGCAATATATTCGGCAATCGCTATAAGATGTCAGCAGAACTGACAGGCGGAATCATACTGATAGCGCTGGGCGTGAAGATACTGCTTGAGCATCTGCTTTCATGACGAGACCGTTGTTTTTGTTTGTGTGAACTATGACGTGTTGTGACGTAGAACCTAAAACATGGGCAGATTACATGCAACCTCCTTCCTCTACCTTCCTCTACCTCCCTTTATCTTCCTCTACCTTCCTTTATCTTCCTTTATCTTCCTCGGTAATAGGGCGTATAACCTTACACGGGTTGCCCACAGCAACAGAGTTGTCCGGAATGTCCTTTACGACAACAGAACCACCTCCTATAACCACGTTAGAACCGATTGTCACGCCAGGCATGACCTGCACGCCTGCTCCAATCCAAACATCGTTGCCCACACTGATAGGGTAGGCATACTCCAAGCCTTTGTTTCTTCGTTCAGCGTCTATTGGATGTCCTGCTGTATGAAATCCGCAGTTAGGAGCAATAAATACGTTATTGCCGAATGTAACCTTTGCTCCGTCAAGAATCACAAGGTTATGGTTTGCGTAGAAGTTCTCACCTATTTCTATGTTGTATCCGTAGTCACACCAGAAAGGAGCCGTAATGCAGAAGTTCTCCCGTGTCTTGCCGAGCAGTCTTGTTAAGAGTTCCTTTTGTTTTTCTCCGTCAGAAGGACGGGTGCTGTTGTACTCGAAGCACAGTTCCTTCGCAGCAATCCTGTCATTGATAAGTTCTTTGTCATAGTTTGCATCATACAGCATCTGACGTCCCATTTTATCTTTTTCAGTCATTCCCATCTTTATATCTATCTATAAGGTGCAGACAGGCATACCGCAATATCGGCATGCCTGTCTGCATTATATTTTTGTAATTGGCGTTTTCCGCCAGTTCGTATTCAAAATAACAGCGCCCCTATAAGCCGGGTTCTGTACCTGTATGCAGTAACGAGACAGTCACGCATTCAGGCGCTTGTCATTTATCTACGCCGTATGTCGCCACACGGCTCAAGCGTTCTACCCTCTGCCTCGGACGGGCAACCCTCGGACGGCAGTTTACATGAACTTGCAGTTCTCAGGACGCACAGCCATCATGTCACCATGATGCTGGTGAGCTCTTGCCTCACCTTCTCACCCTTACCATGTTTCGTGGCGGTTATTTTCTTCTGCGTTACCCAACCCTTGCGGACTGCTACTTATTAGGTAGTGAGATGCCCTATACTGCCCGGACTTTCCTCTTTCATCCTTTCAGATGCCAGCGACAAGCTGGGGTGCTGTTAGTTTTGTATCGTTGACGAGTAGACGAGTAGATATGTAAACGGTTTTCTTTGTTCTGAATCTATGCAGTTTTGAATGCAAGATAAACTCGTCTACTAAATGTTTAACGTTCTCGTCATCGTTCACGTTAAGGGTTTAATGTTTAACGTTTAATGTTTAACGGTGTCAAACATCTTGTCAACTTGTTAACTTGTCAACTCGTCTACTTGTCAACTTGTCAACTTGTCAACTACTCTGTCATGACGCCCTGCACGTATATGCGTGTCATCTGCGGCGAGCCATTAGTGCGCAGCGTTATGCTCTTTTTGAATTTTCCAGGGAAGTTTGCAGCTCCGTTATATTCTATTTTTATCTCACCCTTCTCGCCTGGTTTGATAGGCTCTTTTGTGAATTTAGGCACGGTGCATCCGCAACTTGCCATTGCCTGATTGATAACCAGAGGCTTGTCGCCGATATTCGTGATGGTGAAGGTGCATGTCTGTACGCCTGCCTCACGTGAGAATGTGCCGTAGTCATGAGTCAGCTTATCCAGCTGCATCTTGGCCTGTGCGGATGCGTTCATGCTCATGGTGAGCATAAGAAGCATGGCAAAGAGTATTCTTTTCATAATTCTATGTTGTTTTTTGATTAAGCTTTTTTTTTTGAAGGGCGAGAAGCTATTCCTACAAGTAATATCCTTCTGCAAGGCAAGCACAGCCGAGAATTGTCTGTTCTCTCGTGGAAGAGTCTCTGCCGCCTTCACTTTGATATCCATTTTTATCCCAGATACTTCATGAGAATCTTTGCGTTGCCGCTCTCACGCAGCTTCGCTATAGATTTCTCGCGAATCTGTCTTACGCGTTCACGAGTGAGTCCGAGCTGGTCGCCGATTTCCTCCAGTCCCTTCTCGTGGCATCCTATGCCGTAGCACTCGCGTATAATGGTTATCTCACGCTCCTTCAGCACCTTCGACAGCACGTTGTTCAGCTCAAGAGCCATTGACTCGTGGTCCACCTGGCGGTCAGTACGTGAGTCATCGCCAGATGCCATTACGTCAAGCATACAGTTGTCCTCGCCGTCCTGGAAAGGAGCGTCGATTGACACATGGTGACCGTCAGCCATAAGGCTCTGCCCGATTTTCTCCTCGTCTATCTGGGTCATTTCCGCCAGCTCTGATACAGAAGGATGACGCTGGTTTTCCTGCTCGAAGCGGTTTATCTCGTGATTGATTTTATTCAGTGAACCAACCTGATTGAGCGGCAGGCGCACAATGCGGCTCTGCTCGGCAATAGCCTGCAGAATAGACTGGCGTATCCACCATACGGCGTATGATATGAATTTGAATCCACGTGTCTCGTCAAATTTCTGCGCAGCCTTAATCAGTCCGATATTACCTTCGTCTATAAGGTCAGTAAGCGTAAGACCCTGATGCTGATATTGCTTTGCCACAGACACCACGAAGCGCAGGTTTGCAGTCACGAGCTTCTCCTTCGCACGCTCGCCGGCTGGTCCGCCCTTCCTGATTTTCTGAGCCAGTTCAATCTCTTCATCAATGGAAATGAGCGGGGCGCGTCCTATTTCTACAAGATACTTGTCGAGAGCCTCGCTCGAACGATTTGTAATACTTTTTTGAATCTTTAGTTGTCTCATCTTACTATTTTTACCTTATAATAATGTTAGTGCACTCTCGTGCCTTCACTACATAAATCATGCAAAATTACGAAAAAATTCAAATAAAATTGTGATTGGGTGTGTGCTTTTAGGTATATTTAACAGAAACAGTCTGTTGCATGACATACTGGCAGACGCAGCAGAGGATTGTTCGATACAATTTACGCATGCAGGCATACTACACCATAAGCATGAGTCGAATTAAAGAAAACTTTACACTTTTTAACGTGCGAGAATCGCCTGTAGGATTTTGCGAGTGGCAGAGTAGTAAAATATTGCAAGGAAATTGAGTTGTGAAGTAAGTGTCTGTAATATAACGGATTATAGAGAAAATACAGCTTGGATTGTGCTAATTCAGCTGCAATTTGGAGTCTCTGGGAGGTCAAGAAGCTACGAATGACGATGCAAGAAGTAGCGAATGATAGCATGACATGCACTTTATGACCCAGTCATCCGTTACAAATCAGCCTGCTATTTGCTGTATTTTCTTTCCGAAACGGCAAAATAGACAGGTGCGAGAGCAATAATCAGCGTGCTATGATGTACCGAGTCGTGATTTTTCATAGAAAACTCGGATGGCTTTTGTGCAGTTGATTCTTGTGTCATCTGTGCTATTTCCTATTCCCCTCACACCCCCGTTCTTATGGAACAGAAATACTTAGCCGCAGAAGGCTAATCTTGCAGAAATCCCCTTGATAAACCATGTTCCTCCTGTGTTATTGTAATAAATAAGGCAAAAAACAAAAAATAATATGGCGTATGTATCGCTTTGTACCGAAAAAAGTTGTATCTTTGCACCTATGAAAGAATTTGTTATATCAGAGACAAAGACAGAATACGCAGTTCTGGTGGGACTTATCACTCCGCAGCAGAACGAGGCGAAGACAAAGGAATATCTCGACGAACTGGAGTTTCTTGCAGACACCGCAGGTGCAGTGACGGTTAAACGCTTTACGCAGCGTGTTAACGGACCGTCAAGCGTTACCTATGTCGGTTCGGGAAAGCTCGAGGAGATACGTGAATATATAGAAGACTGTGAAGAAAGAGCCGAACGCGGCGAGGTGTACTATCCTGCGCTGACCGGCGATGCTATAGCACAATCAGCGGGATCGATGGATTTCAGCCTGTCGCTCAACCCCGGCGAGCCAGTCCCTTACCAGCCTGTGGGCATGGTGATATTTGACGACGAGCTGTCGGCAAAGCAGATGCGAAATATCGAGCAGGTGCTGAAGGTGAAGATACTCGACCGCACCAGCCTTATCCTCGACATATTTGCCATGCGTGCGCAGACCGCCAATGCCAAGACACAGGTAGAGCTGGCGCAGTACAGATATATGCTTCCTCGCCTGCAGCGTCTGTGGACCCACCTTGAGCGACAGGGCGGTGGCTCAGGCTCTGGTGGTGGAAAAGGTTCTGTAGGCCTGCGTGGTCCTGGTGAGACCCAGTTGGAAATGGACCGCCGTATCATTCTCAACCGCATGTCGCTGCTGAAAGAGCGTCTGGCAGAGATAGACCGTCAGAAGACAACGCAGCGCAAGAACCGCGGCCGTATGATACGTGTGGCGCTTGTAGGATATACCAATGTCGGCAAGTCGACCATTATGAACCTGCTCTCGAAGAGCGAGGTGTTTGCCGAGAACAAACTATTTGCAACGCTCGACACGACGGTGCGCAAGGTAGTCATAGACAATCTGCCTTTCCTGCTTGCAGATACGGTAGGTTTCATCCGCAAACTGCCCACCGATTTGGTAGACTCATTCAAGTCGACACTTGACGAGACGCGCGAGGCAGACCTGCTTCTGCATATAGTAGACATATCACATCCTGATTTTGAAGACCAGATAAAGGTAGTGGAGAAAACGCTTGGCGACCTCGGATGTGCTGACAAACCGTCGATGATAGTCTTCAACAAGATTGACGCCTATTCATGGATAGAGCACGAGGAAGACGACCTTACGCCGGTGAAGAAGAACGAAGTGCCGCTTGACGACCTGAAACGCACGTGGATGGCGAAGCTCGATGACAACTGCCTGTTCATCTCGGCACTCAACAAGGAGAACATAGAAGAGTTCAGACAGACCATATACAAGAAGGTGCGTGAGCTGCATGTGCAGAAATATCCGTACAACGACTTCCTGTATAATGACTATAGCGAGGGGTGATGTTTAGTTGGAAAGTTGTTGGTTAACGTCAACGATGACGATAATGGCGTTAGTGACGATAATAACGATTATAACCTCACAACTTCACAACCTCAAACCTCATAATCTTAAGCCCCCACATCCTCAAATAACCTCAAATATGACATATCGCGAACTTACGACATCTGAGATACAGCATCTTGAGCGGCAAGGCTGCCGATGCACTGACTGGTCTGCCATAGAGGTAGCAGAGTCATTCTCCCCCCGTGATATCCATAGTGTCACATTCGATGGCCATGTACGCATAGGTGCAGGCTGCCGCATGGCAAATGTCGGGATTGTACGCACGACAGAAGGTGCGACATACGGCGAAGGCATCACCGTCAGCGTTCTCAACGAGGGAGGCGATGGCAATCTGCTCTTCTTCAGCAAGCTCACCTCCCAGCTTGCGGCACTCATGGTGCGCAATAGCCGCGACCTGGCTTTCTGGAATAATATCAGCGAGATGATACACCGTGAGGTCAGCACGACGAAGGTGCCATGCACAACGATAGGCAACGGAGTGACAATAGCCGACACCCGCGAGCTGACGAACGTGGTTATTGGCGATGAGTGTGAAATAGCGGGAGCTGCACGGCTCGTAGACTGCACGCTGCAGAGCACGTCAGAGGCGAGCATACTCATATCAGACGGTGTGATATGCGACAACTGCATAATACAGGCAGGTGCCTCGGTCACTGACTTTGCGAAGCTTTACAACACTTTCGTGGGCGAGGCATGCCATATAGGGCGAGGCTTCACATCAGAGAACAGCGCATTCTTCGCTAACTCACACATGGACAACGGTGAGTCATGTGCGGCATTATGCGGACCGTTCAGCGTGTCGCACCATAAGTCGACGCTGCTTATAGGTGGCGAGTACTCATTCTATAATGCTGGTTCTGGAACAAACTTCTCCAATCATGCGTATAAGATGGGCCCGATACACTGGGGCAGACTGATGCGCGGAAGCAAGACAGCCAGCAGCGCCCATGTGCTGTGGCCGGCGCAGGTGGGAGCATTCTCCATGGTCATGGGGAAGGTGCAGACTCACCCCGACACCACACAGCTGCCTTTCTCTTATCTCATAGCGCAGGGCGATGCTACATTCCTTGTGCCAGGACGCAATTTCACTACTGTAGGAACATATCGCGACATAGAGAAATGGGCGAAGCGCGACCGTCGTCCGCGAAGCGGCAGAATGTCATTGGTGCAGTATGACTGGCTTAACCCTCTTACCGTTCAGCAGTGCATAGACGGCAGAAAGATTCTTGAGCGTCTGCAGCGCGAGCAGGGGCAGAGCGTCGCATCATATTCATACAACGGGGTCGTCATACGCAATGCGTCATTGCAGAAAGGCCTGCGGTATTATTCTCTCGCCATACGTCTCGCCATGCTTGAGGCGTTAGAGCAGCATGAGGCATCGCTGCCAGAGTCTGCTTCTGGAGCAGGCGAGTGGTGTGATATGCTGGGAATGCTTGCGCCTGAAGCAGAGATAGCAGCCCTTGTCAATGATATTCGTCAGGAAGAACTGATAGACATAAATGACGTGGCGGCTGTGTTGTGCGACATTCATGATGCTTATGCTGAGCATAAATGGGCATGGGTGTACAGAGTGCTGCAGGAGCAATGCAATGTGGACAACATAACAGAGCAGGAGCGGCTCAATATGATAAACACCCTGATGTCGGCACGCAACGAATGGCTCACCGCCATCCGCTACGACGCAGAGAAGGAATATCAGATGGGCGATGTAGAAGAAGAAGTGCTTCACGGCCTTATCGACAAGATAACCGGATGAAGATAACTGCAAATCAGAATAATTATATAGAAACTAAAAATAAAACCAAAAACTATGGCAAATCCTGAATTTAAGTATGCGCCAATGTTCCAACTTGGCGAAGATAAGACAGAGTATCGCCTGCTATCTACAGACGGCATCTCTGTGAGTGAGTTTGAAGGCACTCCGATACTGAAGGTGACGAAAGAAGCTCTTGAGCTTCTTGCCACACAAGCCTTCCATGATGTAAACTTCATGCTTCGCCGCGAGCATAACGAGAAGGTCGCATCAATACTCCATGACCCAGAGGCGTCAGACAACGACAAGTACGTTGCGCTGACAATGCTGCGCAATGCCGAGGTGGCATGCAAGGGCCAGCTGCCATTCTGCCAGGATACAGGCACGGCAATCATACACGGCGAGAAGGGACAGCAGGTATGGACAGGCTTCGAAGACGAGGAGCCGTTGGCGAAAGGTGTATACAACACTTATACTACTGACAATCTGCGCTACTCGCAGAATGCTCCGCTCAATATGTATGACGAGGTGAACACACGCTGCAACCTCCCTGCACAGATTGACATAGAGGCGACACACGGAATGGAATATAAGTTCCTTTGTGTAGTGAAAGGCGGTGGCTCTGCAAACAAGACATATCTCTATCAAGAAACAAAAGCACGCATACAGAATCCTGGCACACTTGTTCCATTCTTGGTTGAGAAGATGAAAAGCCTCGGCACTGCAGCCTGCCCTCCATATCATATTGCCATCGTAGTGGGCGGAACATCAGCAGAGAAGAACCTGCTGACAGTGAAACTCGCATCGACAAAATATTATGACAGCCTCCCGACTACAGGAGACGAGACCGGACGTGCATTCCGCGACGTGGAACTTGAGGCGCAGCTGCTTGAGGAGACCCGCAAGATAGGTTTCGGCGCACAGTTCGGCGGCAAGGCTTATGCACACGACATTCGTGTCATACGTCTGCCACGCCACGGCGCATCTTGCCCTATCGGACTTGGTGTGTCATGCTCTGCCGATCGTAACATTAAGGCGAAAATCAACAAGGACGGCATCTGGCTGGAGAAGATGGACGACAAACCATACGAGCTGATACCAGAGGCGCTGCGTCAGGCAGGCGAGGGCGACGCAGTGAAAATCAATCTTGACCGCTCAATCTCTGAGGTTTGCGCGGAACTATCTAAGTACCCTGTGTCAACACGTGTGCTCCTGAACGGCACTATCATCGTGGCTCGCGACATAGCACATGCCAAGATTAAGGCACGCCTTGACGCAGGAGAGGGCATGCCGCAGTATTTCAAGGACCATCCGGTTCTGTATGCCGGACCAGCAAAGACTCCGCAGGGCATGCCATGCGGCTCAATGGGCCCGACTACTGCAGGACGTATGGACCCATATGTATACGAGTTCCAGGACAACGGAGGCTCGCTTGTCATGATAGCGAAGGGCAACCGCTCGCAGATTGTGACAGACGCATGCCGTGACCACAAGGGATTCTACCTCGGCTCAATCGGCGGACCGGCAGCTATCCTCTCAAGTTCGAATATCAAGTCAATCGAATGTGTCGAGTACCCAGAACTTGGCATGGAGGCAATATGGAAGATACATGTGGAAGACTTCCCTGCATTCATCCTCGTTGATGATAAGGGCAACGACTTCTTCAAGCAATTCTAATAGGTATCATTAAAAGGAACAGGTAGCCTAAGCCGCACGTGCGAGAGACTCAGACAGACACGCTGCGGCTATAGGCTGCCATACTTTGTATTTTTTTCTTTACACCCCTATCAGATTAACAGGATAATGAATCAGAACTACGCTCCTATATATGAAGCGCTTGTCGAGTTCTCACGCAATCATGTTGTGCCATTTGATGTCCCCGGACATAAACGCGGCCGCGGTAATCCGGAGATGGTGAAGCTGTTAGGAAAACAGTGCGTGGAACTTGATGTTAATTCAATGAAACCTCTTGACAACCTGTGCCATCCCACATCAGTCATCAAGGAGGCAGAGGAATTATGTGCAGAGGCCTTCGGTGCAGAGCACGCATTTCTCATGGTCGGTGGAACGACATCTGCAGTACAGACCATGGTTCTTACAGCATCGAAGAAAGGCGAGAAGATTATCTTGCCGCGTAATGTCCACCGTTCCGTCATCAATGCTCTTGTTATAAACGGTGCAACACCTATTTACGTCAACCCAGACACCGACAAACGTCTCGGAATAGCATTGGGCATGAAGATATCGCAGATAGAGAAAGCGATAGAGGAGAACCCTGATGCAGTGGCTATCCTTGTCAACAACCCCACATATTACGGCATCTGCTCGAATCTGCGCAGAATAGTCGAGCTGGCCCATGCCCACAACATGATGGTGTTAGTAGATGAAGCGCACGGTACGCACTTCTATTTTGGAGAAAACATGCCAGTCTCCGCTATGGCAGCAGGAGCCGACATGGCATGTGTCTCAATGCACAAAAGCGGAGGGTCGCTCACACAAAGTTCCATACTCCTTACCGGCCCGAACGTTTCGAGAGGATACGTCAGACAGGTCATCAATCTCACACAGACGACATCAGCATCGTATCTTCTGCTTGCTTCGCTCGATATCTCACGCCGTAATCTGGCATTGCGCGGCCGCGAAGCTTTTGCCGACGTTGTGGAGATGGCTGAGTATGCACGCCGGGAAATCAATAAAATTGGCGGCTATTACGCATACGGCTCAGAACTCATTAACGGCGATTCCGTCTACGACTTCGACAAGACCAAGCTCACGGTCTTCACACTTGACATCGGGCTGGCAGGCATTGAGGTATACGACCTCCTGCGCGATGAGTACGACATTCAGATGGAGCTTGGAGACATCGGCAATACTCTGGCATATATCTCAATCGGCGACCGCATGCGTGAGATAGAGCGTCTCGTGTCGGCTCTCTACGACATACGCCGCCGCTACCAGAAAGACCGTACCGGACTCTTCGATCACGAATATATCAATCCCTCTGTCGTCATGACTCCGCAAGAGGCATTCTATGCGCCCAAGGAGGAAATGCTCCCCATACGCGAATGTAACGGACGAATATGTACTGAGTTCGTCATGTCATATCCGCCAGGCATTCCGATACTTGCACCAGGCGAGCGCATCACGCAGGAAATCATAGATTACATTCTCTATGCTAAAGAGAAGGGATGCTCTATGACAGGACCGGAGGACGAAAGGATAGAACGCCTTAATGTCATAAAGGAAGCTACGATATACTGATGCGTAGCCATTGATTTTTCAAGCATACACATAAAAGAAAATACAGCAGATATAATGAATTTCTGGTTTACTGAGCAGCATACAGACAACGTGAAACTGTCTATACGCATAGACCGCCATCTCTTTTCCGAAGAGAACGACCATAACCGCATAGACATTTTCGAGAGTGCAGAATACGGACGCGTGCTTACCGCTGACGGATACATTGTCATGACAGAGCGCGATGAGTTCATCTATCACGAGATGATGACACACATTCCTATGGCAGTTCATCCTAACCCGCAGAAGATTCTTGTCTTTGGAGCAGGCGATGGCGGCGTGGTAAGAGAACTGCTGAAATATCCGGAGGTGGAGCGTATAGACATGGTGGAGGTTAATGTCGGTGTCGTTGAGGCGGCAAAGAAATACCTGCCATTCTCTGCCAGCGGGCTCAACGACCCAAAGGTGACGATATATTCTCAGAATGCGCTCCGATTCATCAGGCATATCGTAGGAGAATATGATGTGATAATAGTCGACTCTGCAGGATTCTACGGACCAGGAGAATCACTCCTTTCCCTTGAGTTCTACGGCTCCTGCTATAAAGCTCTGAAGGACGACGGCATTATGGTCAATCAGCATCAGTCGCCTTTCTACGATGAGGACAAGGTAGAGACGCAGAAGGCACATCGCCGTATAGTAAACTCCTTTCCTATAAGCCGTGTATATCAGGCTCATATCCCGTCATATCCGTCAGGCTACTGGCTATTCGGATTTGCATCAAAGAAATACCATCCTGTTGACGATATTAATGCGCAGCGATGGAACAACCGCCAGATAGATACACGCTACTATACTACAAATCTACATAAAGGCTGTTTCGCATTGCCTGCTTACGTTGAACGTATGCTGGAAAGAGCGGAAGAGGTTTTGGGATAGATAACAGAGTACAGATAACGGAGCAACAACGTGTGAGATTTTCTGCATGCAAAGATCAGTCGTGTTATTCCTCTTAAATATCCATACAGGAATAAGACAATGTATTTAATATATTTATGTAAAAACAAATAAGAATATGAAAGCAAAGAGTAAGGCATTTATTACAGGAGCAAACAAGGGTATTGGCTACGCCATAGCAAAACATCTGGGAAAAGCCGGATGGACCATCTTGATAGGAGCACGTGATGAAGAACGTGCCGTGAATGCTATAGCCGAACTGAGGGCTGTGGGCGTCAGCGTGTGCGGATGGGTCAGCATCGAGCTTGCCAGCATGGAATCGGTTTCTGCGGCTGCTGAGATAATCAAGACGGAGCATAGCGACTTGTCTCTGCTCATAAATAATGCAGGCATTCCTGGAGATATGGCGGAGAAGAGCTACGCAACAAGCATGGAGCATCTGAGAATGACAATGGATGTGAATTTCTTCGGAACATACGCACTCACACGTGCCCTTATCCCAACCATTGAGAGTAACCGCGGACGCATTGTCAATATCACCGTGCCGACAGAGGTGAGCCCTTATTGGCATCCTCTGGCTTACGTTGCAAGCAAGGCTGCGCAGAATACCATGATGGAAATCATGGCTATGGAGTTCGGCAACGACAATATGCCTGTGGAGATATATTCAATCCATCCAGGTCCAACCACAACCGACCTTAACGGCAACATGTCGCTGCCAGGGTTCCATACAGCAGACACTGTAGGCGAGAAGGTGGCAGAGTTGATAGCTGACGATAGGTGTCATAACGGCGAAATGATAGAGCTGTATCCTATAGTCGACGAAAGCGAAGGTTAAATGGGGGTGAGGTTATGAGGTTATGAGGTTGTAAGGTAACCTTTGACTTCGACGAAACGGCTTATCTTCTTTAACTTCCCTAACTTCTTTTATCTACTGCATGTTTCGGATGTGCGAAACTTGAGTAAGGCAATTATATCAATAATACAATGCAAAGAAATATCGAGACATTCATAGGATGCGATGCAGAATATGCAGATGCACGCATCGTGCTGTCTGGCGCCCCCTTCGACAGCACTACAAGTTATCGCCCCGGCGCACGCTTCGGACCGTCGGCAGCACGGCATGAGTCATACGGGCTGGAAACATTCTCTCCCTATCTGTTCCGTGACATGTCAGAGTGCGCAGTGTTCGATGCTGGTGATATAGAGCTGCCTATGGGTTCGTCTGTCATGGCGCTCGAAGCCATTTCGGAGCAGACGGCGCAGATACTCAGCGACGGCAAGGTGCCATTCATGATTGGCGGAGAACATCTTGTCACGCTTGGCGCATTCCGCCAGGTAGCGGCACGCTATCCAGACATACACATCATACACCTTGATGCACATGCTGACCTCCGTCAGGATTACCTCGGAGTAGAACTGTCACACGCCACTGTCATGCGCAGATGCTATGATATAGTAGGCGAGGGCAGAATCCATCAGTACGGAATACGCAGCGGAGAGAAGGCAGAATTTTGTTTCTCCCGTGACGGCCATACCTATATGCACCCTTTCAACATCCAGCCGCTGGAGAATATGGAGCAGCCCATAACCACCGCCCCGGTATATCTCACCATCGATCTTGATGTGCTCGACCCAAGCATATTCCCTGGCACAGGAACACCAGAAGCAGGAGGTGTCACATTCACCGCCCTGCAGACCGCCATATATAATATATGTAGGTTGCATAATATCGTGGCGGTAGATGTTTGCGAGCTTGCGCCAAACCTTGACGCTTCTGGTGTGTCTACAGCCGTAGCATGTAAGGTGATAAGAGAGTTGCTCCTGTCATTGAGAGTATAATATAATAATATAGAAGAGTATGAAGAAGAAACCAGGATTCGCATTGCGCACTGTATGTAACGAATCATTCCTTGTAGCAGAGGGAATAGAGAATATTGATTTCAGCAATCTTATTGTGCTGAACGAGTCGTCGGCCTTTCTATGGCAGTCGGTGGCAGAGAATGAAGAGTTTACTGCCGACGCCCTCGTCACCCGTCTGTTAGAGGAATACGACATTGATGAAGCCACAGCACGTGCCGATGTTAATGCCCTGATAGAACAGATGGTACAGGCGGGAGTGATAGCTGAATGATGGAAGAAACATCAGGAAAAAGAATGTTACATTTAACACAAGGGAATATTCTTTGTTAAATTACGAGATGGTGCTGCGACGCTGTCTCGTAATTTATATGCGTGGGTGTATAAAGAATAAATTCATTTTTAGGAGAAAATATTTGGTTAGTATAGAAAATATACCTATCTTTGCAACTGATACAATTTGTTTATTAAAAACAATAATAAAAAAACAAACGTAATAATATTGCCTATGGTATAAATATTTTTAATTAATACATACATTTTAGAAGGAAAAGCGTTATGCTGATATTCTAGGTTCTTGAAACTTCGACACTTTCAATCCTACCCTAAGAATAAGGCAAGAACGCTCATGCTATATGGCGTGGGCATTACTCTTGTATATGGGTAGGAAGGTAGTCGAAGACCTCAAGAAACAGATACAATAGAGTTTGTCTGCGCTTTTTTATGTGTGTATTCGATTCCTGCAAGGACTATAAGGACAAACAGTTTTATCTTTTTTGTCCGTATAAAGGAACGGACGTTAAATAAAAAAATAACATGAAAAAATGTTTTGTATTAATAGCTTTCTCTATAGCTTTAACTGTAGTGCATGCAAGGCAAGGTGAACGAACAAATGTGATAACATCGGAAGTAGTGGAAGCAGGTCACGTTAGTTCAGAAAGGTCTATTAGAATATATCGAATAGTTAGGCGTGAACATTTTGTTGCTAAGGCAATAAAAAAAGGTAGTTATAATAGCGAAACTAACCAAGTAACGGTTGACGGGAAAACTTATAGAGTGTATGAAAATCCATATTATGGAAATTCAAATGATTCGCGAGGAGATTACAGATATACTGCAGGAGATTATTATTATTTTAACTTGTAAATTTGTTGTATGGATATGTAATCCCCCAAGAATAAGTTGACATATTTATATCTAACCTTCGAAAAATGTTAAACTTTAGAATAGTTACAATGAAAAGACTTTTATTAATGTTCATAATGTCTGTTTTTGCAATATGTTCTTATGCAGGCACGAAAAATTACTCTGGCGATAATGTTACCGTACATTTTCATGGAAATTATTTTGAGATAATTGACAACAAGAAGAATGTATGCATTGTAGTTAAAATTGAAGAGGAAAAGAAATCAACAGGAGAAATTGTGTATAACATATTTTGTGAGAACAAATATACTAAAGGTATAGCAAAATATGCGTTAACGCGTACGATTAAAACATTGGTTTCATCTGTGGCAACTCCAGTTGTCGGAGGTGTAGCTGGAGTAATTGCCAGTGATGTCTATGACGATGTATGTGAATATTATAAATAAGGAATTAAGACTATGAAAAAAATACGTAATTTAT
Source organism: Prevotella sp. (assembly GCA_045603685.1). Classification (GTDB taxonomy): domain Bacteria; phylum Bacteroidota; class Bacteroidia; order Bacteroidales; family Bacteroidaceae; genus Prevotella. The sequence goes on from JAZUMR010000008.1 coordinate 80,301, forward strand.
TATTAATGTTTTTCTCGACAACGTTGCTTCTTTCATCATGTGGCGCTTATAATAGTGTTGTGGATACGCATAATAGGTTTGTAGAAAAACACAACAAGGCTGTTAATGATTGGAATGATTTTATAGCACCTCTAAATGGTCAGTAATATATGAATAATGATTTATTGTGAGCTGATATTTTGTTTCTGTCTTCAATTGTACATTATTGAATATGTTATAAAAATCAATGTAGTAAATGAAACGTAAAATCATGTATCGGTTTTCAATACAATTGTTATTTGTATGAATATTATTTGACTATTTACAAGTAGGTGTATAGTAAAATATAAACGAAAAAGACGAGGGAACGCAAGTTTCCTCGTCTTTTTGTGATCCGGTTGGGACTCGAACCCAAGACCCACAGCTTAGAAGGCTGTTGCTCTATCCAGCTGAGCTACCGGACCAGTGATTTTCCGCATGTTTCAAAAAATCGACTGCAAAGTTAATAATTTTTTTGTAAATAGACACTCGTGCACAGCAATAATTACAATAAATTAACGTATTGTTCCTTTTCCTCTTTCCTCTGTTCTATTTTAATATAATCTCCGTGGATTTCGTGTGAAAGCAAGAAAAGTTGTATGAGTTTTCTTTGAATTTTACAGCCTGACCGTTCCAAATGCAGCGTTCTCATGCACGGAAATTTCCGAATTTGCTGTTTCATAAAGGAAAATCCGCCAATTTTCGGGGCAAAACAGAGCAAATCACTGTGTCATTCAGAGCATATCACACCGCCATTCGCTACCTTTTGCATCGCAAAAAGCTACTTCTTGGCACACAGAAAACCCACGCAGAGTGTACGTTCTGCTGTAACGTTCTGACCTGCAAGTATTTATCCTAACCTTTATTTCCTTGCGATATTTCTGCACTTCGTCGCTTCTGAAATTCTACAGGCGATTCTCAGGCACATAAAACAGCAAAGTTTTCTAATTTTGAAGGTGTGAAATGGTTACGTGCGAGAGAACAGATTGAGAGATGTGATGTATGCAACAGGGCAGTCGTTCAGGCTGTTATGAACAGGAAAATAATGTGTTTTTCTGTCTCGGCATAAAAAAATATGGAAAAGATTTGGTCAATTCAAGAAAAAGTATTACCTTTGCACTCGCTTTTGAGAAATACTCATCAGCGGGACATATATGGTGCCCATAGTTCAGTTGGTTAGAGCGTCAGATTGTGGTTCTGAATGTCGTGAGTTCGAGTCTCACTGGGCACCCTTAAAGAATGGTTCTGTAAGCAGAATCATTCTTTTTTTTTGCTTTCTGCCGTTAATATGTGTTGAAAATATAGATATATCAGAATAAATTACTATATTTGCAAAGGATAATCAAGCAGAGAATAGAGTACAGAGAACAGAGAAAAGATGAAGGAGCTGTAATCTGTGGAAGTTCTGCATGCAAGTATTATCTGACTGAAGAAACGAAACTAACGATAACTAAGATGATAAGCGATATGAAAAACGAAAAGAATGACAGCGTTATGGATGATAACAGGATAGTGTTGCATTTTGACTATCTGCCTTGCCTGAACTATTCAGTGTTGAGCAACGGCATATCAGCATGCAGCAAATTTGTCATTGAGAATCATGATACAGCTGACTGGCATAATGTGACGGTGAGGATAAAGGGCGAAGCCATAAAAGAAAAGGAGTGGCGCATCGATACAATCAGGTGTAACGGAACGTTCCAGTTGCAGGATGTAGCGATAGAGCCCGACACGGAAGTTCTCGTCTCTTCTACCGAAAGTATCAAGACAAGTTTCACGCTAAGTATAGAGCACGGCGGCGTCAAGCTTATAGAGAAGGAATGTCCTATCACGCTGCTGGCTTACGACCAATGGACAGGCTCGGGAATCATGCCGGAGCTTATAGCCTCTTTTGTTGTTCCGAATAATCCTGTGCTGTCGCGTGTGCTGGTAAATGCTGGCAGATTCATGGAGAAGCTGACAGGCTCGTCATCACTTGATGAATACCAGACGTTAGACAGAAACCGTGTCCGCCAGCAGGTGGCTGCGGTATATGAGTCGCTGCGTTCGGAGGGGATAGTATATAGCGCACCTCCGGCAAGCTTTGAGAATTTCGGCCAGCGCATACGCCTGTCAGACAAGGTGCTATCGGAGAAGTTAGGCACCTGCATAGACACATCGCTGCTGATGGCATCATGCCTGGAGAAGATTGGTATAAACCCGATTATCGTGTTCTTTAACGGTCATGCTCTGGTGGGTGCATGGCTTACGCCGACGGTTTATCCGCAGATGGTGGGCGACGATGCTTCGTTCCTGCTAAAGGAGATGGCAGACGGCAATAATAACCTTGTGCTTGTAGAATCTACCAATATAACCTCGTCCAGTCCTGTGACATTCGAAGAGTCGGCGGCTGCAGCCGAAAAGAAGGTGAGAGACGAGAATGCCTTCCAGTATTTCGTGGATATACACCGTTGCCGCCTTGGCGGTATTCTTCCTATGGCTCAGCGCATAGAGCGTGACGGCGCGTGGGTGATAGATCAGAATGGCGTGGACCATGCGAATGCTACGGAGCAAGTGAATCATTACAACCATTACGACCTGCGTACAGATGTTTCGGAGAATACGCTTACGAAGCAGCAGATATGGGAACGCAAGCTGCTTGATTTCTCGCTCCGCAACAATCTGATAAACCTTCGTCTCGGCAAGCGCACCATACCGTTCATGTCGTTTGAGATAGAACACATAGAAGACCATCTGCAGAATGGTGAGGACTTCAGGATTGTGCCGTGTCCAGACACAAAGATTCAGCCTGATACAAGCGGAATGTATGATTCTGTGCATCAGGCGTCAAAGCATAAGGACCTTGTGCTGGAGTTTATCCGTGACGGCAAGATTGTGACGTATCTGACAGATTCAGAGCTGCATAACGCCCTGAAGCATGTATATAGAACAGCGAGGACAGCTATGGAGGAGAACGGCGCTAACAGCCTCTTCCTCTCGCTGGGCATGCTGAAATGGTATGAGACGCAGAAGAGCGAGCAGCCGCGCTTTGCTCCTATTCTGCTTATGCCGGTGGATATTGTGAGAAAGACTGGCGATAACTATATAATAAGGAAGCGCGATGAAGACATCTTCCTTAATATAACCCTTGTAGAGTTTCTGAAGCAAAACTATAATATTGACCTCAGCCAGATGCAGCACGATCTGCCTAAGGACGAGAGCGGAGTAGATGTGCGGTGTGTGTTGACCTGCATCCGCCGTGCTATTCTTGAGAACAAGAAATGGGATGTGCTGGAGGAATCGCATTTGGGAATATTCTCTTTCAATAAGTTTGTCATGTGGAATGACATACATACCAATGCAGAGCGGCTGAAGGAGAATATGGTGGTGTCGTCGCTGATGGAGAAGCGCAATAATCTGAATGATACGGAGGAGCGCATTGACGCCCGCAGAATAGACGTAGAGAAGAAGCCGATGGATTTTGTCATACCTCTTGATGTCGACTCCTCGCAGTTCGAGGCTGTGGTAGAATCGGGCAGAGGCAAATCGTTTATTCTGCAAGGCCCTCCAGGTACAGGCAAGTCGCAGACGATTACCAACATGATAGCAAACGCCCTCTTCCAGGGCAAGCGTGTGCTGTTTGTGGCGGAGAAGATGGCGGCGCTGTCTGTCGTGCAGGCTCGTCTGGATAAAATCGGCATCGGGCCGTTCTGCCTGGAGCTGCATTCTAACAAGGCGACGAAGAAACACTTCCTGGAGCAGATGAATGCAGTGCTGAATGTGAAGAGAATAGCCACACCGGAAGCATTTGCCACAGAGTCAGACAAGCTGTATGAGGAGCGAAAGAATCTCATGGCATACATGCAGGCCATTCATACTAAGAACGAGAATGGGCTGAGCCTGTATGACTGCCTCTCAGAATATCTGAAAATCGAGGGCGGCGAGGTTCCTGCCGATAGTCTGCCAGAGATAGCGTTCAACTCAGAATCAGCAAGACAGTATGACGCTCTGACGGAGAAGCTGCAGACGGTGCTGCTTCTGATAGGCAGCATACAGGAGCATCCGCTTAGCGGCCTTGAGCCATCGGACATACGGCAGGCGGCTATTGATGACATACGGCAGACGCTGCTCGGCATACAGACGCTCATTGCCACTTATGAGGAGCAGAAGCGCAGCCTTTCTGCTGCAACACCTTTCAGCTGCGAAGGAGAGAAGGACATGGCGTGGCTGTCTGAAATAACAGATATTATCAGGCAGACCGATTATCTCTGTGCTGACCTGCTGGGTGTAGCGGCTGACCATCAGCAGATGCGCATCATAGAGCAGCACCTCTCTCTCTGCAGAGAGCGCAGGGATGCACTCGCTGCTGTCAGTGCTGTATGCAGCAAGGACATCTGCTCGGAGAATCCTGAGACACTGAAGAGTCAGTGGGATGAAATACAGATGAAATGGTTCTTGCCGAGATATTTCGCTAAGAAGGGATTTCTGAGAAGAATGCGGCAGTACGGAAACATAACAGCGGAGGATGTCTATCCGCTTCTGCAATCGGTTAGGAAATATCAGGAATGCTGTGAGCAGATAGACAAGAACGGTGCTGACATGACCCGATATTTCGGCCCAGTGGCAGACAACAGTGACGCAAGCATCGACAGGATGTCGTCTATACTGGCAGCCATGCCGCGGCTCAGCGAACTGCTCGGCACGTACTGCCAGCGCAAGAATATGGGCAGGGAGGAGATGGACGATGCGTTTGCCAGACTTCTTGAAGGAGGATGGGATGCTTTCCGCAAGGAATATCTGCCTCTCGCTCAGGGGCTGCTCGATACATATAGCAGCATAAACACAGCTGTCAGCCATCTGGCGGAGAATACCTGCAACCGTCCTGAGACAGACGATGTCATAGCGCGTACAGCAGTGTGGCTGGAATCATACAGCAAGATAAAGGACTGGTATCAGTGGGTGGCGTTGAAGCAGTCTCTGACGCAGCAGGGCCTCGCTGTCATAGCAGAACGCATGGAGCAGGGCGAACAGCCGCGCGCTGCCTTCGATGCGCTTCTGAAAGGCATGTATCATCGTATCATTATAAAGGAGATAGACAGCAATCCGCAGCTGCGCATGTTCAATGGCATGCTCTTCGAGGAGCAGATTGACCAGTATCGCACAGACACCCGTCGTTTCCAGGAGATAAGCAAAGAGATGCTTTACAGTATCCTGGCTGCCAAGGTGCCTTCTGCACAGACCGCTACATCAGACGGCTCGGAGATTAGCATACTGAAGAGAAATATAAATAACGGCGGACGAGGAATGTCTATACGCAGCATCATCGACAGTATTCCTACATTGCTGCCCCGACTCTGTCCGTGCATGCTGATGAGTCCGCTGTCCGTAGCGCAGTTTATCGATTTAAGCGCAGAGAAGTTCGACCTGGTCATCTTCGACGAAGCATCGCAGATGCCTACCAGCGAAGCCGTTGGCTCAATAGCCAGAGGCAAGGCGCTCATCGTAGTGGGAGACAGCAAGCAGATGCCGCCGACAAGTTTCTTCTCGTCATCACAGGTTGATGAGGACGAGGCGTATATGGACGACATGGAGAGCATACTCGATGATTGTAACACGCTCACGATGAAAGAATATCAGCTCAACTGGCACTACCGCAGCAAGCATGAGAGCTTGATATCATTCAGCAATATGCACTACTATGACAATAAGCTGCTCACGTTCCCGTCGGTAGACGACCGTGAGGTAAAGGTAAGCCTTGTGAAAATTGACGGTACGTATGATAAGGGAAAGACACGCAGCAATCCTGATGAGGCTAAGGCCATTGTGGCTGAAGTGATGCGAAGACTTGCTGACCCAGAGTTGAGCAGATACAGTATAGGCATCATATCCTTCAGCAAGGTGCAGCAGAACCTAATAGAGGACCTTCTGTACGAACAGCTGGATAAGGATGCCGCACTGAAGGATGTGGCGCTGAATGCTGCGGAGCCTCTGTTTGTGAAGAATCTTGAGAATGTGCAGGGTGATGAACGTGACATAATACTGTTCTCTGTAGGCTACGGCCCTGACCGTAACGGCAAGGTAAGCATGAACTTCGGCCCTCTGAACAGTGCTGGCGGTGAGCGTCGCCTCAATGTGGCTGTGACAAGAGCACGCTATGAGATGCAGGTGTTCTCAACTCTTGCATCCTCACAGATTGACCTGCGCCGCTCTAATGCAAAGGGAGTGGCAGGACTGAAGCACTTCCTGGAATATGCTGAGAACGGACAGCTGCATGATATGCAGCAGACTGCAGCAGACAGCACCTGCGGTACGCTGGCTTGTCAGATAGCCGATGCGCTGAGGGCTGAGGGGTATATAGCCTCTACTGCCATCGGACGCTCGCGCTTCAAGATTGATGTGGCTGTTTCTACAAAGGAGAATCCTGACAGATATGTACTGTGTATCATGTGTGACGGAAAGACATACTATGAGACAAAGACTACACGTGACAGGGAAATCGTACAGCCTTCTGTGCTGCGTATGCTGAAATGGAATACCATGAGGGTGTACTCTATTGACTGGTATGAGAACCGGGAGCGTGTGATGCAGCAGATTCTTGAAGAAATAAAGAAAGGAGAAAGCAATGAGGAAAGAGTAGAAAGCAGAAAGAAGGAAGGAGAGATGAAAGAAGAAAAAGGAGAGGGCAGAGAACAGGAGGAGATAAAGGTGTTCTCGATAGATAATATCCAGGATATTCCGCCAGCGGAGCAGATGGAGCGTGATGCTGCCATGCTGCCATATAAAGAGGCGAATATTACATGCAGGATACCGAAGGAGAAATTCAGCCTCGACTCTGCCGCATGCAGAGATGTCATTCTAAGGGTGATAAAGGAAGAGCAGCCGATATGCTATACCTATCTATGCAAACGTATAGCGAAGATATTCGGATTCGGGCATGCCGGCTCGACTGTGCAGAACGCTGTGGCTGTGATAGCTCTGCAGTGCTACAGTGTGAGAGCGGCAGACGGCACTCACTACGTATGGCTCAACCAGCAGAGCGCAGCAGGATATTCGTCATACCGTGGCAAATCGCCGCGCGCCATAAACGAGATTCCTGAGGTGGAGATTGCAAACGCCGTGATTGAGGTGGTAAAAGAAGAATTTTCTCTGCCAAAAGAGAAGATTCCTACACTTGTCGCACGCAAACTTGGATTCGCCAGCGCTGCCGCAAAGATTAAGGAGGTTGTGGGTGCTGTCATCTGTTTGCTGGAACAGCAGAATCGCATTAGGATAAAGGACGACCACGTCTCTTTGCCGTAAAGTGCATGGTAGTAGCATACCGGGATGGGGGGATGTCTTGCAGGCATGCCACTATCTCGGTTTGCTGCTTTTCTTAGATAAGGAATGGCTCTTCATGGAACGGAGTACCGGCATTCCGCACTCTCGGTTTGCTGTGTCTAAATAAAAAAATGTAATATTAAAGAAAAGGAGGAGAACATGAAAAAGAACGCATTATTATTTTTATTGCTTTGTATGGTATGCGGTTGTACAAAGCTGACAGTAGACAATTCTGTGATTGACAGCCTTGACGTGAATCGTTATTTAGGCGAATGGTATGAGATTGCTAGGTATGATCATCGCTTTGAGCGTGGCATGGAGAATACTCGTGCTATTTACTCGATGCGTGACGATGGCATGATAGACGTGATAAACACAGGTGTTAAGGATGGGGAACGAAAAGAATCGAAAGGCAAGGCTAAGCTTACAGATACGCCAGCGCTTTTGCGTGTGTCGTTCTTTGGCCCGTTCTATAGCGACTACCGTGTGATGATGCTTGATGCAGACTATCAGTATGCGCTGATTGGTAGTGGCAGCGATGACTATCTGTGGATTCTTTCGCGCAAACCATCATTGCCTGATACTGTAAAGCAGCAAGTGATTAAGGAGGCTCAGCGCAGAGGATATGATACCAGCAAGCTTATATGGGTTAGACACTGATACGGGGCTCTGGGTGGCTTATTCGTCTGCCTGTGTTTTGCGTGTCAGGAATAAAGGACTTTAATGGAAGATTAATGAGGATATGCATCTGTCGTTGCGAAGAAAAAGAACAAATGATATAAGAGAAATGACGGAGGCTAATGATATAGGAAAATTGAGAGAGGGCTGTTGACAGAGACCTGTTGTTTTATCCCTCCTTCTTTCCCTTCTTCCTCCAGCAGGTGGAATATTCTCAGAATATGTGTAATTATAAAGGATGTCATGATATGGATATAGAACTGAATATTATAGAGCGCAGAGGTGTTGTTTCCGCCAGGGAGAATGGTGAGATAGTAGGCGATTTGGTGTTCAAGATACGTGACAATGGCGATATTGTCATTACCCATACACACGTGTCTGACGGTTATGAAGGCAGAGGCATCGGCAGGACGCTTGTGCAGCATGCTGCAGAGTATGCTTTGCAGCGTAATGTAAAGATTATTCCGCTATGCTCGTTTGCACGTTCCTATATAGAACGTAATGAGAAACTGCGCATGCTGCTGGCTGACTGATGTGTGAGAATCAGATGAAGGTGCGGAAGGAGATACGCCGTGAAGCATCCACAACAACAGGTACGCTCCGTGTATAGCCCGCAGTTAATCTGTAGTTCTGAAAGTATACAAAGCAAAGATACGCAACATCTTGTCATGACAGGATATTGCGTATCTTTGTTTTGTATATGTGTATTATGTGAAGTTTTGCAACGAATGCTTACATTCGCCCTCTTCTGAATCCCGGATGATTGAAATCAGGTCGTCCGCCTCCCATTCCTCCTTTCATTCCGCCGCGCTGTGCATCTTTTCCTCCGAAGGAATTGAAACGGTAGATGAGGTGGAGCATAGCGTATGAGTGTATGCTGTTATATTCTGAGTCAGTGCGCTGTGTGGCTGAGATGGCGCGTGAGAGGTTTGACTGGTTGTGCAGTATGTCGTAGAACTGCAGTGATATGGTCAGCGGGCGTCCTTTGAGGAACGACTGAGATATCTGTGCATTCCATACGAACTCATTGGTATTGAGTGATGCATCGTTGTATCCGCGACGTGAATTCATGTGTACGTCAGTGCTCAGTCCTGTTCCCCATGGTGCTGTCACGGTGACGTTCATACCGTAGTTGAAATTCCATGTGTCGAGATTTGAACTCTCCTGCAGGAGGTTTCGTGTGTGTGTGTAGCTGAACATGCCGTTAGGCTCTATCTCTATCCATGAATTGCGGTAGCTGAGTCCCAGTCGTTCGCTTACGGTTGTAGAGCGTGTGGTATTCTTCAGTGTCTGCTGGTCCTTGTAGAGATATGACACATGATTCTGGTAGTTGATGTGTGTGAATGTGTTGACATTCCATACACCTGCAGAATCGATAGATGCATTATACATGCCTGCTGCGCTGATATTCCAGTTGCCGTTGATATTCTCAGGCTTTGTGATTCTGCCGCCAGTCTGCTCGTTGTATGTTACGCATGTAGAGATGCTATTCTGTGTAAGCGAGAAGTTGAGGTGCGTCATCCATGACTGTGTGTGGTTCTGCTCATACCCGTTGTAGAAGAGTCTGAAGTTATGTCTGAATGACGGTTTCAGTCCTGGGTTACCCATTGATATGTTCATTGGGTCAGAATCGTCAGTGATGTCGAGGAGGTCGGTTATAGACGGCTGTGTGGTTTGCGCACGATATGTGGCACGCAGCTGCGACACTTTAGATATTTTGTATCTAAGGTCGAGTGTAGGGCTGAAGTTTAAGACATTACGCACGGTGTCTGCATGAACGCCCTGGTAGTCTTGAACATAGTGTGAGCGTTGCGGCTGCATCATGATTCCGACGGTGTAGTTCCATTTCTTGCCAGTCTTGCGCAATTGGAGTGACGCATCGTGTGTGTCGTTAGTATATTCTGAATATCTTGAGAGCTCTGGGTCGACATACTGCTCAATAGGGCTTGGGAGGAATCCCCAATCTCTGTATACCGGCTGATAGTCAGGGAACGAGAGCATAGAGAAATCGTATGTGTTGCGGTCGCTCTTTGAGAATGAGTGCTTGAACGAATATGACAATTGCAGATACATCTGCTTTGCTATAGGCTCGGTGTATGTGGCTTTCAGCGAATACTCGTTTTTCTTTGTCGGTGCAAGATTGTATCTGTTAGTATTGAAAACAGAGTCGTTTCCGAGCTGGTCGAGAATCTGGTAGAGTGTCACATCCTGTAGCGAAGCACTTGTTGACTCACCGTCTGAGTAGCTGATATTTCCCTGTACGGTTATGTTGCGTCCTGGTTTTCCTAATTTGCGGTTCAACTGCAGCATTGCGCTGGCAGAGTTTGTTTCACTGTATGAGAGAGAGCGTGAACGTCGGCTGTTGACCATGAGGTCAAGCTCGTCGAGCTTGCTGATGCTTTCTTCTTCCAGCGGGTCTTCTACATGCATGTAAGGGTCGTCGTTATAGCTTGCGTTCTGCGATGTAGAGCGGTTGTCTGTTGTTGAGAGTGACAGACGCGGACGGAACATGATGTTTGTCATGGTGTCAGGAGTCCATTCAATGCGCATGTTCGCATTCCATCTGTTTCGGCGCTGATATGACTGTGACAGAGAATTGCTGAATGCGTTGGCTGAGCTGACGAAGTTTTCGGTTGATGTCTTTGACCATGTATCGCCGTTATTATGGTTCCATCTTACGCTGCCGTCAATCTTGATTACCTTCGGCTTCTCGTAGTTGATATTAATTCCGAGCATCTTTGAAGCATTCAGTCCTCTGCCGCCGCCCATGCGGAAGCCTCCGCCTCCGCCAGGGAATCCTCTGTCGCCGACATTATTGGCCTGTGCGAATGCCATGATGCGCAGGTTATCCTTCATGTATGAGAGCATGCCGCGCTCAGAGTATCTGCTGTGAGTGCCGATAGAGAAGTCGAAGTTGCCCATTGTGCCAGTGTTCATGCCTCGCTTTATACCGAAATCAAGCACTGTCTCCTCTTCTCCGTCATCAATGCCTGATACGCGTGCAAGGTCAGATTTCTGGTCGTATGCACGCACTTTTTCGATTATTGATGTTGGAATATTCTTCAGAGCTGTTTCTGTGTCGCCAGTCATAAATTCTTTTCCGTCAAAAAGAATCTTCTTAACCTCTTTTCCGTTCATGGTGATCTTGCCATCATCATCAATCTGTGCACCAGGCAGACGTTTGACAAGTTCTTCAACGACAGACCCCTCTGGTGTATGGTATGCTGCTGCGTTATATACGAATGTATCTTCTTTTACGGTTACTCTTGCAGCCTGACCTGTCACGACAGCTTCTTTCAGTACTATAGCGTCAGGAACTAATGCAATAGTGCCAAGCTCACGGCTGTTGCCGTTTCTGATGTTTACCTCAATGAAGCTGGTCTTGTATGCTACGCTTGAAATCTTCAGCAGGTAGGCTCCGTTTGCTGGTGCAGAAACAGAGAAGTGGCCCTGTGTGTCAGAGATTACACCCTTTACAAATGTGCTATCCTTTTTTAATAATGCTACTGTTGCTTGCATGACGCTCTCGTTGCTTTCTTTGTCAACGATTGTTCCTGTGATGTTTCGTTGTGCTGTGGCTGTTGCTGTATATATGGCGAGCAAGCACAGTGTGATTAGTAATTTTCTCATTTCTGATTGTTCAATGTGTGTTTGTTTCTGCCTTTTTTGACGAAGACAGAAGAAGAAGGTTTAAATGCAGCTGCTATTTTTTTTATTTGTTTTTTTCTCTGTTGCATAAAGTAAAGGAAGAAAAAAGACTTTTGCTATGTCTTTTTTTCTTCCTTTATTAGAATTATTTGTCTTTATTCTTCAGTATTCTTATTGCTTTTCATCAGATTGAATTCAGATATTTTGCCGTCGTTGCTCACTTTCGAGATTACACGGTAGTTGAAAGTAGATACAGAGTTGTCACTGTATTCGATGCTCTGCTTTGCATGGAACACCACGTCATACTCATATTCTCCCTCAGCCACTTCCGTTTTCTCAATTTTGTATGTTTCGTTGTTTATACTCCATACCATGTTTGTTACGTCGTCCTTATAAATCTTGTGAAGGAACGAGAGCACATCATTGCTCGTAGCATTCTCTTTGCCAAGAAAATTATTTATGACCAGTCCGACTGTGGCAGTCAGACGTTCTTCATCGCGTGTGTTTATGCTTAGGAAGAACTGGCGGAACAGTGATGTTATCATTATTTTCTCGTCTGGCTGAACCTTTGTTCTCATAATCTCAGAGAGCAGAATGGAAGCCTCGTCAATGTATCTTCCGTCAGGATGCTGCTCTACGTATTCCTTGACCTTCTGTTCGTCGTTACTCTTTTGGGCGGCAAGCCAGTCAAGTGAGTCAATCTTGTTCAGCGCCTCCTGTCTGTGTGGCGATTCAGGGTTTTCGTCCAGATATCGTTTCAGCGCAGACCTGGAGTTACTCAGCACAGCATTATTCCATTCTTCACTGACTTTCTGAATCTTCATAAGATGAGCCTCTATAGTGTCTCTATGAGCCTCTGGAGCATCAGGGTATCTCAGCAGGTAGCTTTTCAGAATCTCTGGGTCAGACGACTGGACGGCATAGACATAGTCGTCCTGCTCCTTGCCGCTCTGCGCATCGTTATAGAAATACCAGAGTGTGCCGAAACCTATCAGTGCAATAAGAAATGCGATTGTTAGCACAGTGCATGAAAAGCCGCCTTTCTTTTTCTCTGGCTTCTTTCCTCTATCCTCTTTCTTCTTTCCTCTTTCCTCTCTGCTTTCTGCTCCCGCCTTTCTCTTTTCTTCTTTCTCTTCTCTGCCTTGACAGAAAGGACACTGCTGTTCATCAGCGAGGTAAATCTTTCCACACTGTTGGCATTGCTTTATCTTGCCTGCTATCTCTACTCCGCAGTTAGGACATACAGGAGCCTTGCTGCTGACCTGATGTCCACATTCAGGACATTGTATTATCATGACTATGTGTTATGTTATTTTTTATAGAAGAATGATTCCGCTACCTATGCCGAAATCTTATCTCACGCAATGAATGCCTTCCCATGAAGCGGCTCTTGTCCACATGCCCCTTTATGCCGCGTATGCTGCCTTTGCCAGTATACTGCCACATGGTTATGTCACGCTCGTCTTTCAGCCGTGGTTCAAATTCAGTGTATTGCGCTATCATTACCTTGTATTCGTCAATCTTCCCCAACAGATATTTGTCGTAGAAATTTGCTCCAGTGTATATTAGTGGCTTCTGCTTATAGTGTTTTTCTACAAGGTCAAGAAATTTGAACAGCGAGTCGCAGAAAGCACTGTCTGCCAGTCCGTTCTTTGTCTCCACGTCAATCATAGGAATCAGGTCCTGCTCGTGTGGCAGGCACTGTGTCGTGAAATTCTCAAGTTGTTTCTTCTGTGGAGTAATAGGACGGTAGAAATGATATGAGCCTACTTTCAGACCGTATTTTCTTGCAGTGAGCAGATTGTTTTCATACCGTTTGTCTATTCTGTCGCCGCCCTCCGTGGCTTTAATGTATACGTATGCCATGCGTGTATTATCCCCGATAGACTTCCAGAATATTTCTCCCTGATAGTGACTGATATCTATTCCATGAATATGAGTGCATGTATCCTCACACTCCTCCTGATAGTTCTGCCCCCATGCAGCAACTGGTATAAACAGAAAGAATAATATATTATAAATTAATTGATTACAGTTCATTCTGCAAAGATACAAATAAATATCCTATATCTTTACATATTGTAACTGCTTTTTACACACGTTTGCGTTTTCCTCTCTTCGGTTGATAGTTTTTAACTAATTTAGTTGTTCAGTTGACAAGTAGACAAGTAGACAAGTTGACGAGTTTCGGATGTTAAGAAGAAGTTAAGAAGAAGTTAAGAAGAAGTTAAGAAGAAGTTAAGAAGAAGTTAAGCTATTACCGTCGAGTTGACAAGTTGACGAGTTGATTGATAACGCTTTCACCTTTCCGCTTTCCGTTTTCACATTAAACATTAACCTTTAACCCTTAACCCTTTAACCCTTAACCCTTTAACCCTTAACTATCGTAGCTCAGGAGTTCGTTTACACTTTTACCTTTCCTTAGAAGGGGTGTGATGACATTCTTTAGAGCTAGTCATAACAGTTATTTAGACCCCCTAGGGGGTCGCGTCGCTAAGG
>JAZUMR010000009.1:0-7653 GCA_045603685.1 Prevotella sp.
GACGTTAGCGCAATGTGAGGATAGAGCCGTGGGGAACTTGTTCGCCAGTGGCTATATACGCATATTGCAATGCTCGAAGAGCATCAGGCTATAAGTGGTTCTTTCTTGTTTTTTTCTATAAACATCATCCGTGTCAATCCGTGCAATCCGTGTTCGGAAAAACAGAATGGAAATACAAGAAGTAGCGAATGAGAGCATAAGAAGCAGCATCTGACCGCCCAAAAAGTAGCGGTTGACATGCCAAGAAGCTACTTCTTGCAACACAGAGAAGTGGAATAGAGTGGAAGAGAAATATTTCTCTTCCACCGAGGTAACAGGCTGACTGACATTATGTTACGGAGAAAAAGTGGAAGTGAAAGAGAAAAATGCAAAAATAAAACAGATGTAATCCTTAAACACTTCTGAGTGACGAAATAGTGACGAACAAGAAAGCATTACAAAAAGGCGGACAACAAAGCATGTTGCTCTGTCGTCCGCCTTTTATAACCGAATCTATGCGCAGACCATGTTAGTCCCACATATTCGTATCCCAAAGATTATTCTTGCGCCAGTTGGCAGCTGAGTAAGAGTCTGTATCCAGGCTCTCAAACTCCTCGAAATCTTCAAAGCCGTTATCACCTTTACTCATAAAGCCATCGGCGTCTTCTCCCTCCTCTGCACCTATCGATAGGCTAAGGAGCAGCACTTCTTCGGATTCTACTGTACTTATTTCTGGCTTTATATATGTCTTCTTATTGCTCATATTATATTGCATGTCGCTCATTATTACTTAACCATTTTCTGTCCGTTAACTATATACAGGCCACGTGGTAGACCACTGCCGTTATTCCATTCGCTGCGCACGTAGCGTCCGCTGACATGATACACACCCTTAGCACCTGCTGTACCGCTGTCTATCTCGTCTATAGAAGTCAGAGTGCCGTTTATCACCACCTTCGCTCCTGCACCGTTGCCAGCGTTATAGCGGAAGAATCCGCGCAGACCGCGCATTATATTTGTAGAAGCCGCCGGCTTAGCCAGTTTATTCTTAGAGTTCAATCCCAGTTCTGTTCCGTCGGTCTCCATTATGTAACGCACGTATGTTCCAACGAAAGAATAGTCTGCAGCACTTGGACGAACTTCATCAACTACTTGGCGATTGTTAGACTTCACATCTGCCGCAACCAAGTCAACGCCCTCGAATGTTATAGGTGTCGTCTTGCATTCATCATAAGTTCTGCTGAACGTTGCCGGCTTAATGAGATAAGGCGTACCTGCCTTGATATTCTCAGTATCCTCGAAGTAAAGCGTTGTGCCTTCCTGGCTGGTATACTCCACAATCTCCACTTCGCTGCCACCAAGTGCCTCTTGCAACTTATCCTTGCTAACGCTGAACGGTACGCAGAACGTATTCCATGCCCCTGCCGTCAGTCCGCGCTTCATCTCTACAGTCACATTATCTGCTGCATCCAAGTTATGCACTGTCGCCATCTCGTCGAGGGTGACGGTGGTCTTTTTGCTACCTGTAGTTTTTGTTCCCTTCAGAGTTATAACATAACAACACTGTAAATCTGAAACAAAGGACAACTCACCTGTGACATTATTCATTTCAATATCATGGGTCTCTGTTTTTGCATCTGTTCTTGATGGGAATGTATAAGAAACGGTTTCACTATTTATTGTTGAAATGCCTCCTTCACTATTATCTTTATTTGTATATCCCGTTACTATAAAATTAGTTATAGCTATACCGTCAGGAATAGATATCGTGAATGTTTGGCCAGCACTATATTTTATAGAATTTTCAAGTATATTCTTATTGCCGTATTCTATATCCTTTCCACTTGACCTTGTCATAACGAAAGTTTCTTCTCCAGACACAAAGGTGTATTGGGTACCATCATCATTTGCTTCCTTATATGTACTGCCATCTATCGTATATTCAACATCAACTGAACTTCCTTCCTCTACAGTCATCTCATTCGCCACCTCATCAAGGTCATAAGATTTCTCCTC
The DNA here is from genome assembly GCA_045603685.1 of Prevotella sp. Classification (GTDB taxonomy): domain Bacteria; phylum Bacteroidota; class Bacteroidia; order Bacteroidales; family Bacteroidaceae; genus Prevotella. The sequence goes on from JAZUMR010000009.1 coordinate 1,996, forward strand.
ACCATAGAGTGTAACAATCAGGCATGTTTGTGCTCCTGTTGCCTGAATCTTCAGAGTGCCACCAGTTACTGCTGTTGGCAATGTGAACTCGTAAGATGCTCTGTTTACAGAAGCGTTTCCTGAAGGGAATACGTATCTTGTTGCATCGAAGGTTTGTGTACCAAATGCTTCGAGATATGAAGTTGTACCAACTTCTGCATTCGCATATCCCTCCACCTTAACCTTATAAACTGTTACGTTTGAAGGCACTGATATTGTGTATTCATAGCCATTTGAATACTTGATATAATCACTTGCATTGGCATACTTTCTGTCCGCATCTCCTGTTACACCAAAGCCGTTGCTGAATGTCCATACGTTGGCACTGCCATACGAGTGTGTTTCGTTAGAAAGGACAAACTCTGTAAGAGACTCAGCCGTAGGTTCTATCCATTCTGGATAATACTCGTCCTCTATTTCTATTTCCGCATTCGCCTTCTGGGCCATTGTTATATCCTCTACAATAGAATTTAGATAAACTTCCAGGTTTGTGTACCATGTCTTTTCCGAATCAAGAGTATACAGGTTACCATCGGCTGCGCTATTCTTATTCAATCCATTGGCATCCTCCCATGCGTCAGGGATACCGTCAAGGTCTGTATCCCAGTTGGCAGGACGTTCTACCACAGCAAGCATCGGGAACGATGGCTGTTCTGCTACTGCAGCGGCAGCTGGGTCGTTTATCTTATCGACAATACCTTTGGTAAATTCTGTTACTGCATTTCCTTCGCCATCCGTCGTCTCTGTCATCTGGTATGATGTTGTTCCGTTCGTGGCGTCTGTCATAAAACGCTCGTCCACATCATCACGATATAGCGATGCTCCGCCATAAAGCAGAATCTGATTATAAGCATTTGCTGCTGTATGCGTTGTGACGTCAGCCATATCAACCTCTCCATCAAGTTTTATGCTTACAGTCTCTCCAGCTGCACCATATAGTCCCTGTGAATCTGTATAAGTAAAGGCTGATGTATTGACACCTGTACCGGAATCCTGTTTGAAGCCGCTCCAGTCGTATATTGCACTTTGCGCTGTAACATAATTGCCGTCGATATAGAATCTGCCAGGCAAGCCGTCAGGTAATACGCCATTACTATCATCTGAACTATTAGCACTTCCCTGGAACACACGCGAGGTATTCTTTGTACCCGGACCTGCCTTGTAATAGTTGTTCACCAGATTGTGATAACCGCCCATACCGCCGTATGCACCATTGCCGTTACCCCAGTTGTAATAGAGATTGTTCCTTACGTCCACACGTTCTGCCTGAACAGAGTTGGCATACGTCTCGGTGTCATACCCGTCCCAGTTGAAACGGGCACCGCAAAGACGTGGCGCACGGTTCTGCACGTTGGTTATCATATTATGATGGAATGTGGCATTCTTGCCGCCCCAGATGCCGCCATAGCTATGACCGCCCTTTGTATGACCTGAGTTGCACAAACCCTCAGCCACTACACACCACTGCATAGTGAAGTCTCGGTTGTCATAGAACGAAGCCACCTCGTCTATACTCCATGAGAACGAGCAGTGGTCAAGTATTATATTATTGCCATGTCTGCCCCATACTGCATCTGCACCGTCATTCACATCCTTCACCTGTGAGCGGCGGAATCGCATATATCGGATAATGACATTCTCTGCATCACTCGTGTTTACTGTGTAATAACGCAATGTGATGCCTGGTGCAGGCGCTGTCTGTCCTGCTATAGTCGTATTGCTTGGAATCTTAAGGTCAGAGGCAAGGTCTATATATCCGCTCACGTCAAAGACGATGGTGCGTGGACCGTCCTGTGCCAAAGCCCAGCGCAATGTACCCTCAACGTTCTTGTCATCCTTAAGGCTTGTCACATGATACACATTTGTCGTGCCGTTTGTGCCACGTCCGCCCTGCGCATAACGTCCGCTGCCCTCTGCTCCCGGGAATGCCGGAGCCAGTTCGGTGTCATCATCTGGAGTCACAGCAGGGGTGCCTGTTACGTAAAGGGTGATGGCCCAAACGCATTGCTTGCCCTGTGGAGTAAATGTAAGAGAATTAGTTACAGGGTCAGCAAAATGTATTGTATATTCCTTGGATGTACTATTTCCTTCACCATCCTTCATAGGAAAGACATATTCCGTAGACTCATATGTTGTCCCGTTAACCTCTCCTATATATGCGTCAGTTCCATCATAATTATTATATCCGCTGAACTTAATACCATTCACGCTGCATCCCTCTGGTATAGTTATTGTATACTGCACACCTGCAGAATACTTCACACCGTCTTCATTACCTTCACCATAACCTTTATTCTTTGTGTTTGTAACAGTAAATGTGACACCTTCTGACTTAAATTCATAAGATGATGTGGTGTTATTGCCCGTATTCGTTGATTTCGCAATCATATATTCAGTTCCCTCAGGTGTAACCTCCACATCCGACGCATCAATAAAGAAATTGAACGAGCGTGTAAGGGAAATGCCGTCCTGTGTTGCCTTCACCTGTATAGTTGCGAGCTTGCTTGCGTTTGCTGGGAAGTTATATGTCAGTACGCCGTTGCTTATTGACGTTGTCGCACCGCCGTCGCTTACCACATCATAAGTTGGCGAGGTGTATCCTGCGAAATAGTCCGCAAGAGTTATGGTATGATTGGTTCCAGTCTCCAATGCAGTCACTGTTCCGTCATTCGTATTATAGAAGTGCGGCACAGCCACCCAGTTGAGATATTCCTCAAGGTCGGTATAATAGTCGCCATCGCTATCATCATTATTGTTTTCAGCAGAGTCGTTCCATCCCATAGCCGTTTCAAACCATGCAGGGATACCGTCGCCGTCTAAGTCCCAGCCTGTTGGGCGTTCTGCCTCAATCATACCAAGACCATCCCAACCTTCAGAATCACTCTCCTTGTCTATATGTCCTTTTAATCCAGAGCGGCTTCCTGTCTTTGAATAAGTTCCTTTAAGAGTCTCCTCTATCAGTCGCTTCTCGTTATTATCAAGCTGCTTATAGTTGCAACCTACATCAGAAAGAACATTCTTAAAGGCAGACTGAGCAGATTCTATTTCAGAAACAGATTTAGACTCAACGTTCCAGCAATCATACGGGACATCCTTAAAATCATCATAATCTATAGACATTCCGTTCTTAAATTCGTTCTTGTACGTTACGCCCTCTGCATCCGACGTTTCTGAACCATCCTTGTTCCGACGAATATTTCCCGCTACATAATACTCCTGTGAACCTTGATAATCATCCTCATGTGTTGCAATGAATATATATTCTTCTGTATTACTATTCTCTGCCGTTGTCATCATCTTATAGTAATTATTCACAAAATTACCGTTGTGCGTACCACCGTCGTTTGTTCTTCCGTGCCAATTATACACCACATTATTATACATATTCATCTTGCCGGCAAACGTTTGACCGCTCAAACCACCAGACATACTCCAGTTGCGGCCTTCGTTATGAGCCAGCAGGTTGTGATGATAAGAACCTGTTTCACCACCAATCGTTGCAGCATAGCCATGCTGAACTGTCGGGTTAGTATCATAATACTGGTCATGACCATTCTGATTAAGAGATTCACCGATGATGTTGTGTTGGAAACTGATGTTCTTCGCACAACGTGACGCAAACGTTTCGTCGCTGCCCCATCCCAACATACAATGGTCCATAATATGGAAATTGGTTTGTATACCGGCAGCATTGCCAACATTTGAGTTGCCGACACCAGATTCTGGGTTCCAATCATCACCATGACCAAAACGGAAACGCATAAAGCGAGTTATACCATCCTCACTATCCGCACTATAAGAATCATCACGCAATAATATACCTATGCCTGGTGCAGTCTGACCTGCGACCGTAATAAATGGTTTATTACACTTCAAGTCAGACAGAAGAGCAATCACACCAGCTACATCAAACACGATAGTGCGCGGACCAGTTGCATTCTCTATACCATATCTCAATGAACCTTCGCCTGAGTCGTTCAGGTTCGTAACATGATACACATCGCCATTACCATTATATCCACGTCCGCCAACAGCATATTTGCCTGCGCCGTCAGCACCAGGGAACGCAAGACGGCGAGGCTGGAAACTCCAGACATCACCCTCGTATGTCACACCATCTCTGACAACATCCACACGCCAGTAATATCTATTCAGAGGAGACAGCCCTGTCTTTGATAAAGATGTCGTAGTCACAGGAGTGCTTCCTGCTGTACCATTTGCCACAGCATCCTCGTCTGTACCCATATATACAGCATAACTGTCTGCACCGTTTGTCGGCACAGCCCATTCCAGCATGACACTACCATCATCAGCATCAACATGATAGTCAAGATTTGAAGGGTATGCATTCTGCACCTTATTATCTGATCCAACTACAGAGGTACCTAATTCAAGAGAATTTATAAGAAAATATGTTCTTGTATAATTAGTTCCAGAAACAGGTTCACTAAAGTATGTCACTACAACGTCTTCTCCCTCTGCAGTCACATCAAATTGTACAAGTGAATACGCAGCCTCAGTAAGTGTCAGTTTCTGCTGCGACTGGACTATGCCTGTCTGCATGACTACACCATTAACCTCAACGCCAATTGTCGGCAATGTATGACCGGCATTAAATGTGTAATTATGATATGCCATCAGAGAATATGTTCCTACACTCAATCCTGAAAATGTAACATCAATCTCTACTCTTTCATTTGTTGCGCCATAAGCCCCATCGCCTATATTGCTATCATCCTCAGAAAGACATGAGAAAATACCATCATTAATCAAATACGACTCGTCTGTCGTCATGCCGCTCTTATACCAAGTACGCGTAATCTTTTCACCCTGCGTGTTGTCGCCATGGCTAATCTTTATAGTTACACCATCAATTTCCTTCGATTCGGATTTACTGCCCGTGATTTCCGAACTAAGATACCAATCAGTATATCCATCGGCACAGTATGCATTATTTCCTGTACCATTACTAAAGTCAATCTTTATTTGTGCGTTAGTTGATAGACACACGCTTATGACAGCGAGCAATAAGAGTATTTTGTTTCTCATGAGTAATTATTTTATAATATTAATATTGCACCATACAGAATATGGCGCAGCATTGTTAAGATTCTGTCTGTTTTGTTTCTTCGTATTTTTTTATTTATATATATAACCGCTACGTGCTTTGTTTATTAAGGGGTGTGTGTTTGTCATTATGGCATGTTGCTATGCGGAAACGTTTGCAGTCATATAAAACTACATGCAAAAATAATACTTTCATGGTAAACTGACAAGAAAATCACGATGTTTTTACGTTTACGCTGATATTTATATACCTTTAAGCAATGTATGGTAATTACGCAACCGTCCGCCAGGAAAACGGAAAACTGAAAGAGCAAAGGTGAAAGTTTAAGGTTTAATGTTTAACGGTTAATGTTTAATGGTAAAATGTTTAACGGTTAAGGGGTTAAAGTTTAAGGGACAAACAACTTGTCTACTCGTCAACTATATGATTTATGGCTTATTCAAACATGAAGATAGATGAAGATAGATGGAGGTAGAGGGAGATAAATGACATTTGTTTTGATGCAGAACACCAGCTTGCCAAAGTATCGTCCTCTATCTTCGACGCCGAAA
>JAZUMR010000010.1:0-8973 GCA_045603685.1 Prevotella sp.
CAAGGCATAGTTTATGACAGCATAACTCTGCTCTTGCTGCGTTCGTCGGTTCGGAGGTCGTGTCAAAAGTAATAGACACGACCCCTTTGTTTCTTAAAAAAACTAAAAGGGGGTGTGCCTGTTACTTTTGACACAACCCCTTTTGTCGTTTGTATATTGAATATAGCATTGATATGCTATATCTGTATTGTTCGTTATGAGATATTATTTTGCGTATGCTACAGAGCGAGTCTCGCGGATAACCGTAATCTTCACCTGACCAGGATACGTCATTTCTGTCTGTATCTTGTTTGCGATTTCACCAGACAAAGCCTCTGTCTCTGCATCAGACATCTTGTCAGCTCCTACAATGACGCGGAGCTCACGACCAGCCTGTATTGCGTAGGTCTTTGTTACGCCAGGGTATGACATAGCAATTGCTTCCAGGTCGTTAAGACGCTTTATGTATGCTTCGACAATTTCACGGCGAGCGCCAGGGCGAGCACCTGATATTGCGTCACAAACCTGCACGATTGGAGCAAGGAGTGTCTGCATTTCCATTTCGTCATGGTGTGCGCCTATCGCATTGCATATATCTGGCTTCTCCTTATATTTCTCAGCAACCTTAGCGCCGTAGAGAGCATGTGGCATCTCGTTCTCCTCGTCAGGCACCTTGCCTATATCGTGAAGCAGACCTGCACGCTTCGCCTTCTTTGGGTTGAGACCAAGCTCTGATGCCATCACAGCACAGAGGTTGGCTGTCTCACGTGCATGCTGAAGCAGATTCTGACCGTAAGAAGAGCGGTATTTCATCTTACCTACGATGCGTACAAGTTCTGGATGCAATCCGTGGATTCCAAGGTCGATTGTGGTACGCTTACCAGTCTCTACTATCTCATTGTCAAGCTGCTTCTTGACCTTTGCTACAACTTCCTCGATACGTGCAGGGTGGATACGTCCGTCTGATACAAGCTGGTGCAGAGCAAGGCGGCATACTTCGCGACGTATTGGATCAAATGCAGATATTACGATTGCTTCTGGAGTATCGTCAACAACAATCTCTACTCCGCAGGCAGCCTCTAAGGCTCGGATGTTGCGTCCCTCACGGCCGATAATGCGGCCCTTTACCTCATCATTGTCAATGTGGAAGACGCTGACAGAATTTTCTATCGCAGTTTCTGTAGCGGTACGCTGGATGGTCTGGATAACAATCTTGCGTGCCTGCTGATTTGCATTAAGTTTAGCCTCTTCTACTATTTCATTGATATAGCCTGCTGCATCAAGGCGTGCTTTGTCTTTAAGACTTTCTACAAGACGTGCCTTTGCCTCATCAGCGCTGAGGCCGCTAATCTGCTCAAGTTTCTTGAGCTCCTGCTCTTCCATCTTGCTGAGTTCTTCTTCTTTTACTGCAAGAAGATTCTTCTCATTCTCAAGTTGCTGACTGAAATTGTCCAGCTCTTTGTTCCTGCGATCAAGCTCGTTTTGTCTTTGGTTAAGTGACTGCTCGCGCTGCTTCTGTCTTTGTTCGTTTTGCTGAAGCTTCTGGTTGCGCTGCTGAGTCTCCTTCTCAAGCTCGTTCTTCTTGTTCAGATATTTTGCCTTAACCTCAAGAAGTTTATCGCGTTTCATTACTTCGGATTCTTTCTCCGCCGCAGCAATCATGTCTGCATATATTCCTTTTATAACATAGCGGAAGAGAATATATCCAATGCCGATGCCTATTATGAGTGCGGCAACGGAAGATATAATTATTTCTGTCATAAGTGTTTGTTGTTTAATATAAGATTGTTTGTTAATACTTCACTCAAAATCCTTTCCATATATATAATCGTATATGGAAACATAACACAATAACAGAGCATGCGTGCTCATTTCAGGACATAAGAATGGCTCCTGAATGAAATACGCATGACACTATTCCTCCAGTGCAGCATTAATCTCTGTGGAAAGTTGCCTCAGGGCTTCTGAATAAGGGGCTATATCATTGCGTTTCGCTTCACGCTCATAACGTAGAGTAATATCTACAAGAGCCATGTAGAGAATCTCTTTCTCACTCTTCAGACCCTTGTAGTACGTAGTGTAGTTGCCTACAACCTCCGTTATAAGTGAAGCGGCATTACGATACATCTCTTCATCGCTGCGGTTAATTTTCACCGCCATGTCTGTATCGTATATGTGCAATCTTATATTTAATTTGCTATCTTCAGCCATGTACTATCTCACATTTTGAGAGTTATTCTGCTGCTCAGAGAGCAGTGTTATGCATCTGTCAATATCGCGCACAAGCTTGTTTATGCGCTGACGTGTGGCATCAAGGTCACCATTGCTTACCTCAAGCATCTTAGCTGTCTTCAGCATGTCATAGTCATGCATTGATGCATTGGCAAGTGTCTCCATGCTTTTAACGTCTTTTTCCTGAGCAGAAAGCTTCTCTTTTATCGCACACAACTCTTGCTGCATCTCTTTATATTTGAGAAGCAGCTTGCGCACTTGGCTCGAAAATTCATAAATTTCCTGTTCAGAATGTTGCATAACAGATTATTTAGACCACAAATTTACATAAATCTGTCGAATTTCTACCATAAGCGTTAAAAAGTTTAACCTTTATTACGATTTAATGTGTCGGCTATAACCCTGAATATTTAAGTTTTGGTACAGGTTTTTAGTCCGCTTGGATAGAAATGTCTTTATTTGTGTTGGCTTTATTGCTGGTTGGGTGACTTCTCTTTTTTAGCAAGCATCACTAACTGGAATACGAAGTCGGTAACCCATGGCTGCGAGAACCCAAGACGTTTAGCGTAGTTGCGTATGCCAATGACTGCTTTCATCGTGGAAGGATCGTTGTAGTCATTCTTGTTAAAGAGATCGTTTACTGTCTTCTCCGTCATCGTGCGGAGCGTACCCTTAAAGAATGATGGTATGCGAAGCTTGAATTTCATCAGGTTGCCCATCAACATGAGCAGGTCTTGTGTAAATGACTGAAATTGCACAAGGTACACCTGCACGTCTTGCATGCTGCGACAGTTCTTCTTGATGCTTGCATCTATCTCCTTGAAAAACGAATCGTCTGTACCATACATCTCTGAAAGCATCTTGCGGCACTTTGACTTTTCTCCAACTCCTAATTTATTGTTGACTGTCGCCACCTTAAATGTGGATTTGAACATGCGCAAGTCGGGCAGCATGGCTATATTGGTGATGCCTACATTTGATGCTATTGAAGCCTGAAAATATACACGGATGAGTGTCATGTAATCCTCCATGCCTGGTCCGTTCTCTTCAGCTTTTTTTCCAAATAATTTATTTAAGAATCCCATGGTTTTGTCTGGTATTTTGTGATTTGTTAGTGCAAAATTAGTGTTTTTTTATGGATTATGCAAGAAATCGTTGTGTATTTATAAAATAACACCAAAATATTTGCTCATTTCATTGTATTTATGTAAATTTGCATGATGATTGACCATATATGGATGTATGTGCATTCAGATTTTGCTACAATGTGGCAGGTTATGTTGAATTAAGGAAATAAGGACATGGCATACAAAAAATTAACAAGTGGAAGTAGGATTGTATTCCTAACCGTAACACTCATTGATATTCTGCTTGCCAATATCATTTATTATTTTATCGTGAATAGTGGTTGGTTCATGGTGCCTGATTCTATTATCGGGAAAGAACTGAACGGCATTATTTGCGCAACAACTGCTGCGTTTGTAAGTGTTTCAATATATAGCAGTATTATCCATCAGCGTCGCATTAGCATTATGAATGTTATAATGCGAGTGTTCCGTCTGGCGTTTATTCAGTCACTGCTTATTATGGCAATGACACGCATGATGGTTGATTCTTCGCAAAGTGTCATGCGGTTGTCGGCAATATACTTTGCTATATATTTTGTATCCATGCTTGTTGTGAGGTTCCTTGAGAGACAATTGCTGAACACACTGCGACGCATGGGACACAATAAAAGGACTGTTGTGTACGTAGGTAGCGACCCTTCCATATTAGGCCTGTATGAGAGCATGATGGAATCAGCATCCATGGCATATAACGTTCTGGGGTATTACGGCAATAATGAACTGCAGGATTGTCCTACGGAACTAAAAAGACTTGGTACGCGCAAGGAGTTGATAAAGGAGATAAAAGAAGGGAAACAGCCATTCAATGTGAATGAGATGTACGTATCTCTTATCTCCACAGATATAGAAACTGATGTTAATGAGCTGATTAATTATTGTGACAAGAATGTTATCGAACTCTTTTTGATTCCAAGGATATTGTCTAATCTCAGCATGTATTTCACTCCAGTGCAAATTGGATACAATACATACTTTACGAATCATACAAATAGCATTACCCGCATAGATAATCGTATACAGAAAAGAATGTTTGATGTGGTATTCTCTTCTGTTGTTTGTCTTGGCTTATTGTTTGTAATACCTATAATTTGGATTATTATAAAGATACAAAGCCCAGGGCCATTGTTCTTCTGTCAGCAGCGTACAGGGCTAAATGGGGAAACATTCTTGTTGTACAAATTCCGTTCAATGCACGTAAATAAGGATGCGGATAAGGTTCAAGCAACGAAAGATGATCCAAGAAAGTTCCCTTTTGGTAATTTCATGCGCAGGACGAATATTGATGAATTGCCGCAGTTCCTGAATGTCCTAAAAGGTGACATGAGTATCGTAGGTCCGCGTCCGCACATGCTTTTACATACAGAGATGTACTCTAAAGTTATTTCTAAATACATGGTGCGACATTTCTCAAAGCCAGGCATAACAGGATGGGCTCAGGTATCAGGATTCCGAGGAGAGACCAAAGAGTTATGGCAGATGGAGGAACGTGTAAAGCGAGATATATGGTACAATGAGAATTGGTCATTCAAATTAGACCTTGACATAATAGCCCGCACTGTAATTCAGATATTCAATCCAAATAAGAATGCTTATTAGCATAAGTCACAGGTTGTTTTCATTAAAATATCAAGTAGTACGCGGGTACTTGTGAGCAGTGGAAACGTGTGTTGTCAGGATTGATGCATGATGTCTACAGATTAGGCAAGCACATATAAGGCAGGCAAATATATTAATATATATAATACGCAGGCATATATACAAACAAAATATAATACATAGGCATATATACTTATAAATATTACACATATGAAAGGAATCGTCTTAGCAGGAGGGTCTGGCACACGCCTGTATCCTATTACAAAAGGGATAAGCAAGCAACTTATACCAATATTCGACAAACCGATGATATACTATCCTATATCGGTGTTGATGAATGCAGGTATAAGAGAAATCCTTATCATCTCTACACCAATAGACTTACCTTATTTCAAGCGTCTCCTCGGAGACGGCAGCGATATCGGTGTTACGTTCTGTTATGCTGAGCAGCCATCACCAGACGGATTGGCACAGGCGTTCATAATAGGCGAAGAATTTATAGGTGATGACTGTGCCTGCCTCGTTTTGGGCGATAATATATTCCATGGTGTGAATTTTGAGAAGGTATTAAAACAAAGTGTTCTTAATGCTGAAGAAGGTAAGGCTACGGTCTTTGGCTACTGGGTCAATGATCCAGAGCGTTATGGCGTGGCGGAATTTGATAGTGAAGGTAATTGCTTGTCTATCGAAGAGAAACCTGAGCATCCTAAATCAAACTATGCAGTTGTAGGACTATATTTCTATCCTAATTCAGTAGTAGAGATTGCTAAGAATATAAAACCTTCAGCACGTGGAGAATTAGAAATCACAACTGTGAATCAAACATATCTAAATCAGCAGACTCTAAAAGTGCAGACTTTGCCACGAGGATTTGCATGGCTTGATACAGGAACTCATGATTCGCTTGCGGAAGCATCTACATTTATAGAAGTAATAGAGAAGCGTCAGGGGCTAAAGATTGCATGTCTGGAAGAAATAGCCTATCGAAATGGATGGATAACAGCAGATAAACTTAGGGAAGTGGCACAGCCAATGATTAAGAACACCTATGGGCAGTACCTCCTTAATCTGCTAAACGACTAAAGGATAGAAATGCGACAGAGTAAAGACTGTTGACGGATTTTGTTCTATCATGGACATATTTGTTCTAAAATCAACACATAATAAAATATATACACACAATGGCAGAAAATGTAAATACTAATCCAACAGGCATGAACAATGGCGAACAGGAAGAGATGTCCTTTTTGAACATTCTCAACATATCATCATTGCTCATAATTAACTGGAAATGGTTTGTGCTGTCTATACTTCTATGCTTAGGTATAGCATACACTTATCTTAGATACACCACTCCGGTATATCAAGCAACGGCCAAGGTCCTTATTAATGACGATAAGGATACGCGTTCTCGTCGTAGCTCATTGAATACGACAACGCTTGGCATGATGTCTAATTCTCAAGGTGTAGAGAACGAGATGGTAATTATTTCTTCACGTTCTATCGCACTTGATGTCGTAAAGAAGCTAAAGCTTTATACTACTTATACTCATCAGGGCAGAATAGTTGACCGTTTGATGTATAAGACACAGCCGCTCGTGGTTGATATTGATGCAAAGTCGCTTGAAAAACTTAGGATGCCTATTACGCTCAATATCAAATATGAGAAGGGCAAATATAATATTCACGGCCAGTACACTGTAGTGCGCAAGAACGAATATGAACAGAATATTTATGAGCCAAGAGAAATAAACACATCATTGCCAAACATACCTGCTCGTATACGTACATCTGTTGGCTATCTCACATTCCTTGTGAATTCTGAGAGCACATCACACATGAAGGATGGTGAGACAATGATTGTACGCATTGTTCCGCCAGAGCAGGCTGCAAGTTCTTTTGCAGGACGCTTGTCTGTACAGCAGGTTGGAAAGGCAACTTCTATTCTGAGCCTGACATATACAGATATTAGCGTTGGTCGTGCTCGTGACTATTTACAGCAGCTTGTGAAGAGCTACAATGATGACTCTAATAATGACAAGAACATTATTGCAGCACGTACAGAAGAATTTATCAACAACCGTCTGGAGAAGATAAATGCAGAACTCGGTATGACGGAAGGTCAGCTTGAGAGTTTCAAGCGCCGTAACCGAGTTGTTGAGCTTGATATGACAGCAGCGAATGCTTTCAGCCAGTCTACCAGTTATGATCAGAAACTGGCGGACATGTCTACGCAGATAGCACTTCTTAATAGTATCTCTGATTACATGGATATGCCGCAGAACAAGTATCAGACTCTTCCGTCAAACGTAGGTCTGACAGACCAGGCAGCATCTTCGCTTATCAATACTTACAATCAGATCGTGCTTGAGCGTAACCGTTTGCTGAGAACTGCAAATGAGAACAGCCCTACAGTGATACCGTTGACAGAGCAGCTGAACGACTTGACAGGCAGTATCCGCCGCGCAATGTCTCAGGCACGTAACAATTATGAGATTCAGCGCCGTGCTATGCAGAGCCAGTACTCTAAATACAACGCACAGGTGCAGCAGAGTCCTATGCAGGAGCGCATTCTTAACGAGATAGGTCGTCAGCAGGAAGTTCGCTCTGGTCTGTATCTCATGTTGCTGCAGAAGCGTGAGGAAAACTCAATTGAACTTGCGGCTACAGCTGATAAGGGAAAACTTATTGATAGTCCGGCATATTCAGGCAAGATTTCTCCAAAGAATAACATGATTTACTTTGGCGCTTTCGGCATTGGATTTGCTATTCCGTTCATTATTATTCTTCTTATGCAGCTTCTTCGTTACAAGATTGAGGGCCGCAACGATGTTGAACGTCTTACCAGTCTGCCAATTCTTGCTGATATCCCTGTGGCAAGTGAGGTGGCAAAAGGCAAGGCAGATATAGTTGTTAAGGAGAATAAGAACAACATGATGGAAGAGGTGTTCCGTTCTCTCCGAACAAATCTGCAGTTTATGCTTAAGGATGACGAGAAGACGATAATGCTTACTTCAAACACCTCTGGTGAGGGAAAGACATTCATTGCAGCTAACCTTGCTGTAAGTTTTGCTCTGCTTGGCAAGAAGGTTGTTTTAGTAGGTCTTGATATCCGCAAGCCTCGTCTGTCTACTCTGTTTGACATCAACGACAAGAATAAGGGTATCACACGTATTCTTGTGCATGATAATCCTACTCTTGCAGATGTGCGTGAGCAGATTGCACCATCAGAGGTGAATGTAAACCTTGATCTTCTTATGGCAGGTCCTATTCCTCCGAATCCAGCAGAGTTGCTGCAGCGTGATTCGCTGGATAAAATCTTTGATATATTAAAGCAGGAGTATGATTATATTATCGTTGATACAGCTCCAGTAGGACTTGTGACAGATACTCTGAGCATAGGACGTGTATCTTCTGCGTCAGTCTTCGTGTCACGTGCCGATTATACTCCGAAGAGCGCATTCGGTTTCATTAACGAATTGTCAGAAAGCGGTAAGCTTCCAAATACAGCGATTGTAATCAATGCTGTTGACCTGTCAAAGCGCAAGTATGGATATTACTATGGCTACGGCCGTTATGGCAAATATGGCAAATACGTATCATATAAGGCATACGGAGCATACGGCCGCTATGGTAAGCGCTACGGCAGTTACGGCCATTATGGCGATTATACTATGAGCCGTTACGGAGATAAGGATGATAACTCTTTCAAGAGATAAGCACACGTGGCTGTTACATATTATATATATGTAGGAGCATATTAGTTAAATCATAAAATAAACAAAATACAATGAGTTGAAAAGTCGGGGAGCAAGTCTTTCATGCATTCTTTTGGCTTCTCAACTCATTGTTTTTATAGTGGAAGTGTATACAATCTGTTTATGTATATATATAATTTAAGACCTATAGCTCATTTTGCAGGATGGAACAGCCCTCAAAGGTCGATTCCTACAGGTGTTCTGAGAGTTTCAAACGTTTCAGGACACATTTCGACGTATGAAAATGCTCAATAGCTCATTTTGCAGGATACGAGTGTTCT
>JAZUMR010000011.1:0-123670 GCA_045603685.1 Prevotella sp.
TACAACTCCTTGGCTCACAGAACGACATGGCTACGATCCGACTTAGTCGCCCTGCACAAAGTCACAGATGTCTGTCACAGGGTGCTGATTGCTCAGCTCTATCTTTATTCCCAACACAAAGTCCATCTGCTGCCAGCGCTCATGGTCGGCACGTCTGTACGCCATATTGGTTTCGGTTCTCGTCACTCGCATGGCATTCTTGGCAGCTGACTTGTATACACCTTGCCCCGTCTTGTAACTGTCACGGTCGTAGTCTATCCACGTCTTCTTGCCTGTCACTGGGTCTATCACACGCTTCTTCCACTTCCTGCCGTAAGTCGGGTTGCCGTTCTCGTCCTCGCCAACTTTGTATCTGAACCGTCTGAACATCAAGTCTGGGTCATCGAGATATTTGCGCACCTTGCGTGACATAGAGGCAGCCGACTTGCCTTCGCCTATGGCTACGGTCATCGCCACTTCCATTTCTTCCTTCAACTGCTGCACATCTCGCCATATCCTCTTCGACAGATTCATGCCGTTCTTGTCTGTCCTGGCGATGAAGGCTTTGCGTGCTTCATCATTGCGCTGCATCCATGCAGCATACTTCTTACTCTTCGCAACATCCTTGCCGAAAGATGACCTTACCAGCTCGTCACACTCCTTGTTCGCTCTGTCCCATTCCAGTGCGATGCCTGCCTCTATAGCAAGGGTAGTAACAGAATGCAGGTGGCGCAGTGTATCCTCCGCCTCCTGCTGTATCTTCTTCGTGGTATCATCGAAGCTATACATAACACCTTCATCAAGGTGTGGCACTGACTTATGCAGGGCAAGGATGTCGTTCACCGCCTTGGCAAACATCATCCTCACCTCTTCTGCATAGGCTTCTGTGCGATTTATTCGCCTCGTTACGTCACTCTGACTTTCTACGTGCTTGTCTTTCGCCATTATTATTCTTCATCTTCCTCGGCTGCTGGCTGTGCCCCTGCGCCTTCAGTGTCGTTAAACATACCTGTCTGT
The DNA here is from genome assembly GCA_045603685.1 of Prevotella sp. Taxonomy (GTDB): domain Bacteria; phylum Bacteroidota; class Bacteroidia; order Bacteroidales; family Bacteroidaceae; genus Prevotella. The sequence goes on from JAZUMR010000011.1 coordinate 997, forward strand.
GCTGCCTTGCGCTCTTCCTGCTCTTCCTTGAGTCGCTGCATCTCCAGTCTGTTGTCCTTGATGATTGGGTTCATCTCCACACCGCCCTCTGTTGAGAGGATTCCTGCGTCTACTGACTTGATGATATTGTCAAGTGCTTCCGCTACATCTTCTCCGAATGGCTCCTGGAACTCATGTTCTACTACGAGATTCTTGCATTCTGCCGCCAATGACACGTTCAGAACGTTGCCGATTATCGCAGTGATGAGAGAGGCTGTACGGTCAAGCAATTCGTCATGAACCTCCTTGTGCCTTGATGCCTTGATGTCTGCAAGCATCATGACGGTCTTGATTGCCTTGGCTGAGAGCTGAGAAATAGATTTCAGCGAATCAAGCGAAATCTTCGGTGTGAATGTCTTGCTCAGAATGTGGTCCTGCAGCCATTCTATCTCTTGCTTCTTGCTCTCCGGCGCTTGGTCCCATGTCAGATATGTTGCCACATTGTTCACACCATCCTTGGAGTTGGAGATTAACAGCTTGCCCATATCATTCTTATTTGGCATGTTCTTCACCACATCCGCATTGACAATGGCGATAGGGTCTGAGAAGTAGTCGTTAGTGTCTGCTGTCGTTGAACCAATATACTCTTCTCGGTGTATCAGACCTTCAACACCCGCCCATTCCTTGTCCTGCTGGAATAGAATAATCGGTATCTTGCCGATATAGTTCGGCTCTTCCTCTACATCCCATCCAAGATTACGTCTCTTGCAGTGATAGATGACTCTTGGTGTGTAGATGTCGAGCAGATAGACATTTTCTCTCCCCTCTCTGATGTAGTGCCCCCATGCTATCGACAGGATGTTCTCATACTCGTCCCAACGCACATATATCTCGTCTCCTTTGCTGTGCGCAAGCACTCTGATCTGCACATCTGGCTTGTTCTCGTTGTCTCTGAACACACGGAAGAGCATTGCTGATTGTGTCTCAGAACCTGCAATACGCTTGCACTGACGTATCTTGCTGTTAAACCTCGTGCGCTTGATGACATCCTTGAACGCTTCGAAAGCATTGTCCGTGCCTTTGCTTGACTGCACCCATTTCACTGGTCTGCCGTAGAGGAATACCAGCGAAATCTCGTTGATATACACAGGATAAGGAATAGCAAGCTTCCACACCGGTTCCACACGTACCACTGCGCCTGTCTTGTCTGTAACCAGTTTGTCCTTGCGTTCCATGATTTTGTGCGACTCCGTTCTGTATTCGGTAAGAGCATCCCTTGCCTGCTGCTCCCTGTCGCTCATGAAATTCTTGACGGCTGACACGTCCTTGGCGGACAGAAGTTGTTCAAACTCTTGATTCTTGCCGATTAGGGCATTAAAATAATTCTTGAATAAATCGAAAAACACCATGAAAAAAAATATTAAATTATAAACCTAAGAAACCTTTCGTTATCATGCTATAGTCCACATCATCGTCCGAGTCAAGCAGGGCATTGATAGCATAGCCTAAGATGTCTACGTACTCATCATGCGGCTGTGTTGGGAATCCGCACACTTCTGCCAGGAACTCCTCGTTCCATCCTCCTTCGACAAGGAAGACTCTGCCGCACTCCACTCTTGGGGAGTATGCACGTGCCCTCACCTCCTTGCTGTCTGTAGGCGTCGGCGTCTCCTTGATGTTCAGTGTTGTTATCTCTTTCAGCATCTGAACAACGGATATTCCGTTCGCTTTCGGCTCTATGCTCAGCGTTGACTCGTCTGACGCCTCATGAGCGGCCATGTATTCGGGCAGGAACCTTAGCAGGTCGGGCATTTCCTTGTATACCTTCTGCGCATGGAGGATGTAGATGTAGTTGTTTATTCTGCATGCCGCAAGTATTCCGCTCGGGTCGTTATCCTTCTTCTTCTCGCCGTATGCCGTATCAAGGAAGAAGTGTATGGTCTCTCTGAATCGCAATGACACGAAGTCCGACATTGATATTCTCTGAAACCAGTCTTCCTTGAGGATATTTCCGCCTGCAGCCGATGGCGACTGCATGTATTGCCCCGCATATCCTCTTGAACCGAGGTCAAGCAGCGCCTCGCTCAATACCGCCTTGCTAAGTCTGACAGGGTCAAGCAGTCCGTCAACGTACTTTTCTCGCAGTTCTTCGGGATGCACAAAGCCGCAGTCCTCAGCTGGAAGACAGATGTGGCGCACATTCTCGCCTTTCTTCTTCAAGATATATCCTGTCACATCCTCTTGATGCAGTCGCTGCATGATTGTCACGACTGGCGTGTTCGCCTTGTCCACCTTACGAGATGACAGAGTCTTGGTGTGCTCGTTAGCCTGCAGTCTCATCGCTTCCGACTCCGCCTGTTTCGGGTTGATTGGGTCGTCATTGATGATGACGTGAGCATGGAAACCTGTAATGGTTGCTCCTGTCGATGTAGCATATCTGTAGCCTGTGGCTGTATTCTCATAGTTCTGCTTGCCAGACTTGTCCTTGCGGATTTGAATGTGCGGAAACAGACGCTTGAACTTGTCCGACTGAATTATATCCTTGCTCTTGATGGCATGCTCTATACTCAGCGTGCCTGAGTATGAGTTGGTGATGATTCTTATTGTCGGGTCCTGCACCCATAGCCATACGGGCCACATGATAGTCACAATGGTTGACTTGGTTGTGCCAGGAGGAATGTTCACAAGAAGGTCATACGGCTTCGGCTCTCGGGCAACGATAGACGCAGATATCTTCTGCAGCTCTTCGCATAAGTACGGAATATGCCAATTGTAAGCAGGCTCTTCCTTGATGATGACATCCCAAAATGTCCTCACGAAATAGAAGAGGTCCTGCCTACACTGGTCTGCTACAACCTTTATGGCTAATTCTGCGTAGTTAATGCGTGACATTTATTCCTTCTTGTTGATTACACTCTCGCCAAGTTTCAGCAGGACCTGACGTTCCTCATCTGACAGCGTTGACAGGTCGGTTTCCTCTGATTGTATCAGACTCTTGCCGTTCTTGCCAGTTATCTCGTGGCGTTCGCAATATCCTCTGTCCTTCATCTGTGTCTTGGCATAGAAGATTATCATCGACGTGTCGCCCTCTTTCATCTTCTTGAGGATAAGGCTTTCTGCAAAATCCTTCTGCTGCTCCTTGATATCCTCAACCTTTTCATTAAATTCAGGGTCATCGTTGCAAAAATTATAAAAAGTATGCCGTGAAATATTAACCGCCTTGCAAGCGGATGCGATGATACCGCTGGTCTGTGCGAGTGCCTTAAGAAGGGCTTCATTTTCTTTTTTGATTCGTTTCTCGACTTTCGATTGTCTCATTTTAGTTCGGTTTGCTTCTCTGCATGTCACGAATCAAGTCTGCCTTTACTACTCGGTAGGAGCGTCTCTTCGGGTCGCCTGCTATCAGTATCTGATATATCTTCTGATACGTCTTCTCGGATGTCGAAGATGATACGTTAGAATACAGACGCTTGGCTTCCTCATAGCCGGGATAGCTTGATGGATTCCTTGCCGCCTTGGCCATCTCCTCGCAGAACAGGGTTGAGTAAGGTTTCGCTTTCTCCACCTTGAAGTCCCTGTCTTGCTTCGATGATCTGAACATGTCTGTGTCCCAGTATAGCATGACAAGGTCCACGTTCGGTTCTCTCGCAAGCACCTTTTCGTACAGGTTCGGGTAGAACTCAAGTACTTTAGGCAGGCTCTTGATTGTGTCAATCGAGAAAAATTGTGATATTCTTAGTCTGTGCCGAGGAACTCCCGTCTTGTACAGGTATATGTACGTGTCGGGAAATCTCAGCCTGTTATGCTGTATATATAGCCAGATGTCTTCGTCCTTCCAATCGTAAATCGGATATGCGAACTTAGAATTGCGCATCGAGCTTATGGAAGAGCGTCTTTGCGCTGACTCTGCCACACGCAGTCCTACTGCCTGCGGAATGTTCTTGAAGACATTCTGACCGAATGTCTGATAGTTCATGCCCATCTTGAACTGCTTATGGTTGCGTATCGCAAACTTTGGCATAGGCCTTACCCATACATCTTCCTTCCCTGGCTCCCAGCAGATGAAGGTCTCATCGTTCGCAAGCTGGTTACAGCAGTTGAAATGCTTGATCGGAAGACAGAACCAATAGAACTTGGCACCGAGCGACAGGAACTTGCTGCGCCATTCAAGCACTATCTGCTCCACATCCGGGTATATGGCTTCCTCGTCAAAGAACACTACTATCAGACGGTCAAATGATATTCCGTATTTCTGCATGGTCTTGACCATTACGTCTGCCAAGCAGATGCTGTCTTTCCCTCCCGACAGGCTCAGTGATACAAGCTTGTTATCTTGGAAGAGTTTATAGATGCGCCTTTCGGCTGCTTCTACGACATTTACGTTAAATTCCTTGACATACATAGGCTACCCCCTTATCGTTACCATAGCATTGTTATACATCTGAGAACGGCTGTTCATGATACGCAGGAAAGAATCCCTGTCCATCTTCGATAGTCGGTATATCTCCTCCTCGCTCATGCCTATCTTCTTGCTAATCTCCTTTACCGGCAGACCTTCGGTCAGAAGTTTCTTTACGATGTTCTCCATCGGTTCGAGCAGATGCGTGCCTCTCGCTCTGTTAAATGTTATGGTGCCTGCCATATCATCCGTTGCATTCTCATGCTCGACTATTACCACAGGTATCTTGCCGCCAAGCATCGTTCTGAGAGGTTCACGGCCGCTGACACACCAACGGTGGAATCCGTCTATGATGGTGTAGTCCGGTCTGATAACTATCGGGAAGCAGAAACCGTTGTTCAGTATGCTTTCCATGAGAAGTTTCAGATTCTTCTCAAGCACTTTGTTCGGATTATAGTCATTCGGTTTCACCTTGTCCCTGTCAATGAACTGAATTTGTTTTAACGGACCGAATAGGTCTTTTTCTTTGTTCTTCTTCTTTTCCATAGCCTAAGTGATTTGTGTGTTGTGTTATATTCTTCTGTGTGCGCTACAGCACTATTTCCTGCCCGCAGTGCGGACATCTCATAGTCCTCGCTGGCTGCACTCCTTCGTCAATGTCAATGAACTCTTGGTCCTGCTTACTCTTCTTCTCCTGCGGAACGGACTCTATCTGCTGAGCGTTGCTCTTCTTTTCTACAGGAGCGGCAAAGTCTACACCCATGTTGTCTACTGTCGTTTCGTTGATTATTGCGTCAAGATACCGCTCATCAAAGCCTATGATGTCAAGTTCGCCAATCTCCTTGATTATCTCGTCTATCTTGCTGTAGTTGACGTAACTCATAGACTGAATCTTGTCGTCTTCAATAAGCAGCTTGAGTTTCTGCTTCTTGGTGAGACCATAAAGAACTCTCACTTCCGCTGTCTTGTGTCCGAGATGTTCAAGCGCCATCTTCTTGCCGTGTCCGCAGAGGATATTGTAATTCTCATCCACGACTATCGGGTAATACTGCCCGTAACGCTCAATACTCTCCGAGAGAGCCTTTACTTGGTCTTCTGGGTGTACGTTCGGGTTATTGTCGTATGGAACAAGTTTCTCAAGTTCCACGATCTGTGTTTCTTGTTTTACTGCCATAGTCTCCTAATTGAATTGCAATACACATCCTACCTGAACACTCTCTGTACCTCCGTCATACTTCAACTGCAGCCAGTTCAGTTCGTCAACCTTCAATCTCAGATTGGCGATGAATCCTTTCTGATTCCTGCAAGAGTAACCAGCATTGGCCACAAACCACTTGTATGCGTAACCACCCAAGAACTGCAGTCTGTCCGTATCACAGAACTTATATCCGTTATACATATTCTCCCATGTGGTGTCTATCATAAATCCGTACGGAAGCTTATATGTAGCCGATAGCGTGTGCCTGTACTTCTCTGCCTTGGTGTCATATATAGACCTTGACAGGAAATAAAGTTTCTTGTCCAAATTGAAATTGAGCCATATCTGCGGAATGAATGCTTCTGACGATATATTATACTGCGCTACCGCTGTGACCGACATCCACCCTGCTGCATCATGCTTGTAGGCGAAGAATGGCGAAACACTTGTCTTGCCGCCATCATGCAGACCGACAGAAACGGGAACAAACACTCTGAACTTTGATGGCTGCGTAATGCCATCATACACTTGCGCACGGATAGGAATCTGCGCTATTGAAACTATTATCGCTATGATGAGCGAAAGAAATATCTTATTTTTCATCGTTTTTTTCTTTGTTTGGGACGTTTTTATTATTTCGATGGGTGTACACCCGTCTTGTTGCCTAAAAGGAGCGAGAATGCACCCGAAAGACCAATTGTAAGTAATGAACCTGCCACTATCATCGGGACATATCCGTTAAGATTACCTATGGCGAACATCGGCAGACCTATGCACAGGCTGGCGATAATGCCGTAGAACAATCCTCTTTCGCTCATCTTATAGCCGTTGATGGCGAATATTGTCGGTAGCATCACAGAACTGCGAAGCGTGCCGTAGAACAAGAACAGATAGAGTATCGTCATTCCTGGGATGTTTGCCACGCATACCGCAAGGACTGAAACTATCACCATGGCTATGCGTGCTATGACCACTTCGTCAAACTCATAGCCTGTAGCATTCTCCATTCTTTTGATGATGTCATGACCTGCGATTGATGACACTGCGCACAGAATGCTGTCTACCGTTGAAATCAGACCGCAGAGGATGAGCAGGAAGAATAGATACAGGAACCATCGAGGAGTAAACGCTATCACTGCTGCCACATTCACAAGCTGTGTGTCTGCTACTGGAAGTCCTGCTCCAGCAACAAAGAAACCGAAGCATGACAGCGACACAGGCACAATAGCGAAGATTGCCGCTGCCGTTATCATCGTGCGCTTCACATTCTCCTTGCTGACACAGAACACTCTCTGCCAGAACATCTGGTCTCCGAATGTGCCAGACAATAGTCCTATGGTTGTAGGAAGACCGAAAGAAAGCATCACCGCTATGCCGTTGCTGTCAAACAGATGTCGGTAGTCGCCTGTCAGTCCTCCAAGACCATTGAAGAACGTTTCCGCTCCTGTGTTCGATAGCATGATTGGCAACCCGAGTATAAGAGTTATCGCTATGAATGCCATCTTCACAAAGTCTGAGAGAATGTTTCCTCGCAAGCCTCTCGCCATCGAATAAAGCAGAGGTATCGCAACAAGTATCAGTGTCGTTGTTAAGAATGGAAGTCCTGTTACCTTGTGGAAGATTGTCGCTCCTGCAAGCAGCTGCACTGCAAGCGAGCAGGTCTGCAAACCGAAACTCTCAATCAAGAACATATTATGCGCTCTGTCGCTGTACGTCTCACGGATGTAATCCGAGAATGTCCAACCAAAGGGACGGATCTGACGCATCTTGTTCGCGAAGAACGCAAAGAGCACTAACGTAAGCACATTGGGCACCACAAACCAAAATACACCAGTTAATCCTTGCGTGTACGCTTTTTCCGCTGCCGTAAACATGGATGGTGCCCATACCCATGTTGCAGCCATGCTGAATGCCGTGAGTATCCACGGCGCTGTTCGTCCTGCCAACAGAAACTCCACCTTCGTCTGCTTTTGTCGACGGGTTAGGAATACTGTTGCCAGCATTGTTAGAAAGAAGACGCATATCAGCGTCAATCCTTCTCCTTCTGTCAAAATTTTCATAGTCTTTTCTTTTTTTTAGGTGTGAAATTTGTGAAATTATCGGCAACAAAATTAGGCAATCAGACGCATATTAACATCTGATTGCCTTAATATTTACGATTTTAAATTAATATTTATATCAAGTTAACATAAAATACTTGTCTATAATACTAACAAATTCATCTAAAGAACGAATTATAGTATACTTGTACCCCAATGCTGTCACTGCCTTTTGCCACTCTTTCTGCGCATCACTCTGTTTTCCTGTGCGTGTCTTCATTTCTATGCACATGCCGTGATACCTCACGTTTGGCACAAGAAGAATAAGGTCCGACACTCCAGCTGTCATGCCCTCTGCCTTCATTATTGATGCTTCAACGGGCCTTCTCGCTCCTCCGTTAGGTACAGAGAAGAGCAGATTGGCAAAATGCGGATAGCGCAGCCTGAACACCTTCACGCAGTTAATCTGCAGTCTGCTCTCTTCGTGTCTCATCTGCCGAATGGATATAGGTCATCATCGTTTGTCATCACCGGAACACCTTGCGCTGTCGCACTTCCGCTATTCAGCACCTGCAGTTTCTCACATTCAACTGATGTGACATACTTCTTCACACCATTAGCCTCGTACGATTTGGTTTTCAGCATTCCCTGGACATACAGCGGAGTGCCCTTGCTGACATGTTTTTCGGCGACCTCTGCCAGCCATCCCCATGCCACAACGTTATGCCATTCCGTACTTGGCGGGACTACAGTGCCGTCATGCTTCGTGTAGCCTTTATTGTTAGTGGCTATAGAGAAATTCGCTACCTTTATCCCCGATGCCATTTGCTTGATGCGTGGAGCATCAGAAGCATTTCCCATTAATATTACTATATTTATTGCCATAATATTATATATTATCTTTTTCGCTAATTAATTTATTCTTAATAGAAAAGTATTCAGACCGCACCTGACGGGGAGTCTTGCCAAGCCTTGCGGCTATATTGCTGATAGACGCTCCCTCCTGGCGCATTCGTATAAGGGTGTCGACATCTTTCTTGCTCCACCTCTTAAATCTCGGCTCTCCTCTTTTCATCCTCCTGCTTTTTATTAACTACAGAATATCAATCCACTTTGTTCTCTTTACGCTGACGATGCTCAGATCTGTCAGACCTTGCTTGCAATACTCTTCCGCTTTCTTTGTCGCGTCTGGTACACTTTTAGCAAACAATCCAATGTCATACTTGGTTGACGACTCCTCGCCTGTATTCTCGTTAATAAACGTATCTTCAAGCGTCATGATATAGATATCTTGCTCATCGTCAGTCCTCTTGTTGGCAAACTCCTTAATCTTCGACTGCTTGATGCAGATAACATCCGTGTTGGAGCTATACGGAATAAGATACTCCATTACTACGCTCTCGCTCTCAGCAAGCACAACCTTGCCTTGCGTGAAATATCGCTCGGTCTTCTGCTTCTCAACGCCCTTGGCGTCCATCGCTGTTACTCTTACTATTACTTCGTGAAACATAATCTTTAGTTTTAATAGTTAATAATATAATTTATTTATCTCTTACTATTCTTTTTCCAAGTTTAATTATAAACACATCTTCGGTTGGTGCGCCCCATTCGGGTTTGCCTTTACCGATTGTAATACTCTTTATCTCGAATGTCATAGTCCGTTTGGTGTAGCCGTAGGAGAACTTGACGTGGGTGTAGCCGCGAGGATATTCTTTGCATATATCATTATGCGCTCCAAACACATACCTGCGAAATACAAGCCTTTTATAATCTTCGACAACAGCCTTGTAGTCAACAAGTCGTTTTTCCCAATACGGCTTAATCTCTCTGTACTCCTCGGTCTTGACTCCGCTTTCAATCATTTCGTACCACTCCTTTTGCAGTGGCAGGTGTAACGTTTTATTCATATCTTGATATTTTATTCAAATTTAATCTTCACTTTTACTAATTTACCTTTCTTATCGCTCTCGTGCCCGTAATACCTCCATGATGCGCCTTGTAGGAATTTCACGAGGCTTTCACGATTGTGAAGCAGCTCGTCAAGGATTGCCTTGTTATACACATCGCTTCCTTTGCCTTTCTCTATGCTGAAACCGCATCCCATTTGGTTAAGAACGATAAGCAGCTGCCTTGCTCCTCTGAGATACCAACTCTCTTCATAGAGGCTTATGAGCCCGCTATTCTCCGTCCTTCTTTGGTCCATACAGATACGCTGCACACTTGTCAATATCTTCTTGCCTTGTCATCACCCACGCGAATGGAGCATACATGCCTTTCATGCTCTGATAGATAACATATCTTGCACAAGTATCCTTTGCTTTGCACTGTGCGTTGTCGCACATGTCCATATCTTTCGGTGGTCTTTCCATTTCTTTCTAATTCTTTAAACATTGGAAAGTTTACATTTTTCTTTTCTGCCGAACTCTGTGCAGTACACATAGTCCCCAATCACAAGTTCTTTTGCTTCCATGTTCTTAAAATGCTTTTCAAACTATCTGATATTCAATTCATTATCTGCCGCTTTCAAAATAAGGTGTTCAAAACACCTTATTTTGCATTTTGGCGTAGTTTACTTGTCATAGAGTGCGGTTAACTCTTCTGTAATTTTTTTGAATTTCTCTGTCATAGTTAACTAAAATCTATTGTTGTCGCAAATCTTAATCCGTCAGAATAGAAATCTGTCCTACTCCCAGAAATAAACTCTGTGCCATGCTCCGACAAGTATCTCACAAGTTCATTGTCACACGTGTAGATACGTTCTTTTGTCTCTTCGTGATAAGTCTTAGAGTCCCATGCCTCCTTTATCTTTCCTGTCTTATGGTCTTTCCGTGTTACCCAGTTCACAGCCATATCAAAGAACTCTTCTTTGTCTTGCTTATCTCCGTACTCATCAAAGACTTCTACGTCTTCTCGGTCAATAAATTTTTTAATGCCTTGCTTGGTTAGAGGATAGACGTAGAATGCCGTGTCAGATTCGGGTATGTATCTACTAAAAGTATGTCCTTTTTCGATTTCTTGTTCTTCCAAATGCCCATTTCTGATAATATGCATATTAGGATTCCACAAGAACTTCCATCCGTAAGAACGTTTGCCGAGATGTATTTCCCCTTGTACTTGGGCATTTTCAACGTCAGTTTCAAATGTCCCGTAAGTGTCTTTTACTGCTTCTGTGATGGCATTGAAATCATTGCTATCAATAAGCTTCTTCAATTCCTCTTTCCTTTCTTTTGTAGGAATTATTCGTGCATAGAAGTTTGTTCCCATTGCCAAAAAAATTTACAATTATTACTATCCCCTTTATACATTGATAGGTAAATAGGTTTCCCCTTTCTCTCGTCTACTCTATAGACTTGGTACATCTGCCATCTGTGACATTCTTGGCGTCTTGGGCATTTATTGTTTTCACAGAGAGTGATGTCGTATTCTACGAACGGCATTTCGTTCACCAGTTTAATTATGTCGTCTATTGTCATCATACTTTCTTTTTAGTCACAACAAAACAATCAGTTTTGCGATTGTCCCGTACGTATACCATATACTTATTATCATCATGCTCTATTTCAGTCGCCCAGCAATAATACTTTTTGTCGCCTTGCTTGCTTATTCTTCCTTGTCTTATAACACTTCCAACGAGTTCAATAGCAATCTCGTCAGATATATTATCTCTAATTTCTATTTTCATACTTCAAACTCTTCAGAATTAAACATTTCCTCTGCTTGGTAATCCGAGCAGACTTTGATATAAGCTTCTTTTAACGCTTCAGAATCAATTTCTGTATATTTAGCAGCTTCTTCTTCAAGCCACTTACAAGTTTTTTCTATCCAACTGGTCTTTTGGTAATTACAGTATTCAGTCATTATTTGCATTGACTGCTCGTAAGTAGGAATATCACCACTTGTTGAAATTGGATAACCTTTTTCCATCAAATACTTAACAATTTCTTCTTTTTCCATAATTATTCCTCCATTTCTTTTCTTAGATTCTCAATAAGCATATCAAAATCTACATAATAATCACCTTTCCAAGCATCGTATTTGTAATAATCATCTTCACTTTGTTTTAACCAATTGCATACTCTTTTAATCATAGTTTTGTCTGCCCATTTAGCACCTTCAATAAATGCTTTTTCAACAAGCTCTATATCATTTGTTAGAGACAAGTCACCATCTTCCCACTTAGGATAAGTAGAAGGGTCATCGGTGTATATGTTTGCTTGTTGGTTGATTTGTTCTTGTCTTGTCATAGTATAATTATTTATTTGAGTTAATTAACGCACTACCAGTATGCCTATCAGTAATTAATTCAATATGATGTATTGTTATATTGCTATGCTCAGCTCTATATGTAAGTATAGCTTCATCAATAGAATTAGCTACAACTAATATATTATCAATTTTCCAAATATTAGTAAGTTTTATATCCATAATATATATAATTTAATCGTTTAATTTTGGAATTTCAGTCCACATAACAATATCATCTGTATCATAATCATCTACATTATAAATATGAGTGGCAATTTCACCCTCATGATTTTCATCCCGTATGCCTGAAAATACCTGAACTGTATCATCCTTCATTAGACAAACAAATCTATGATTACTCCAATCTGTAATAGAATTATAAATACTTTCTTCGCTTTCCTTATGCCACTCGTCAAAGCATTCCTTTTTGTGCTTTTCAATAATTTCATAAGCACGAAGAGCTTTCCCCCTCAAACATGTGAGATTATGAGATAAATTAGCTGATGTGATATTCTTTGTATCTTCTGTGATAATTTTAAATCGTCGGATTGCCCCATTTAGTATTTCTTCCCTTGTCATAAATCAATAAATGTTTAAGTTAGTACAATCAATAGCAAGACCCTTTTCAATCAGATTTCTATAATCAAAATGATTTTTAAGCAACTATTACTATTTATAAAATCTATTAAATCTTGCCCAGTATTCATATAATATTTTTTAGTTAAATATTTTTACAAACTCGGGAGGACTGTCACTCCTCCCAAGTGAACGCTTCTTTTAGGATATGCCATATGCAGCATAAAGCTGTTTTATTGTTTCTCCTCCATAAGAGTTTTGTGTCAGCATAATAAATTCTTTAACTGACATAGAACCATTGTCAATGTCTATTCCATGCTGTTCGGCAAACTGCTGTCTACCGAAAGAGCAAGAACCTGTAAGAACATTGTGCCAAGCATATAATTCTGAGTTCTGGGCAGTAGAATCTAACGATGGATATTTTTCCATAAAATCCTCAATCCGCTCCTCAATCGGTTTGTTCTGCTCGTATTTAGCCTGAGCGTCTCGCAAGGCTTCTTTAGCACTTTCTCCATGCGCAAAATAGTTTCCGACTCTTGCCACATAGCAAGGAACAGTAAATCTGTTATGTTTACAAGTAAACCCTTGCGCAATATTTCTATGCAATGATGTTATAATTGTTGGTACTCCGTCAACACTATACACAGGGTATCCTTCATATTCTTTTATACCATAGCCAGAGCCATAGCCAGAGCCATAGCCAGAGCCATCGCCAGAGCCAGAGCCATCGCCAGAGCCAGAGCCATCGCCAGAGCCAGAGCCATAGCCAGAGCCATCGCCAGAGCCAGAGCCATCGCCAGAGCCATCGCCAGAGCCATAGCCAGAGCCATCGCCAGAGCCATAGCCAGAGCCATCGCCAGAGCCAGAGCCATAGCCAGAGCCATCGCCAGAGCCATAGCCAGAGCCATCGCCAGAGCCATCGCCAGAGCCAGAGCCAACGTCAAGAAAGGCTTCTATCTTTTTATTTAATACGTCCATGCTGGCTGATTTTTAAGATTTTCTATAGCCTTTGTTGTCAGTGGGATAATCTGGCAGCATCGATTGATTATCATGCTGCTAACCACTGGTCCTACTTTACCACCTTTAATTCCGTCATTCGCTATCTGTGAAAGACATGATGCGCCATCCCACCGCCAAATATTACGAACATTAGAGACTTTTACCGTCTCACCTTCAACTGCTTCAAGTGTACCGAAATACACACCTGCGTCATAGCTTCTGACGAGGACTTTTTTACCAATAAATTCTTTAGTCATAGTTTTAATTTTTTTTGATTGTTTATAATCGCTAATTTTCGTTATTTTTTTGTTCAAAATAGTCTTTAAGTTTTTTCATCATATCCTCAAAGTCAGCCATGAAATCAAAGCGTGTAGAATTTTGGAACTGACGCAGCCAACTGTCATGAACAAAACCTGGGGTGTTATCGCAAGGACCTACTTCTTTACTTTTGTCTCTAATAAAACCTTTTCTATATAAATAACTAAACGCATTTATCTCAAACGTAAAAAGATAAGCACTCGAAGGATACTGCATAATTGTTACACTTGGAGTGCTAAAGTATACGCTTTTCGCCTTATAATCACTGCTAATATGCTTTAGCGTTATTGACAGATTAAGCCAATGAATGGATATACGTATACTTTTGCCCAATGTTCCCCCTATACTTGGAAGTATATAAAAGAACGGGCTATATTCCAGCTCTAAACTTAGAATATTCATGCCCTTTCCTCCCAAATTTTATAATATTCCTCGCAGTCATCCTTTGTGCCTAAAAGATGTTCGTTGCCTTCATAAGGAATACACATTGGATAACTTTTCCCTGCAATAGTAACAAATTTATAGCAATGAGAATGAAAATCCTCATCTATATGAGAGAAGAAAGAACCGCACCATTTATTATCTCTATTATGCCTAACTAACACTTTACTCTCAAAAGGTTTCAAAGTATTAATATCGAATTTGTTAGAAACTAATTCCCAATTATCTTGTTCATATATAGGAATAACACTAAATGCACAATGATAATAACTTTCATCTATAAGTGCAACAGTTCCTAAACTATCATTACGTTTATGCTTTATTCTATCCCCCACCTTAAACTTCGGTTCTATTAACTTTTCCAAAGTCTTGGTCTCTTCGTTCCATTTGTAACCATTATCCTTGATTGCTTGGAATAGTTTCTGTTTTTCTTCTTCGGTGGCAAAGCGAGGATTACTAAAATCAGACCAAGCAGTATCGGCTTTAAGCTCATTATCGTCTAATATGAATGCGCAATATCTTACAAATCTGTTTTCGCCTGCTCTCTCCTTAAAGATAGATATAAAAGTGCAACATAAATTAGTGCATGCGATTACATCCCCATCCTTAAAAGGTCTTTGGAATCCCTCCCAAGTAGTCTTGCCTTTAGGGAATATGAGGCATTTAGAAAAATCATTGTTAAAAAACTGCCCATATTTATTAAGTTCTATTTTCCCTTCGGGCGTTTTTATTCTGATTGGATAATTACCGTAATCCGATACGCGGTCAAGTGTCACATTGTCGAATATGACACAATCCAACTCCATACCTTGTGGGCAGTCTTTAAGGAGTTCTGCAATATTAATTTTTTCCATAGTTGTAAGTGTTTTTATTTTGCTCTTCTTAATCGTTCATAGACCATTTCTTCTTTAAACCTTCTGCTACACTCGTCAAGCGAAATGTGCAGCATCTCTGATATATCGCCTTTGCAATATCCCTCCTTCACGAGGCTGATAATGCTGATTCCGTCAGTGCGTCTGTAGTCCTTTGCTCCGTATTTGCAACCTTCCCATTTCATATAGTTGCAGACTACATAGTATGGCACCTCTATCGTCTCTGAGACTTTCTTGTATGTGGCGCCTTCGTTAACCATCCTGTGGATTATCGACTTCTGCGCCGCTGTTAATTCTCTGTATGATGCCATGGCTAAAATAATGACAGTTGAATATTATTGTCGCTAAGAAGCCTGTCCACCTTGCCCTCCAGCCTCTTGCTATTGATTAACGCTTCTCCGCTCCTCGTGCGGAAATACTTACGCTGTGCCGTTCGCATCTCCTTAACCAGTTTTCTGAATCCCTCATGGTCTTTGTCTGCCCATTCGATTGCCTTTAGCGCTGCATGGCTGTAATGTCCTGCGTTAAGCGCTTGCTGTTTTCTTCTTGCTTCCATTTTGTATTTTTTTGAATAGCCCGATATTCTGTCGGACAAGGTTAATAATCTCGTCATGCTTGTCGGTGTTGCTGTTGCATCTTCCTCGGCTCTGCACCACCATCCATGACTTTATGTTCAGTTCTATCGTCTCGAGACGATGGCCTTCATTATCTTTGGCAGATAGAATGAGGCTGTGAGGATGCTTCGTGTGGTCATAATAGCCGTTGGTATATACGCAGTGGCGCATCATTGTACCCTCTTCAGCCATTTCTTTGACGCTGCTGATGACGGTGATGACGATATGCTCATTACCAAAGCAGATGCCGAAGAACATACCTCTGTGCTTCTTATACTGCTCCTCGTATTTCTCAGCCTGTGCAATATTCCTTTTCAGTTCCTCGGCCTTCTCGATGCGGGTCTTCTTATTCATCAGCCTGTCGTGCTCATGCTTCAAGTTCTCCGGGCAGACATAGTGAGGATTGCGGGTGTCTTTATGGAAGTATTTCAGCAGGTCGATGTAGTCAAACCACATTGAAGCGTCTTTAATGACGTAGTGATGACGGTTGCAAATCCTTACTATCGGCATCCATACCGATTTGTCCTTGAGGTGGCCACCAGTTCTAAACCAATAGTCAATGACGTTGTACTGGCCTGTCTTGGCAAGTGCCTCGATGGCTGGGTCTTTCAGCAGTCCACGCCAGAGGTCAACGGGGCTTGTGCATATCCTAAACATCCTATTGCTCCATCCGTTGCGTTTGAGAATAGGAAGAATCTTGGCCCTTGGATAGATGTATTTGTTTTCGAGAGAATAAACGTCCTCGTATGAGTAGTAGCCAGTTGAATAGGCGTTACGCTGCTTCACTTTCCACTCGCTATACATGTGCCATCTGAAATGATACCAGCTTCTTGTGTAATCCTTCGATAAGATAACCTTCTTACCCTTGTTGGGTTCAAACCAGACCTGGAAGGCTTCGAATATATGGTCAACCGTATCGCTGCCTAACGATACTGACTGATGCCAGTTGAAAACTCTCACAACCTGCATCCCGTCGCATGTGGTGACGATGCAGAAATTGAAATTATACTCAACGTTCTTTTTACGATCCCTATTCCAGTTCTTTACTTCAAGCTTTCTTCCGCATCTGGAGCAAACGTGGCTGTTGGTCTCTATTATCTTGACTGCGACGGCCAAAGGTGGAAGTCCTACTTCGTCCATTTGACCGCACTCCTGGCACCATATACAGCTGTGCTTCCCGTGATAGCCTCTTACTACATAGTAGCCAAGTCCGATCATCTTACTACGTGCCCACAATCGCTGTTCTTCTGTAAGAGGCGGCAATGTGTCTGCCAAGTCAAAACACCTCTGCTGAAGCTTCGTATGAGGCCTGCGGCCTTTTGCGGTCTCTACCAGGGTAGATAACAATAAACTTGCACTGCACATAAGCCTACATCATGTCAAATAGATTACCTTCGATATATCGTACCTTCTTCTGCGGCTCTTGCTTAGCAGACTTCTTGCGCGCTATCTCGGCAACTTCCCTAACTGCCTTCTTCTGCGCCTCGTTCTGCTTTGTATTCACTTTCGCCGTTTCTCGCACAGGATTAATCTTAATATCATCCTCGTCATAGTAGTGCACTGCCAGCCCGTACACCTCTTCATCGGTCATGTAGACCGCTGTGCCTCGCTTCCTCGCTTCGCCCATGATGTATTTGCAGCACTCTTTTATCGTCTTGCCTTTCTTGGCATAACTCTTAGCGAACAGCTCGTCTGTCTTCGCTCTCTCATCAAGATACGTCTTGATGGCTTTTTGGAATGAATCTTCTTTCATAGTCATAAGTGTTTTATTATTGGTCTTCTGTAATTCTTCCTCTGTGCGCTTAATCTTGCGCAGGGAGTACCACGGTGTTGGTATTGGATAACGAACTTCGTTTATCTCAAATCCGTAGTCGTAAGTTGTTGGATTTATCAGCGTGTTATGTCTTACCACCTGGCCCTGCGCTCCGTGTATCATCAGGTTGAGTGCGCACATCTTGACGCTTGTCGTGTCAATGTCTTCGCCAACATAGTAGGCGTGCCTGGAGAAGTTGTTTTTCGCCATGTGCGATAGGAGTGTTCTGCCACTTCCGCAGGCACAATCACCGACAACAGACTTTTTTTCCTCCCCTACGATATTCGACATAAGGTCGCAGACGCTTGGCGGTGTGAAGAACTGACCGAGTGAAGAAGCCTTGCCCTTGCTCTGATACATCGTCTCGTAGAGCTCCCCGAAGAAGTCCAGCCACTTGCCTTTCTCCATCGCTTCCGTGACCTTCATCATGAATATCACGGTAATCTCAAAGAGCTCTTCAGACTTGTTCTTCATTGCCTGTGCATGTTCCAGGAATCTTCCTTCCACTACTGGCTTGATGTCGAAGAACTCAATCATATAGTCCAAGACGCTTTCAAGCCCTCTGTGGTGGTCTGTCTGCGTTCTGTAGCAATGTTTCTCTATGAGACTTATCACCTGTTTCATTTCTTCTCCCTTTCCGCCTTCCTCCTTAGATACTCCTCGTAGGATATGCAACCTTTCTTGCCCTCTTCTATGCGCTTGTCCTGCAGTTCTGAGTTGTATTTGTCGAAGAACACATTGCGCTCCTTGATGAACTCATGGATGCTTGTCGTGATAACGAGCGGGTCTACAGTTCCGTAGAACTTGCCGTACCATCCGTTTTTGAACCGGTAGAAGAACAGCATCAGTTCTGTCACCTTGAGGTGGTTGTACTCGTTCGCTATGATGCTTGCGCATTCCTCCAACGGAGTACCCTCTAATTTGTTCTTGCATCCGCAGAACTCTGATAGGTTGTAGAGCTGTGCAGCAAGCCACATTTTTGAACTCTCTGTGCCGTAAGTCATATTAAGCAAGCCCAGTGTCGGAAAGTCTCCGAGGTGACATCGTCTTGGCTCTTTGCATACGGTCATCTGAACTGACGGGTTGTACTTCGTCATGAATGCCATTATATCGGCGCCATGCTTAGCCTTCAAAAGGCTTGTTCTTTTCGCCAAGTCTGGCGATAAGTTCTGCGACATCCTGTGCTCGCTGTGCTGCAGTTGTCTGAGGCTCTCTGATATTTCCATTGTTCTTATTGTGTTTATCTTGATTTCTTACCCACATTCGCAATCTTCGCTCTGTGTTCCATGTCTTCTCCATCTGCTTGCGGAATTGCGTTCCGCTCTTGTTCTCCTCGGTCCAAAAATCGTAGAAGTCTCGGACCATCTCCTTGCCGTATATTTTTACGTAGGGAATTAAAGATTCGTAAAACTCCTTTTTTCCCTTTTCTAAAGCGACGGCGATAGCCGCTCGTTCTTTATCTTTTTTATTTCTTCTTATATTAATATTTTTAATATTATTATTTAAAGGGGTGGTGCACTCGGTGGTGCACTCGGTGGTGCACTCTGAATTGTTACCACTTTGGTATCTATCATATTTACAGATAGTTATAACAGTTATTTGGTGGTGCACTTGGTGGTGTATTATCATACCCTCATTTTGTACCATGTCAAGAAATCGCATTACTGTCCTCTTGTTTGCTCCCCATCGCTTGGACAGTGTGTTCAGAGATGCTATCAGTTGCCCTCGCTTGAGTTCTACGATCTGAGACTGATGCAAGACTTGCTTCTCTTCCCATGCAGCCATCAGCAGAAGGTCTATCCACCATTTCAGCTTGTTTGCATCCTCCCAAAGCCAATGTTCGTTAATCTTCCTGCTTATCTTTATCCATCCGCTCATGAGAATTCGTATTCTAAGCCGCTTCGGGCGATGATTACTGGTTTGCCTGTCGCTCCTTCTATCGTATCCTTGAAATGCCCTGCATCGCTGTTGTCAGACGATAGGTGCAGCAGGATTATGTCTCTCACTGTCTCTGTGTTCTCGCTTGCAAGGTAGTCACGGAGCACTCCGAGCTCCATGTGCGAACGCATCAGCCTCGGCTTCATGGCTTCTGGCATTACTCCGTCTGCGATGTTCTTGCGCAGTATGCTGTCTTCGTAGTTCGCTTCCACCATGATGTGGTCTAACCTCGGCAGTGCGTAGTCTATCATCATCGTGTCTGTGGCAAACAGAAGCCTGCCCATTCCTGGGTGTGTGATGATATATCCCACACAAGGCACGTCATGCGCCATCTGCAGAACGTATATCTTGAATCGTCCTACTGCATAGCCTCTGTTCGGTTCTACAATAACCGAAAATGGGTATCCGAGGCATCCTGCTGACGAGAGAACGTCTTCAATGGTCAGCAACCTTATACCGCTTGCGAGAACGTCCCTAACGGCAAAGGAATGGTCCTTGTGCCTGTGAGTCACCAAACATCCCGCTACCTTGTCCAACCGCCAGCGAATCGCTTTCTTGATTTGCTGCATCGGGACACCTGCCTCAAGTATCAGCATTTCCTCGCCAGAGTCAAGTATGTAGCAGTTGCCTTTACTTGATGATGATATAACACTTAGTACCATTCCTTTGTTCGTTTTACAGATTAATAATCAGGGCCTGCTGGCTCTTCCTTTATCTCGCCTGTCTCCACGTCGACTACCTTATACTGCGTCTCGTCAAGCGTTATCTCTTGTCGTGCGCTGTTGCTGATAATCTCGTCTCTTGTCTCTGTATGCTCCTCTGTGTCCTTAGATATTGCGTTCTGCATCTCTACTGACAGATAGCCATACTTCGAGAGCAAACGGCGAATGACGGTCTTTAACGCCATGTCGTTGAAGTTGCCGCTCCAACCTACCTGCTGACCTACTTGGTTCTCTTGCGCAGCCTTTATCAGCGCTTCCGCTGTCGGCTTGTGTCTGCCCTTGAACGAGGGTGAGTAGCGCAGTGCGTAGTTAGCCATGTCCTCTACACTCACATAGAGTGTCTTATTGAAGCCGTTCAAGAGTTCGAAGTAGCAGAAGTATCCGATAATCTTGTCTGACTTCTTCTCTCCGTCAAGGGCTATCTCTCCCGTGAGCTTGCTTACCTTGCGCATCTCGCCCTCGTAAACGAAATCAGCATTGATGGTGCGATACTGACCTGTTCTCATCGCCAGCTGGATGTAACCTTTGTAACCGGGAACAAAGGTCGGTGTTGGCACCTTCGTGAATGACCCGTCCGCATTCTTAACTGAGTTGTTGAACACGATGATGTATGCAAAGCCGAGAGCCTTATTTAGCGGCAGACGGAGTGTTGCTGCTCTCAATGCTTCTGCAACGATTAATCCTGGCTTGCACATCTGCAACTGCTTGTCGCCCGTGTAAAGGTCGATGAGCGATGCCACGAAGGCATCCTTGTGCTCACCCAGTGCGTTCTTGAACTGCTCCTGCACTGATGGTGCAGAAATACATGACTTCATCATGTCGATAGGCTTCGCCTCGTTTCTCTGAATCTCATTCATAATTTTTTAGTTAATTGTTAATTGTTTTTCTTTGCTCACAATCAGTCTGACTGACTGCGATGCTGTGTTCATTATCTCGTTCACACTCTCTGCCCTGTCTACGAAGACTGGTGCTGAGATACCTTCATGTCTGCAAATTGCGTTGATGATGTCCAGCCCGGCATTAATCTTCGATGCCGTATTCAGATCGCCATACGGCACTCCGTCAACGGTTGCCACGCAGGTATCCACCTCTCCGCCGTTAATCAGCTGCTCATATAGCTTGAACTTTACTATGCTGAACTGGCTATTAACCCGCTCTTGCAGGATGTTGTTCCTTGCTCGGCAGAACTCCTGTATGGTGTATTCTGTCCGCTCTTGCTCTGCCAGCTCCTGCATCAGTGTCTTATACTGACCTTCAAGCTCCTCGATGCGCTTGCGGTTCGCTTCGTCGACATCTCGTCTTGCGAGTGTCTTCTTCACTTCGTCTATGCGGAGCGATATTGCGCTCTTCTCTGCTTTCAGAGCATCGTTATCGGCTTGCGGTGCAGCGTCAAAGTCTGCAAGGGCCTTGGCGCATTGCGCTATCGTTTCGTCTTGCATCCTCAGAGCATCGCTGTATCCTGCTGTCGGCTCTTCTATTGTCTTGCCGTACAGCTCGTCAGCCTTGATTCTCGCTATCTCATTCAGCGAATCTTCTATGGCGCTTTCCTGCTGTGCTACAAGCGATGTCAGTTCTTCCATCTTCTGCTTGTTCGCCTTGCCTCTCTTGGTGTTGTCTGCAAGTCTTTCTGCCTTCTGCTTGTTGAAGGCTTCCGTCATCGCCTGTTGCTTTGACTCGATTTCTTCTATCTCATATCGTCTTCCGCAGGTCGGGCAGACAAATTCCTTGTCGCTGAACGTCAGCGTGTCGGCATTGATTTTCCTCCATTCGGCTATGAGATTTTCTCGCTTCGTAGAGCATACCGATAGGTATTCTCTATATTCCTTAAGCATCTTGCGCGACATCTCTGCCTTGTCTTCAAGCGTTCGCACGTCTCTGTGCATTGCCTGCTGCTTCGCTTTCTCCTGCTGGTAGGCTTCCATTGCCGCTCCTATCTGTTCGTATTCTATGCGCAGACGCTCCTCCTTCGCTTTCCCGAGAGCGACAACAAGGTCTTCTCGCTCTGACATGCGTGCCTCTACTGACTTGCTGTAGTCGAGGAGTTTTGCTTCGGCTTCTGCATATCGTGCCGTGAGGTCTGCAAGTTCGGCTTCGGCTGACTGATAGTCAAGATTGGCGATGTCTCGCTGACGTTCGTCTATTCGTCCAGGGATGGCATCAGCATCGGCCTTGATTCTGCGCTTCTTTGCTGCTATCTCCTTGCGATACTCATTCAGCGTCTTGCCCGTGAGCTGTCCGAGGAGTGTTGTGAAGTCTTCGTTTCCGCTTGCTATCTCTTCGTCCGATATATTGCCTGCCATGCGTAGCAGCATCTCTCGCTGCGCATCGGTTTTAAGCGAAGTGAAGTAGCGCGGGTTGGTGATGAACTTAAAGACGCCTTCATCGCAGATGTCGGCTATCTTGGCGTTCCATTCTTTCAGCGAACAAGGAACGTCATTAAACAGAAGCCCTTCCTCATTGCCGGTATACCCCTCAACGGCTGAACCTCTCTTCTTCTGCCATTTCTCGTTGAGCTTGCGGCAGAGGGTTATTGTCTGCCCGTCAACCTGCAGTGTCGCTGTCACTTCGTGCGGAATGCGCGGAATGGCATTGCCGTCTGCGTCAAGGGTCTTGACATTGAAGTCCTTGCGGTTCTTGCTGTCCTTGCCGAATAGCAGCCACGTGAAGGCATCGAACACTGTAGACTTGCCTACTCCATTGTCGGCTGAGATGTTGGTCACCTCATCGTTGAACTTCACCGTCTGCTGACGAATCTTCTTAAAGTTCAACATTGTCAGTTCTTTTAATACAATTTTTCTCATACTTATTAGGATTAATAATACTTTCCTCCCTTACGCCACCACTCCTTGTGCAGCTTGTGGTACTCCTTGAAATAGTTCGGGTGAGCCTCCTTGAAGCGCCTTCGATTTTCTTCGTACTGAGCCTTGTGCTCTGCGTAGTATTTCTGCTGATATTCTCTACGCTTCTCCCGTTTTCTCCTGGCATCCGCCTTTAGGTCTGCCAAGACTTTGTTTCTTTCTTCCTGCGTCATAGTGCCACGGGAGGGTAACGCTCCCTCGCTCATCCAACTGTTACATCCCTGTTGCTCTATTTGCAGGGCTTTCCGTGGCGTGTTCCTCACGACCTTCACAGGCAGTGAGGAAATTTGTTTGCTCTGAGAAAAGAGTAAACACCCCAGTTTCAATGTTGTGGGAAGCGGCGGAGTCGAACCGCCTGGAGAGTACGAATACATATTCAAAAACAATATAGGTTAATAATTAAGTTAAATTTCTCCAGCCCCACTTCCCGTTATGGTCACATCGCCCTGCTGCGCTTGCCTTTTCTGATGTAGGCGGACGCCAAAGCCTCGGCCTCTGCCTTTGTGCGCTTCCTGTTCTTGAAGGCCCACTCCAGCAC
The DNA here is from genome assembly GCA_045603685.1 of Prevotella sp. Classification (GTDB taxonomy): domain Bacteria; phylum Bacteroidota; class Bacteroidia; order Bacteroidales; family Bacteroidaceae; genus Prevotella. Next base: position 24,546 of record JAZUMR010000011.1, read on the forward strand.
TTCACTCTTGCGGAATCTCAGCGAACTGCCTACCTTATAGTGTGGTATCAGTGATTTGCTGACTTGTGCATAGATGTGGTCCGTAGAGTAGCCCAGCAGCGCAGCGCACTGCTTGACGGTCAGCACCTCCTCTGCCTCCTGCACAACGACAGGAGCAGGTCGTGACATGCTCTCGAGCATGTCCCAAATGGCATTGAGCTTGTCTTCAATGCACATTTCCTTGAATTCCTTATTCATAATTGCACTTGCTTAACTCCTTATAAAGAAAGAATACACATACACTGATTAAAAAACAATGCCACTTGGCGAATACGATACCTGCTATCAATGATGCTATGCAGAGGAACATGCAGAGGAAGGTGAGAACTTTTTCCATATCAGAATAAACAATTAGGGTCTACATTGAAATGCTTAGCGATTGTCTTGCACGCTAAAGCGTCTGGCTTATATGTGCCACACAGCCACTGCTTGACTGTCGCTGTGCTCTTCTCGGTCACTCTCGCAACCTCTTCGATAAACTCCTGTGCTGGAGTTGGTCTTTGACGGTGTTCCTTGTACAAGTCCGCCAGAGTAATTTTTCTTGTCTTCTTCATTTTTTATTAATTTTTGCTTGGTTACTATTATTATTTTTATTAATTTTGCATCGAAGCGTTTGCGTTTGTGATGCGCAACAAATTAATTTCGGTACAAAGATAAATATATTTCTGCTTACATAAGCATTTTATAGTTATAAATATTAGTAGTATTAATACTTTTTAATACTTATATAGTTATTTATATGCTTATATAAACACATTTTAAGAACTATGGAAAAATACGAAAGATTATGCTTGGCATATGAACATCTTCGTAGCCAAGGCATCGTGCACACCCAAAAAGATGTTGCTGGCAGAATGGGGTCAACACCATCTAATGTTTCTGCTGCATTTAGCGGAAAGTTGCTTTCTGATAACTATCTAAAAAGATTCAATATAGCTTTTGGAAATATTTTCAACCTAAAATGGCTAATAAATGGTGAAGGAGATATGTTGCGCCAAACAGACTCTACACATATTTCAAATAGCAATATCATCAACGGTGGCACCAACACTAACGTCAACATGACAATAAGTGGACACACAGAAACACAAGTTGAAGAAGCAGAAGTTATCGAAGGCTTCGAGACAGCGCCTATCATACCCTCGGTGTGGGTAAAAAGGCACGACTTCGATATTATGCGAATGACAGAGGAGCAATGGGATAATCTGGAGCATTCTAAGGTTGCTATCTCAGGAACCCTTATCGATGCATGGTACATGATGCCAGATAACAGCATGGCTCCTCTATATCTTAAGGGCGATAAAGTAGGATTGGCTCTACAGCCTACAAAAAAAATCGTGCCTGGATGCATCTACGGTATCGATACCAGCACACACGGAATGCTGGTCCGCAAACTCTTCGAGGCAGAGAACGGCTACCGTGCACACGCTATTGACGAACAAGGATTTCCTGACTTCTTCATCGCGTATGATGAAACATTCACCTTGTCAAGAGTTATTGTACTTGTACGTTTATAATACACATTATTAAATATATACAACTATGGAAAGACTAAAAAACAACCTCAAAGAACTTGCTGAGCGCATCAACTCCATCAAAGACCAGATTAGCACGGAAGAAGCAACGAAGAACGCTCTTATCATGCCATTCATACAGATTCTCGGATATGACGTATTCAACCCGCTCGAAGTAGTGCCTGAAATGGACTGCGACCTTGTTAAGAAGAAGGGAGAGAAAATTGACTACGCTATCATGAAGGACGGAGAACCTATAATGCTCATCGAGTGCAAGCACTGGAAACAAGACCTTAATCTGCATGACAACCAGCTGAAGAAATACTATGTGGCATCGAAAGCAAAGTTCGGTGTGCTTACTAACGGCATCGAATACCGGTTCTATGCTGACTTGGTAAAGCAGAACATCATGGACGACATGCCGTTCCTCGTGGTAAATATGGACGATCTGCGTGACGCACACATCGAAGAACTGAAAAAGTTCCATAAGTCTAACTTCGATGTCATCAATATCATGAGCAGCGCAAGCGAACTGAAATACCTTACAGAACTGCGTAAACTTATCAAAGTAGAGTTTGCAGAACCTTCTCCTGACTTCGTGCGAATGCTTGCACGCAAGGTGTACGAGGGTACGGTTACGCAGAAGGTGCTCGACCTTTTCACTGCGTTAACTAAGAGAGCGATGAAAGGTTATATCAACGATGTTGTCGCTGACCGTCTGAATATGGCCATGGCGCAGGAGGAGGAGACACCAGCAGCGCATGAAGAGGTTGCAGAGGAAGCGCCTGCAGAGGAGAAGAATAAGATTGTCACCACGGAAGAGGAAATAGAAGCATACTACATAGTCAAGTCCATCGTGCGTGACGTGCTGCCGGTAGAACGTGTCGCTTTCCGTGACGCTGTTAATTACATGACTATCATTGCAGACGATAACAACCGTAAACTTATCTGCCGCCTGTATCTGAACGGAAAGAAGAAATACATGACAATTATCAAGGATAACAACAATGTAAGATACGACATCGATAATATCAACGAGTTATATTCTTATGCAGATATATTAATAGAATCAGCTAACAGATATAAGTAATATGGAACAGAAGACTGAACGATTCAAGCAGTTGTTCTTTTATCTTAAGAACAACGGACACGTAAATTCGCAGAAGGATTTCGCTGCAAGAGTGAACGCTTCGGAGTCGCAGATATGCCACGCCCTGAAGGGACATCCGAGACATCTGACGGACCAATTCCTCACGAAGGTATGCAATCAGTATGCTTATATCTCGCTCGACTGGCTGATGCATGGCAACGGCTCGATGATTAAGGAGCAGAACACTGGCACTCCTGTCAGATCTGTAGACAGAAGCGAGAAAAGCAACGTGGGGGGATTCCTTATACAATATTATATTATGGAAGATAAACTAAAAGGTATCTACGAGAAGATATGCATAGAGATTGACCGCAGAGAAGTGAACGGAGAGAGCGCAGAACCGCTCAACGCAATCAAAGACGAAATGCTTAACCTTATAGCAGAATTGTGACATGAAGACTGCTACCGTCAAATTAAGGCGAAGGGCGCGTGAAAACGGAAGAACGTCTCTGTTCCTGGACATATACTATAACGGAAGGCGGAAGCAGGAGCACCTCGGGCTGTACCTTGAACCCGACACAAGGGCTAACAAGGCGCACAACAAAGATGTGCTTGCTCTCGCCGAGGCGATATGCGCAAAAAAAACTCTTGAATACCGCAACGCAGCGCACGGATTCGATGATAAAAAGGGATACACCCTGTTCTTTGATTATTTCGAAGAGCATTTAGGTGTCCCCGGCTGGGAGGGATGCTATGTCCGTGCACGTCAGTACGAAAAGAACAAGCAGATAACCTTTAACGAGATTGACGCTGAATGGGTGAATGGCTTTAAGACATTCCTGGATAATACTGCGAGAAACGAGAAAACAGACTCTTTGCTGGCGATAAACACTAAATGGCTGCTCTTCTCTAAGCTCAAAGCATGCTTCAATAGCGCTGTCAGAGACGGAATAATATCTGTTAGCCCTGCTCGGAATATACCGAACTTTAAGCGCAAGGAGACGGCGAGAATGTATCTGACACAAGAAGAAGTAAAACATTTGGCAGCATCAGAATGCATCCGCCCTGGAGTCAAGGACGCTTTCCTCTTCTCTTGCCTGACTGGAATGCGATTCAGCGACATCGCTAAACTGCGGAAGAGCGAAGTGCATGAAGAGGGAGGCAAGGTAAGGCTCGTGTTCCGGCAGAAGAAGACAGGAGGGCAGGAATACCTTGACATAAACAGTCAAGCAGCAGAAATTATCATGCGCAACATGTCCGACCATCCGAACATCTTTGCAGAAGTTGCCGAAATGCCACCTGCAACCGTCAACTATACAATAGAGACATGGGTGCGCAAATCGGGCATAGACAAGAGCATAACCTTCCATTGCGCACGTCACACCTTCGCTGTCATGATGATCAGCCTTGGCGCAGACATCTACACCGTCAGCAAACTTTTAGGCCACAAAGATATATCCACAACGCAGATATACGCAAAACTGCTTGACGAGAAGAAACAGGAAGCCGTATCACGCATACCGCAACTATTATAGAGCAACAAAAGCGCAACAAAATAAACACAAAAATAAACAAAAATATAATACAAATTCAGAAAGCAAAAAGCCTACATTACCCCACATCTCCGATATTTTCGGTAATCTGTAGTAATCTGTAGTATTCAAGTAAATCTGCACTAAAATAACAAAACAACACTAAATAAAATAGCAATTTGAACAGAATAATAAATATAATCATGTTGTTGGCATGCCTGTTGTCATTCAGCGCATGCGACTTATATATGTCACCCAATGGAGACCCAGAGGATGTCAATATAAAAATTGAACGCTATGATAGGCTGCAAAGCAGGTATCTTACCACGGGAGACTACGTAGCGCTTAAAAGCATGAATATCACTTATCCTACTGAAACACGCACTTTGATTGAGAATGTACTTCAGCTAGGAACAGTTGATCAGCCGAACATAAATGAAACACTCCTGAATTTTTACAGAGATACGACATTGCAAAAAATAATCATTGAGGCAGAGAAACAATATGCGATAATGGATGACATAAACATGCAAATGTCAAAGGCTTTCCAGAATCTGAAGAAAAAAATACCAAATATCGCTATACCAAAGATATACACGCAAATAGGAGCTCTTAACCAAAGCATTATAGTTGGAGACGAATCTATCGGGATATGCCTGGATAAATATCTCGGAACGGAATTCGAACCGTACAGGAAATACTATTTCGACTATCAGATAAACAGCATGACACGCGAGTATATTGTGCCTGATTGTCTCACATTCTATATTTTGTCATGCTATCCGCTCAAAAACTTTGAAGTGGCAAAGCAGGAAATACGAGATAGGCATATGGGACGAATAATGTGGGTGGTGAACGAAATCCTTGAAAAAGAATTCTACAGTGGCCAGTATGTCAAGCATACGGAAAGATACATGTCAAAAAACAGAAATGTTAGCATAGAGCGTTTGCTGGGTGGAAACTCTTCCGTAAACACATCACATTAGCATATGGGGCATTCACTCCACAATATCTCCTCTCATATCAAAACGATACATAAAATTCATAACACAAAAATGAAACAACTAATACTGTCATTACTGCTGATATGTTCTGTTTCAGCGTACTCAGCAAACGATATTACGCTTGACGATGTAGTAAAAGGCTCATTCCATGCTAAAAGGCAGATGTCTGTGACACCGTTGCCAGACGGAGAACATTATGCATGCCTCGCAAATGGAAGAATCCTGCAATATGGTTATCGTAACGGTAAACAGACTGCTGTATTGTTTGACCCAAGCAATACTGTAAATGAAAAGATTCAGGGAGCCGAAGGCTTTATCATGTCTCCTGATGGACAGCAGATACTGATTGCTACTAATATACAGCGTATATACCGCCGTTCATATACTGCCAACTGGTACATATATAATATACGCACAAAGCACTTGGCAAAATTATCTGACTATGGCCCGCAGCAGTCTCCTGTATGGAGTCCTGATGGAAATCAGATAGCATTTGTACGCGATAATAATATTCATCTCATAAAACTTCTATATGATAACGCTGAAAGCCAAGTGACAAAGGACGGTGAGCGTAATAAAATCATAAACGGCATACCTGACTGGGTGAACGAGGAAGAATTTGCGCTCTCAACCTCTCTGTGCTTTACTGCAGACGGTTCTCAGATATGCTGGATTAAATACGACGAAAGCGGTGTCGCTACATACGATATGCAGATGTACAAAGGCCTCATGCCTGAATATGCTCAGTATAAAGAATATCCTGGTGCATATTCATACAAATATCCGAAAGCAGGAACGCAGAATGCAAAAGTTTCAGTATGGAGCTTTGACATAAAGTCTAAAAAGGCTGTTGAATTGCAAGTCCCTGTAGATGCAGATGGATACATATGCCGTCTTTTCCCTACCAATGACCCTCAGAAGGTGTTGTACGTAACACTGAACCGTCATCAGGATAAAATGTGTGTGTATGCGGTGAATCCACGCTCAACAGTATCGAGGCTTCTCATAAACGAGGAGGTCGGCAAATACGTGACGGAGGCGGCATACACTGAAATGCAGGTAAAGGGAAACAGTCTTCTTATGCTTTCTGACCGTGACGGATACAAACATCTATACCTTTATAATCTGAACGGTACTCTATTGCGCTCTATATGTCCGCAAAAGACAGACATCACAGCCATATATGGGTATGACGAAAGGACAGGCAACATCTATTATCAGGCTGCGCCGACACCCCAGACACGCCATATCTATGTGTCTATGCGGAACGGCAAGACTCTGCGCCTATCAAAAAAAGAGGGCACTAACGATGCTTCGTTCTCTGCCAGCATGTCATACTATTTCAATACATGGTCTGACCGTAACACGCCATACGTCTGTACGTCACATGACAGCCAAGGCAAATTGCTTGCAACGCTTATTGACAACAAACCTTTGGTAGAGAAACTATCGGCATACAGGATTCCTAACCGCGAGCTATTTACATTCACTACATCAGAGGGTGTTGTACTCAATGGATATATGCTGAAACCGACAGATTTCTCTCCGTCAAAGAAGTATCCTGTTATCATGCACCAGTATAGCGGTCCTGGGTCGCAGCAGGTAATCGACTCATGGCGTATGGGTTCGATGGGCGAGGGTGCGATATACGACGCCTACCTATGCTCTCTCGGCTATATTGTCGTAGCTGTCGATGGCAGAGGTACAGGATGCAGAGGAGCGGAATTTGAGAAATGTACTTATATGAACCTCGGCGTTCTTGAAGCAAAGGACCAGGTAGAGACAGCCAAGTGGCTCAGCCAGCAGCCATACGTCAATAAGGATGCTATAGGAATATGGGGATGGTCGTTCGGCGGCTTCTGCACACTTATGGCTATGAGTGAGGGAAGTGATGTCTTTGCCGCGGGTGTTGCTGTTGCTCCACCTACAAGTTGGAGATATTACGATACTGTATATACGGAGCGCTTCATGAGAACACCGCAGGAGAATCCTGACGGATATGACGAGAGTCCGATATCACGTGCCAGCAAGTTACATGGAAAGTTGCTTATATGCCATGGTACTGCTGATGATAATGTTCATGTACAGAATACATACGAATATTCAGAAGCACTTGTTCAAGCAGACAAGGACTTCCGTCAAATGATATACACAAATCGCAACCATAGCATATACGGCAGCAATACTCGCCGCCACTTGTTGCGTCAAGTGACACAGCATTTCGAGGAGACGCTGAAATAACACTTGTATAAAATGAATAATAGAAATAATAATGCCAAGCCGGGTACAGAGTCATCTTTGCATGAACTCTGTGCCCGGCTTTCTGCGTATACATCCGACAGTATGCCGTTCCTGCAAGGAATAGCAGCAGAACAGTATGTTGAGGCTCTGCAACAAGCAGTAAGCAGCCCTGGCGAAATATCTCAGGGGGTCAATGGGACATGTGGTGCGGCAGTGCTTTGCAAATACCTTGCGGAGAAGCATCCAGCTTTATATTCCGATATAGCCATCAGTCTATACGAGTCAGGAAAGCATGACTCCACCAGACTGAAATTGCCGACATCCATGCAGTATATCACGCCTGACGACAGCATCCGCATTGGGCAGTCCGTCACAGACACTGTAATGCAGACCGCAATAACCCGAAGCAATAATATGTTTCTTGCTTATAGCCCAACAGGCGACATGCAGGCTAAGAAGCATGGCTTCAGCAAGGTAAAGGCAGGGGCTACATCATTCATGCATCCTGCATTTATGTTGTGGTTTATAAGAAAACGGCTGAAGAAAAAAGTACGTGTCCTTATACTCCCTACAGTCCAGCAACTATGCCGCATAGACTATAGGGCAGGGTTCGTCATAGCACTTACGCATTATAGCAAATGGAATCTCGTCCTTGGAATGCCAAACCATTACATTCAGATAACCAATGCCTGCGGCAATACAATAGATTATTGGTCGTGGGGAGAATATTACACAGCCAGCATTAAGAAACATGCTATACATGCTGTGTTTATAATAGAAGAATAACCCCATCAGCTCGTGAGTTCGTGGCATTCTGTCGTCAGTAATCCTGCTCCCCGCATGCAATGAGTGTAGCGTGCGGGGAGTTTTTTTGGGGGGCATGCCCTGTCAGCTCGTGGGCTCGTAGCATTCTGTTGTCAGTATTCCTGCTCCCCGTATGATATGCAGTCTTTGCAATAAAGATTTTATTTTTTTCTTAGTATAGCAGATTGAAGTGAAAAAAAAGGTTGAAATCGCTACGTGTTTCAATCTTATGCTTTAAAACAAGACAATGACAACAGAGCCGCCGTAGCATATTTGTGCCCTGTTGTCATTGTTGTGTTGTATCTGGGTATTTCCTGAGTTATTTTATTATACCTTGTTCTTTGAATATACCCTTGAGAATATCTACAGATTTATCAACCTGCTCTTTTGTATGTGTAGCCATCAGTGCGTATCTTACGAGAGTGTCCTGCGGAGCGCATGCCGGCGGAACAACAGGGTTGATGAATACACCGCGCTCGAATGCGATAGATGTTATGAGGAAAGTCTTCTCAGCATCACGTATGTATAGCGGTATGATAGGCGATTCTGTATCACCTATTTCGAATCCTTCTTCCTTGAATCTCTTCAGAGCGTAGCTTGTTACATCCCATAGTTTTTCCAGTATTTCTGGTTCTTCCTTCAGGATATTGAGCGCTGTCTGTGCTGCGGCAGTTGCTGCTGGTGTGTTCGATGCCGAGAATATGTATGTACGGCATGAATGTCTGAGGAAGTTTATAGTGTCGCTATCTCCAGCTATGAAGCCGCCGATAGAGGCGAGCGACTTAGAGAAGGTGCCCATTATGAGGTCTACTTCGTCTGACAGTCCGAAGTGGTCACATACGCCTCGTCCGTTCTTTCCGAATACGCCGATTCCGTGTGCTTCGTCCACCATGATAGAGCAGTTGTACTTATGCTTAAGTTCAACTATCTCTGGAAGTTTCGCAAGGTCGCCTTCCATTGAGAACACACCATCAACTACAATCAGTTTCATAGCGTCGTATGGCAGTTTCTGGAGTATTCTCTCCAGGTCTTCCATGTCGTTATGCTTGTATTTCAGCTGGTGAGCGAATGACAGTCGTCGTCCGTCAACAATAGAGGCGTGGTCACGGTCGTCGCAGATGATATAGTCTTCTCGTCCGCCTACCATGGCAATAACGCCAGCGTTCACTGAGAATCCAGTAGAGAAGCATAGCGCATCGTCTTTGTGTACGAACTCAGCGAGGTCCTTTTCCAGTTTTACGTGAATGTCGAGAGTACCGTTGAGGAATCGGCTTCCTGCGCATCCTGTACCGTATTTATCCAGCGCAGCCTTTGCGCTTTCTATAATACGGGGGTCGCCTGGCAGTCCTGTGTATGCGTTAGAGCCAAACATCAGCACTTTGTGGCCGCCCATCTCTACTTCTGTGCCCTGTTTGCCTGTGATTTCACGGAAGTAAGGATATACGCCCATCTCCATGAATTTCTGTGGCAAGCGGTAACTTTCAAATTTCTTTTGTAATTGTCCCATATATAAAAAAGTGTTTTCCCCCGTAGCCTTACGGATTTAACACGATATTATTTGCGGCAGGTGTATTGTCTTCTTGTAAATGAATAGTTCTATTTCCTGACATGACCTTCTGGAAATCTCTATACATCTGCCTTGGATTATTTATTTAGGTTGCAAAGTTACAAAAAAAGTTGAATATTCAGCATAAATATCATAAAAAACTGCATTTTTCATAAATTAATTATCGTTGATTTGAATATTTCGGACTAATTTTATTAAATTTGCATTACAATTCAGGAGATATATATGTCGAAGAAGAGAATAGTATTCATATTAAACCCTATATCTGGCACGACGAGCAAGGCAGGTGTGCCAGAGCAGATAGACGCGTATCTTGACAAGGAGAAGTTTGATTATGTCATATCAGAGACGCAGCGTGCTGGCCATGCGTCGGAATTAGCGCAGGCGGCTGTTGCTGCAGGTGCAGACATTGTCGTGGCGATAGGCGGCGACGGCACGGTGAATGAGGTGGCGCGCGCTCTGATAGAATCAGACACGGCTCTTGGCATTATTCCTTGCGGCTCTGGCAATGGGCTGGCACGTCATCTGATGCTTCCTCTTAATGTAAAAGGTGCGTTGCAGGTGCTCAACAGGTGTGAGATACACTCTCTTGACTATGGCAGCATCAACGGCATGCCGTTCTTCTGCACCTGCGGCATGGGATTCGACGCATTTATCTCCATGAAGTTTGCTCATGCCGGCAAGCGCGGCCCAATCACATATGTCGAGAATGTTTTGAAGGAAGGGCTGAAGTATAAGCCTGAGACGTACGTCATAGAGGACGAGACAGGCACACGCCAGTATAACGCCTTCCTCGTTTCCGTTGCCAATGCTTCGCAGTATGGCAATGATGCGTACATCGCACCCCAGGCGTCGATGCGCGACGGACTGATGGACGTAATCATTATGGAGCCGTTCGATATGCTTGAGGCGGCGCAGGTTTCGATTGATATGTTCAACAAGACGTTAGACAAGAACTCGCGTATCAAGACATTCCGCACGAAGCACCTCCATGTACACCGTTCGCAACCAGGCGTGATACATTATGACGGCGACCCGATTATGGCAGATGCAGACCTTGATATATCTGTTCGTGAGCACGGCATACGTGTCGTAGTTAATCCTGATGCCGATAAGCGCAAGCGTGTGCCGTCGAAGATGCAGACAGCCTTCAGCGAGTTTATGTCAGCAGTACATGACGTACGATATGAAATGCTTGATGCAGTAAAGGAGCGTGGTGAGGCGGTAGCGGCAGATATTAATGCGCAGACACGCAAGGTGCAGCGTATCGGCAAACAGATACAAGACAAGCTGAACAGATAGACGGACGATGATGACACATACGGCAATGACGGCAGGCGGCAGAGTACGAGGCGTAACCTGATGTCTGCCGTATTGTATTTTTATGACTCTGGCAACCGTCTTCTGCTATCTACATTAGATTCTCACAATTATTAATAAATTCATGATAATGAAAAGATACACATTAACCTGTATTACCTTGTTGCTTTGCTGCATACACGGAGTGGCAGCGCAGGAGCAGCAGCGCGACACCTTCCTTACGGACAACGGCAGGAAAGTTGTGATTACGCACATAAAACACGGCAGTCTTGCCATCAGCTTTGAAGGAATGGAGATACAGGTAGACCCTGTGGAAAACTTCCCTCCGAGAACAGACTACTCGAAAATGCCCAAGGCAGGGTGCATACTCGTCACTCATGAGCATTCAGACCATCTTGATTCAAACGCAATATACGACCTTAGCAACGAGGCGACACTGTTGATAGCGAACGAGAATTCTGTTAAGCGGCTTGGCAGAGGCTGCGCCATGCGTAACGGAGAAATCCGGAAACTGTCCGATGTCGTAAGCGTAGAAGCGGTACCGGCGTATAACACCTCGACGGAAAAGCAGAAATATCATCCTAAGGGACGTGACAACGGCTACATACTCGATATCGACGGGCTGCGCATATACATAGCAGGCGATACGGAGCCAATACCAGAGATGTTGCGCATCACAGACATTGACGTGGCATTCCTGCCCGTAAACCTCCCTTATACTATGACTCCGGAGCAGGCGGCAGCAGCGGCGCGCTCTTTCATGCCGAAGGTGTTGTATCCGTATCATTACGGAGAGACCAAGATAGAACAGGTGGCAGAAGCGCTTGACGGCTCAGGCATAGAGGTTAGGATAAGAAATTACAAGTAAGCGCAAAAAGATATTGGCATTGCGCTGCATAGATATCAGGAAACAAACATCAGACAAGGAAATTATGAAGACAGCACTGAAGATGGTCGTAGGACTGTTAGTGGGCATATGTGCCGGACTCCTTCTGGCAGGATTGATAGTGACATTGGCAAAGGATATGACGTGGGCGGAATATTTCGCTAAATTTGATGCCAGTGTCATTCCTTTATTTCTGCATCTGTTTCTGGCAATGGCTCTTGCCGTAATTGTGCAGATAGCCGTGCACGAAGCAGGCCATTTGGTTGGCGGACTGATGTGTGGCTATAGATTTATCTCATACCGTGTGGGGTCGTTTGCGCTGATTCGCCGTGACGGCAAATTAACGTTTAAGCGTTTTAGTGTTGCAGGCACAGGCGGTCAGTGTCTGATGCTGCCTCCGGATAGGCCAATAGAGGAGATACGGACAATGCCGTATGATTTGGGTGGTGTTGTTGCCAATCTGCTTCTGTCTACGCTATGTGTGATTGTCCTGTTATGCACAGATTTAGACTTTAGTGCTGCCGTCTATCCTGTTATGATGGCGATAGTAGGTTTCGGTGCTGCGGCATTGAATGGTATTCCAATAAATGTAAGCGGTATGCCTAATGATGGCATGCAGGGAGTGCTTCTTCGTAAGGATATGGAGACAAAGCGTGTGCTTTTTACGCTTCTAAGGTCTAACGCCCTTGTACAGGATGGTATGCGTCCAAGAGATTTGCCTGCGGAATGGTTTGATTATGAGCTTGATAGTGAGAATGTCAATCCGCTGGTAGTCAATGTGTTGGCAATGAAGGTTGGTGTATTGCTTGATGAGATGAAATGGGAGGAGGCAAGAGAACTATGTGCGGCACTATTAGAAAATAAAAGCCGTATACCAGTAGTCTTTTCCTATGAGTTCAAGTGCGAATATGTCTTTACTCTGCTTATGACGGGCGACAGGGAAAAGGCGGCAGAAATGTATGCAGACAAGAAATTGCAGACATATATAAAGCAGACGGAAGATGTCATGCCGTCACGCCAGCGCCTGTTGTGTGCTGTCAGCCTGCTTTTGGATAATGACCGCGCTAAGGCAGAGGAAATAGCAGCTAAGGTTGAGCGTAACCGTGAGCAATATATTTCTCTTGGTGAAGCTATATCAGAACTGGAGATAATGAAGTGTGTGTTAAAAGAATCGTGAGTTTGGAATAAGAAAACTTTACATTTTTTAACACTCAAGAATCGCTTGTAGAATTTTGAAAGCGGTTGAGCTGTGAAATATTGCAAGGAAATTAATGTTGCGCCAAGTAATTGTGTGCCAGTGTGTTGGACAAGAAAATAGATTTATCCTGTAAGAATGGTTTCGCCAAAAGTAGTATCTTGCAAGATGAAAAGTAACGAATGGTAATGCAAGAAGTAGCAGTTGGTAATATAGTATGCACTTAGTTGCGTTGTAATTTGTAGTAAATATGTCGTCATTTTGATGATTTTTGTTGCAGAAACGACAAAAGGAGCTGCATTACAGAGTAATTGCAGCCGTTTTTGCAATGCGAATTTTAAATTTTCACAGAAAACTCAAGGCAGATTCACACGCTGGCTTTACATTGTTAGAAAGTATATTTCAGCAAAAGAAAACACAAATTCCGTGTTGCCTAAAGCTATCACGGGAGAAATGGAAATAAGAATGAAAAAATGTTTTGTGAAGGCGTTTTCGCCTTCTATGCGCACATCGTTTTGGCTTCTGCGCATAATGTTGCCAATATCGCTTGCAGTTAGTTTGTTGCAGCATTACGGTGTGATAGAATGGCTGGCGCAGTATCTTAACCCTCTGTTTCAGTATCTCGGTCTGCCAGGTGCTTCCGCTATAGCGTTTCTTACAGCAGCGTCAGTCACAACGTATGCGGGGCTTGCGGTGATGATGTGCATGGAACTAACCATGCGTGAGGCTACGATTCTTGCGATAATGTCGCTGCTGTGCCATGCCCTGCCGTTAGAAAGTGCTGTGGTGAAAAAGGTGGGTTCTAATCCGTGGGTGATGGCTCTGCTGCGCATTGCTGCCGCTATTGCCGCCGCTGTTTATCTCAATCTCGTGCTGCCAGATATGCCAGAGCATTTTATGGCAGAACCGGCTGTGTCACAGGAGAATACACTGTGGTCGGTGCTATTGCAGTGGGTGCAGACTTCGATACAGATGTCGCTGATGATATGTGTGCTGATATATGCTCTGATGGTGTTGCAGCGTGTTATGGAAAAATATGGTGTAATGGGGTATCTCACCCGCCCGCTGCGCCCGCTTATGCGCCTTTTCGGATTGCCGGAGAATGCAGCCTATCTGTGGATAGTAGGCAATGTGCTTGGGATGAGCTATGGGCTGGCAGCCATGCTTGACCTTGAAGAGAATGGAAAGATTACGAAGGAAGAGGCGAATGAGGTGAACTATCATCTTGTCATGAACCATTCCATGCTTGAGGACACCCTCGTATATGCAGCAGTAGGAGTGTCGGCGGTATGGATACTTTCTACACGAATGCTTTTCGCCCTTGTGGTGGTCTGGGGCAGAAGGATACTAAAGAAAGTTAATTGCTTGCGAGATTGACGCTTTTTTCGTAATTTTGCAGTGATTTTGGGTTTTATGTCCTTTTCCTATTTAGGGGAGGAAAAATATAGTAAATTACTGAAGATTTAATGTCAAGAAGAAATAAAAAGAAGACGCGCAGAGTGGGTGGATTGCAGGTTATGACTCTATGCATCAGCACGTCTCTGGTTCTGATTCTGTTGGGCATTGTTGTGTTTACTGTCATGACAGCGCGTAATCTGTCAAGTTATGTGAAGGAAAATCTGACAGTGACCGTTATGCTCAACGAAAAGGTGACAATGCAGGAATCGAAAAAACTGTGCAGCGTGCTTAATGCCCGCCCGTATACTTCGAGAACTACATACATCAGTCCGAAACAGGCTCTTGACGAGCATGTAAAAGCTATGGGAGCAGACCCTACCGAGTTTCTTGGCGACAATCCTTTTGTGGGGTGCATAGAGATGCAGCTGCGGGCAAATTATGCGAATTCGGACTCTCTGAAATGGATAACAAACGAACTGAAACGAAATGCTAAGGTGACGGATGTGACCTACCAGAAGGATTTGATGGATCTCGTCAATGACAATCTGAAACGAATCAGCATGGTGCTGCTTATATTGGCTGCTCTTCTCACTTTTATATCTTTTGCGCTGATAAATAATACAGTGCGCTTGAGTGTTTTTGCGCGCCGATTCTCAATACACACCATGAAATTAGTAGGAGCATCATGGGGGTTCATACGCTGGCCGTTCATTAAGCGTGCGCTGTTAGAAGGTCTCCTTTCGGCAGTGGTGGCAGACTGTGTCATAGCTGGCGGACTATATGCTCTCTATACCTTTGAACCTCAGATAGTGTTAGTGGCCGACTGGGTGGTGCTGGCTGTTACTGCTGGAAGTGTGCTGGTGTTCGGACTTTTTATAACTACATTCTGCTCATATCTTTCTGTCAATAAATTCCTTAGGATGAAAGCAGGAGATTTGTATAAAGTATAAGAGAAAAAACAGCATTCTGCTGATAGGCGAGAATGACATCACACCCATCAGCTAATACCGTGCGGCAGCAGAAACAGGAAGCCGAAATCTGACGATTTGTGTAATCAGAGCAATTTGCTCAAAGAAAATTCTGGACATTTGTGTCCTGTGTTCATAGAAAAATGATGCATGAGCCTTGCGGCCCAGCAAATAAAAAAATAATATATATGGATAGAAAGAAATTAGCGTTTGGCAAAGGTAATTTTATCGCCCTTGGCATAAGTTTTATAATCATTCTTGCTGGCTTGCTGCTAATGGCTGGCGACGGCTCTACAGCAGACAGCTATAATCCGGATATATTCAGCGTACGCCGAATAAAGGTGGCGCCAATAGTGACATTCGTAGGATTTGTTTCTGTTGTATATGCAATAATGCGTAAACCTAAGAGCAAATAATAGGAGATAGGGGTATAATGGATTGGATACAGGCTTTAATATTAGGATTTGTTCAGGGATTGACAGAGTATCTTCCTGTCAGTTCAAGCGGACACCTCGAGATAGGCAAGGCAATTCTCGGCCCGCAGGCAAAGGACGGCGGACTGGTCTTTGACCTCCTTGTCCATGTCGCTACAGTGTTTTCTACGCTTGTGGTGCTATGGAAGGAGGTGGCATGGCTGCTGAAGGGCATGATGAAATTCCAGTGGAATGATGAGATGCGCTACGCTGTGAATGTTTTCATATCAATGATACCTGTCGGTATCGTGGGATTGTTCTTCAAAGAACAAGTAGAGGCATTATTCGCAGGAAACGTGCTGCTGGTTGTAGGCTGCTGCTTGCTGCTGACATCGTTCCTGCTCGCTATGACGCATTTCTATCGTCCGCAGGAAAAATCGCACATCTCTCCATCGCATGCCTTCATAATAGGTATAGCGCAGGCTGTAGCAGTTCTGCCAGGTCTGTCGCGTTCTGGCTCTACAATTGCGACAGGTTTGCTGTTGGGCAATTCTAAGGATAAACTGGCGCAGTTCTCATTTATTATGGTCATACCGCCAATACTTGGCGCAGCAATTCTTGACATTAAGGACATGTTTGTGCCAGCAGCAGAATGTGTCGCACAGCAGGCTGCAGAACCAGCGCTCCCGATGTCATCAATGATTGTAGGATTCTTGGCTGCATTCTTGAGCGGATGCCTGGCATGTAAATGGATGATAGCCTTCGTGAAGAAGTGCAAGCTCATCTATTTTGCGATATACTGTGCTGTGGCAGGTATTATAGCTTTGTGCTACAGCGTATAGCATAGGGCGGCATGATAGAGATGATGAGCGGAAGGTGATACTTCTTTTCCCCCAAGTCCTGCTCTTTTTCAGCGAATTCTCTCCTTGTTTAATTATCATTGATGTAACGGAGGCTTTCGCTAGGTGGTTTTATGATATATGAATAATAGCATGAGACTTAATTTTCAAGAAGGAGAAATTATATATATAAATAAGCCATACGGCATGTCGAGTTTTGGAGCTTTGGCACACATACGTTATGTGGTGTCAAAGCGTCTTGGTATTAAAAGAGTAAAGATAGGACATGCTGGTACGCTTGACCCTCTTGCCACAGGAGTATTGGTATTATGTACAGGCAAGAAGACTAAACTGATAGAAACATTGCAGGCGCACACAAAGGAATATGTCGCATCGCTGCAGTTTGGTGCTACAACCGTGTCGTACGACCGGGAGCATACTGTAAACCATACTTATCCTAAGAACCATATTACACGTGAAGGACTTCTGGGTGTCCTCCCGCAGTTTGTCGGAGACATAATGCAGGTGCCCCCATTGTTTAGCGCATGCAATATAAACGGCAAGCGTGCTTATGAGATAGGACGAAAAGGCGAAAGCGTGGAACTTGAAGCTAAGCGGATTCGTATAGATGAAATAGAGCTGCTCGACTTTGATGATGACAAGAAGACTGCGAAATTGCGTGTTGTATGCGGTAAAGGCACATATATACGCTCGCTTGCACGTGATATTGGACGTGCATTAGATAGTGGGGCGTTCTTGACAGACTTGTGTAGAACAAGGTCTGGCGATGTCAGCATAGACGACTGCATGAGTTTTGATGAGTTCCGTGAGTGGATAGACAAGCAGGAGGTGGAGCCTTATGATATGCCGAGGACAGGACCGTCAAGAAATAAAAAGAGAAAAGAAGGAAAGAGGAAAGTTTAACGGTTAATGGTTAATGTCACAATCAACTTGTCTACTCGTTAACTTGTCCACTTGTTTACTCGTCAACTTGAGTTAAAAAAATAGATTATTTAAGATTACTCCCATATTAATAAGAAATGAAACTGTCACAATTCAAATTCAAATTACCAACAGATCAGGTAGCACTTTATCCTCATACAGAGGAACACAAGACAGCAGTAGCGACATTCACTGTTAAGCGTCCGGACAGGGCGCGACTGATGGTGCTGCATAAAAAATCGCAGACTATCGACATGTATCGCACTGATGAGGATGGAAATGTTCTGACAGAGGCTGATGGGTCACCAGCGTATATCAGATTCTCTGACATGATTAACTATTTTGACGAGGGAGATACTTTTATTTTCAACAATACAAAGGTTTTTCCAGCACGTCTTTATGGTACAAAGGAAAAGACTGATGCTAAGATCGAGGTTTTCCTGTTGCGTGAATTGAATGAAGAGATGCGTCTTTGGGATGTGCTGGTGGAGCCTGCACGCAAGATACGTATTGGCAACAAACTATTCTTTGATGATTCTGGCACTATGGTTGCTGAGGTGATTGATAATACGACAAGCCGAGGACGAACACTGCGTTTCCTGTATGACTGTCCGCATGACGAATTTAAGCGCGAACTGTTTGCACTTGGCGAGTCGCCGCTGCCAAGATATATCATCTCTAAAGAACTTAATGGCGGACGTGAGCGTCCAGTGACAGAGGATGATACTGCAGACTTTCAGTGTGAATTTGCTGAGAACGAGGGCGCTGTGACTGCTCCTGCAACAGGACTGCATTTTACCCGCGAAATGCTTAAGCGTATGGATATAGCTGGCCTGGAGCGTGCGTACATAACACTCCACTGCGGACTCGGTAATTTCAATGACATCGAAGTAGAGGACCTGACAAAGCATAAGATGGATTCTGAGCAGATGGAAATTACTAAAGAGACATGTGATAAGGTTAATGATGCAAAGCGTAAGGGACATCGTATCTGTGCTGTCGGAACTAGTGTGACAAAAGCAACGGAAACTGCTGTAGGCACAGACGGAATGCTCAAGCCTTACGAGGGATGGACCAATAAGTTTATCTTCCCTCCTTATGACTTTGGCTTTGCTAATTGCATGGTCGCTAATTTCTATCACCCTCTTTCAACTCTCATTATGAATGTTGCTGCCTTTGGCGGATACGATTTGGTTTGGGAGGCTTACAAGAAAGCGCTTGACAACGGATATCAGTTCGGATGCTTCGGCGATGCTATGCTTATACTGAATGACTAAGCATATTGTATATCTCGGCTTAGGAACAAATCTTGGCGACAAGAACAGAAATGTCTCCACCGCAATTGTTATGATTGCAGAGAGGGTAGGGAACATCGTTCGCAAGTCTTCCCTGCGCTCTACACTTCCCTGGGGGTTTGAGAGTGATAACGAGTTTGTCAATGCTGCAGTTTGCGTACACACATCACTCACGCCCAAATCTCTTCTTGCCGTGACACAGCAGATAGAGAGTGAGATGGGAAGAAAGGAAAAGACTGTTGCTGGAGAATATGCAGACCGTATCATTGATATAGACATACTCCTGTATGATGATGCTGTTATAAACACCCCCAGTCTTGTCGTGCCGCATCCGCTGATGTTCAAACGTGATTTCGTGATGTTGCCGTTAAAGGAGATTATGCCGGATGAAAAGTATACGGAATTATTAAACTGGGCTTTGGATAATAAATAGTAAAATGCTTAAGGCATTTCAGTTACAAGATAATGAAATTATATTCTGACGACGAATTAGCAAGAATACTCGACACTCCGGTGTTTCACCTTATTGGACAGACTGCTGACCAGTTAGGTGTGGAATGCTATGTGGTGGGTGGTTATGTCAGAGATATCTTTCTTGAGCGTCCTTCAAATGATATTGACGTTGTTGTTGTAGGTAGCGGCATAAAGGTGGCGCAGGCATTGAAGGAACGTTTGGGGCGGAAGGCTTTTCTTTCTGTATTCAAGAATTTCGGCACGGCGCAAGTAAAGTTTAAGGAAAAAGGCGGAAGGGTTATCGAGGTGGAGTTTGTTGGAGCGCGTAAGGAAAGTTATCAGCGTGGTTCTCGAAAGCCTATTGTAGAGGACGGCACCTTGGAGGACGACCAGAATCGCCGTGATTTCACGATAAATGCGCTTGCTATATGCCTTAATGCGTCACGTTACGGGGAATTGGTTGATCCGTTTGATGGAATCTATGATATGGAGGATGGTATTATTCGCACTCCGCTTGATCCTGATATAACGTTTTCTGATGACCCGCTTCGCATGTTGAGATGCATACGCTTTGCTGCTCAATTGAATTTCTTCATTGAGGACGAAACATTTGACGCTTTGATACGTAACAGGGAGAGAATAAAGATTATATCAGGCGAGAGAATACAGGAAGAGCTAAATAAGATTCTTCTTTCTAAGGTTCCGTCAAAAGGTATTTACGACCTTCATCGAAGCGGTTTGCTTCAATTGATTCTACCAGAATTGACAAGTCTGGATATCGTGGAGAAAGGTCCTAACGGCCGAGCTCACAAGAATAACTTCTATCATACATTGGAAGTGCTCGATAATGTAGCACGACACTCTGATAATCTTTGGCTACGATGGGCTGCCTTGTTGCATGACATAGGTAAACCGAAATCTAAGAGGTGGGAGACGGTAGCTGGATGGACTTTCCATAACCATAACTACATCGGAGCGAAGATGACTCCTGAAATCTTCAAGCGACTGAAGCTACCAATGGATATGAAGATGAAATATGTTCAGAAGCTGGTTGACTTGCACATGCGTCCTATTGTAATCGCTGATGAGGTCGTAACCGATAGTGCCGTACGTCGTTTGATAAATGACGCAGGAGATGACATAGACGATTTGATGACTCTCTGCGAAGCTGATATAACAAGCAAGAATGAAGTCAGAAAGCGTCAGTTTCTGGAGAATTTCAGACTTGTGCGTGAGAAACTGACAGATTTGAAAGAGCGTGACTTCAAGCGGCTTTTGCAGCCAGTGATAGACGGCCATGAGATTATGAGCATGTTCGGATTACAGCAATCACCTAAGGTCGGAGTTCTGAAGCAAGCGTTGAAGAATGCAGTACTTGATAATGTCGTACCTAATGAGCGAGAGCCTCTTATGGCTTTGCTCGAGGAAAAGGCTAAGGAGATGGGGCTAAGGAAGATTGAACGAGACGAACAATGATTCCCGTAAGCGGCGAAAAACTGTTCGTGACAGAGAATCGTGCTTCCATGGCTGTTTCAAATAATGATTATTTATGAAATATATAGTAAAGGCGCCAGATAGCATTAATGCTGAGATTACGCTGCCTGCATCAAAAAGTATAAGCAATCGTGCTCTTGTCATTAGCGCAATGTCACACGCTATGAATGGCGATAGCATGATTTTACCTGACAATCTTTCTGACTGTGATGATACTGATGTTATAGTCAGCGCATTGCGTGATATGCCTGATGTAATAGACATTAAGGCGGCAGGAACTGCTATGCGCTTCATGACGGCATATTTATGTGTTTGTAACGGGGAGGAGCATACCATTACCGGCACGGAACGCATGCAGCACCGACCTATTAAAACGTTAGTGGATGCATTGCGACAACTTGGCGCATCCATAGAGTATGTTGGCGAGGACGGATACCCACCGCTGAGAATTACAGGCCGACGGCTTAATGGCGGCAGGCTTGCTATTCCTGGAAATGTTAGTTCTCAGTATATTTCTGCGCTTCTCATGATAGGTCCTATGCTGGCAGAAGGATTAACATTGACGCTTTCTGGCGAAATAGTCTCTCGCCCATACATTGATCTTACGCTATGCACTATGCGCGATTTTGGGGCTGAGGCTTCTTGGATAGGTGTTGATACGATACATGTTTCTCCAAAGGCATATGTGTCCTGTCCTTATTATATAGAGAGCGACTGGAGCGCATCATCATATTGGTATCAGATTATGGCGCTGTATTGCAATGAAGAATGCAGTGTTATACTTAACGGATTGATGGACGGGTCGCGCCAAGGTGATTCTCAGGTGCGTTACATGTTCTCGTTGTTAGGAGTAAAGACGTCTTTCACTACACACGAACAGCTTGTTCCTACTGCTGTAAGGCTGACCACGCACGATGTGCAAGTGCCGCGCATGGATTTCGATTTTACTCATCAGCCAGATTTAGCGCAGACGCTTGTTGCCACCTGTCTGGCATGCGGACTGCATTTCCATTTCCGTGGTTTGGCATCATTAAAGATAAAGGAAACCGACCGTATTGAGGCTATGAAGACAGAGATGAGACGTCTCGGATTCGTCCTTCACGATTATAACGACAGTGAACTGCGCTGGGATGGTGAACGATGTGAACCTGAGGCGAATGCTGTCATACAGACATACGATGACCATCGTATGGCAATGGCCATAGCTCCAATGAGCATCATACTGGGGCCACTCACCATCAATGACCCGATGGTAGTGACAAAGTCATACCCCCATTTCTGGGACGACCTCAGAAAGGCAGGTTTTGAAATAGAGATTGTAGATTAATAATCCCTCCGTGCTCTTGGTTCGCCTCACACGGTAATTATAATATAAGACAACTCGGACAACAGAGACAACTTTTCCTTTTCACACGGAATACACAGAAGGTTTCCTCTGTTCTCAGTCCTCTAATCTTTAATCTCTATTCTCTGTTCTCTATTCTCTGTACTCTATTATTTATATGTTATATCTTCTGCTTTCCCTTGTCGTTTTAGGCATTGTCGCCGCCCTGTTTAATTATTTCTTTAGGAGTGGCACGGATGAAACCGTCAATGCAGAACCTTCCTGTGCCACCTGCACCGGCGACGATGAGCGCTGTGCTCATGATTGCATGCTTGAGGCAGCCGTGCGTGATATAGAGTATTATGACGATGAACACCTCGATGCTTATGCCGGCAGAGCTGCAGACTCCTATACAGACGAAGAGATAGCAGAGTTTGAAGAAGTTCTCTACACGCTCCGCCCTTCAGACGCTGCCGGATGGAGCCGCAGCCTTACGCTCCGCAATATAAACATTCCCGAACGTCTGCGTGACGAACTGATTCTGCTTATTAACGGCGGACAGTAGTTATAATATTGAGTAGACATAAGGTGGCATTACATATAATGCATTTGGAATGTCATAGCATATATTCATTCACTGACAAAAAAAAAGAAACTCGAGTTTGATGTACATATACATTAGACTCGAGTTCGCTTTTAACATTGCTGTTTATTGTATTTCTACTTTTTTAATAACAACGATACTTATCTCATACAGCATGTATAATGGAATTGAAACAATGGTAAGTGTCATTAAGTCTGGTGGTGTAATTATTGCAGATACCATCATAATACATATTAATGCATGCCTTCTATACTGTGCCAACATCCAGGATTGCACAATACCAATCTTAGCAAGAATGAAAGCAATCACGGGTAATTGAAAAACCAATCCCATCATTAACGTTAGTGATGTGAATGTTGATACGTATGAATCTATTGTGATAGAACTATGCACCCGCTCAGCAACACTGTACGTACCTAAAAACCTAAATGAGATAGGGAATAAAATATAATAACTTATTAATACTCCAAATATAAAGAGCACGTAGATTATTACTGCAACATGTATAGAGTAACGCTTTTCGTTGTCATAAAGTGCAGGTGAAATATATCGGAAGAGTTCGTATAGAATATAAGGTGAAGCACCTAAGAGACCAAGCGTTACCGATGTCGTTACATGATTCATGAACTGCGAGGACAGGCCTGTTGCAATCAAATCAACATGAAACCGTTCAAAGGCGAATGATTCAATGCCTGCCCAATGTATGAGCGATTCTATTATTCTGTATGTTATAAAATCCCATTCACTTGGTGCAAGCAGAAATCGCCATGTTATATCCTTGAGACAGAATATAATAATAGAAAAGAATCCTGCCACAGCAATAATACGAAACAACATTTGGCGCAACACCTCCAGGTGTCCGCCAAATGTCATCATGCCGTTGTTCTGACTTTTATTGTTTGTCATCTTGGTTTTGCATGTCAGGTTCTTCCTTTGTTTCAGCATTGTTTTCTGAGTCGTCTTTTTCAGGAGATTGGTTGTCCTCCTCAATAGGCTCGTTCATTCCTTTCTTGAAACTTTGGACACCTTGTCCTAATCCGCGCATCATCTCTGGCAATTTCTTGCCGCCAAAAAGCAATAGAGCTATGCCGCCAATCAGTATTAACTCTGATGTGCCTATAAATAATAATTGTATCATCATTGTGTTACTAAAAATATCTCGCAAGTGTCGAAGTTAATTTCCCAGTTGCCGTTCTCAGCTGATTCCCATTGGTATTTCTCAGCCATTCTGTCCCACCAGTTCTGAAACTTTCCTCCTGTCTCGCCTAAGTCCTTAACCAGTTTTTCGTACAACTCAGCATTGTCTGCTGTCAGAATCTTTGCCAACTCATTCAGTCCATTGCGACGTTCAAATAACATTTGAATCTCGTTCTTTTCTTCTACGGTCACTTGACCTACTAATCTCTTTGTTACCATTCTTTTCTTACATCAAAAGGGTCTAAATAACTTATTTCTTTTATCTCTTTGCCTGGCAGGAATGTCCCGTGCTTGCGAATCTTTGACAGCAACTCTCTGGAAGCATTACGTTCAAGATGGGCAATAACACATTGTTCGTGACTTGGTGTATTGACTTCATAAGTGGTCTTTCTGTTCAGCCATACACAACGTTTGCATTGATAAGCATCGCAATTGCGACAGAGAGGAGCATGAGAAAGCTGGTATAGCTGTGCGTTCTTTATGTCCAAGCCATTGATTAAATCTCCTATACTGAATTTAGCCTTTCCTAAACCAAAATCTTCGTTTTCTTCTGCAAGATAGAACGCAGGACATACATAGAACTTTCCGTCAGGTGCAAGAGTGATATTCTCCCATCCAGCATTGCAGTTGTTCATCGAATCAAGCAATATTCGGTCTGTAAGAACATTCAATTGTGGTGTTTTTCCAGATACGAACAATTCAGTTGTAATGTCTGTTAGATATTCCAGACATTCTTTATACTTTTGGAAATCTTCTTCGCAGAAAGTCTCAGTATCTGTGATTACGATATTCAGACGGACTGTTTGAGCAAGAATATCTTTTATTTGACATTTATTATCAAATAATTCTTCTTTGCTTGTTCGCAGCACATAAGCTGCATTTTCGATAAAAGAGCACTCCTTGAACTTATTCCAATCATTAATGACGACAACATCACCGGCTTCATAGCTTCCTGCAGGCACAATCTTGCTGTGGTCAATGCTATGAATTGCATCCTTATATTCCTGCGGAAGTTCATAGTCAGGATAGACAAATTGAATCATAAGATTTTCCTTCATAGCATAGAGTATGCCTGCTTTCAGGTTATCTAATGAAATCAGCCTATGTTCCATGCTTTTATTCTCATAGTGACAATATGACGCGCTTGTGTCATCTAATAATATTATAAGGTATTTCAACATAGCATTAGCAGATTATATCGTTAGACTTCCTTTTGTTTTGCTCGTACTCTTCACGTTCACCTTCTAACTCCAGTTTGCGGAATAGTTTGTTCCAATAATAGTTATTAGCACGCACACGAGCCTTATGCATCTTACATATAGCAGTAGAACGCTGGTATACAGTTGGAGTTTCCGCAGCATCATAGTTCTCTCCTTGACACCATGCGCAACCTTCCGCCACTTCGCAATCAATACACTCTTGCGTGCTTTGTGTGCAACGGTCGAGTGTGAGGAATGGACGAAGTTTGTTTTTGTCTATACCATCATGAATATTTCCAATAATCCATGCACTCTTTTCACGGAGCGAATACTGGGCGAATCGTGTACAAGGGTAGAAGTTACCTGCTGCATCTATAGCAAGCATTTTACCTGCGCCGCACCAGTTCTGGTTGTGTAGCTGACAATCCATCGGCTTACCAATGTTCTCTGTGAAGAAAGAACATGCATAATCTGTATAATACCCTCCATCGATGATGGCATCAGCCAATTGCATCAGTTGGTCTTCAAAAAGTTTGTCATCACCCTCTTGCCATACATTCTCAAACACAACATTGATGTTTACTTCATGTATTCCGAGAGAATAAAGATGAAGCACACTTTCTTTTATATATGGAATATCAGCACTGCTTATTGTTACTTTAGTTCCTGCATTCGGGAATTGCTCTGTCCATAACGGAATATTTTTCACCACATCGTCATACGAACCGCGTTCCTCTTCGGGCTTAGGCATAATGCCTTGCTCCATTTCAGGCGTCTTCCAAATGCGATTAAGGTCATGCTTTTCTCGTGTGCCGTCAATGGTGATGCCTATACTCAGATGTTCCCGATTCTTCTTGATGAAGTTCTGAACTTTTTCCGTGTGATAATTAATGCCGTTTGTGGAGAAACTAAAACGATATGAATTGAACCAATGATGGTTTCTTCTGAACATCTCAGTCTTCAGATAGTCACATATTTTATCAATTAGGTCTATTTCTAGAAATGGCTCTCCGCCAATGAAGTCCCATATTACCGATTCTTCTCGGAATTCATCCTCGTGATTGAGAATATAGTCTATTGCTTGTTTCGCTATCTCCCAAGACATACGCTCTTTTGAGTTTTTGCCTACGAGATAACAATATTTGCAAGCCAATTGGCAGTCTTTGGTGACAATGAACGTAATGTTCTTTGCCACACTAGACTGCCAAGTTGATTTTCCTGTTCTAATCATCTTTACATAATGGTAACGGTACATCCTTCTACGCAAACATCAATTTCTGTACCGTCATTAAGAATAAAGCCAATTGGTAATCTTTTTGTATCGCAACTTACCAGGATGTCAACAACCTTACCGGTTATAGTTTGATCCTTTATTATTTCAACATTTTTATTTAGAAAAGTTGCTTTAAAATCTTCTTTAGATAAAGCGATTATTTGATTGAATGTATATGTAATCATATCTATAAATTTAATTAGTTTTACTAAGCGTAAGCAGAGCGTGCGCATCCTCCTGAACATGTTCCGTGACAAGTGTTTCGACATTGCATGTAGCAACTTTGATCACAACATTGATCACAACTTCCACTACAACTACTTTTACAACTCTGCATGCAGGAAGTATAACAACCGTTTCGACACGTAAAACCACATCCCATTGGCTCTTCTGCGGCTTGTGAAATAACAGGTGCATTAGCAAGTACGATAGCTCCTAAAATTGGCAGAGCACCTTTCGCAGCTTTCTTAAAGAACTCTCTTCTTGACTGGAGCTCTTCATTCTTTTTATTCTTCTCCATAGTGAATTGAAGTTAAAAGATGCTTATGAACTCCCCAAGTTCAGCGTTAATAAATCAGTAAGATTATGGAAATAAAAAAAGACGTGGGAGTTTGTCCTTTCGCGCATATCCCCGTCTTCAGGCCTTCGCATTGCCCCCAAATCAAGGATAAGCAACGCAAGCCAGCCCACGCCAAGTGATATTATGATACGATACGCCTATACTATAAGAAAGAATACAGTTATAGCATAAAACGGTCGGCATATAATACACCCACGCAGACGCTTCAGTTGCATTACATCTGTGATTTGGTTCAAAGTTGCGAAGTTTGAAGAACGCAGATAGTAACGTCCGAAAACGTCCTTTCAAAGACACTCTGCTACATAGCAGAATTGTCTTTATTCCATCGATGTCTTGACCCCGCCCAACAAACGGGCTAACTTGGTCAGGTGCAAAGATAGCAAAATAATGCTGAATACAAAACTTTTCTTTGTATAAATTATGTTAAAGAGAAAAAAACAACAGAATAAATCTATAAATGAAACGTAAAAAAGTATCCGCCATCGGCATGCTGCACAAATGCTAAAACGAATGTGGCCCTTGCTCTTTTCTGGTTATTGTATTTTTCTGCATCATTCGTCACCATCTGTCACTTTAAGAATATTGGGGCATAGGTGTAAACGGCAGTTAATCAGAGTTATGAGTAGAGGAGTTCGGAGGTGATGAGTCTCTGATATTATCATGATTTATTATGCTGTCCTGAGTGAAAAATGATGAATGAAGGGGTGAGGGAGTGTAACTGCTCTGAATTTTATTGTTTTTCTATTCCACTTCCACTTTTTCTCTGTAACATAATGGTAGTCATTTGCTTACACGAGTGGAAGATGGTTGTATCTCTTCCACTATCTTCCACTGACAGAAGAAAGATAACAGAGTAAGGCTGAAAGCGGAAAACGGAAATGTGAAAGCTCATCAACTCACAAACTTGTCAACTAATCAACTAACTAATCAACTTGAAACTTTCTGTTTGTCTACTCGTCTACTTATCAACTTAAAAACTAATCATACAATTAATATTAATGAATAGAAAAATTCCTTCCACTAAATACTATTAATGGAAGGAATTATTCAAATTTATTTCTGTCTTGATATTGGAAGCTATGCTGTGCGCTGTCTTGTGCCCATGCGAGCCTCTACGACATTCACTACGTAGTCGCCCAGCTTCTCGCATTCGTTTACGATATCCATATACATGATGCCTATGGTATATGTGTACTCATGGCTATTGACATCGTTGATGTTCTGGCTGCGCAGCTGGTTGCGGTAGTTGTTGATTTCTGTCTCGATATTAAATGACAGATTAGCGTCATAGTTCTCTTTTCTTCCGAGCATGAGATTGTTCATCTGTGTAAGAGCATTGTCAGTGAGAGTCATCATCTGCTGTATGTGCTCATACTGCTTCTCTGTGAAGTCCTCTTTGCCATTGTGCTTGCGATTTATGGTGCAAGCCATGTTGTAGCAACTGTCACCAATGCTTTCAATTTCACTTATCTCACGGAGCATGGCGCGTATTTTTGCCTTTGTCACGTCGCTGAGATGTGCGTCGCTTACTCCGTCAAGATATTTTGCTATCTCAACTTCCATGTTGTCGCAGATGCTCTCGTACTTTTCTATGCGTGAATATAGTTTTGAGAATGCTGCGCCATCAGTAGTGACCAGCAGTTCACGCACAAATCCGAACATGCGCTGTGTTCGTTCTGCGTATGACTGGATTTCCTTCTGTGCCTCAAGAACAGAGAGCTCAGGAGTCTCCATGATGCTGTTGCCGCCGATGTAAAGCAGTCGGAAATCTTCCTCCTCGTTAGTCTTGTTTGATTTGATAATCCAGCATACAATCTTTTCTATCTGTGGTATAAACCATATAAGAAGTGCTGTGTTGCAGATATTAAAGCAAGTATGGAACATAGAGAGCACGATAGGCATCTTGAGTGCCATCTGTGCCTCAGTGAGAGTGTTATTCTCATGGTTGTATCCTGCGAGCGAACATACCATGTCAACAAACGGATAGAAGATACATAAAACCCAAATCACGCCAAATATGTTGAATGCGAGATGAGCCAGTGCGGCACGACGTGCCTGGCTGTTAGCTCCCAGTGCGGCGAGATTTGCTGTGGCTGTTGTTCCGATGTTCTCACCCATAACGAGTGCAATGCCAAGATATATAGGCAGTACTCCTGTAGAGCATAGCAGGATTGTGATAGCCATCACTGCTGCTGATGACTGCACAATACATGTTATTATAGAGCCTATGAGTAGGAATATTATTATAGAATAGTGGCTGTTTGTGTCAAATGAAGAGAAGAAAGCAATAGCGTCGGCATTATGTGCGAGGTCGAGTGCCTTGCCAGCACCGCTGAGCAATACGAGCGAGAAGAAAAGGAATGATATTCCGAAAAGGAAATCGCCCACGTATTTATATCGCCTTGTGTATAATAGCAGTACGCCTACGAAGAATGCCGGATAGACGATGGCAGTCAAGTCTACGTTGTATCCCAGCGACATAATCCATGCGGTCAGTGTAGTACCGATGTTGGCACCCATAATGACAGAGATGGCCTGCGCCAATGTCAGGAGTCCTGCATTTACAAATGATACTGTCATTACTGTCGTAGCTGATGATGACTGTACTGCGCATGTTACAAACATACCTGTCAGCATTCCTGTAAAACGGTTTGTTGTCATTGCTCCGAGAATGTGTCGCAGCTGAGAACCTGCCAGTTTTTGCAGTGCTTCGCTCATTATTTTCATTCCATAGATGAGAAGCGCTAATGAGCCGATAATCTGAAATAAAATTCCAAAAGTCATAATTGTGTTTATTGTATTTTGTTACAAAATTATTACAAAATTATTAAATATAAGAATTTTTTCTAAAAAGAATGCAGTGTATGGCAAAAAAAGCATGTTATTATTTAAGTTTTGTCAACATTTTTGCCGTAAAAGAGGCGGAAGATAGCTTTTTTATATGTAAAAGATTGTGCGGGATAGTTTTTATTTGCTAACTTTGCAGATTGAAACTGGAAATAAATAAGTCTGGTTTTGCACAGGCGAAACTTAAAATAAAAGATATGAAGACAAGGATAATAGAAATGATAGCCTCTGCGCTTAATCTGCATCGTAACAATGTGGAGGGCGTGCTGACATTATTGGACGAGGGATGCACCATTCCGTTTATTTCTCGTTATCGTAAGGAGAAGACGGGTGGCATGGATGAAGTGCAGATAGGCGAGATCTCGCAGAAGTACGATAAGATTAACGAACTGACACACCGTAAGGAAACCATACTGAAGACAATTTCAGAGCAAGACAAGTTGACAGCAGAACTTGAGCAGCGAATAAATGACTGCTGGAATGCAACGGAGCTTGAGGATATATATCTTCCTTATAAGCCAAAGCGCCGCACGCGTGCCCAGATAGCTCGTGAGCAGGGGCTTGAGCCTCTTGCCCAGATAGTTCTTTTGCAGCGCGACAGTAATATTGTGCGTACAGCACAGCGTTTTGTGAAGGATGGTGTGGCAGATTCTGATGCAGCGCTGAAAGGTGCGCAGGACATCATAGCAGAAATGATAAGCGAGAACGAAACGGTTCGTAACCGTGTCAGAGCTTTATTCCGCCGTGAAGCTGTCCTCTCATCAAAAGTCGTAAAGGCAAAGGCTGACTCTGAAGAAGCAGCGAAATATTCTGATTATTTTGATTTCTCCGAGCCCTTACGGCGTACAACCGGCAACCGGCTGCTTGCCATCCGTCGTGCAGAATCAGAGGGAATACTCCGTGTAAGCATAGACGTTGACGCAGATGAGGCAACTGACCGTATAATTCGCCAGTACGTTCGCGGGAGCGGCATGTGCCAGCAGTTAGTCAAGGAAGCAGCGATAGATGCGTATAAACGCCTGATAGCTCCGTCTATAGAGAACGAGTTTGCTGCAGCATCGAAGCAGCGTGCAGATGAAGAAGCTATCGAGGTGTTCGCTGAGAATCTGCGCCAGCTTCTCCTTGCCGCTCCGCTTGGCCAGAAGCGTGTTATGGGTGTTGACCCAGGAATCCGTACCGGCTGTAAGGTTGTCTGCCTTGACGCTCAGGGCAATCTGCTATGTCACGATGTGGTATATGCTGTAGGTGTGCAGAATAATGCAGAGCGTGCCATTCGCTCTCTGTCATCTATGGCCAGGAAGTATGGTGTGGAGGCGGTGGCTGTGGGCAATGGCACAGGTTCGCGTGAGGCGGCTGATATTGTCAGAGAGGCCATGCGGCAGGCCGATGCCAGCATCAATGTCTTCGTGGTAAGTGAGGATGGCGCCTCTGTCTATAGCGCTTCTAAGGTTGCTCGTGATGAATTCCCAGATGAAGATGTCACTGTCCGCGGTGCTGTGAGCATAGGCCGCCGCCTAATGGATCCGCTTGCAGAATTGGTAAAGATAGACCCCAAAAGCATCGGGGTGGGGCAGTATCAGCATGATGTTGACCAGAATATGCTGCGCCAGAGTCTTGACCGCACGGTAGAGAGCTGTGTTAATACAGTGGGCGTCGATTTGAATACAGCCAGTGTGCATCTCCTTACTTATGTCAGCGGGCTTGGCCCGTCGCTGGCGAAGAACATCGTAGAGTATCGCAAGGCAAACGGTGCATTCACCTCTCGCGCCCAGCTGAAGAAGGTGCCGCGTCTTGGGCCGTCAGCATTCATGCAGTGTGCAGGCTTCTTGCGTATTGCCGAAGCAAAGAATCCGCTGGATTCAAGTGCAGTGCATCCTGAGAGTTACGGTATTGTAGAATTAATGGCGAAGGATTGCCAGTGTACGGTGCGTGAGCTGATGTCCTCAGCAGAGAAACGCAAGGGAATCAATCTGAAGCGATACGTGACATCAGAAATAGGTATGCCTACCCTCAATGATATTATGTCAGAACTGGAGAAGCCTGGCCGTGACCCGCGTGCCGAAATAGAAGTGTTTGAGTTTGACCCTAATGTTCATACTCCAGAAGATTTGCGTGAGGGGATGATACTGCCAGGTATCGTCACGAACATCACGAAGTTTGGTGCATTTGTAGATATTGGTGTGCATCAAGATGGATTGGTGCATATATCGCAGCTGGCAGACAGATATGTAGCCGACCCGTTGCAGGTGGTTCATCTTCAGCAGCATGTCAGGGTGCGTGTTGTAGAGATAGACAAACGCCGGAACCGTATATCACTGTCAATGAAATCGGTATAGGGAGCATAATGCCGAGAGCATGGCGCAAGAAGATAGACTTATTATGAAAACAGAGCGAGGGCAGGAATCCCGTAGGACTCCAGCCCTCGCTTCTTTTTGCCGTAGCCTTATCCTATGAGGATATATGCCGCCAATGCTATATGCAGGATAATGATGAGCGGAACGCCATAGCAGAATTCCTTATGTTTCGTTTTGTGTCTCCACACTTTCATTCCGCAGTATGCCCCTATGCTTCCGCCAGCAAAGGCAAGAGCGAGCAGTGTCAGTTCCGGAATGCGCCATTTACCGTGCTTCGCTTTCAGTTTGTCAATGCCATAGACGGCGAATGTCAGGATGTTCATGGCGATAATGGCATAAAGTATAATATCCGTCATAATCTATTCCCTTTGATATTTCTTTTCATCCCCATTCTCGTCATACTCTTTGCGCTTGCCGATAGGGGCGTCAGTTAGTGTTATTCTCATGACAGTGGTGATGTCTATGCTTTGAGCCAATGCCTGGCTGAATGCTTCTATGTGGTGTGGCAGAAACCTCTGGCAGATGATACGCATCGCCTCAATCTTCTCATCGTAATCTGTGACAATCTCAGCTATGCCTTTTGCTGTAGCTGACTTGTATTCCAGTGTGAACGAATTGTCTTTCGGGCCGACCGTTGGCTTGCAACGCGTCACAGCTGACAGGAATACATTCGGACACGCCTTTATACATTCCGCCTTCTTGCCTTCTGCCGCGCAATGGAAGTAATATACCTTGCCGTCAGCCGATGCAAGCGATAATGGCACAGCGTAGGGCATCCTGTCTTCGTCTGTCATGCTTACTGTAATATATGGAGCGTGCCGAAGGATATCCGTAGCAAATGCCGCATCCATTTCTCTGTCTTTTCTCCTCATTGGGCTTACTTGTAGCTTTCGGGAATAATATTTGTATATAATGATAAGGAGGTGCACCGTCTGATGCACCTCCTATTTAGAGCGGAAAACGAGGCTCGAACTCGCGACCCCAACCTTGGCAAGGTTGTGCTCTACCAACTGAGCTATTTCCGCATTATGTCATCCTTGCCAAGGTTGGGTGTTATTTCCCATTTTCTTTGGGCAAGGTTGTGCTCTACCAACTGAGCTATTTCCGCATTATTTTACTCTACCAACTAAGCTATTTTCGCATTATTTTAGCGATAAAAACTTTGTGAAGAGGAGGAGACTCGAACTCCCACGTCACGATTGACACTACCCCCTCAAAGTAGCGCGTCTACCAATTCCGCCACCTCTCCGTAAAGCATTTGCTTCGTTGTAACGACCTCGTTGTCGTTTAAGCGGGTGCAAAGGTAGTCATATTTTCTGAACCTTGCAAATACGTGCTTGTGTTTTTTGCGTTTTTTAACTACTTTGATTCGTCTGATAGAGCTAAGACGCAGTATTGAGTTTGTAGAAGTTCTGAAAACCTGTGCTGTGTCAGCATTTCTCCTAATGATTGCTTTGTCCATTTCTTCGTGATGTCATAGCGGAGTATTCCCGTATGCCTTTGCTATGAGCTGTACATGCAGCAGCAATGGTAATTGTTTTTCTTATGATATCAGGATATATTAGCGGCTTTAATCTTTCATGCTGCTTTGCTCGCCCGCAGAATGCTTGTGAGTTTAGAAAACTTTACATTTTTTAACGCGCGAGAATCGTCTGTAGCATTTCATGAATGATGAACCGCTGAAATATCGCAAGGAAAACGAGTTGTGGCTAATGTTTTGTTTTACAGATAGTTATGTTGTGTTTTGCCTTGAAACTGTAAGTTTTGTGATGCAAGAGGTAACGAATGATTATGCAAAAGGCTACGGATGGGATTGTGAGAAGTAGCGAATGACAAGGCGAACTGCTCATAATGGCATGATTATTTGCCATGTTTATTCTGCTATATGTCATGTTTTTGTTTGTAAGACAGCAAAAAATGTGTTTCAGATGGTAGATTATGGACAAAATAGGCATAAAAGAAAAGGCAAGAAACAGAAAACTCGTGCGTTTTTGTTTCTTGCCTTATGGGTAGTTTTTATATGCTATGGTGTGTTCTATAAGTGTCCTTATTGTTATAAATAATCTGTGAGAATTAAGTGAACACACCTTAAATGCTTTCCCCGCTTGCTCTTGACAGAGGGCGGAAAGAGATTATTCGCCTTACGCTTTATTTTGACACAAGGCGCACTTGTGAATTAAGTCCGCTCTTCATAGGTTTCCAATTACCGTATGTCGTTTTCTTGTAATTGATATCGACAACGTTTATCTCCTTCATCTTACGCCACGGAATATTCCTGCGGTCATAGTCGGCAATGCGGTTGGCAGGCAGATTGGTCACCTCTATGCGTATCACGTTGTCGCCCTGACGAAGAGTTTTTCCGCAATCGAGTGTGAAAGGTACTGCCCAGGCGCAGCCGATGAACGTGTCGTTGATGTAAACGCGTGCGCTCTCCCTTACATCGCCCAGGTCAATCTGCCAGCTGCCTGCCGCCTGCGATTTGTTCAGTGTGACGGTAGTAGTGTATATGCCTGTTCCCATCATCACTCGGGTAGAGTCGGTGAGCGCCTCCCATGTCTGTGGAGCTGTCAGTGTGAATGACTCTGCTATAGCTGGCTGTTCTTCGGTGAACGTCAGTGTCCATGGATTGTCAAGCGTGATTGTCTCGTTCTTATTGCTGCTTTCCTTGATAGCGGGCAGTATCTGGCTGCCATCGTTCAGGGTTTTCAGTATGAGCGACTCTCCGCTGCGCAATGCCATGTGTATGCCTTCAGGTGTTACAGTGGCTCTGCTTATCTCTCCGTTCATAGGATTGTACCAAAGAGCAGCCTTGCAGTCGACGGCGATTCTCACTGTGTCATTCACGTCGTTCGGTGTGAGATTAGCGATGAAGTAGTGGTGACCTTCATCGTTCTTGCGGCGTATGGCTCTCAGGCGATGAGTGCGACGTATGGCCTCAGGTTTTGCGAACTGCTGCATTCGGCTGTCGTCTTCACCGTATATGACGTATGGCGCGAGAGCCTCAAGCTGTTTCTTCATTGCTTCATTCAGAGTTGCACCGCTTGGTATTATCAGTGCCTTGTATTGTGTGTTGGCAGGAGTTACGATTCTTCCGTCCTTCACTGTCACGTTCTGAAGCTGCTTGTCAGAGATATAATCGCAGTCGTATCCGAGGCTGTCTATGGCGAGAATGCTGCGGATAAACTCTGGGGCAATCTTGTCCATAGAATGAATGTCAAACTGCATGAGCAATCCGTCAGCACCTTCCTTCATGCGTTTCTTCCACATGTCGCGCACGGGCAGATAGACAAGGAAGTCGTTGTCTGGCTGTCCCATCTGCAAGAAGCTCTGGCTGCGCTCGATGTACTGCATCATGTATGGTGCATCACGCCATATCGTGTTTGTAGGGCTCATGTCGATAGATGCATAGAATTTCCATCCTGGCCACGGGTCGTCCTTAGGTGAATAGCAGGTGCCGTGAAAGAAGATGTTGTTCACTCCGCATGTGAACATGAGGTCAAGGTCGGGCTTCATCTGCGAGAGCGATGTGCGGAAATGCTCTGTCAGCCATGTGAAGGTTTCGCTTGATGTAAGTCGCTTGCCTGTAACGTGTGCTGCAGAGGATGCGTATTTGAGCATTGACACGTCGCTGTAGTTAGGGCGTGTGTTCCCGGGGTCAGTGCGCAGGCCTTTTATCTTAAAGTCAGAAAGCCCGAAGCCCTCAATCTCGGGGATGTCGACAGCAGCATAGAGGTCGAGCAGGTTTGATGGTGAACCGTGTGCCTGATTTCTTATCTTTATGCCGCGCTTATGCGCCCATTCTACCCATTGCTGTGTGAAATTGCGGTAGAGCAGTTCGGAGAGTGTCTCTCTGTAGTCAGCAAGAACATTTCCTCCGTCGTCTTTATAGCCGAGTAGTTCGGGCAGATGGTCTTCAAGACGATAGCCTTTCTGTGCGGCAAATTCTTCAAAGAGCCCAGGTGTCCAGTTCGCACGGTATACTTCATAGGAGTCATTGAAGAAGGTGCGCGGCCATTTTGTCTTATATTTGCTGAACGCCTTGTCGAATTTCTTCAGATAGTTTGCTACAGCAGCAGAGTCGAAATGATCAAGCACGTATCCTTCTCCGCCAGGAGCTGCACGCTTCACCTTCTGCCTTGTGCGTGATTCATATACGCCAATTACTCGCCAGCCTTCGCCCTCGCGGAATGCTTTCTTGCATATCAGGCGGGCGTATTTCTGCTCTTTCGCTGGCAGGGTGAATGTGACGCTGCTTGTGTCTGCATGTTCCGCAAGTATGAGTGTGTCAAGAAACAACACCTTGCATGCTGCTTCAGAAAGCGGCACCTCTGGTCCGCCAAAGGGCCAGCCGGTGCCGCAATTCATGTCTACCTGTATGTTATGTCTGCTTGCTACTTCTTTTACGTCGCTAAGCATATTCATCCATTTCTCAGAAAGAAATGTCAGTTCGTTTGCCTCATTGCCTTTCACACCGTATAGCGGAGTGATTTCTACTGCGCCGATACCTGTCTTGGCGTATTCGCTCATGTTCCATACCAGATTCTCATGATCTATGGCTGAGCCTAACCACCACCATCGTGTGCCGGGCTTAGCGTCGACTGACGCTGCCGGCCACACTGCCTTTCCTTTCTGCTCTACAAGCTTGTGGTATTCTACCGCTCCGAGAATGAAGCATCCTGTGCCGTAGTCTTCAAAGTCAGGCATAGAGGTGAATGTGACAGGTTGTCCTGCAGAAGGGTCCTTGCCTGTACCCTGATTATAGCCGAGGAAACCGTTGTCATGCACGCATGATGCAAGTGCTCGCCAAGCCTTGTCGCATATAGGACGGTATGTGTCGTGGTCAAGTATTCCGTTCAGTATGCCCCAGCTCATACCATAGAGGAAGAGGGCAGTGCCAGTCATTTCTGGTCCTCCATAGGTTACCGGAGAAACAAGGCTTACATTCCAGAATCCGTCAGTGCGCTGGCATTTTGTTAGGGCTTCGCTCATAAGGATGAAGTCGTGCTTCAGCGTTTTATAAGCTTTCTTGCTTGTACGGTTTTTGTCAGAAGCGTCAAGGTCGCTCATGACACGCACCAGCGCAGCATACACCCAGCCGTTGCCGCGGCTCCAGTAGCAGTTCTTGCCGTCACTCTCCTTATATGGAGGGACATAATCCTTATCGCGCCACCACAGGCCTTCAGAGAGATTGAATAATCCTCCTCCGCATGTGTCGCGTGTCCAGTGGTATGACTGCATTGCATATTTTAGATATTTCTTGTCGGATGTGATGCGATACATCTTTGAATATACAGGCATAGCCATTTGTATGGCATCAATCCATGTCCAATAATCTACCTTGCCGGTTGAAATCTGATAGTCAAGATTCTTCTGTACGTTATTCATGCATGCCGTGTCGCCAGTCATCAGGTATCTGTCAAGATAGGTCTGTCCGCAGCACTGATTGTCTGCGTTTGTCGCATCGTTTCCTCCGCGAGGAGCCCATTGATGATGCTTTGCCCAGCGGTCGGTATAGTCGATGTATTCCTGCCGTTTGTCAACCTCATACAGCGACATGAGTCCTTCGTAGTATACGGCACGTGTCCAGAGATTGCTTGTGCGTTTTCTCTTTACAAATGTCACTTCTGTAGGGTCAGGCCATTTCTTCATCAGGTGTTCGTTAGTCTTTCTGGCCAATGTCAGCATTTCGCTTTGCGCCATCAGTGTTAAAGGAAGCAATGCCAGAACAGAGATAAGAAGAATTTTTCGCATATTATGTCTTGTTTATGTTTTGTTATGTTTCTGTTATTTGTTGTATAGGAATGCTGTTTCTTTGTTTTCCTATGATATGCCTATATCCCTGCTACTCTGCTGAGGGGAAGCGGAATATTGTTGTGCTGCGGAATGTTTCGCCAGGCTTGAGCAGGGTAGATGGCCAGTGCGGCTTGTTTGGCGAGTCAGGGAAATGCATTGTTTCAAAGCATATAGCGTTTTGTTTCGGATAGCTCTGCCCGTTCTTGCCCTTTATTGTGCCGTTATGTCCGTTGGCGGTATATATCTGCATGGCTGGCTCTGTTGTATACACTTCCATTGTGATGCCAGTCGAACTGTCATGGAGTCGTGCTACAGGTGTTTCTAACGATCCCTTGTTTTTCAGTTGGTAGCAATGGTCGTAGCCTTTTGTGACGTGTAGCTGTGCGTTCTCTTCATTTATATGCCTGCCAATTTTCTTTTGTGTGCGGAAGTCAAATGGTGTGTTGGTCACATCGCCTAATTCACCGGTTACGCGCTTCTTGTCATTGTATAATGCTATGCTGTCAGCGTCAATCCATAGTTCTTCGTCAAGTATATTCTTTGAGAGATTGCCTGAGAGATTGAAGAAAGTGTGATTTGAAGGATTGAGAACTGTTGGCTTTGTGGTTGTTGCGGCATAATCTATGCGTAGCGCATTGTCTGTAAGCGTATAGGTGACAGCTAAGTTCAGCTCTCCGGGGAAACCGTTTTCTCCGTCGGGCGATATGTAGCGCATCACAACAGACGAGTCGGTGTGATTCTCTATGTTGAAGAATCGTTGCGAGAAACTTGGTGTGCCGCCATGTGAGCAGTCGCCATTGCTGCCTGTTTGCAGTTTGTAATGCTTCCCGTCGATAACAAGGTTCCCACCCAGGATTCTTCCTATGTATCGTCCGACAATGGCGCCAAAGTTCTGACGGTGCTCTATATAATGCTGCAGTGTGTCAAATCCCAGCACTATGTCTGTGCCATTCACTATCAGCGCAGGTATTCTTGCACCGTAGTTTATGGCTGTCATCTTTATGCTTCCTGTTTTGTTCTGTATGCTTATGCACTCCAGATTTTCCGCTTTAGCGTATACGGATGATGTTAGAAATATAAATATATATAATAATGTGCGCTGTATCATGTCACCTGTGGTTCTTATTAGACTTCTTTTATTTCTTCTTTCTCTTGCAGATATTCTGCAAAAACACGTGCAGCACTTTCGACTTTCTTGACGCACGGACGCTTCTTGTAATATTCTGCGTTGCGTTCATCTGGAATGTTAGTGTCATTAACTGCAGCACATCCGTTCATTCTGAGGAGTTCTGCGCAGATGACAGAGCCGTTTAGCTCTTTGAATCGTGCGAGCAGCTGCTGTGTCACTTTGTAGCAGTAGGCTTTGCCTTCACGGTCGCTGCCTTCTGTCTGTCCGCAGTCAAGTCCTGCAAGAATGACAAGTGCTGACACCGCACCGCACATCATTCGCAATCGTCCAACGCCGCCGCCGAAGCCTGCTGCTACACGCTTTGCCATTGTCTCGTCTAATCCATAGATGTCTGCGTATGCCATTAGGACGCTCTGCGAGCATCCATATCCTTGCATGAAATATTCTATTGCGTTCTGTATTCTTTCCTCCATAAGTTGTCGCTTATTTATCAGTACTGCTATAGTGTCTAAATTGGCAGTTTGCTTTATCTTGTCAGGTATTATGTGCTTGTGAAGTGAAGGAATCGGGAAGCTGCGGAGAGCAATGATGGCGTTCTGTTGTCAATAAAGGTGTCGAGCAATTTTGTCTTCTTACTGACAGGTATGACATCATAGTCGGCTATTTCCGCTGGTATAAGGCATGTGTGTCCTTCTTTTAGTATCACACCATCCTGTGTGCTGCGTATCTTTATCAGACAGTCGCCTTGCAGGCACATGGTGATTATGAACGACCCGTATTTCTTTAGGTTTCTGTGAAAAGGTCCTTCTATGTCTACTATTCTTACACTGAAGAAGGGGGAATTGATGCAAGGGTTTGCACGCTGTGTATCGTCAGCATACAGTGTGCGGTATTCGCTAAGCACCTCGAAATTTAGCGCTTCAGCGGCCAGTTCTGTGTGGAGCTCGCGTTTTTCTCCGTTTATATCCTGCCTGTCATAGTCGTATATGCGGTATGTTATGTCGCTCGACTGCTGCACTTCAGCCAGCAGTATGCCGTTGCCGATAGCATGTACACGTCCTGCAGGCAGATAGAACACATCGCCTGTATGCACCTCATGGCGCGCTAAAGCGTCACAGATAGTGCCGTCAGCAATTCTCTTATAGTATTCTTCTTTTGTCAGGTGTTCCTTAAACCCGGCATAAAGATATGCTCCTGGTTTTGCGTCAATGATATACCACATCTCTGACTTGCCCATCTTGTTGTGCATTCGCTGTGCCATGGAGTCGTCCGGGTGTACCTGTACTGACAGATCATGCTCGGCATCAATGAACTTTACTAACAGGGGAAGCGTCTCGCCATAGCGTGCTACGACTTCAGAGCCTAATATCTCTGTCGGATATTTGTGTATTATGTCGTCCAGCCGCTGTCCTTCCCATTCTCCGTTGGCTATTATGGATATAGCAGATGGTATGCAGCTGACCTCCCATGATTCTCCTATGGGCAAGCTATCCCCTAAACTGTCAGTTGCCTGCGACAGTTTCTTCCATGATATCAGACGCTGTCCGCCCCATATC
Source organism: Prevotella sp. (assembly GCA_045603685.1). Taxonomy (GTDB): domain Bacteria; phylum Bacteroidota; class Bacteroidia; order Bacteroidales; family Bacteroidaceae; genus Prevotella. The sequence goes on from JAZUMR010000011.1 coordinate 65,396, forward strand.
ATGGTGTGTATGTTGGGCTTGAAAAGTAATGGATACATAGTAATGGGAGAGGGGCTATCAGCAATGAGCGGTTAGTTATGAACACTCAATAGCGAATTGTCAGCAATGAGTGGTTTGTTATGGACAATCAGTAACGAGTAATCGTCAATGAGTGGTTAGCTATGGACAATCAATGACGAATTGTCAGCAAAGAGGAACAACAAATCAAGACGAAGAATCCAGGAGCAATGAATTGCTGTCAGCATGTGTGTTTGTTTATTTGGCATTAATCTTTGCTCCCCCAGTATTTGCTGTTTTTTTACGTATGTGCCAGAGTTTTGGCGCAATTCCTACCAAGGGCTTATTTTCCGAATGACAGTTGCTCCAGCCTTTTCTTCAGCTGCGGTGCCAGTGAAGTCCTTATTGCCATGGTTATCGAACAGGTGTTGTCGAATGTCTGGCTGACAATTCTCGGCTGCATGTCCTTCACTATTTTCATCACATCGTTCATGGCAGGGTAGGCGAAAGAGTATTCTATTTTCTCTTCTATTATGCGTTCTTCTATAGTGCTGTTAGATATGCAGTCGAGTGCTGCTTCCCTATAGGCAATGATTAATCCTGAGGTGCCAAGATTCACGCCTCCATAGTATCTTATCACTACAATCAGCGTGTCAGTAATCTCAGCCTTGACCATTTGTCCGTGAATGGGCTTGCCTGCCGTTGACGATGGCTCTCCGTCATCGTTCATTCTGAATGACATACCGTTGCCCACGCCTTCTACCCCGAGAATATATGCGTAGCAGACATGCCGTGCATCGTAGTATTTCTTTCTGTATTCTGCTACGATGTCCTTCACCTCCTGCTCACTTTCAACATGATGAGCGAAGGCGAGGAATTTGCTTCTCTTCTCCGAGTAGAATCCCTCGCCCCCGATGCTTATAGTCTTATATGAGTCTTCCATTTTATTGTTTACTCTGTTCGATGCTTTTGCATGCTTAGCATCTGCATCAGAGTGATTAGTCTAATTTGTGTATGACAAGACCAGAACGCAGTTTAGGCTCGAACCATGTAGCCTTTGGCGGCATGATGTTTCCTGAGTCGGCAATGTCCATTATCTGTTGCATAGAGACAGGGTAGAGCGCCAGTGCGGCACGCATCTCGCCAGAGTCAACACGTCTTTTCAGTTCTCCAAGCCCACGCAGACCTCCTACGAAGTCGATTCGCTGGCTTGAGCGCAAATCTCCAAGTTCAAGAATGTCCTGCAGAATCAGTCGTGAAGAGATGTCTACGTCAAGCACGCCGATAGGGTCGTTCTCGTCAAATGTTCCAGGCTTTGCATTCAGGGCATACCACTCTCCGTCAAGATAAAGAGAGAATTCGTGTGCCTTCTGCGGACGGTATTCCTCTGCGCCTTTGTTCTCTACAGTGAAGTTTGCTGATAGTTTCTCAAGGAACTGCTCAGATGTGTTGCCGTTCAGGTCCTTTACCACACGGTTATAGTCGAGCACAGTGAGTTGAGAGGCTTGGAATGCTACAGCCATGAAGAAATTGTATTCTTCATCGCCTTTGTGGTCAGGATTCTGCTGTGCTTTCTCTGTTCCTACGAGTGCTGCCGCAGCGCTGCGGTGGTGTCCGTCAGCGATATAGAGTGCAGGCATTTTCTCGAATTCCTCTGTGATGGTCTTTATATCTTCGTCCTTGTCTACAATCCACAGCTTATGTCCGAATCCGTCAATAGGAGCGATGAAGTCGTATTCTGGCTCTGTTTGCGCATATTTCATGATGAGAGCGTCGAGCACCTCGTTGTCAGGATATGCGAAGAATACCGGCTCGATGTTAGCGTTGTTTACACGCACGTGCTTCATTCTGTCCTCTTCCTTATCCCTTCTTGTCAGTTCGTGCTTCTTTATTACTCCTGTTTGGTAATCGCCCTGATATGCTCCAATCACCAATCCGTACTGAGTTTTCTCAACACCGCCATTGGCTGGTAGCGCAGATGTCTGTGCGTATATGTAGTATTGTTCCTTGTCATCCTGCAGCAGCCATCCTTTGTCCTGGAACTTCTGGAATTGCCTTGCAGCCTCCTCGTATACCTTTGGGTCATACTCTGATGTGCCTGGCTCAAAGTTTATTTCAGGCTTGATGATGTGATACAGTGACATTTCGTTGTCACCGGCTTCGAGCCGAGCCTCCTCGGAGTCAAGCACGTCGTATGGACGTGACTCTATGCGTTCCACAAGATTCTTAGGAGGGCGTATGCCCTTGAACGGTTTTATTCTTGCCATAATGTTTTCTTTATTTTGTTTGTATTTGTTTGTGTATTATATTCTGCAAAGTTAGTAAAAAACTTACTACAATCCAAATCTTTTGTTCTTTAATTTTTCTTTCTCGGTTTCATTGTTATAATAGGTACGAGCATTTCCTCCATTGATATGCCTCCGTGCTGGAATGTGTCCTTATAGTACGATGCATAGTAGTTGTAGTTGTTCGGATATGCGAAGAACGAGTCTCCTGTAGCAAACACGTAGCTCGTAGAGATGTTAGGTGCTGGCAGCTGTGCTTTCTGCGGCTCTTTTATTGTGAAGATGTCCTTTGCCTGGCAGTTAAGGTTTCTCCCGAGTTTGTATCTCAGATTTGTATTTGTATTTCTGTCGCCTATAATCTTTATGGTGCGGCTTGTTCTTATCGACCCGTGATCTGTGGTCAGAATGATATGATAGCGGCTGTTGGCGAGCATCCGGAACAGTTCTGCCAGAAACGAGTGCTTCACCCACGAGCGTGTGATGGAGCGGTAGGCCGCTTCGCTTCCAGCCAGTTCGCGCACGGTCTTCGACTCTGTCCTGGCATGTGAGAGCATGTCGATGAAATTAAGGACGAGCACGTTGAGGTCGTTTTTCTCGAGGGTGTGATATTTGTCCATGAAGCGCTCTGCTGCTGCGGAGTCGTTGATTTTGTGATAGGAGAAGGAGTGGTGGCGTCTGAAACGCTCTATCTGCGTTCTTATCATCGGCTCTTCGTTCAGGTTCTTTCCTTCCTCGCTATCCTCATCCACCCATAGTTCGGGGAACATCTCGGCAATCTTGTTAGGCATGAGTCCTGAGAAGATTGCGTTTCTTGCGTATTGTGTGGCTGTAGGCAGTATGCTGAGGTACATGTCTTCCTCTACATCAAACATGTCGCCTATTTCTTCTGCCAGCACTCTCCATTGGTCGTATCGGAGATTGTCTATGACTATAAGGAATACCGGTGTGGCGTTGTCGCTGTCGAGATGGCTGAAAACGTATTTTTTGAAAATGTCGGGCGACAGTGTCGGCCTATCGCTGTTTCCGAGGAATGTCTTCGGGTCAGCCCACTGCATGTAGTTCTGCTTTATGAATTTTGCGAATGCGCTGTTCGCCTCCTCTTTCTGCATTTGCAGCATTTCGGTCATCTGTGAATCTGCTTCTGTCAGCGTCAGTTCCCACGATACGAGCCTTCTGTATAGTGCTTTCCAGTCGGCAATGGTTCTTGCGTCATCTATCTGCATTGCCAGCTGGCCGAATGACTGCTGGTACTGCGACTGCGCCACTTCGGCAACAATCTCCTTTCGGTGTATATGCTTTTTCAGTGTAAGGAGAATCTGCGATGGATTAACGGGCTTGATAAGATAATCTGCTATTTTCTGCCCTATGGCCTGATCCATGATATTTTCCTCTTCCGACTTGGTTACTATCACGACAGGCGTCTGCGGGTGTATTTCCTTTATTTGCTGCAGCGTCTCCAACCCGCTGATACCTGGCATCATTTCGTCAAGAAGAATCAGGTCGAACGTGTGTGCCTGACACTGCTCTATGGCGTCAGTGCCGTTGGTCACGGTCGTCACATCGTATCCTTTGTTTTTCAGAAAAAGCAGATGGGCGCGCAGCAGTTCTATCTCGTCGTCCACCCATAATAGGTTTCCGTTTGTCATGATTGGTCTTGTATGGTTATCAGTCGGCGATGCCGTTTTTTCTCATTTTCTGCGGTATGGTTTTCAGAATCCTTCAAGTTCGAAGTATTCGTCGTCATCGTCCTTCTTTTCTTCTTTTTTCTTCTGCTGTGTCTGTTTCTTAGGCACAGAGTCGTCGATGATTTCTATTACGTCAGCATTAATGTCCTGGCGTACGGTCGCATTATTCTTTGCCGCAGCCTTTTTCTTTGCTTCTGCAGTTCTGTCGGCAGTGGTTTTCTGCACTCTGCTTTCAGAAGCCTTAGCCGCTGTGTCGGTTTTTCTGCTGTTCAGCTGCTGCGTAATGACTGTGGTGCCAGACGCGCTGCCGCCGTTCTTCGCACTGCCGCCGTCTTCGGCTATAGTGATGCTTGTCTGCGTGCTTCCTTCCGCAGAGGTTTGCTGCGCCTTGCCTGTCGCCTTCGGCTCGTCAATGGCTATTACTGTGCCCTGTGCCTGAGTTTGCGTCTTTGGCTCCTCCTTGATGGTTGTTGTAGCCGCCGCACCCTGTGCCTGAGCCTGTGTCTTTGGCTCCTCTATCACGCTTATATTGTTAGAATCCTGTGCTGGAGCTTGCGCCTTCGGGTCCTCCATGACGGTTATAGCGTTCGGGTCCTGTGCAGAGGTTTGCGCCTTCGGCTCTTCTATAATCATGATGCCAGTTTCGCTTTCATTCTGCTGCGTTTCTTCGTTGTCTGTTTCCTGTTCGTCTTCGCCCTGCTCATTCTCCTGCATTTCAGGGTTGTACGTCTCAGGAGAGATTACTTGTTCATTAAGTATGAAGTCCTCCGGCTGCGGGAGCGGTGCGAAATGTTCGTTGTAGAAATCATCGTAGTCGTTATAGCTGAATCGTGTTCCAAGCAACTGCAGATTCTCCCTGCTGATGATGATGTTTCTGCTGCCCTGCGCCAGCGACATGATGTTCTTGTTCTGATAGAGGTTTCGGGCATATACAAGCGCTTCGTCGAAGTTGTTGAATCCGCTTATGGCTATGCGGTGCATACCCTGGAAGTCCTCGATGGTTATATCGAAGTTTCTGACCAGATAACTTGTGAAATTGTATCTTGCAATCTCGTACAGCAGTTTGTGCTCAATATTTATGCTGTCAGCGTATGAGCCGTTGCCGATAGAATCCGGGTTGTAGGTCATGAGGAATATAAACTCCTGGTTCGGGTCGTCAGAGAACTTCTGCTCTGTGGTGTCTGTTTCTTCGTTCAGCACCTCCGTGCGGTAGTTCCATATGTCGGCGATGTCGAACTTTGCGCCATACAGTTTTCTTCCAGCCTCCACGCCGTTTATTATCATGCCTGCCATGACTGCCACATCGCTCTGCGGATATTCCTTCACCACGCGATGCATTGCAGCGCAGCAACTGTCGGCATCGCCCTGATTCAGGCGTGTCAGACCTCCGATGAACAGGAATTTGTCGCGGTTAGCGCCGATAGGGTAGCGCTCTTCCGATATGCGTCCGTTGCGTGCCACAATGTCATACTGCTCCTTCTTGAAGGCTTCGTATGTGTCGGTATATAGCGAGTCTTCTTTTCTGACTCCGTATCTGGCGTTGTCCTCGAAATATGGGTCGATGACAATCTTTGTCCATTGCGAGTCAGGATATTTTGTGGCAAGCATCTGTTTGTATTGCGCTGCTTTCGCTGTGTCGCCCTCTCTTGAGTAAAGGAGGAATAGATGATAGAACGCCTCGTCGTTCTTCTCGTATTCAGCGAAAGAGCCAGTCAGGCGCAGCAATGCTTTCTCTGACAGCGGCAGGTTGTCGAGCTTGTCCTTGAAAATCACGCCCGAATAGAATAGCGCCTCGGCGATGATGGCGTTGCTTGCCGCCTTCTGCTCTTCGGTGAACGGTATCTGTGCGAGGTAGTACTCGCGGTTGTGGGGGTCGAGCGCAGTAGAGTCGCTTGCGGCTGTATCGTTGTTGATGGAGTCGTTTTCCATGTTGAGCAGCGAGTCCTCCATTGCTGCTGTGTCCTCCGCCGCCATGTCGTCTGCACCTGTTGCCACGACCGTCTTGTTCATGCGCTGCCAGTTGTCGGCATTCTCTCTCTTGCCCCATTTCTGTGCGAACGCCTGTTTTCCCTGCTGCACCGCCATCGGGTTGTAGAAATACCACGTGCTCTCTCCGCGCTGCATGTTCGGAGCGGGAGTGGCGGGAGCGGCAGGACGGTTGCCGAAGTCAGTGCCTTGTGCTCCGTTGCGCTGCGCCTCCTCTTCGAGTTGCGCCAGTTTCTCCTCCTTCTCCTTCTGCTTCAGCGCCTCAATCACACGGTCAATGGCGGCATTACGGTCGGCCTCGCTCATGAGAGCCAGTTGCTGCAGCGAGTCCTGCAGATGGATGTTGTCAGTATGCGGTGTCAGTTCGTCGAGCACCTTAGAGCGCTGCGCCAGTTGTTCATAGTCGTCTCGGTCCTTGTCAAGCAGACCTATCGCTTCGCCGTAGCATCGGCGGGCGTCGCTGAATTTCTCCATCTGCCAGTACAGGTCGCCCAGATGCAGCAGCAGCACACCTTTCTCTATTCCTGAGCGTGTAGCCTTCTCGTTGCCTTTCTCGTATGCATGTATAGCAGCAGCCGTATCTTTCTCCGCAAGATACACATTGCCCATGGCATAGTAAACCTGGTCGAGATACTCGGCATTGTTGTCAGAGCGTGCCATGCGTCGCAGATGCTTTATCCTACGCTTGGCGTCAGCTGCCGGCATCACCTCTGTCATGGCGATTCGCGCGTTGAACTCCAGTTCGTACGGCGGGTTCAGCCTTACCACGTGCTTGAAGGCGTCATACGCTTCGGCATTCTGCTGCATAGCGGCATACACCTGTCCTAACAGAAACCATTCCCTTGCCTTCTGCTTGCTGCGCATCTCATGGCGAATGACCTTCCGCAGATACACTGCCGCCTCCTTCAGGTTTCCTGTGTGCAGATGATAGTCAGCCAGCGTATAGTCCCATTCCTTCTGTGCACGCCAGTCGATGCTGTCGCGGTGCATGTTGCGAATTATGTCCTCGGCGTCGTACATCCAATCCTGCTCTATGTAGCATTTCGCCAGCCACGCACGCGCTTTGCCGTAAATGGCTGGCTGAGTCTTGTAGAGGCGTGACATGTATGAGAATGTTGCTGCCGCCTCGTCGAATGCTCCCATGTGAAACTGCGAGCGTCCCATGAGCATCCATGCCTTCCACAGGAAAGGGTTGTACTCCTTTCTGCTCAGCCATTCTATGTCACGTTCGGTCTTGCGCCGGTTCTTGTTCCATTGCGGCCGCTGCTTGATAGAATGCTGCTTAATGGCTTTCTTCGATTTCAGAATAGCCGTCTCGTAGTTTGATTTTCCCAGTTCGCGGCTGCCTTTGTTGCCTACGGTATAGAGGGGCAGCATCTCCGTATAGTTGTCCTTATTGCCGTTCTCTTTTGCCAGCGAACCCTCGATATATGCCAGCGAACCGTTGTAGTATGTGTTATACCGAGCGTTGAAACTGTGCCACCACCGCGATGCCCCCGTGTTCTTCTGAGTAGAACACGAAACGAGTGCGCTAACAGCAATGCTAACGCAGAAAATCAGAGCAATTATGTTGCGGCGTGTATACATATCGCACAAAGATACTAAAAATATGCGTGACGGCAGTGAAAACTACGTTTTATTTAACACACATTAAAATTGTGTTGCTTTAGCAAGTGTGCATAAAAGTGTCATGCTGATGTCTCCGTTGATACTATTTTGATGTGTTGGAAAAATGAGTTTTGTGTATTGCGGAGCGATAAAATACGCCTCTGCACTCCTTTTCTGCATTTCTGAAACCTCAATTTCTTGTTTCTGTGCATCTGTATATAGCTTTTTCGTCCTGATTTGCTGCTTTTTGCTGTGTCATCTATAGCTTTTTATAGCCTCATTCGCTACTTCTTGTCGTCCCATTCGTAGCCTTTTGCCCGACGGGAAATTCATCTGCTAATGGCGATTGCTGGTAATGCATTGTCTGACAAGGTGTTGCAAGGGGTGCAAATTTTTTCTTGTTTTTGCTCGATATGTTGCATGCAGACAATCAGACCGTAAAATCGTTGTTAAGAAAGTATCATGAGTGAGGCTTCTGTGGTTTTTCTGATACTTTCTTGACTTGGCGGCATGAACAGCCTTGTTGTTATCTTATGAACGTGGAAAAACAGGATGCGGCAATGCGGACAGTATTGTAACTTCGATTTTTGATAATCGCTTAATGCGTTGTGAATAAGTGGTATATGGTGTGAACTATATTCCTTTACTTAAAGATAGATAATGATTGTATTCTGCTATGTGCCAGACTGCAGTCGCACAGTTTCTCTTCTCTTATTCTTAGTTTAAATAATGCTAAAATAAGATATGCCGCTTTGGTCATGTGAGATAAAAGTTCTACCTTTGTGAATGTTGCGGGCGAATGCGGGCGAATACTGTTCCTGCGTGTCTGTCCCGTGAAGCTCTATAGTGTTAACAGTAAAAAGAATAGTTATGAAAATTGCAGTACCTACACGGGATGGCTTCGTAGATAATCATTTCGGACATTGCGAATATTATACGGTGTGTACGCTTGACGCGGACAAAAACATCATATCAACAGAACGACTTGACTCTCCGCAGGGGTGCGGATGCAAGTCAGGCATTGCGGCTATCATGCAGCAGATGGGCATCACGCTCATGCTTGCTGGAAATATGGGGCAGGGCGCATATAACAAACTTATGGCGCACGGCATCAGTGTTGTGCGTGGATGCCAGGGAGATGTGGAAGCTGTGCTGCGCAGCTACATCAATGGCACGCTGGTTGACTCTGGTGATATGTGCAGTCATCATGATTGTCATGACAGCCATGAGGCTCCTGTGTTTCGCATAGGGTAATATCTCTCATTATGTAGCCTCCGCCCTTGATGCGGCAAAGAGCAGATGCTGTGCTCTGCAAATGGTTTTCTCAGCATGTAACGCTTGTTTTGCTAACGGTTATATGTCATAATAACAGCCCTGTAATCAGTGTGTTAAGTGTAAAAATATAGACAAATGCCTCAACGTACGTATATTGCTATTGACCTGAAGTCGTTCTACGCCTCTGTAGAGTGTGTGGAGCGTGGTCTTGATGCGCTTACCACTAATCTTGTGGTGGCAGACAAGCAGCGTACGGACAAGACTATCTGCCTGGCGGTCACACCGTCGCTGAAAGCCTACGGGATAAGCGGCAGGGCGCGCCTCTTCGAGGTTGTGCAGCGTGTTCGCGAGGTGAATGGCAGACGCATGATGCAGTCGCCGAATCGACGCCTTACAGGCAAGTCGGCTGACGACACGGAACTGCGCCGCCATCCTGACTGGGCGGTTGACTATTTGGTTGCGCCGCCGCGAATGGCTTACTATATAGAGTATAGCGCGCGGATATATCAGGTATACATGAAATACATTGCTCCGGAGGATATCTATGTCTACTCCATTGACGAGGTTTTTCTCGATGTGACCAATTATCTTGCTACATATGGCCTGACGGCTCACCAGCTGGCGGTGAAGATTATTCGTGACGTTCTGAGCACGACTGGCATCACTGCAACGGCAGGCATAGGTACGAACATGTATCTGGCAAAGGTGGCTATGGACATTGTTGCAAAGCATGTGGAGGCGGATGCTGACGGAGTGCGTATAGCAGAACTTGATGAGATGTCGTACCGTGAGAAACTGTGGGCTCATAGGCCGCTGACAAGCTTCTGGCGTATAGGGGCGGGCATAGCAGAACGCTTGGAGCGCTGCGGCATGTATACTATGGGAGATGTGGCGCGCATGTCTGTGGTAAATGAGCACATGCTCTACAGAATGTTCGGTGTTAACGCTGAATTGATTATTGATCATGCTTGGGGATGGGAGCCGGTGACTATTGCTGACGTGAAGAGATACCGCCCAGCCACCAGTTCGCTCTCCAGCGGACAGGTGCTGACGGAGCCTTACACCTTCAGGATGGCGCGCAACGTCGTGAAGGAGATGGCGGAGAATATTGCGCTTGATTTGCTTGACAAGCGTCTGCTCACCAACCAGGTGGTTCTGACAGTAGGCTATGACACCCAGAGTCTTGCAGATGAGCGAATCAGCGGCATGTATGACGGGCCTGTGACGACTGACCGATATGGGCGGCGGGTGCCGAAACATGCTCACGGAACAAGAAATCTGGAACGTATGACATCGTCTGCCAGCGACCTCCTGAACGCCGTCTGCAATCTGTATGATGATATAGTGAACAAGAATTTGTTGGTGAGAAGAATTACTCTGGTAGTCAATAATATAGCGGAAGAAGATAAAGTAAAGAATGAAAAAGCGCCTCCAGTGGAATTAGACCTCTTCGCTGACTATGAGGAGGAAGCTCGGAAGCGTAGGGCGGACGAGCAGAAACGTAGTCGTGAGCGCCGTATCATGGAAGCTACGCTTGCGATTAAGAAACGCTATGGAAAGAATGCACTGCTGAAGGGGATGAATTTTGACGAGGGCGCTACAGCGCGTGAGCGTAACAAGCAGATAGGAGGACATAAGGCATGAATAAGAATGAATGTAATGACGCTATCGTGCAGGAGACCAGGCGGCGATATGCTGATATATTAGATTTGCCGCATCATGACCCTGTGGCTCATCAGCGGATGCCTATGCATGCGAGGGCGGCGCAGTTCGCTCCATTTGCTGCTCTTGTAGGACACAGCGACACTATCGATGAGACAGCGCGTCTGACGGATGAAAAAATAGAATTGGCGGAGGATAACAGAGTGGAACTCGACCGCATACTGAATCGTCTGCGCAGCATGATGCGCCTTCGTCCGATTGTCTGCATAACGTGCTTCGTAGCAGATAGCAGGAAGCATGGCGGCGAATACCGGTGCTACAGGTGCCGGGTGGATGGTATTGACGAGCAGGAGAGGATGCTGCTGCTGGACAACGGGCAGGTGGTCAGCATGGATATGATAACCGAGATAAACATAGAGGAGTAGGTGCGTGTCTATGCGCTGTGACGCTTGCGCATCGGAGAATGCTGCTGCTGTGATGCCCCTGCGTCTTGTGTTCGCATCTTGCGGTGTATGCGTGTTGGAAAAAGCATGTTGCTGCTTGCTGGCAGACGCTTTTGCTGGATATGAAAATAGAGGCGGATTCTGCATGATTGCAGAGCCCGCCTCTAATCTGTATGTGTGGTGGCCTTTATCCGTAGATTATCTTGCCGTTTTCGTCCATGTATTCCTCCAAGCCTTTCTCGTATGTTGACATCGCGCGGAGGCTCATGCCCATGCTGCTGAATCCTCCGTCGTGATATAGGTTCTGCATAGTGACCTTGCGTGTGAGGTCGGAGAACATTACGATGCAGTAGTCAGCACATTCGTCTGCGCTGGCATTGCCGAGAGGCGACATGCGGTTGGCGAAGTCGAACAGCTTGTCCATGCCCTTCACACCGCTGCCGGCTGTAGTCATTGTAGGCGACTGAGAGATGGTGTTTACGCGGACATGGCTCTCGCGGCCATAGATGTATCCGAAACTGCGTGCTATTGACTCAAGCAGAGCCTTTGCGTCAGCCATATCGTTGTATCCGAACATAGTGCGCTGTGCTGCCATGTATGACAATGCTACGATAGAACCGTATTCGGCTATGGCGTCCATCTTCTTTGCTGTCTGTATCATCTTGTGGAATGATATGGCGGAGATGTCGAGGGTCTTGTCAAGCATTGCGTAGTCAAGATCATCGTATGTGCGCTTCTTGCGTACATTTGGCGACATGCCGATAGAATGGAGAACGAAGTCAATCTTTCCTCCAAGAACTTCCTGAGAGCGGCGGAACACCTCCTCAAGGTCTGCTACGCTGGTCGCGTCGGCAGCGATAACCTCGCATCCGAGCTGCTCAGCCAGAGCGTCAACCTGACCCATGCGTATCGCCATTGGTGTGTTTGACAAGGTGATTGTAGCACCTTCTTCTACAGCCTTTACAGCAACTTTCCATGCTATTGACTGCTCGTTGAGAGCACCGAATATGATGCCTCGCTTCCCTTTTAATAAATTGTAACTCATACCTATTGAATTTTAGAAATGCGCTGCAAAATTACATATAATTCTTAACTTACGCAACTTTTAGGTCCAAAAAACACTTTGTTTCGTCAAAAATGCCATAATTGAAGAAGATGATGAAATATTTTGGAAAAAGACTTTGTATTTCGCAAATTTTGCTTAACTTTGCTCCGTGTTTTCATGTGTTGTGTCACAGATACCTGGCAAATAAGGCATGCATCGCCTCTATGCTCGTTTGAGGCGACGGACGTTGATGTTTTTGCTTCTCGCATAATTAGGAGCAGCCAGATAGTCGGCATGATGCGTGGATAGTTAAATGTAAATTATAATTGGCTATGAGGATTATAGGAAATTTGATCTGGTGGCTCTTTGGCGGCCTGGAGGCAGCTATCGGCTATTTCTCTGGCAGCTTGGCATTGGCATGTACTATTATCGGAATCCCAGTGGCGTTGCAGACATTCAAGATAGGGCTGCTGTGCCTGTGGCCGTTCGGTGCTGAAGTGAGAGAAACAGAGTCTCCTGCGGGATGCATACGCATTCCGCTTAATATCTTGTGGATAATATTTGGCGGGCTGCTGGCATGGATTATGCACGTTTTCTTCGGTGTGCTGCTGTTCATAACGATAATCGGCATTCCGTTTGCCAAGCAGCATTTTAAGATGGCGCGCCTGTCGCTTACTCCGTTCGGAAAGGATGTGCGGCTGAATTTCTAAAAATGTTACAGGACGGCGCATATATATGAAGGCGGCTCGGATGCATTCCTTTAGAAAATTGCTATACAGTGTGTGCGAATCGAAATGTAATGTGCTGTTTCTCTCTTAAAATAGTCTAAAAAGGCGTTTTTTTTCGCTTTAAGGCTTTTTATGTCAAAAAAAAGATGTAATTTTGTACTTTGAAAAAATATGGCAAAAGCCGTTATATCGAAAAAAAACAACCAAAAACGTAATAAATGGATATTTCTAAGACAATTGATAACGACAGAATCCTGCAGATTGACATCGAGGAAGAGATGAAGTCGAGTTACATTGACTATTCAATGTCTGTAATTGTAGCGCGTGCTCTGCCTGATGTGCGTGACGGATTCAAGCCTGTACATCGCCGCATCTTGTACGGTATGATGGGTATTAACAACACAAGTACTCAGCCATATAAGAAGTGTGCACGTGTAGTAGGTGAGGTGCTCGGTAAGTATCACCCTCATGGTGACTCGTCTGTGTACGGCGCGCTGGTGCGTCTGGCTCAGGATTGGAACATGAGATACACACTTGTCGACGGACAGGGCAACTTTGGCTCAGTCGATGGTGACTCTGCTGCGGCGATGCGTTATACAGAGTGCAGGCTTGCGAAGATGGGCGAGCATATCATGGACGACCTTGAAAAGGACACCGTTGACATGACAAACAACTTCGACGACTCTCTGCAAGAGCCTACCGTAATGCCAACGAAGATACCTAATCTGCTCGTAAACGGAGGCAACGGTATTGCTGTCGGTATGGCGACAAATATGCCTACACACAACCTGGGAGAGGTGATTGACGGCTGCTGTGCCTATATTGATAATCCAGACATTGACATTGACGGATTGATGGAGCACATCAAGGCCCCTGATTTCCCTACAGGTGCATATATATATGGTATACAGGGCGTAAGAAATGCTTACGAAACGGGGCGCGGTCGTATCGTCATACGTGCCAAGGCTGAGATTGAAAGCGATGAGCAGCATGACAAGATTGTCGTGACGGAGATACCTTACGGAGTTAACAAGGCGCAGCTTATTGAGAATATAGCTGAGCTTGTGAAGGAGGGACGTATTGACGGCATCTCTAATGTGAATGATGAGACAGGACGACAGGGCATGCGTATCGTGGTTGACTGCAAGCGCGATGCCAACGCCAATGTCATTCTTAACAAGCTGTTCAAGATGACAGCCCTCCAGAGTTCGTTCTCTGTGAATAATATTGCGCTCGTAAAGGGACGTCCAAGACTCTTGAACTTGAAGGAGTGTGTGAAGTATTTCGTTGAGCACAGACATGATGTTACAATACGACGCACAAAGTTCGACCTTAAAAAAGCGAAAGAGCGCGCTCATCTGCTCGAGGCTTTGATTGTCGCCTGTGACAATATAGACGAGGTGGTACACCTTATCAGAGGTTCTAAGACTCCGGCTGAGGCAGTGCAGAAGCTTATGGAACGCTTCGGGTTTGACGAGGTGCAGGCAAAGTATGTGGTAGATATGCGTCTGTCACAGCTCACAGGATTGCGTATGGATCAGCTGCATAATGAATACGATGAACTTATGAAGACCATCGAATATCTGCAGTCAATACTCGATGATCCAGAGCTTTGCAAGAAGGTGATGAAGGACGAACTTCTTGAGGTGAAGGAGAAGTACGGTGACGAAAGACGTACAGAGATAAAGTATTCAAGCGAGGAATTCAATCCAGAAGACTTCTATCCGAACGACCCAGTAATTGTGACAATATCACATATGGGGTATATCAAGCGTACCGCATTGTCTGAATTCCATGAGCAGGGACGCGGTGGCATTGGCTCAAGAGGTACACGTACGCGTGAGCAGGATTTCATTCAGGACATCTATCCTGCAACAATGCATAATACAATGCTGTTCTTCACTAAGAAGGGCTTGTGCTACTGGCTGAAGTGCTATGAGATTCCTGAGGGCAATAAGGATTCTAAGGGACGTGCTATACAGAATATGCTGAATATCGATCCTGATGATCAGATTCAGTCAGTGCTTCGTCTGCGCGGATTGAATGACGAGGACTTCGTGAACAGCCATTATGTTGTGTTCTGTACAAAGAAGGGTATCGTGAAGAAGACATGCCTGAAGCAGTATTCTCGTCCACGCTCTAACGGACTTATCGCTATTAATCTGATGGAGGATGATAGCCTTGTTGACGTACGTCTGACAAACGGCAGGAATGAACTCATCATTGCCTCACGTAACGGACGTGCCGTTCGTTTCGATGAGAATGATGTGCGTACAATCGGTCGTGACGCTATTGGTGTACGCGGCATAAGGCTGACAGATGAGAATGATGAGGCTGTTGGCATGATTGTTGTTAACAACCCATTAGAAGAGTCAGTGCTTGTAGTATCAGAAAAAGGTTATGGCAAGCGTACGCCTATTGACACTCTCAATGCGGAGGGCGAGGTAGAGAACATCTACCGCATAACATCACGTGGCGGAAAGGGTGTCCTTACGCTCAATGTTACAGAGAAGACAGGCAAGCTGGTGGCTATAAAGAATGTTTCAGACGAGCATGATCTGATGATTATAAATAAGTCGGGCATCACAATACGTCTCTCTGTCAAGGAGTGCCGTCTGCAGGGCAGAAACACTCAGGGCGTACGTCTCATAAATCTCGAAAAGAAGAACGATATCATTGCGAGTGTTTGCAAGGTGATGGGTGCGGAGCTCGAAGCGAAGGTTGAGCAGGAGAGTCGTGCTCAGTGGGCAACGAAAGTGACAGACACTACAGCTTCTTCTGACAGCAGCAATGAAGCGCAGAATCAGCCGCAAGGTGATGACTCGGCGTTCGTGCCTATGGTAGAGTTGGCTGATGATGAGCCGATGACAGAGTAAACCGATAGCTGCATATATAGCAGGCATGCTAAAGAGCATATCAGGCATAAAATATTTATTTATATATAAACTTAATACATGACTATTATGAAGAAATTCATGATTATGGCAGCAGCAGTGATGATGTCACTCTCTGCCACCGCACAGTCTTCACCAGAGGCTAAGGCGATTAAAAAAATGAAGTCGTATACAGAGGTTCTTGAGGCTATCAAGGCTAATGGAGCAGCATTCGACAATGCAGACAAGGCTTTTGCTTACAACAAGCTTGTAGACCTTGCTATCAAAGAGAACTCAGAGAGCGAGAAGGCTGCTATTGAGGCACAGCTGGCAAAGAATGCTGAGCAGCAGACAAAGATGAACGTTGCAAAAAACGCTTCAGCTTATAACGCTCTCCAAGCAGCTATGCAGTGTAATGCTGTTGACGAGAAGGGCAAATATAAGAACAAGAATGTCAACCGTCTGATGACAATCCGCAATTCTATGGTGCAGGCAGGTCTTGACGCATACAACAGTAAGGATTACACTTCTGCTACAAAGTACTTCGGCGCTTTCGTTGAGACACGTACTGACGCACTGTTCAATGAGGCAGACTTCTCAAGAGAGCAGAACTTCGGCCAGATAGCTTATTATGCAGCACTCGCAGCATATTTTAATAAGGATTACAAGAAGTGCGACCAGTATTCTGATGCAGCTCTTAACTCAAGCGAGCGTGACAGCATTGCAAATGATGTAATCATCGTTAAGCTGGGTGCTTATGAGGAGCAGGCAAAGACAGCAGCTATGGATTCTGCTACATACGTTAAGAATGTTCGTGCAATGTATGACCAGTTCCCAGAGAATGAGAATATCTTCGGCAAGCTCGTTGGCTTGTATGAGGAGGTAGGCGATAAGGCTTCTGCGAAGTCACTTCTTGACACACGTCTTGCTTCAAATCCAAATGATGCTATGGCTAATGCATACGTAGGACAGACAGCACAGGCAGAACAGAAATACGATGAGGCAATCGCTGCATATAAGAAGTCAATCGCTTCAAAGCCTGACTTCCTTGCTGCAAAACTGAATCTCGGCGTATGTTATCTGAACAAGGCTGTAGCCTATGTCGATGCAAACACAGACGCACGCGGCACTATCAAGCCAGAAGCGAAGACAGCCGCTATGGCAGACCTTAGCGAGGCAAAGAAGTTGCTTGAGGAGGTAAAGGCTGCTGACCCTAACTGCGCACAGGTTAACTGGCAGTACCCACTTGAGCGTGTTGACTACGTTATCGAGAATGTTAAGTAGAATTGTCTGAATATTTCTTATATTCTTTCAATCTAATTTAACAAAGCTTCGGTGAAATATAACATATAATTATACTGTAATCCGCTCTCACTCCATACCTGCAAGGCATGGGGTGGGAGAGATTTTTTTGATTTTGGGTAATCCGGAATCAGCATGCATTAATATAAATCATGTATAAAAGAATACTAGTTATAATATTTTTGTTTTTGCCTATTGTTTCTTTTGCACAGAAGAAACAGCTCTCTGAGGCGAAGTCTTATCTTAAGAGCGGAAATAATCTTGACAAGGCTGAGTCTTTGGTAAGAGAGGTTATCGCAATGCCGGGGGAGAGTGGGGAGATTGACCATTATGTTCTTCTGGCAGACATCGTTAGGAAACAGTATGAAGCAAGTAACGAGAAATTATATCTAAAGCAGCTTTCAGACACAGCGTCGATGTTCCCTGCGCTACGCAAATTGTTCTTGACATACGAGCTGCTCGATTCTGTTGATGCCCTTCCAGACAAAAAAGGCAAGGTTAAAACAAAGCTGCGCCGTAAGAATGCAGAGTATCTTGACCATTTCCGCCCGAACCTCTTCAATGGTGGAATATATTCCATGCAGCGCAAGAATTATAGCGAGGCATACGAATGTATGGATGTCTATCTCGGCACATACACTCATCCGCTGTTCAGTCATTGCTCATATTCCGACTCAGACAGCCTGCGCTATCAGGCAGCATACTGGGCGGTGCTGGCTGCACACTGGCTGAAGTATCATGCTGGCGTACAGAAGCATGAGGAATTAGCACAGCGTTATGCTCCCCGTGCTCCTCATCTCCTTGCTTTGCTCTATGAAGATTACAAGAGCCACGGTGACATGGCCGGCGCTATATCTTATCTGAAGAAGGGATTTAATAAATACTCAGATTTTCCATTCTTTTTCCCTCGTCTCGTCGACTATTATTCCTCACAGAATCAGCTTGACACAGTGAAGCATATAGTAGACAAGGCTATTGAAATGGAGCCGGGCAATCAGTTCTACCGTATTGCGCAGAACAATCTTCAGCTCAATATGGGTGATTATGATGCATGCATCGCCTTAGGCGATTCGCTGATACATACAAACGACAAAATAGCAGAGGCATATTTCAATGTCGGCTCATCATATTTTAATAAGGCAATAGAACGCGACCAGCGAAATGACGCTTTGAAACAGCGCAGGAAAGAGGTTAACGAGCTGTATGCTAAGGCGATGCCTTATCTTGAACGCTACCGTTCGCTGCGCCGCAAGGCAGTACGTCGATGGGCACCTATGCTATATTCTATTTACTTGAATCTTAACAAAGGTCAAGAGTTCGATGAGATAGATAGACTTCTAAAATCGGTAGAAAATAGCAAAGTGTCAAAAAAACGATAAAAATATTTGCAAATGTCAGTAAAAAACACTAACTTTGCTGCCAAATTATAAACCAATTAAAAAACAGAAATGAAGAAGTACAACTTTAATGCAGGTCCATCAATACTTCCACGCGAAGTTATTGAGCAGACTGCACAGGCTTGTCTTGATTTTGACAACTCAGGACTTTCACTTATGGAAATCAGCCATCGTGCTAAGAATTTCCAGCCAATTGTTGACGAGGCTGTAGCTCTTTTCAAGGAGCTTCTTAACATCCCAGAAGGATATTCGGTCCTCTTCCTTGGCGGTGGCGCCTCGCTTGAGTTCTGTATGATTCCTTATAATTTCCTCGAAAAGAAAGCGGCATATCTCAATACAGGCGTTTGGGCTACAAAGGCAGAGAAGGAAGCGAAACTCTTTGGCGAGGTTGTAGAAGTTGCAAGCTCTAAGGACAAGAACTTTACATATATCCCAAAGGATTTTGAAATCCCTGCAGACGCAGATTATCTGCACATAACATCAAACAATACCATCTACGGTACACAGCTGCGTGAGGACATCGATTCGCCAATTCCTGTAATTGCCGATATGTCTTCTGATATTCTCTCACGTCCTATCGACGTAAGCAAGTATGCCATGATTTATGGCGGTGCTCAGAAGAACCTTGCTATGGCTGGTCTTACATTCGTAATCGTAAAGGACGATGCGCTCGGAAAGGTAAGCCGTCAGATTCCTACTATGCTTGACTATCGCACACACGTGAAGAAGGGCTCAATGTTCAATACACCTCCTGTAGTGCCAATCTATTCTGCACTCATGAACCTTCGCTACATCAAGACTCACGGTGGTGTTGAGGCTATGGCAAAGCTTGCGCAGCAGCGTGCAGAAATTCTCTATGCAGAGATTGACCGCAACAAGCTCTTCGTAGGTACAGCGGAGAAGGATTCTCGCTCACTCATGAATATCACATTCGTTCTGAAAGACGAGTATAAAGACCTTCAGGATGAGTTCCTCGCATTCGCTACATCAAAGGGTATGGTAGGCGTAAAGGGTCACCGCGATGTAGGCGGTTTCCGTGCATCATGCTACAATGCTATGAGCATCGAGGGCGTAGAGGCTCTTGTGAAGTGTATGCAGGAGTTTGAGGCAATGCACTAAATAATCTGTTGCTGTCAATATCATGAGCAAGTGCTGTAATGATATTGACAGCAAACAGCATTGAGTACATACGTTACTAACAAATCGAATAAATTGTAATACAAATAAAGATATGGCTAAGGTATTAATCGCTACTGAAAAACCATTTGCACCGGCAGCAGTAGCAGGTATTAAGACAGAGATTGAGAACGCAGGAAACGAGCTTCTCCTGCTCGAAAAATATACAGAAAAGGCACAGTTGCTTGAGGCTGTGGCTGATGTAGATGCTATCATCATACGTTCTGACAAAATAGACGCAGAGGTGTTTGATGCGGCAAAGAATCTGAAGATTGTAGTTCGTGCAGGTGCTGGCTATGACAATGTTGACCTTCAGGCAGCAACAGCCCACAATGTAGTTGTAGAGAACACACCAGGACAGAATGCCAATGCTGTAGCAGAGCTTGTGCTCGGCATGCTTGTGTTCGGCGTACGTAATTTCTACAACGGCAAGGCAGGTACTGAGCTTATGGGCAAGACCATCGGTATTCTCGCATTCGGCAATGTTGGCCGCAACGTGGCACGCATCGCTAAGGGCTTCGGAATGAATGTTATAGCATATGATGCTTACTGTCCAGCAGATGTTATCGAGGCAGCAGGTGTAAAAGCCGTGGCTAATCAGGACGAACTCTTCGAGCAGTCAGACATCGTTTCGCTCCATATCCCTGCAACAGCAGAGACAAAGCAGTCAATCAACTATGCCCTCGTAAACAAAATGAAGAAGGGCGGCATACTCGTAAATACTGCCCGCAAGGAAGTTATCAACGAGCCAGAACTGCTCAAACTCATGACAGAGCGCACTGACCTTAAGTATATTTCTGACATCAAGCCAGACGCTGACGCAGAGTTCGCACAGTTTGAAGGACGTTACTTCGCTACACCTAAGAAGATGGGTGCGCAGACAGCAGAGGCTAATACAAATGCCGGCATCGCTGCAGCAAAGCAGATAAATGCATATTTCGCTGAGGGATGCACTAAGTTCCAGGTGAACAAGTAATCCAGAACGGTACATCACAGATTTCGGAATACAGCATTCCGAAACCGTTACGAAACAGGGATTCCATCTTATATCCATGAGATGGAATCCTTTTTTTATGCCTATACCTGGCAGTAGCATACTGTGCATGAGAAAAGTAGTATTGATTACATATCGTAACCGCTACTTCTTGCCGCCCCATTCGTAGCTTTTAGCATGCCCATCCGCTACTTCTTGCATCGCCATTCGCTACCTTTTGCATTCTTGTCGTATGCGCAAGAAAAGCGTTAGGAGAATCCCGTGAATTATTAGCAAAGTGTCATAGTAAAACAGAAAACACGTGAACAGGAAACACCTCGTATATGACGAGTATCTGTAGAAAACTGAAATTTTGTTTGTTCTTTTGTCTGTGTGTGGCAGTATATCGTATATCAGAATTATGCCCCAGCATACATGCTTTCATCAGCCCTTTGTGCTGATTTATTGTGTCGCCATGGTTAATAAAAGTTAAGCATGCGACTTTTTGTATGTCAGAGTTAGTTTTAATGCCGATTTATTATTATCTTTGCAAATAGAAATCATTTGATTACAGCGCATGACAAAACATTTATATATAATTCTTTTTGCTATTGCTATGTCTTTTGGCGTGACTGCTAATGCAGTTGCAGCCCCTCTTGTGGAGATAATAGAGCAGCAGGAGCAGCCGAGAGTGTCTGTAGATAAGGAGTCGACGCTCCTTGTTGCCAATGCTAACGGCCAGATGCTATATATATATAATGTGGCAGGAGTGCTTGTGCAGTCGTTCAAGGTTGAAGGCGTAGAGCGCCGTTATGACCTTAATCTGCCTAAAGGCTGCTATATTATTAAGGTGGGCAAGACAGTCCGCAAGATTTCTATCAGATAGAATAATTTATCTGTAGTCGTCATTTAATATTCTTGTTTTTACTATGCAAGTAGATGATAAGACATTGTTGCGTCTTCTTGCTGATGATAAGACCCGTCGTCGTGCTTTTGAAATAATTGTTAGCCAGTATAGCGAGATGCTGTACCGGCAGATTCGTCGTATGGTCTTGTTTCATGACGATGCCAATGATGTCTTGCAGAACATTTTTCTTAAGGCCTGGCAGGCAATCCCGATGTTTGAAGGCCGTTGTAAAATTTCTTCCTGGCTTTACCGTATTGCATATAATGAAGCTCTTGATTTCAGGCGCAGGCAGAAGCAGAACATTTCTCTCTCTGGCTATGTTGGCGAGAATAACGTAGTGTCACGTCTGATGGCTGATGCATATTTTGACGGTGAGAAGATAGACGCCATGCTGCAGCAGGTGATTGACGAACTGCCTGATGTACAGCGTACAGTTTTCCAGTTAAGGTATTATGAAGAGATGAAGTATTCTGAGATAAGCGATATTTTAGGCACATCAGAGGGAGCGTTAAAGGCAAGTTATCATATAGCAGTTAAGAAGATTTTGTCCTTTTTCAATAAACAAGATTAAACCTTTTGTACTTTTATACATCATATATACAACATCAGTTTAATTTACACATGAAGCAGATTGATATAAAAGAGCATTTCAAAGTTCCGGAGGGATATTTCGAGAACTTTACGCAGCAGATGATGGCACAGCTGCCTGAGCAGAATGTCATGCCGGCATCCAAGCCAGGCATGCCGAAGCTTTGGTCGCGTATTGCAGTGTCTGCGGCAGTTGTGCTTGCGTTTACTACAACATGGTTTGCCATGAATTCTCTGAACAGTGTTGCGCATACGGCTGATGCTTCTGCCGCTGCGCCTGACACAGAATATGCTATAGATGATGTGGTAGATTATGCTATGCTTGACCATCAGGATATTTATCGTTATTTAATGGAATAAACAGAATATATAAAATCACTATAATATGAGACGTGTAATTGTAATGTTTGTGCTCTTCGCTATGACGTTATGCACTATGGCGGAACCAAATTGCAAGTTTAATCCTAAGAAATACAAGGAGGAACAGCAGCAATATATCATTCAGAAGGCAAAGCTTACCCCAAAGGATGCAAAGGTGTTCTTCTCATTGTATGATGAGATGCGTGCAGAGGAACGCAAGCTGTTCAGCAAGATAGGCTTCAACAAGAAAAAACATCCGCAGACAGAGGAGGAGTGCTACAAGGCTATTGTAGAAAAGGATAAGGCGGAGATACGTCTGAAGAAAATACAGCAGCAGTATCATCAGAAGATGCTTAAGGCGCTGCCAGCAAAGGTGGTGATGAAGTGTCTGTATTTTGCAGAGCATTTCGACAGGAAGAAGCTGCGTGAGGCTTCATCACGACAAGTACGGAGGAATGTGAAACGCAAATAGACGGTATAAAAAATAGGCAGGGATAGCAGGCATGAATAGCCCTATCTTTGCCTTCTTTTTGTTTCTGGTAAATGATGTGAGTGTTAAATGAATTTAAAAAATGTATTTCTTGCGCTGATTTGAGAGTGTGCAATTTGCTATTTCATTATTTATTAGTAACTTTGCATCCGATTTGTGCGAATTGTGTGCGTGATGTGCATATTTGTACAGTCAGTTAATAGTTAATTATCAATTCAATAACATTCTATCAATTATGATGAATCAGTACGAGACAGTCTTCATCTTAACTCCCGTTTTGTCTGACGAACAGGCAAAGGAGACTGTGGCAAAATTCGTTAATCTGCTCAAGAAGAACGGAGCAGAGATCATCAATGAGGAGAACTGGGGCTTGAAGAAGATGGCTTACGCTATCGACAAGAAGTCTACAGGATTCTACAACCTCGTTGAGTTTAAGGCTGAGCCAAATGTAATAAACACTCTCGAGACAGGATACCGTCGCGATGAGAAAGTAATTCGCTTCATGACTGTGAAACTTGACAAGTATGCAGCACAGTATGCAGAGAAGCGTCGTAACAAACTATCAAATAAGGAGGCATAATCATGGCAGAGCAGTCAGAAATCAGATATCTTACCGCCCCTACAATTGACGTTAAGAAAAAGAAGTATTGCCGTTTCAAGAAGAGCGGTATCAAGTATATCGACTATAAGGATCCAGAGTTCCTTAAGAAGTTCCTCAACGAGCAGGGTAAGATTCTCCCACGCCGTATTACAGGCACTTCTCTGAAGTATCAGCGTCGCGTTGCAACAGCTGTAAAGCGTGCACGTCAGATTGCTCTTCTTCCTTATGTAACTGATATGATGAAGTAAATAATAGGAGGACAATAATAATGCAAATCATTCTGAAAGAAGATATTATCGGTCTTGGATACAAGAACGATATCGTAGATGTAAAGTCTGGTTACGGACGTAACTATCTCATTCCTCAGGGTAAGGCGGTTATCGCTTCTCCTTCTGCAAAGAAGATTCTCGCAGAGAATCTGAAACAGCAGGCTCACAAGATTGCAGCTGCTCTCGCTGCTGCACAGAAAGAAGCTGAGGCTCTTAACGATGTAACAGTTACAATCGCAAGCAAGGTAAGCGCAACAGGCGTGCTTTACGGTTCTGTTAACGCTGCTCAGGTTGCTGCTGAACTGGCTAACAAGGGTATCGTGGTTGACCGCAAGCGTGTCATCATGAAGGATATCAAGACAGTTGGCGAGTATGTTGCTACTGTAGTATTCCACAAGGAAGTAAAGGTAGAGCTTCCAGTTATCGTTGTTGCTGAGAATCAGGTTGCTGCTCCTGTTGAGGAGGCTCCAGTAGTTGCTGAGGTTGAAGCAGAGGCAGAGGTAGCAGAGGCTCCAGCTGCAGAGTAATGTATACTTATTAAAACATAATAGGAAAGTCCCCTAAGTGTATGCTTATTGGGGACTTTCTTCTTTTAACTATTATAGTAGGAACTATAGTTCTACTCTTATCATTTTAATATTAAAAGATATGAAGGCATTTGTATTTCCTGGTCAGGGTGCTCAGTTCACGGGCATGGGCAAAGAATTATACGACAATAATCCTAAAGCGAAGGAACTTTTCGACAAAGCTAATGAGATTCTTGGTTTTGAGATAACTAAGATCATGTTTGAGGGAACAGCAGAAGAGCTGAAGCAGACAAAGGTGACACAGCCAGCAGTATTCCTGCATTCTGTGATAACTGCAATATGTTTGGGCGATTCGTTCGATGCAACAATGGTTGCAGGACATTCTCTCGGTGAGTTCTCTGCGCTTGTTGCTGCTGGAGCATTATCGTTCGAGGATGGTCTGCGTCTTGTTTCTAAGCGTGCTATGGCTATGCAGAAGGCATGCGAGGCTGCTCCGTCAACTATGGCAGCAATTATCGGCCTGCCTGACGAGAAGATTGAGGAAATATGCGCAGGTATATCAAAGGAAGGATATGTTGTTGTGCCAGCGAACTATAACAATCCGGGACAGCTTGTCATCTCTGGAAATGTAGAGGCTATCAATGAGGCGTGCGAGCAGCTGAAGGCTGCAGGAGCAAAGCGTGCGCTGCCGCTTCCTGTAGGCGGTGCTTTCCATTCACCGCTCATGCAACTTGCAAAAGACGAACTCCAAGCTGCTATTGAGGCAACTGAATTCACAACACCACGCATTCCTGTATATCAGAATGTTGACGCTAAGGCACATACTGACGCTAATGAGATAAAGCAGAATCTTATTGCTCAGCTGACAGCTCCTGTACGTTGGACTTATGAGGTGCAGCAGATGATTGCTGATGGCGCTACTGATTTCACAGAGTGCGGTCCTGGCAAGGCTCTTCAGGGCATGATTGCCAAGATTAGCCGTGATGTGACTGTACACGGAATTTAATTTCCGGTCATATATAAGGATTGTATATTTTAATAGGATAATATGAATTCTTCTCCCTGTCTATACCAGGCAGGGAGAAGAAGTTTTCTTGTTTTTATGGAGAAAGTAATCATATACCAGATGTTTACGCGTCTGTTCGGTAATACGAACACTGCGCGTCAGCATAACGGTACGAAAGAGGATAACGGGGTAGGACGGTTTAATGACATAAATGCTGCCGTACTAAAAAGGATAAAGAAGTTAGGTTGCTCACATGTTTGGTATACAGGTGTGTTGCGTCATGCCACATCTACTGATTACACAGCATTCGGCATCCCGCTCAATCATCCTGCTGTCATAAAAGGCAAAGCCGGTTCGCCGTACGCCATTGTTGACTATTATGATGTTGACCCAGACATGGCTGTCGATGTTAACAAACGTATGACAGAGTTCGAGAAACTTATAGAGCGTACGCATAAGGCAGGCCTGAAAGTTGTTATAGATTTTGTGCCAAACCATGTAGCACGCGAATATCACTCGATATCATGTCCGGAGGGAATACATGATTTGGGAGCGACAGACAATAAGGATTGGCACTTCTCTACATCAAACAATTTTTACTATTGCTGGGGCGCGCCGTTTGCTCCTCAGTTCGATATAGAGCATGACTCTGACGGTAATTTGCTTGCACCTTATGCAGAACATCCAGCAAAGGCAACTGGCAATGATGTCTTTTCTGCTTCGCCAGGACGGAATGACTGGTATGAGACAGTCAAGCTCAACTATGGCATAGATTATTGTGATGCTGGCGGACGTTCAGAGCATTTCTATGATGCTGACGGACAGCCAGTTGTCGATACCTGGTTCAAGATGACTGACATCCTGCTGTTTTGGGCGTCTAAGGGCGTTGATGCCTTCCGTTGCGATATGGCAGAAATGGTGCCTGCAGCTTTCTGGCATTATGCCACAAGCCGTGTGAAAGCCGCTTATCCGCATATTAACTTTATTGGTGAGGTGTATGACAAGAACCAATACCGCAACTATATTGCCTCTGGCTTTGACTATCTTTATGACAAGGTAGGCATGTACGACACCCTTCGTGCTGTAATGTGCGGATACACTGGAGCACAGGCAATAACCTCGCAATGGCAGGCAACGGAGGACATACAGGACCACATGCTTTATTTCTTGGAGAATCATGACGAGCAGCGTGTGGCAAGCGACTTCTTTGCCGGACGTGCAGAGTGCGGTATTCCTGCACTGATTGTTTCCGCTCTTATGCAGAAGAATCCTTTCATGCTTTATGCTGGCGAGGAGTTCGGCGAGAAGGGCATGGACAGCGAGGGTTTCTCAGGTGTAGACGGCCGTACTACTATCTTCGACTATTGGTGTGTCGATACACTCCGCCGCGGATATTTCTCACGTAAGGAACTGACAAAGGAGGAGAAGGCTCTGGAGAAAATACATTCTCAGATTCTGAATATAGCAGCATCTGAACGTGCTGTGACAGACGGCTTGTTCTATGACCTTATGTATGTCAATCCTGTGTCTGACAGGTTCGACGCAACTCATCTTTACGCTTTCATGCGCAAACATGAAGACAGGACGCTGCTTGTTATTGCCAACTTCTCTGACACTCCGCAGACAGCGTCAGTTTGCATACCATGTCATGCAATAGAATACCTTTCATTGGCCGAAGGCAGACGCACTGCTACAGAGCTCCTTACAGGCAAGACGCAGGAGATTGTGGTGTCAGCTGACGAGGCATTGCAGACGCTTGTGCCAGCTCTCTCGGGTGTTGTGCTTAGCTGGTGATGGCTGCCGACCGAACATTTTGTCATATAGCATATTTGTTATATAGCCTTTTGGCTTTTCAAAGGAGGGTATGTTCAATTTGAACAGCCCTCTTTTTTTATTGTTGTAATTACCAGCTTACGTCACAGAAGGCATGGTACTCAAAACTACATCTTTAATTCCATTCCTTCCTCTGGTGTAGGAGCGAATATTCCTTTCACTGTGCTATATGTTTGATTATCAAGTGTTTCTGTGTTTTAAGAGTGAAGGATAAAATCCTATTCCACTCACCTAACGTGCTGGCTGTCATGTTCTTACAGGGAAAAAGTGGAAGTGAAAGAGAAAATTATTTAGGAAAAAAGAGAATTTCTCTGGGGCTCCTCTGTCTGTTTTTTCGTTTATATGATTGATTGTCAGCCTTTTCTCGATTTTTTGAATATACATGATGACAAGAAATACTGATGTCATCGGCAGCCTTTTACTTCGTGTTTCTTTTTCTGGACACTTATCGCACAGAGAAATTATTTTTCCTTGATGCATTTTTTGCAATAATATTTTTGTGCTCTAAATAAAAATTATTACCTTTGCACATGTCCGTCAGAATTACGTACATATAGGCGGACAAGACATATTGAAAGGCGTTTACTACGCTTTGGTTCTTACGTTCTGAAACTTTCCACTTTACAGAATCGTAGTCAAGAACAAAGCAACGTGAATGTCCCGTTGGTGTGTTATATACATACCTTGACTATTTGCCGTACAGCCATTGGTGTATCCGTATACCAATAGGCGCATGGTAGGTTAGGTGTATATTAGCATATCGGCGTGGGGCTTTCTGCGTTGCTCGTTTCTACTTGCAAGGCCATTTCCTACGAGCCTCTAACCGTGAAGCGAGCATAGTGCAGGGCTTCACGTTTGAACCAGAGACTACTTTGTAACACATTGATAATCAGTATTGGTATTTTGTAAATTTGATGCATTGATACCATGATGTTCCCAAGACGAAACATCTGGGGAAATCTTTCCCGAATGTTGTGTCGGGGCAAAAAATATAGCGGAACGGCAATTTGCAGTTGTTAACACATCAAATTGCCGTTTTGTTGTTGTCACTTTTGAATCTGTTCTTGTGCAACTGTGATTGCATCATTTCTAAGTTCATCATCGCCTACAGCATCAAGGACTTTGTCGGCTAACCATAGGGTCAACATCTCTTTTTCGTCTTGATGCAAATACTCTGCTAGTTTGATTACCTGTTCACGTTTTGCTCGTCTATCGCCACGTTCAATTTTACTGAACATCGGTGTGTCAATCTCTAGTAGTGCAGCCAATTGTCGTTGCAATACTCCTTGCTCGTCTCTGAGCTCTCTTATTTTCTTTCCAAATATCATATCTTTACACTTTTTACTCATCAAAGAAAATGAATCCATTTCTCATCACAAGATGATTGAAGGGATTGTTATCGGCAATCTCCTTCAGAGAGAAATCTGGGTCAAAGACGTTGCTTATCTTCAGTAAGTCCTTGATTACTCTCGATTTCTGTGCTATTGTTGAGCCGCTTGCCCCAAAATGGTCTGCGATTTCAGTGGATGATGTATTCAGCCGAGAACTTTTGCTGAACATGAAGTTGACGCTGCAGATGGTATATACAGAAGCGGCAGCCCATATCTCTACTCTTCCAGACTGTAATGGGTAGGAACGCTTACGTCCCAATTTCTGCACAAGTTTTGTACATAGTTCTGCGCACTCATCATCCAAGTGCTCTTTGCAAAATGCTGTAGCAAGCTCTATAACCCTTGCTTCTCTTTCTTTTAATTGTTGCTTATCCATTTGTATCTTCTTCTTTTTGTTTTTGACTTTCGGATAGAACTAACGTAAAATGACTACTTTTATGACTAGAAACCTATGACTAGTCATTTTATAGCCATTATAGATAACCAACTAACGTGTCTTGGCCATTAGTTTGGCCATATTTTAAGTTCTTGGCTATAATTTGGCCATAAGTTTAGCTTTTATAGACATTTTCAAACCAAGTACGGCCATTTACCAGAATCATACTCTCTTTTTTCATTTCTTCCAATATGTGTCGAAGCAGCCTGCGCTTTTGTTCCATGGACTTCGTTGAAGGAAGAACGTCTTTTATGTATTCCAGGATTGCATCAAGTTTAGTTCCTTCCTCTCCAGCATTCTGAATAAACTGTAAGGCCATTTGCTTTATTTTGTCGAGAATTTGCCACAACTTGTGGCAAATTTCCGATTTGCCCGTTGTAAAGCAGATAGAAGCTCTTCATATAGCGCAGGTTTCGTTCCGAGAAACCATCTGTCTGAAGGGCTTCCTTCAGGTCGCGACTCAGAGAGGCATAGAACCTGCTGCCATACTGGTTCTCGGCATCTCGCTTTACAATATCCTGCCCCAGTTCCCAATAGAATCTGAGCACTTCTGTGTTCACCTTAACTGCTGCCTTTACTTGGCTCTGTCTATATTTTGCAACAAGGCTTTTCACCCATTGTGCATACTCCTTATCTAATATACTAATTTTTTCATAGTCGTTCAAACGTTTCATTAACCCGAATATTAGGGTTCAATAAAGATAGGTGTACCTTTTGCATGGTCTGCATGCAGTTCGATGATTCTTTCTATTAGATGATGTTCAACGAGGAATGTCAAATCCGTATCAAGAGGTTCAAGAGAGAACGACATGCAGAGTACGCATCCTGTCAATTTATGCTCTGCCTTTAAATCTCCTTTCGGTATTTGCAATACATAGCATCCATTCTATTTTACTATTCCTTTCTAAAATTGATGATATTTTGGTGATGGTGGTTAATCTTGTAGGCATAGGGATAACCAAATGGATAGAGTGGCTTAACTGTCTGCATAAGTATAGTAGTGCCTACAAAACAGAAACCCACCTCTTGCATCAATCTTACAATGTCAGCTTGTACGCATATTTCTTTTCTATCAACGGTAAAATCGCTGATAATAATAGAGGCGTATTTCTTGTTTCTTAGACATAGGTAGGCTTTGGCCATAATATTTTTCAATGCATTTAGGAAATCTTCGTACTTATCGAAATTACCGAGGTCATTCACTGAATCGCTGTAATATTCCACTCCATCTCTAGCAGACATCCGATAGTTCTTGCCTGAATTATTTCGAGTTCCTCTAGAGTCGTTCCTAAGGATATTGTGATAGGGAGGAGAAGTTACTATGTAGTCAACAGTCTCAAAATTGTTAAGGACCTCTAGACTATCGCCAACGAGATATTGGCAGTCATTGGCATTACCCGTTATGCGCTCTTGGTACAGATGCTGATATTCTTCATTTAAGTCTATGCCTATACCCCTGCGCCCCAAGTTATGAGCTGCTATAAGTGTTGTGCCACTACCAGCAAAAGGATCAAGCACCGTCATTCCCTTCTTGGTAAACAAACTTATTAGTTTTTCTATGTCCTTTATCATAAATGGAGCGGGGTGCTTGTAAGCTGCCTTGTCTTCAGATGACGATTCCGATGTCCAGAAACTTTTTGTCAGCAAAAGCCATGAACGGCCATCTAGGTCGTTCAACGTGTTTCGCTCATCATATCGTCCAGGTTGATTTTCGAGCTCTTTTGGCTTTCTTGGGCGTTTTTTCTTATCCTCACTCATAATGTTTTTGAAATCGCTTTAATGTCATCAATGGTAAGTGAACGAGAACTTCCCAATCTCCTTAGTTCCTCAAAAGTCAGATATAGCCACGCGTTATCTCTAAACGAAGTGACAAACAATTGATCTTTGTAATTTTGAAGTTCCTGAAGTCGTCTATCAGGTATCACCATGAATTTCGGAATGGAAGAGTCGATGTTTGAAGCCCTTCCTACAGCATCAATAAAGTTAGTAGAATTTTCGACTTCAAAAACAGCAGATATTTTCCCTTCTTTTATCCAAACGCAATCCATCATCTCGATGCGAGACAATTGCATCTCGTCGTACTCGTATAAGACATCACCTAAGTCTAAATATGCAGAATATTCGGACAACTTAGAGTGTCCGTCTATATATTCACGTTGTTCCCTACGTCCGATAAACGGCTCGAATTGAGCCTTCCTTGCCATTTTACAAAGAGAAAGAATCTGCTGGGTATGTATGGTGCATTCATGTTCTACTTCGTCTTTTAGTTTCCATTTCCCACCAGATTTTTTTGCATATTTGGCTACAACTTTTACAATTCCCTGTAAGTCAGGAGTCTGACCATTTGGAAATTCGCGGAATATTTCAGCAACGATATCGTCATATCTTACAGATATTTTTCTGCGTAATAGTGCTTTAATTGTTGTATCCACCCTTTCCTTCAATGGTATGTTATGATGGCTAATATAATTCGACGGTCTATTAAACCAGTAGTAATCGCCAGCCTTATCCTTAAAATTAGGAACAACACAGAACATCCTATCTTCTCCAGTTTCTGGAGCGAGAATCTTTTGCAACTCTTCTGCAGGTTCCTCTGGCTGTAGATAGCCAGCTTGAAGCATGTCTGGCAACAAACCATTCAAAATAAAAGTAAAAGGAGTGGGTTCTGAGCGCTCAATCAGGATAGCTTTGGTTCTTTCTATCACAAAACGATTCAGTTCTTCACGTTCACCGCCGTTTTCTTTAGATGTTGCTTTCTTACATCTGATATAAAAGTCAGAACTCGTCGTTCCATAGGGATTTGCGACATTCGATTCGCCTGAACGCTTATTGTATTGATGGGTTACTTTTTCAAAGGTAAAGCCAGCCTCGCGGATAGCACCTACGAAATCATTCCATTCCTTGATATCCTGATTATGGAAGGTTACTACCATGAAATGATCTGGCTTCAGTACCTTATACATATTCTTGAACGCAAGAATCAGTTTTCTCTTATAACTATCTCTAGAGGTGATATTCTTCTTGTAGGTAATTTCTCCAGAGGCATCTGGTGTGTAACGTTCGTCGAAATGTTGTAACCATACTAGCCATACCAGACTTAAATCCATGTATTGTACCAAACCACCGTATGGTGGGTCTGTGATAATGAAATCAATGCTGTCTTCCTTGATATAGTCACACAAATCGGCAATATCTAAAACACCATAGTTAATATCAGCCTTTGGATTTAGCTTTTTTTGAGTTGAACTAATGAAATTTAGTTTCCTTTTCGTAGGAAGAGTTTTTTTTGCATCAAGCATTGCTTTGACTACACCTTGCTTGTCATAACATGAGCGAAGGAAAACCACCAAAGGGTTTTGCTCCATCGACCTATTTCTAATCATATAATCTGCACGCCCCCAGCTACCAGAGAAATCACGGTTGCCTGCCGCACCACGTGGCACTACCATCTTGCAGACAAGATGTAGAGTATGTACAAAGGCATACATTAAATGAAGTTTTACTTCATCCTCTGAGCTCTCTATCAGATTGAACATCTTGGAAAGGAGGTATAAACTACGGCGTGTCCAAAGCTTGTCAAACGAATTACCTCCTATATTCTTGATAAAATTATTATTGATAGAGGGGTTCTGCGGGAAAACATCTGTCGGGAACCAGTATGGAATCTCGATTGAATGCATATCGTTAGCTTTCTGTACATCCTCATCATCAGCATCGTACGACACCCCTTCACCCTTACTATTCTTAATACGAGTCAGGCCTACACTTCCATGCAACCAAATATAGTTATAGACTGTTACAATTTCACCGTCTATTTGTTTCCTAAAATGAATTTTATAGATTTCGTCGGACTCGATTGCAGTTTTTATTGACTCTACTGCAGCACAGAATTTATTTATATTAAAATTGGTAGACAGCACTTCCACAACAAAAGATGACAAAGGGTTTAAGTCAGTAGAAATAATCTTTCTGCCTACCTTTAGACTTTCAAATGTTGAGATTCCACTGCCCATAAAGGGGTCAAGCACGACTCCTCCTTTTGGGCAGTAGTGTTCAATATAGTCATTCCAAATATTATGTGGTTTCCTTCCCCAATACTTCATGGCTTTGTACATTGGGGGACGCGTATCCTCTACCAAAGCATAGTTTATATGCTGTGGGTTATATGGCTCGCTGACAAATTTTTCATTCTTTTCTTTATTCATAATCATACATATTCTCTGCAAATATAGTAATTATCTGGGAATACAAAAAATAATATACTCAAAAATACATTTATTTAATCGTCATATACGTTTTCTATTCCAACTTACCCACTAACTTTTCCGAGTTACCCACTAAGTGTATTATAGTTACCCATTAACTCAAAAAGGTTGTGTTTTACCTCCTAATAAAATTATTGACAATTTCTCCAGCATCTTTGCTTCCAGATATGAAATGTTTCATACTTTTCATTTCATATTCGTTTCTTAACTGAATATGTCTATGCAGCTCCTTTTGCTCTTCAGGAGTAATAAAACCACCTCTAAGGCTAACCTGATTAAAAAGGTTTGCTATTTGATTGTTTTCTTCGTCGATATGGCGAAGGCAATCATTATATTGTTGTCTATTATACTCATAAGACATACTATCAATAGTTAACTTAGCAAATGGATTACCATTGCTTGTATGCTTCAAGTTTTCCAGCATTGCTTCAAATGCTAATTCATTCATGTTATACATAACCCTCAATTTGATTTGTCAAATTCTGACTACAAAGATATATAAATTATAGCAGACTATCGCAAGAACAAAGCGATAATCTGCAATATTTATGATTTTTTGTGAGAAAAATGGGAGAGGGAGAGACTTGTAAAACGAGCAAGATGCTCAATTACGTATAAAAAAAGAAGGCTCTCACACATTTCTCCATCAGATGTGAGCGCTCTATAATAAAGAGCACATCATCTACCATATCCTTTCCTCTTTGTTGGCACGTATTTCGAAGCCTTGACGGCCTTTGCTGCATGAAGCCAACAACGTAGTCGGAAGTCCTCGTTCTCCTCGTCTTTTTTGCGACCGTCCCAGCCAGTTTCGCTACTGACAGAACCACCATCAGCACAAGGAATACTGACAGAGCGACCTCCCATGAGAGCAATAGCGACCTCTCGAACCAGCTTTGTCGTATCAGGTTTCTCAAAGAGAGCGAGAAGGTCAAGTGTTTCATGTATTTGCTGATGTCGGAGATACTTCTCTGTGTGATAATCCTCACTTAGCTTCTCCATGTCGCGCTGATTCATCAACCGAAATTTACGTTCTCCGATGATGCTATTCTTGGCTGCATCCATGACAGTCTTGCCAAATGAATTGAGAGCATTATGGAATTGTTCGCTGATATTTGCGTTCTGAGCTCTCGTCCAATCGTCAATGTTCCCAAAGCGAGGTGGACGCTCTGTAATTTTTGGAGGTCTCACCTTAATCTCTGGCACATCAAAGCGGACATAAGCAACATCGTAGAAGTTCACCTTGTCTTTGATGTCCTGCAATTCTGTCATCTTTTGTTCAAGTTTCTGCTGCTTGTCAGCCAGCTTTACGTCGCAATTAGAAATCAGCTTTTCCAAATCAGCTTTCTTGCGGTTGTATTCGTCAAGTGTTATCTTCCCTTCGGACAACTGACTCTGGAGTTCGGTTCGTTCAGTGGCGAGTTGAGTCTTTTGAATGGCAAGATTTCTGCACATTGTTTGAAGACCCTTTACAGCTGTCTCCGCTTATTTCTTCTCCCGGTTGAGAGTTTCAATCTCAATAGTCAAAGCGTCTTTTTCTGACTGTAATGTATCGACTTCATCCTCCAACACTTCTTTCTGCAATTTGAGTCCATCCTTCTCTGCTTCCAGTTTCGCCTCCTCTGCCTTGATTGCATTATAGACCGCAGGATCCATGTGCTTTGCTTTTGAGCCATGAATGCCACGTTCAAGATCAAAGCCGGCAGCCTGCATATGAAGAGCATATTCTGTTTGCCAATACTCTGCATTTTCCTGAGTAAACACATCTCTGGCACAGAGACGCGCCGTAACTTCCTGCTTCTTGTATCTACGCTTTTCCTTGCCATTGCGCTTTTCAAATTGCTTTTTCGTATCTTCCCGTTCGGCTGCTTGTCCCATTACAATCGGTACGATCGTAAAGTGAAGATGGAAAGTAACCTCGTCCATGTGCGCTGCACATGCTACAACATTTTCCTTTCCGAAGGTCTTCTGCATGAAGGAGATGTTTGCATCGACCCACTCCGGCCAACGTCCTTCATCATATATATTACGCATGGTCTCGCTGTCGCTGGAACAGACGAATGCGAGAAACTTGGCTTGGTCATCGCGTAAAAGTTTGGTACAGGAACGGTTGTGAAAATAAACAATAATGAGAAGTTTATCCATATAAAATTCACTCTTGGCGAAAAGAAATTCATCTTCCCTGATGCCTTTTACAGAGGATTTTTAGAGATGGAATGAATCTCATGGCGGCGGGAGGATTATGCATGTACAGGATATTATGTGGTCCTGTATATAGCATGTTTTCCATGTCGCTCTCAACAATTTGTCAGGGTTTCTCTATGAATTGGAGAAAGGCTTCTGGCTTATCGTTGATTATCAGTTCCTCTGGAAATTCGGTTTCGTTCAGCAACGGCAGTATGTTATCGTAATTTGCAATGTCGAATGTTATATGTGCGTCGCTTCCTAAAATAACTGGTACTTCGTATTTCTTACACAGATTCAGAATCTCTATGTTGTTCGGTATGGATTTGTGTGTTTTGCCTCTTACCGGATTCAAACTTGAGTTGTTGATTTCAAGAAGTGTGCGGTGCTCTTTAGCTGCTACGACAATGGTTTCGAAGTTAAGGGATGCTGTCCCGTCGCCAGGATGGCTGATAATGTTTATCCAGGGATTCTGTATGACACGAATCAGTCCTTCGGTGTTCTCGTCAGCTGTTCCGCCATCCCAGCATAGTTTGTGTATGCCTGCTATGCGAATGTCAAGCATTGGGAAAAATTCTTCTTCAAGGTCGATGTCTCCCCTCGAGTTTATAATGTTTAGCTCTGCACCAAGTAACAGACGCATTTCGCCCCATTTACGAGGAACAACATGGAGATTACGGAAATAAATAGAATCACATGCGCCAGGCAATGCAGGCGTATGTTCTGTTATTCCGAATATCTTCAGACCTTTCCGTTGGGCGGCGTCTGCCATTTCGCTCAGAGTAGAGTAGGCGTGTCCTGATGCGATAGAGTGAGTATGTACGTCAATTAATGGTGTCATGCTATTGTTGTTTTAAAATGAAAAAGAGAAGTTTATTTACTTCCCTTGTTTGTTCTTTTTACTGTTTTTACAACGAGATAAGTGTTGTAAGCTGCTACCATAAATACTACTATGGTGGCTGTGATAAATGATTTTTCCATAATTTTTGTGTTTGTTATGTTATCCTGAATAAACGTTATTTTGAACTTGCAGTTTCACAACCTTTGTTCATCGTTTACGGGTGCAAAGTTACTTTTGTTCTATCATCCTGCCAAAGTTTTATTCCTAAAATCTCTTTATTGCACGTTATTTTTGATATACGTCACTTACCGGTATGGTCATCCCTCTTGCTCGTGAATCCTTATCTGCAATTTAATCAAGCCTTTGCTAATAGTCTTGCATGTTTCTCATTATTTATAAGGATTTGTGTCATTTTTTTCTTGTTATATGTGACAGGTTAGTCAGAATTTTGTAACTTTGCCCAAGAATTATAAAACAGTTTTATTATGTATTTTACAGGAATCATTATTGCAGTAGTCACATTTCTTACAATAGGTTTGTGGCATCCTATAGTTATTAAGACAGAATATTATTGGGGTACTCGTCCCTGGATAATATATTTGTTAGTCGGTATAGTATGTCTTGTTGCAGCTTTGTTTGTAGAGAATATCTATCTATCGTCGTTTCTTGGTGTGTTTGGCGCGTCTGCTCTTTGGGGAATAGGTGAACTCTTCTCACAACGCAAGCGTGTGGAGAAAGGATGGTTCCCAAAGAATCCGAAGCGTGCGCACCTATATGACAAGTAAACGAGTAAGCAAGTCGCTCTTTGCTCTTTCCTCTGTTACCTATTCTCTGTTCTTTGCCTAAATGAAGACATAAGAACCTGACAAAGCGGGGCATGTGATATATACAATAAAAAATCAGGAGACTGTGTCATTATGCAGTCTCCTGAGTGTATTCTGTATTATTATTCTTTAGATTTTATCGAATTGAAATATAATTCGAGCAGTTCCTGCGCTGCGGCAAAGGAGGTTTTCTTTCTGTTTAGTACTGCCGTCACAGATGAATCCTTCAATGCTTTTATTTCTGGGTTGTCATAGAATGAACGTTTGAGAAATTCATCTATTGTTTCAAACATCCAGTAACGTAATTGCTGCGCACGACGAATGTCAAAGTAACCGTTTGCCTTGACAAAATCTATGTATTCGTAAATCATGTCCCATACTTCTTTGACACCGTAGCCGTAAAATCCGCTATAGCATAACACCTGTGTCTGCCATCCGCTGTCTGAAGGAGGGAAGAAGTGCAGTGCGTTTTTATATGATGTGGCAGTGGTGTGGCATCTGTCTACATTGTCACCGTCACATTTGTTTATGACAATACCGTCAGCCATTTCCATTATTCCACGTTTTATGCCCTGCAGTTCGTCGCCAGTACCAGTAACTTGCAGCAAGAGAAAGAAGTCGACCATGGAATGGCATGCTGTCTCACTCTGTCCTACACCTACTGTCTCAATGAATATTGTGTCAAATCCGGCAGCTTCGCAAAGTATGACAGTTTCGCGTGTCTTACGTGCTACACCGCCAAGTGAGCCTGCTGATGGTGAAGGGCGGATGAAAGCGTCCTCACGTTGTGAGAGTTTCTCCATTCGTGTTTTATCGCCAAGTATGGAACCATGTGAACGCTCTGACGAAGGATCGATGGCAAGCACAGCCAGTTTTCCACCTGTTCTGTCAAGTACGTGACAGCCGAAGACATCAATAGATGTCGACTTGCCTGCACCAGGAACTCCGCTGATACCGACTCTGATAGATTTTCCGCTATATGGCAGACAACGTTCTATGATTTCCTGTGCTTTAGCCTGATGCTCTGGCGCTTGGCTTTCAACGAGTGTTACAGCTTGTGACAGCATTGTAATATTGCCAGCGAGAATACCATTGACCATTTCGTCTACAGTATATTCGTGTCTTTTGAATCTGCCGCGCTTCAGGTAGGGATTTATTATTGATTGCTGCTCTACGCCTGCATTCACTTGCAGACCGGCATACTCTGTTGAATTTTCAGGATGTTCCATATTTCTGTGTGATGAATCTCGACGTGTGTTTTGTTTTTTCGCCCGTTCTTTATTAAAGGGTTAGTGAACGACGGTTAATGTACTAAAAGATAAATAGTTAAAGTGGCTGACGTGCATGTTAATCGTAAACTCGTCCATTTGTTTGCTCGTTACACTCAAGGAACTTCTCGTCTACTCGTTTGCTTGTCAACTTGTCAACTATTTTATTTCAATCATTACTTTCGGTTTCTTTGGGTCATTCGTAATCATCAGAATTCGAGGACGTGTTTTCTGTTTCTGGATTTCGTCACGGTCGACTTGTATCCTTAGTTTTGTAGATTCGGCAGGTTCAAGTATTGTCTTGCCCAATGATACTTGCATGCCGGCAGTGAACATCTGCAGCGATGATATTTCAAGGACGGATTTGCCAATGTTCTGTATAGCGATTTCCGTTTTGAGCTTGTTCGGCTTTCCGCTCATTGAATTTATGTTTATAATAGTGTCAGAAAGCATTATTTGTGGTTGAGTATGCTGTGTCTTCATATCGTTGAATGATGGCAACAGTATGACTGACGCAGGTATCTCTTTCTCTGATGATATCTTGTCACCAGGATATTTGCCGAGGAATACGGATGTCTGTGTGAGTCCAAGATTTCTGATTTTGGAGGATATCAGTGTGATACGTACTTCTCCTCCTTGCTCTGGTGCTATGCGTGTCGGTGAAATCTCTGTTTTTAGATAATTTGGCAGGTGCATGACGACGGGCTCAATTGTTTCACCCGTAGTATTTAATATATTAATCGTTTGTGTCGGATTAGTTCCCTGATGTACATCATCGAATTCTATTTCTTTCTTGTCTGCCCGTATCTGCCCTAATTCGTATGGATAGTTTTTGCTGAAATCTTTTATTTCTGTTGCCACGATGCCCTTAACGGTCAGAGCAAGAGGTTCTTGGGCTCCCTCTTCATAAAGAAGAATCTCCTTATGAAAATGTCCCAGTTGCTTTGCATCGTAAGTCACCTCAACCTTTGCTTCCTTATTGCTACCAATATTCTTTTTAGATAGTTTTACTTTTGTACATCCGCATGGAGATATTATCTCTTTTATCTTAACCTGCTTGTTTGATGTGTTTTTAATCTTGAAAATTGCAGTGGTAGGGGTACGGAACAATATTTGTCCGCAGTCGTATGTCGTATTTTGTGCAGTCAGTTTCTGTGCCATTGCATTGTTTATGGCCATGGCTATTATGATTACTGATGTCAGAAATTTCTTCATGAGTTCTTTTTGGTTTATTATATCTTGGCTCTCTATTCTTATGTTACCTCTCAATATACACTTCTCTTTCTCTTTTCTCTTTGTTCATTCTGGCTCTGCCAACGTATGCTAATCTTCTTTATACTTTTTGACAGATTCTCGTTTAGATGCAGAATGCCATTTTGTATGTGTTTTTTTCGCTACTTTATGCGAAAATAAAATATGCCGAAGCGGATGTGGTGTTCGCCTCGGCATATTTTTATTCTGATTAGTTCCTTACTATGTATTGGTCGCTGATACTCTCGTTATTAAGCAGGCGGCGAATTGTTTCTGCAAACATGTCAGCAACTGAGAGTTGTTTTACTTTCGCACAGCGCTGAGAGTATGGTATAGAGTCAGTGAATACTATCTCCTCCAGTGCTGAGTTCTGTACGCGCTCTGATGCCGGTCCTGACATGACGCAGTGACTTGCACATGCTCTTACGCTGTTAGCTCCAGCCTCTTTCATCAGATTGGCCGCTGTGGTTATAGTGCCAGCGGTGTCAACCATGTCATCGACAATAACCACGTCCTTGCCCTTTACTTCGCCAATAATCTGCATCGACTC
Organism: Prevotella sp.; assembly: GCA_045603685.1. Lineage (GTDB taxonomy): Bacteria > Bacteroidota > Bacteroidia > Bacteroidales > Bacteroidaceae > Prevotella. The sequence goes on from JAZUMR010000011.1 coordinate 105,419, forward strand.
GATTACATTGGCGCATGCGCGTGTTTTGTTGCATAGTACAAGCGGGCAGTCAAGATACTTAGCGTATGTCTTGGCACGCTTCGCACCGCCTACGTCAGGTGAAGCAATAACAAGATTACTCAGATTCAGCGACTTCAGGTATGGTAGCAGCACGCCTGAACCGTATAGGTGGTCTACTGGCACATCAAAGAATCCCTGTATCTGGTCAGCATGAAGGTCCATGGTTATGACGCGGTCAATGCCAGCCACGCCAAGCAGATCGGCCACAAGTTTTGCGCCAATAGAAACACGTGGTTTGTCTTTTCTATCCTGACGCGCCCAACCGAAGTATGGGATAACAGCTATTATACTCTTAGCTGATGCACGTTTTGCGGCGTCTATCATAAGTAGCAGTTCCATGAGATTGTCTGAGTTTGGGAATGTGCTCTGTATCAGGAAAACATCGCGCCCACGTATTGACTCCTCATAACTAACGGCAAATTCGCCATCAGAGAATTTTGTCATTACCATATTGCCCAGCGGACATCCAAGACTCTGACATATTTTCTCTGCGAGGTATTTTGTGGCAGTGCCAGAGAATACCATAAAATTTTTTGAATCAGGCATTACTGTTCTATTTTTTCTTTGCTGTCACAGCATTGCTGTGTCATGTTTATTGTATAATGTTATGTTTCTTTCGGAATGGAGAATGAGGTCTTTTCTATTAGCACTTTAGAAAAGCAACATTGCTGTATATACATCATTGTCTCTATGCAGAGGCTGCTGTCCTTCTCTTTGCTTTGTCCTTCTGCCTCTCTGCTTATCGCGCCACTCTTGCCAGATGTTGGAAATGCGTTATAAGGTCCTTGTAATCTGTCTGGTGGTGAATATTAAACCTGTTCCACAGGTCGCCGCAAATCACCACACCGCCAAATCCCTCGTCGTCAGCCCATCTTATATTGTCGGCATTCATGCCACCTAATGCATACACATGTCTGTCAATCAGGCCCCGGCGTGATGCTTCGTGAATCTCTGCTGCGGTAAATTTCGATTTAACTTCTGGCTGATGCAGGCTGTCGAATATGTCATGAAGGAAAACATACTGGCTTTGTCTCTTTATATCCTTCAGTTGTGACAGGTCTGTACAGCTTCTGCTGATTTTGCCTTTATATCCCTGCGGTACTTCCTGTCCTGGTTCGTCAAGGTGAATGCCACACAGGTCAAACTCGCGTTTCATGTAGTAATGTTCGTGTATCACAATCTGACTGTGATATTCGTCAGGTATGAGCGTCAGCAGACGTTCTAAATATAGTGGTTCTGCCCCAGGCTTATACAGATGCAATAAATCGAGCCCCTCATCAAAGAGGGCTGTGATTATTTTGTCTTCTTCAACGAAGAATTGCGGCTGTGAAATTAAGACGAGTTTCATGTTCTTTCGTAATTTTGCTGCAAAATTATTAAAAAAGTGTCAAACTTCCAATTAATTTATGCTAAAAAGTATCAATCTTAACTCTCTTAACGGCTCTTCTCATAATAATGTCGGTAACGGCTGATGTCGTCGTGCAGTTTCCGAAGGTCATATCTGTTGTTGCCAGTTTGTTCTTGCTATATTGTTCTCTGCTGTTTTCTTGCTATCAGACAGATGGTTTTATGCTGGCATCAGACCGTTAGATATACGATGTACTAATGACGTTTTTTTCCTTTCGGACTGCCTGCACTTCTCTGCTGTCTAACATTTCGCCTGTTGTTATCAGTGGAACTGCTGTTTCTGCGTTGTGAGCCAGTTTTTCCATATAGAGCCTCAAGCAAATCCTGGCGTCCCATGCTTCGCAGGCTACGTTCGATGCTTATCCGTTCTTCAGGTTTATACCAGAAGAAGAACTGACGCTGTTCGAGTTTCTCTTGCTGGCTTTTGGCAGAGTAGACCTTTTCCATTGTATATGGGTCAAAGCCAGTGTGCCATGTTTCGGTTGCTACGGTCATAGGAGTAGGCGTGAAGTCCTGCACCTGCTCGAGATGGAAGTCAAGCCCTTTAGTTATTACGGCAAGTTCAGCCATGTCTTCCGCACGGCATCCAGGATGCGAGCTGATGAAGTATGGGATGATTTGCTGCTTCAGCCCTTCTTCACGGCATATACGGTCGAATATTCGCTTAAACTCCCTGAACTGCTTGAAAGGTGGTTTTCTCATAAGCCGCAGCACACTGTCTGACGTGTGTTCTGGTGCTACCTTCAGACGACCGCTTACGTGATTTGTTATTAGTTCGTGTGTATATTCGCGAGCTGCAGCATCAATATTTGCATCGCCAGAATGATGCAGCAACAGGTCATATCTTACTCCAGAGCCAATAAAACTCTTCTTTATCTGAGGCAATGCGTCGACAGCTCTGTAGATGTCAAGCAGCGGACGATGATCGGTGTTGAGGTTCGGGCATATCGCTGGATTGATGCATGAAGGCCTGCGGCATGCTTCGCATGCTTTCTTGTTTCTGCCCTCCATGCCATACATGTTGGCTGAAGGTCCTCCGAGGTCTGACAGATAACCCTTGAAGTCAGGTTGCTTTATTATTTCTTTTACCTCGTTGATTATGCTTTCCTTAGAGCGAGAGGCTATGAATTTCCCCTGATGTGCAGAGATAGTGCAGAAGGCGCATCCACCAAAGCATCCGCGATGGATATTGACAGAGAATTTAATCATCTCATAGGCAGGAATGCGCTTGCCTTTATATTTAGGGTGCGGCTGCCTTGTATATGGATAGCTATGTGAGCGGTCGAGTTCTTTCGTAGTCATTGTGGGGTAGGGCGGATTTACTACGACATATCTCTCGCCAGTCGCCTGTATGATTCTCTGAGCATGAATTCTGTTAGACTCCTCTTCTATGTGCCTGAAATTTTCGGTTTGTGCTTTCTTGCTTGCCACGCATTCCTCATGTGAATGCAGCAAGATGTCGTTGCTGGTTATCCCCCCAGGTATCTCGTTCTCGTTACATAGAATAACCGTCTGCGGCATAGTGCGTATATCCTTCATGGGAGTGCCACTGGCTACAAGGTGTGCAAGTTCGGTTATAGCGCGCTCTCCCATGCCATATATAATCATGTCAGCCCCAGAATCACACAGGATACTTTTCTGCAGTTTGTCCTGCCAGTAGTCATAATGAGTCAAGCGTCTCAATGAAGCCTCTATTCCTCCCAGTATTACTGGAGTGTCTGGGAATAGCTGCTTTAGTATTTTTGTGTATACTATGGTCGGGTATTCTGGTCTGCAGTTATGCTGTCCGTCAGGCGAGTATGCATCTTCAGAACGCAGTCGGCGGTTTGCGGTATATTTGTTCACCATTGAGTCCATGCATCCTGGCGCGACGGCAAAAAACAGTCGCGGCGTACCCAGTTTTTTGAAATCGCGGTAGTCACCGTGCCAGTCAGGTTGCGGCACGATGGCCACCCTGTAGCCCTCGGCCTCAAGTGTTCGCCCAATGACAGCAGCTCCGAATGAAGGATGGTCGACGTATGCATCGGCAGAAAAGATGATGATGTCGACATAGTCCCATCCTCTCAATTCGAGTTCTTTCTTTGTTGTGGGCAGGAAGTCAGTGAGTAGTGGCATTTCGTTTTATGTGTGATATGTTCAGACAGCCTGTTCTTCATTATTACATTCGTTTTCCTCCTTCTCGGCAGTTATCTTCTGATAAGCTTTCAGCAGGTTGCTCAGTCCGAAAGCCTTCATGTCAGAATGATATACGACATCAAAGCATAGGCTTAGCAATGTCTTGTCGCTGCTGCCGCCGTTCTCCAGCAGTGCCCTTACATTGAGCTTCAGTTTTTCCAGTACATTATCATCAATGATTCCGTTGCTGTCAATCAGGTTCTGAAACAGTTTGTATCGGTCAATGGTTTGTATATGTTCTTGCGTTATTTCGATGTGTCGTGTGCCAGAGGCATTAGCTTGTATCTTCATAGTTTGCGTATTGTTATGTTATAGTTGTAGCTTTAATTACCTTTGCCATGTATGAACTGCAGGATTTCCTTCATCACCATAGCCCTGTCGTCAGCATTCTTGATACATTCAAACGGGAATCCCATGGCAACGATATTTGCGTCCTTTCCCCTGTGTGTTACTGCTGCTGTGGTTCCGGAAGCATACGTCATGAATGGTGTGTTGCTTCCTCCTGCATGTCGCAGAATGTCAGAAGCGACAGAAGCGTAATGCTCCTCATTCACATGTCTGTATACAGCAATTGGTTTTCCGTTCATACATACAGTGTCAGCAATGCTGTCGCATCCGAATGGATTCATATTGCGCTCAATGCTGTCATTCATTATTTGCAGCCGTTCAGCCATCCATTGCTGTTCATTCTCTTCAGACATGTCAGAGGTGATATAGGATCCGCTTACGAGGATATTCCCTCCATGCTTCTGATATGCCTCGATGGCCTCTCTCATCTGAGGGGTGAAGGTTTTGTATGGCTTGAGAGAATGTCCGTCATTCTTCTCGTTGCCAAATATTATGTCTATCATGCTTATCCCTTCGGTAGGAGTCTCTTTCGTGAAAGCTCCAGACGAGATGCTCACAATATTGTATTCTCCAGCTTGGCGTATGGCTTCCGCATGCGTATATGCATAATTGAAATCGTTGCCAGCTGTGAATCGGCCAAGCAGAGAATCATCGGAATATCCCAGCCATGGTGTCTTTCCCGCCTGCTGCTTGTCGAAAACTTTCTGCTGTCCTGTCCATGCTAATGTTTTTCCGTATGACAGGCCGATGTCTTCCTGTAAGTCAAAGCCGCATAGCGAGTCGTTGTCAATGACAGCAGGAGATGACAGACGATGAAAGGCGTTTACAATCATTATTGTCGCTTTAGCCTTGGGGTTGTACATTGCAACAAGCTCCTCAGTAGGGAAACTTTCGCCTCCTTCGTTTGTGGCTGTGACGCGGAATCTATAGATGGTGTTTTCTTTCAACGCTATTGTGTATTCTGTAGTGCCTACACTTACGCCGTTGTCGTATCCTCTGTCTCCTATTTTGGTATACAGATTGTATGCCTTCGGTGTGGCAGTTGCCTCGTTTGGGTCGATTTGTGGAGCCCATGACAGAGTCAACACATTTGCTTTTAGACGCCTGACAGACAGGTTTGTAGGAGCTAAAGGTTGAACAATAGCTTTCTTTCCGTTATGCCGTGCAATAAACTTGAGTATAGTCTTGTATATAGAGCGTGCAAGAACGAATTTGAAGTAAGGGTCGTGTGCCATGCGCATATCTGCAAAGTTCTCATGCGACAGCATTTCCAGAATTGCAGAAGGCTGAGCAGGCAGCCTGGTCTCACTATAATTGCGGTCCCATATATCCCGTGCCACCCATGTGCCAAATTCTTTTTTTATGTCACGTGTGGCATTATATAGAATGTCGCAGGCAAAATCAAACGAAGCTCTTCGTGATTTGCCAGATGCTAACTTGTTGTCATTGAAATTGCTGGTGCATATTGCCAGCGAACCATATATGCTATTGAAATCGTCAGAGCGTCCTGCATCACTATGTATTCCAAGCTGTAGTTCTATAGGCACTTTTCCAGATAGCACTTTTCCCGATACGACGTTAATCTGCTGTATAGGTATGCGCGCCACACTATCGGCAATGGCTTTTGCAATACTGTCAGCCATGGCTAATGTCGCGCTGTCTGGATTTGTGGCTGCTATGCTGTCAAGATAAATCTTTGCAGCCGCTTCGGCTATGGTTATTGTATCTTGATTGATGATTTCTGCATTGTCTGCCGCCTTTTCTGCCGGGTTGGTGTAAGAACCGTATGACAGCCAGTTTGACATGAGTGAGCGGCAGTTGATGTCGTCTCCGTAGTCGTCGTTTCCGCCTTTTGAGCATGTGACAGAGCGTGGTGCTCCAGCATACTGGGTCCAATATCGCGAGCATTCCATAGCGCGTGGCAGTCCGCTTGTCATCCCCCCGCGCTCGTGGTTGCCCATGCCGCCTCCGAAACGGACAGCGTCGGTAGTGACAAAGCCCTCCATGCTGCTGCTGTTCGTCACCATCACGTAGTTGCTGAATGTGCTGTGAGCGTCAAAATCAAAGGTGCCCAGATACACCCATGTGCCTGACCCCATTTGCTGGTTTACCTTGAACTTCGTAGACTGGCCTTGGTGCATAACAATATATTCAGCGTCGTTGACCGAGCCTTCTACTGTCTGATAGCTTACGTATACGGCGTATCTGCCACTTTTTCTGAGGTTAGGCCGATAGTAGGCTTTTGATATGGCAGAGGTCTGTGTGACCTGCGCCATACGTGCTGACCCCTGTGAGAAAGGGCGGCTGTTGTCTTTATGATTGCCGGTGCGGATAGCGTATCCTGCTTGTGGCGACACGATCCAGGGCTTGTTGCCGGAATATTCCATGTAGCCCGATGATGCGATGTCGTTGTCCACAATGCATTCTTCTGTCTGCCAGTCGCGTTCGCGCGGCATAAAAACGTTTGCGCCAGCATTTTCAAGCATCGGTATAAGGTATGGAGTCACGATAGACTGTGTAAGAAGATCTTCAGTCGTACAGAAAATCTGCGGACGCTGCCATTCCCAGATGCCTTTCTTCTTGCTGTAATACCTGCCATGGCTTGGCCATATGCTGAGATGCCGCCCCTTTAGTCCTTTTGTTACCTGATGAGGCTGCGACACGTTAGTTACCCATGGGGCACGTGTCTGTGCGTCCGTCATGGCAGGAAGCATGGCTGTCAGACATGCAATAAGTATTTTTATGTATTTTTGTATCACTGTTTCTGTTGTTCTTTTTCCTGTTACGGCATGGCTATTTTCTCTTGCCTTAGATGTGATAATGCCCCTGGAATTTCTTGGATTTGCATTTTGAAAGCAAAACTCTGATATATGTAGCAAATTGTAAGCGTGTGCATGGTTTTGCTTGACGCTCCATGTGCGTTTTTGCTTGATTTTATCTTGTTTTCCCATTCGTTGCTTTTGGGCATGCAAAAAGTAGCGAATGAGATGGCAAGAGGTAGCGAATGAGTCGGTAAGAAGCTACCTTTCATTTTGCTATGTTTACTGATGCGTTTTTTCTGTCGTGATATTATAGAATAAAATTCTCAGGTTTCTTGCCCTTGAAGTCCTTGTAGTAGTCCTTTATTTCAAGAATATCTTTATCATAATCGCCTGTAGGATAGAATGTTCTTGTGCAAATGATTTCCTTTTTCTCGAAGTCTGCTCCATACAGCAGGATAGGCATGCCAGCCTTCATTGCTATATAGTAGAAACCTCGTTTCCATTCTTTTCTCGGGCTGCGTGTTCCTTCTGGGGTGATGACGAGCCGGAATTGTTTTGCTGTGGTAGCGATTTCGGCGAGCGTATCGGTCATAGAGTAGGCTTTGTCTCGATGAACCGGTATGCCTCCCATCTTCTTGAATAATGGTCCTAATGGCCAGAAGAACCATTCTTTTTTCATAAGGAAGTTAAACTGTATCCCTTCGGCGTGAGAGTATAGCTGACCTATGATAAAGTCCCAGTTTGATGTGTGTGGTGCAAGACAGATGATGCACTTCTCCGGATGAGGTTCGGTAATGCGTTTCTTCCATCCTCCGGCAGTATAAAGCATCCACTTGCTTATGCTTTTTATTGACATTGGCGAAATCAGTGTTTTGCGGTTTCTTGCTCCGCAGTTTATGTATCTTGTCGGGGTGTAAGGTTAAAATAGCGTTCAAAATTAGCAAAAAACTATCTTATAACCTAATTTAAATCTAAAAAAGTTCTTAAATGCGAGTTTTTTCACCCACAGACTACGCAAGTGTCAGATAAATGTGTTATCTTTGCCGAATAATTGTATATTATACAGAATACTTAATGACATAAAACTATAAAATTAGAACAATGGAAAAGAGCGCATTACAGATTGCACGTGCTGCCTATCAGCCAAAGCTTCCAATCGCTTTGCGTGGCGCACTGAAGGCTGTAGAGGGTGAACCTACACAGTCAGTGGCAGATCAGGAAGAGATAGAGAAACTCTTCCCTAACACTTATGGCATGCCATACCTCAAGTTTGAGCCAACAGATGAAAAAATAGCATCTGTTAGTATGAATGTGGGCGTTATTCTTTCTGGAGGTCAGGCTCCTGGCGGACATAACGTTATCTCAGGACTTTTTGATGGTATTAAGAAGCTGAATCCAAAGAATAAGCTCTATGGATTTATTCTTGGCCCTGGCGGACTTGTTGACCATAAGTATATTGAAATTACAGAGGAACTCGTAAACGAATATCGCAATACTGGCGGTTTCGACATCATCGGTTCAGGACGAACAAAACTGGAGAAGAAAGAGCAGTTTGACAAAGGTCTGGAGATTCTTCAGGCTCTTGACATCAAGGCTCTCGTGATAATAGGCGGCGACGACTCTAATACTAACGCATGCGTTCTTGCTGAATACTATAAGGCAATTGGTGCAGACGTACAGGTAATCGGATGTCCTAAGACTATCGACGGTGACCTTAAGAACAGCGAGATAGAGACATCATTCGGTTTCGACACTGCGACTAAGGTCTATTCAGAGGTTATCGGAAATATCATGCGCGACTGTAACTCTGCTAAGAAATACTGGCACTTCATCAAGCTCATGGGACGTTCTGCATCACACGTTACACTCGAATGTGCGCTGCAGACACACCCTAACATCACACTCATCGGCGAAGAGGTGGAGGCTAAGGACCAGACTCTCGACGATGTTGTGACATATATTGCAGAGGTTGTGACAGACCGTGCTAATCTCGGCATGAACTATGGCGTTGTTCTTGTGCCAGAAGGACTCATCGAGTTTATTCCTGCTATCAAGAAACTCATAGCAGAGCTTAACGATATGCTCGCTGCTAACCAGGCAGATTTTGACCTCGTCGCAAGCGACCATAAGATTGACTATGTCCTGGCGCACCTTTCTGACGAGAATGCTGCAATATTCCGCTCACTGCCGCTTTCTGTGTCACGTCAGTTGGCACTCGAGCGCGACCCTCACGGAAATGTGCAGGTATCACTCATCGAGACAGAGCAGCTGCTCGCAGAGATGGTTGCAAAGAAACTCGAACAGTGGAAGAAGGACGGAATTTATACAGGCAAGTTCGCTACACAGCACCACTTCTTCGGATATGAGGGACGTTGTGCGGCTCCTTCAAACTTCGACGCTGACTATTGCTACAGCCTCGGCTTCAATGCTTCTATGCTCATCGCTGCTGGTAAGACCGGCTACATGTCAAGCATAAAGAATACTTGCCGTCCTGCTGACGAATGGGTTGCTGGCGGTATACCTATCACTATGATGATGAACATGGAGAAGCGCAACGGTGAGATGAAGCCAGTTATTCGCAAGGCTCTTGTTGAATTGTCTGGCAGACCATACAAGTTCTTTGTGTGCCATCGCACTGAGTGGGCTCGCAATACAAGCTTCGTATATCCTGGACCAATCCAGTACTTCGGACCATCAGAGGTTTGTGACCAGCCAACAAAGACTCTCCAGCTCGAGAATATGTAGTTTATGCTTCATATGAAAGTATAGGACTAACGATTTATTACCGCAGAATCACTTGAAGAAATCAGCTAAAGGCACCAGCAGAAAGAAAGGTGCAAATTTCGAAACATTGCTCAGCCGCCACCCTAAATGGGTATGGTGGTTGGGCGGTTTCATTATAGTTGCTCTATACATTTGGGCGCTATGGTATTTCTTCGTGTTTTCTACAGCATTTAGATGGCAGGCCCTATACGGTGACGAGGATTATCCTGACGGATACGAGATACAGGGTATTGACATTTCACATTATCAGGGAGACATTGACTGGCGGCTGTTGCGTACGGCTAATATAAATAAGTGTCCTATAAGATTTGTGCTGATTAAGGCTACAGAGGGAGTGACTATGCTTGATGAGAACTTTGAGGATAACTTTCATCAGGCTCGTGAGCACGGATTTATTCGTGGTGCATACCATTTCTTCAGCAAGCGTTCGTCAGCCAGAGAACAGGCATATTTCTTCCTTGAAAATGTTCCGCTGGAAGCAGGAGACTTGCCTCCGATTCTTGATGTGGAGCACAAACCAAAGGATAAAAGTGTAGAAGACTTCCAGCGTGATGTGCTTACGTGGCTGCATATTGTCGAGAACAAGTATCATGTGAAGCCTATTATCTACACATATTATAAGTTTAAAGAGCGCTATCTCAATGATGAGCGTTTTGATGACTATCCTTATTGGATTGCACATTATTATGTAGATGTTATGCAGTATCAGGGACCATGGAAATTCTGGCAGCACACTGATGCTGGAAAAGTACAGGGTATAGAAGGACCTGTTGACTTTAATATCTACAATGGCTCATTCTATGATCTTCAGCAGCTGTGCTTGAAATGATTGTAACCATTTGATGCGGCATGAATAGGCCGTTCTCTTACTTTATGGCTTGACATCAATATGTTTGCTTTATCGTTGCTCTTGCCAGGAATATACTCGTTGACACGGCAGAAATGCCAGTAAATATAATACATAACTATCTAAAATGACTGACTATTCTGTTTTTCAGGGAAAAAAGGCTGCATTCTACACGTTAGGATGCAAACTGAATTTTGCAGAGACTTCTACTTTTGCAGAACAGCTTGGCAAGTTTGGAGTTAGTACTGCAAGAAAAGGCGAACAGGCGGATATATGTATTATTAATACTTGCTCTGTAACTGAAGTTGCTGACCACAAATGCCGCCAGCAGATAAATAAGATGGTGCGCACCCATCCTAATGCCTTTGTCCTCGTTACGGGATGCTATGCACAGCTGTCTTCAAGCAAGGTGGCGGAAATTCCTGGAGTTGACATTGTGTTGGGAGCCAATGAGAAAGCGCGCCTTGTGGAAATTCTTGCAGACAAGATGTCTGGAAGAATACATGAGAAGATACTTTGTGAACGAGTAAAGGATATTCGCTCGTTTGCCGCTTCATGTTCAAGAGGCAACCGCACACGCTATTTCCTGAAGGTGCAGGATGGCTGTAATTATTATTGTACATACTGCACCATACCTTTTGCCCGAGGTAATTCACGCAATGCTTCTATATCATCCCTCGTTTCTCAGGCAGAGGCTGCGGCGCAATGTGGTGCAAAGGAGATAGTTATTACGGGTGTAAATATAGGCGATTTCGGGCAGACTACGGGAGAGTCTTTCCTCGATCTTGTCCGTGAGCTTGATAGGGTAGAAGGTATTCAGCGCTATCGCATCTCGAGCATTGAGCCGAATCTGCTGACAAAAGAGCTGATAGATTATTGTGCTCAATCGCGTTCATTCATGCCCCACTTCCATATTCCGTTGCAGTCAGGCAGCGATGAGGTGCTCCGACTAATGCACCGCAGATACGATACGGCACTCTTCCGCCATAAGATAGAATACATCAAGGAAATGATGCCTGATGCGTTTATCGGAGTAGATGTCATGGTAGGCTGCCGTGGAGAGACGGAGGATTGCTTTGAGGAATGCTACAATTTTATTAACTCCTTGGACGTACAGCAGTTGCATGTCTTCCCTTATTCGGAGCGTCCAGGTACACAGGCTCTAAATATTCCGCATATCGTTGCGGACAAGGACAGGAAGGAACGTTCGCAGAGGTTGATTCAACTGTCAGAAGAAATGTTTGAGGCATTCTATTCGCAGCACATCGGATGTGAGATGGAGGTGCTTGTGGAGCGTGCGCAAAGGAATAAGCCGATGACAGGCTTCACCCCGAATTATATCCGTGTTGAACTGCCGGCAGACATGTCGCATGAGGAATACGACAATCATATTCTGCGTGTGCGCTTAGGTGGGTTTAATGATGAAAGGAATGCACTGAAAGGAGAATTACTATGAATACTGCCGTGATAATATTAAATTGGAATGGCTGTGACATGATGAGGAAATTCCTTCCTTCAGTCATTTCTAATACTCCAGAAGCAGAGATAGTCGTGGCTGACAACGGTTCGACGGACGATTCCCTGAAACTTCTTTCAGAGGAATTCCCAACTGTTAAGGTCTTGGCTTTCAGTGAGAATTACGGTTTCGCGGAAGGGTATAACCGTGCCATTGAGGCAGTTCAAAACGAATATGTCGTGCTGTTGAACAGTGATGTGGAGGTTACAGAAAACTGGTTGGCTCCGATGCTCGGTTACATGTCTGCACATCCTGAGGTGGCAGCCTGCCAGCCAAAGCTGTTGTCATATATTGACCGCCAGAAGTTTGAGTATGCTGGCGCAGCGGGAGGCTATCTTGACAAATACGGGTATCCATTCTGCCGTGGCAGAATATTTGGCACATTAGAGTCCGATACAGGGCAGTATGACGATATAGCAGATATACATTGGGCTACAGGAGCCTGCCTCCTTGTCAGGAGAGATGTGTATATCGATTGCGGAGGATTAGACTCACGTTTCTTTGCTCATAACGAGGAGATAGACTTATGCTGGCGTATGCGTCTGTACGGCTATCGTGTTGTATGTCTGCCTGACAGTGTTGTATATCATTTAGGTGGCGGAACGCTTCCGCAGGGAAATCCGCGTAAGACATTCCTTAATTTCCGCAATAATCTCCTGATGCTGTATAAGAATCTGCCAGAATCAAGTCTTGGCAATGTTATGCGTTGGCGTTGTTTGCTTGATTACATAGCTGCGTTGCAGTCGCTGCTGACAGGCAATATTGCTGATGCAAAGGCTATTGTGCGTGCTCGGCAGGAATATAGCCGCTGGCGTAAGGAGTATCAGCCTGTTCGTGATAGCATACAGATGCGTGCGGTTGAAAGGGGAAAACGGAAAGCGAAGCTTCGTCGGCATGAGCAGCGAACGTCAAACGAAGTACGGACGCAGTTCGTACCGTTTGGTGCGCGAACAGCGAATGGTGGCAAAGAGGAAAACGGAAAACTGAAAACTGAAAACGGAAAGGGGAAAGAAGCAATCCATCTTGCTGATATATCTATTCTGTGGAACTATTATTTCATGCACAGGAGAAAATATAGCCAACTATTAATAGAACAAAAATAGTTTGGGAATTAGGTGTGGATGGTAAATCCTGCGTCTTGAATAATCCGTGTGAGCAGAACCAAACCATTCCCGACTTACAGTAGCCTACCCGTAGCCTTTGTCAGGATTCTGCCTTGACGGAAGGAAATTAGGACGGAATTCAATGAAAAAGATATAATATGAACAAGAATATACTATACTTACTGTTTATCAGCCTGTCGGTCGTTAATGTCTCGTGCACTTCTGAAGACAGCAGTCCGAAGCGTGCGGGCAAGGTGATTACGGTGGCTCTTACTCCGACTATGGACTGCTTTCCGCTGTATGTGGCGGAGAAGGCTGGAATAGCTGCGTCTTGCGGTTATGCGCTTGATTTTCAGACCCATGCTTCACGTTCTGATTGTGATACTGCGCTTATTTACGGCTCAGCCATTGCCATAATGACAGATTCCGTCCGGGCATCTTCGCTATCAAGGAGAATTAAAGATGTGCCAGACAGCATAAAATGTATAAGTGCTGACAGCCTGTCATATTCATATCATAACAATATAAAGTATTATTTCTATACAAACCATAAAAGCCGTATTAAGAAGCCATCGCAGCTTGCGGACAGGATGATTGCGCTTGACAGAAACAGCGGAGAAGCACAGGTGGCACAACGTCTTGTTGACTCTCTTAAAATATCTGACAAATGCTTTCTTGTCCAGATGCAGAATATAAATACGCGTGTCCAGATGCTAACATCAAACTCTATGAATGCAGCAGTACTGCCAGAGCCTCAAGCCACCAAGATGCGCACAGCACGCCATAATATGATTTATTCCGTCACAGCGGATAGCCGTGCCACATCTGGGTGCCTGGTGTCAGTCAAGAATCATGCTGACTTGAAAAGAATATACAATGCAGCTGTTGATACAATAAACAAGTATGGCATACATCGCTACGACTCAGTCATGGTGACCTGTATGCACATGCTGCCAGAACAGGCGGCAAAAGTTCCTGCACAGAAGTTTCAGAAATTAAGATAGCGCAATGCTTTCATGATAAGAAGGAGTTAAGAAGGAGTTAAGAAGGAGTTAAGAAGAAGTTATCGGCTCTTCGAGCCTGAGGAGTTAAGAAGGAGTTAAGAAGGAGTTAAGAAGGAATTAAGAAGAAGATATATGAAGTTAAAGGAAGATATGCCGCTTTCAGCGGCGAAGATAGAGGACGATACTTTGGTAAGCGGGTGTTCTGTATCAAGACTAATGTCTTTTATCTCCCTCTACCTCCCTTTTATCTCCTTCTACCTCAACCTCCCTCTATCTACAAGGCAAGCGGAACTTGCGAAAGTTAAATCTAAGTAAATATGAAGAGAAATATAATTATATTATTGTCGCTCGTTATATGCGCTGCCTCATGCGTGAAGGACGAGCTCAGGAATCCCGAATGCGATATAACAAGCGCCTATGCTGGAGTGGCAGATGCAGAGAAATGCTTTTTCCAGTTAAGTGACACAGCAGCATCTATAAATGCAGACTATGCAGCCTCCGTTATTCAGTTCCAACGTGTTACGCCATGGGCAGACCTCTCTTCTGCCGCACCGAGATTCGTGCTTTCTGACGGAGCAATCCTATATCCAGAGAGCGGCACGCCCCGCAATTTCTCCAATGATACGACACATGTATATTATTGCATAGCCGAGGATGAAATAGTGCTGTTCAGACAGATATGCGCCTCAGGCAAGCCTATAGAGGAACAGCTCGCCAAAGCCTCTGAGGCAGGACGGCATATCCGCATGTACTACGTCCAGTTTAAGCATTCTGCCACAGATTTTGCAAAGATAGTTGAATATAACTTCGAGCATTTTTATCTTGAGCCAAAGAAGAATAAGTATTACGAATGGAGCGACCCCGATGCAAGCGGCAGCATGCCAGCCGTGTCTAACTGGGCAACGGCCAATGTGGCGTATTCTATTGCGCGCAGCTCGGCTAAGCCAGACGAGTATCCAACAACGCCTGTTAGGGGGGAGGGCGTAGATGGAGGTAATGCCGTGAAGCTTACCACGTGTTCTACAGGTGAATTTGGCCAGTTATTTGGAATGCCGCTTGCGGCAGGCAATCTGTTCCTGGGTACATTTGACATGTCGCAGGCACTGACCAATACAATGAAGGCTACGCGCTTTGGCGATAATATTACGCTTGACCGTGCACCTATGCATATCACAGGCTACTATAAGTACTTCCCTGGCCGTCAGATGATAAGTGCCGATGGCAGTGCAATAGATGCTACGGACCAGCCTGCCATATACTGCATAGTATATCGCAACCATGATGAAAACGGTAATCCCGTTGTAGTATATGGTGACAATATCAATGACAGCAAGCAGATTGTGGCTCGTGCAGAAATAAAGGAGTTCGAGAATAATACAAACCATTGGGTGCCGTTCGACATTGAGTTCACCTGGTATGAGCAGCTTGACATTGAGTTGCTGATGAGCAAGGGATACAGTTACTCTATCGTGTGTTCTTCAAGCAAGGATGGTGCTTCGTACAGCGGAGCTTTGGGTAGCGCGCTATATGTCGACAATATAAAGATGTACTATTATTAGCCATTATGCCTATGCAGATAGTATGATAACATCGGATGTTAAGAAGGAGTTAAGAAGGAGTTAAGATGAAGTTAAGAAGAAGTTAAGAAGAAGTTAAGAAGGAGTTAAGAAGAAGATATATGAAGTTAAAGGAAGATATGCCGCTTCTCAGCGGCGAAGATAGAAGACGATACTTCGGCAAGCGGGGGGGCTGTATCAAAACAAATGTCATTTACCTCCTTCTATCTCCTTCTACCTCCCTCTATCTCCTTCTACCTCTACCTCCCTTTATCTCCTTCTACCTCTACCTCCCTCTATCTACAAGGCAAGCGAAATTTGCGAAAGTATGAATATATTATGAAAAAAATAGTATTATCCATTATGATTATATGCCTGAGCGTAAAGTCATATGCTCAGATGGCAGATACAGTATGTGTAGAACGTGATTTGCACATACAGGCGAAGGTAGGATATAATATTGGCGGTACTGTGCCAGCAGGCTTTCCTGCCGAAATGCGCAGCCTTAACTCCTATGCCCCGAAGTTGAATCTTAGGGCGGGCGTAGAGGCTGAAATGATGTTCACAGAGGATTATGGCGTAAGTACAGCTGTATTTCTTGAGCGTGAGGGATTCAAGACCGATGTGCGTATGCGCCATTATGATATAACACTGCGTCAGGGTGGCGAGGAAATCTTCGGTCCCTTCTCTGGCAATGTCGTAATAGAAATAGTGCAGACGGGAATAACGATTCCTGTTCAGGGTGTATGGAGAATGAGCCGCAATACGAAGCTGCGCTTCGGCCCTTATATCTCCATTGTTGCCGACCGCAGTTTCCAGGGCTATGCGTATGGAAAAAAGATTTACGATGCCGAAGGCAACTGGACGGGTAATTTCGACGCTTATATCCGACGTGATGAGATACGTGGCGAGAAAGTAGAGATAGGCGATATCTATACAGATGAGAACGGCAATACCATAGACAAGCGCGGAACTTTCTCCGGAGAGGAGTTCGATGCTTATCTCCGTCGTTTCCAGTGGGGCATAGATATATCGGCAGATTGTATGCTGTCTGAACGTTGGGGAGCATATGCATCATTGTCATACGGATTTAATTCCGCCTTTAATAATAAAAAAGGTAATCCTGTCAGCATGTCGCTCCATCCTGTATACCTGTCGCTCGGAGCCGTATACTGCATAAAATGATTGTTTAGTTGACAAGTTGACGAGTAGACGAGTAGACAAGTTGATTGTTTAGTAGACGAGTGGACAAGAAGTTCCTTGAGTGTAACGAAAAATCAAGCAACTTGTCAACTCGTCAACTTAAAAAATCAACTTGTCAACTTAAAAAACAGCTCGTCAACTAAACAAATAACTTGTCAACTTGTCAACTAAACAAATAACTTGTCAACTTGTCAACTAAACAAATAACTTGTCAACTTGTCTACTCGTCAACTTGTCAACTTAAAAAATCAACTTGTCAACTAAACAAATAACTTGTCAACTTGTCTACTCGTCAACTTGTCAACTAAACAATAATATTATTATGAAAAGAATTTTATCTCTCATTGCTACACTTATAGTAGCTGCAACCGTCTCATTTGCCCAGACACAGTATTCAGGTACGCTGAATGTTCGTGGCGAAGGCGTCTTCGCTTCCGTGATTAACGTAACCCAGAATGATATTCTGTTAAATATGTATGACAATGGAGACGGCACATACAAGATGGAGTTGAAAAACTTCTCAATAACGTTGCTCGATAGCGAGTTCAATGTCGGACACATTGTCATTCCTTCTCTGACCGCAACGGCCGATGGCAGCACGATAAATCTGAGGAGCATTCCTGAAGGTACACAGAACAACATCATTCTTACTGATGGCGACGACAAGGACATAGAATGGGTCGGCTCTGCCATCGGAGGCGTGCAGGGTGAAGTGACAGGGACTATCAGTGGCGACAATATCGCTATGAATATACCGCTCAATGTGACAATCGGTGTAATGCCGGTGACGCTTAGCATCAAATACAACGGTACAGTGGTACAGTCATCCGGTATTAATTCTGTGGCAGGCAGTGCGAAAGAGGCACCAGCATATAATATTGCAGGACAGCCAGTGCAGCCTTCGACACGCGGAGTCATTATAAAGGGTGGCAAGAAATATATCAACAGATAACAGGATTGACGAGAACATGGAGAGTCGCATATCACGGTATGCGGCTCCTTTTTTTATGTCAGATTCTGTCGTTTTCCATAACTTGAAGCCTCCCATATTGAAGTTGTGGCGGAGCATGAAAAACATATAGTAGACAAGTTGACGAGTTGACGAGTTGACGAGTTGATTTTTTAAGTAGACAAGTAGACGAGTAGACAAGTAGACAAGTTGTTTGTCCCTTAACCCTTAACCCTTAACCTTTAACCCTTAACCTTTAACCCTAAATCATAAAATCATATAGTTGACAAGTAAACAAGTAAACAAGTTGACGAGTTGATTGCTTCGCTTTCATCTTTTCTCATTTCACCGAAAATCATAAAATCATAAAATCATAAAATCATAAAATCATAAAAAAAAGACCTATAGCTCATTTTGCAGGATGGAACAGCCCTCAAAGGTCGATTCCTACAGGTGTTCTGAGAGTTTCAAACGTTTCAGGACACATTTCGACGTATGAAAATGCTCAATAGCTCATTTTGCAGGATACGAGTGTTCT
>JAZUMR010000012.1:0-9252 GCA_045603685.1 Prevotella sp.
TCAGAACACTCGTATCCTGCAAAATGAGCTATTGAGCATTTTCATACGTCGAAATGTGTCCTGAAACGTTTGAAACTCTCAGAACACCTGTAGGAATCGACCTTTGAGGGCTGTTCCATCCTGCAAAATGAGCTATAGGTCCATATTGTGTGCAGAAGAGTGCAGCTATCAGATAAGGGGAAAACCAGAATGTGAAAACCTTTGTTGAAAGCCATTTAAAACAAAAATCCTCAACCGAAGTTGAGGATTTGCGCTTCAGGATGGGCTTGAACCAACGACCCCCTGATTAACAGTCAGGTGCTCTAACCAACTGAGCTACTGAAGCAGTATTAATTATGTTTGCAGTAAACGTTTTGTTTAATTGCGGGTGCAAAGGTACGGTGTTTTTTTTAAACGTGCAAATATTTTCTTGTTTTTTTTTGCTTTGACATTAAAAAAAACTTATTTTTCTGTTTTTTTCGTGCTTATACATTTGATATAATAAAAAAAATAGTACCTTTGCATGCATTAAGACGTTATGAGGTTTTGACGTTTCAGGACGTTGTGTCCATTTGTCTGGCCTATGACATATAACAAAGGATATGAAGAAATTTACAATTATATTTTCCCTATTGCTTTCTTTTGGAATGAATGCCGGTGCTTCGGATACTCTGAAGACTGCCAATCATAATCTGGAGGTAGCAAAGCAGCTTGAGATATTTGCATCAGTCTATCGCAATATAGATATGGTGTATGTTGACAGTCTTGACCCGTCGCAGACGATTGAGGCGAGCATAAACGGCATGCTCCGTTCGCTCGACCCGTATACGGAGTATTATCCGCCTGCAAACGCCAAGGAGCTGAAATCGCTGATGACAGGCAAGTATGGCGGCATCGGCTCGGTTGTCAGTTTCAATGTTCGTGACAATGTGACCGTCATCAATGAGCCGTACTTAGGTATGCCGGCGCAGGAGGCAGGTTTGAGAAAGGGCGACCATATCATAGCCATTGACGGCGAGGATATGAGAGGCAAGAGCACAACATACGTCTCTGAGCATCTTCGTGGCGACCCTGGCACAACCTTCATGCTCACGGTAAAGCGTCCGGGAGAGAAGAAGGAGAGAAAGGTGAAGATTACACGCCGCGCCATACAGCAGCCAGCTATACCATATTACGGCATGCTGACAAGCACGGTGGGATATATTAACCTCGATCAGTATACGGAAGACTGCTCGGCGCATTTCCGCAATGCGCTCATCACGCTGAAGCGCAAGGGCATGACGGGGCTTGTGATTGACCTGCGCAATAACACCGGCGGCTCGCTCAGCGAGTCGGTGAACATTCTGAATATGTTCCTGCCTAAGGATATAAAGCTTGTAAGCACCAAGGGCAAGGTGAAGCGTGCCAATATGGAGTATGTCACGAAGGACCTGCCTATAGATACAGTCATGCCTATCGTGTGTCTTGTCAGCGGCACGACAGCCTCGGCGGCAGAGATTACGAGCGGTGTGCTGCAGGACCTTGACCGTGGCGTAGTGCTTGGCACAAAGACATACGGCAAGGGGCTTGTGCAGGTTCCGCTGCCGCTGCCATACAATGCGAACATGAAGGTAACGACAGCACATTATTACATACCGTCAGGACGCTGCGTGCAGGCCATCAACTATAAGCGTGACGGAAGAGATGTTGTGGCTGACTCGCTGAAGCGTGAGTTCAAGACACGAAACGGGCGCACAGTGAAAGACGGCGGCGGCATTATGCCCGACATAGTGCTGAAGGCCGACACGCTGCCAAATATTGTCTATTACATGCAGACAGCTGCGCTTGATTCTACGAATGTCATGATGGACTATATCGTGGATTACGTAGATAATAATAAGCAGATAGCACCAGCCAAGGACTTCCGCATCAGCGACGAAGAGTATGCAGACTACTGCCAGCGCGCCATAGACGCAGGATTCAAGTATGACCGTATCAGCAGCACAATCCTCAGCGAGCTGAAGAAGGTGGCAAAGATGGAGGGATACTATGACCGTGCCAAGGCGGAGCTTGACGCTTTGGAGAAGAAACTGGAGCATGACCTTGCGTCAGAACTGAAGTTCCACAGCCGTGAGATACGTATGGCTCTGGAGCGTGACATTGTCACATGCTATTATTATCAGGAAGGAGCCATTGAGCACATGCTGGAGTATGACAAGCAGGTGAAAGAGGCTGTGAGTCTGCTTGGCGACAGCGAGCGGTACAGCAGTATACTCTGCCCGAAAGATACGGAGCAGCAGCCTGTGGCAAGCGAGAAGGAATAACAAAGAGGAACGGCTATAGGCGGCATGCAGCGTACATGGTCGCCGGCTCCATGGCATGCTGCTGTGTGTGCAGTGGCGGTATAATGACTGACAGGAAATACAACAAACACAAAATAGAATTATGTGCGGAATAGTAGGATACATCGGAATAAAGCATGCAGCGCCGATACTGATAAAGGGCCTGCATCAGCTGGAGTACCGCGGATATGACTCAGCGGGTATAGCACTGAACGAAGGAGAGCAGCAGCCCTTCAATATATATAAGGAGAAGGGCAAGGTGAGCAATCTTGAGACGCTGGTGAATAAAGAGCAGCCGGCAGCCACTGTGGGCATAGGCCACACACGATGGGCCACACACGGCGAGCCGTCGACAACTAACGCCCATCCGCATCTCTCCATGAGCGAGGAGATTGTTATCGTGCATAACGGAATAATCGAAAACTACAAGGAGCTGAAGGAGCAGCTGGAGCGCAAGGGATACATCTTCAGGAGCCAGACCGACACTGAGGTGCTGTGCAATCTCATCGACTATGTTTACCAGCGCAACGGCAGACAGCTCGTGGCGGCTGTAGCCCGCGCCCTGTATCATGTCATCGGCGCTTACGCCATCGTGGTCATGGAACGCAAGGACAGCAGCCATGTAGTATGCGCACGCAAGGCGTCGCCCCTCGTAATCGGAATGGGCGAAAGCAATACTGAGTTCTTTATCGGCAGCGATGCTACGCCGATGGTGGAATATACGAAGCGTGTTGTTTATCTCGACGACGGACAGATAGCCGATGTGCGCAAGGGTGAGGAGATAAATATCATGAATCTCTCTGACCGCTCTGCTGTAGAGGTGGATGTGAAGGAGATAAATCTCGACATTGCCGCACTGAGCAAAGGCGGATACCCCCACTACATGATAAAGGAGATATTCGACCAGCCGCAGTGCATGCGCGACTGTATGCGCGGAAGAATCGTTAAGGTGCGCGACTATAGCGGCAAGGGCGAGCACTATGAGGTGCATCTCTCTGCCCTGAAGAATTTCAAGGCTAAGCTCATCCGCGCACGCCATGTCATCATCGTGGCCTGCGGAACATCATGGCACGCCGGACTCATCGGCAAGCAGCTCATCGAGCAGATGTGCCGCATCAGGGTGGAGGTGGAGTATGCGTCTGAATTCAGATACTCTAATCCTGTGATAGAGAAGGACGACGTGGTCATTGCCATAAGCCAGAGCGGCGAGACAGCCGACACGCTGGCAGCCATACAGCTGGCGAAAGAGCAGGGCGCACTTGTCTTCGGCATCGTCAACGGTGTAGGCAGCAGCATAGCACGTGAGAGCGATACGGGCATATACATACATGTCGGACCGGAAATAGGTGTCGCCTCTACCAAGGCATTTACAGGACAGGTGACCGTTCTCGCCATGCTTGCACTCGCACTGGGCAACGCACTGGGCACCATAACCGAGGAGGAGTACCAGCAGATGTGTCATGAGCTGACCGTCATCCCTGAGAAGATAAAGAGCATACTGGCGCAGGACGACGAGATAAAGCGCATATCGGCTATGTTCTCCGACCGCCAGAACGCACTGTATTTAGGTCGTGGATTCAATTTCCCTGTTGCGCTTGAGGGAGCACTGAAACTGAAGGAAATCAGCTACATACACGCAGAAGGTTATCCTGCGGCAGAGATGAAGCATGGTCCGCTGGCATTGGTCGACGAGCACATGCCTATCGTCTTCGTGGCAACGCACCACGGACAGTATCAGAAAATCATCAGCAACATGCAGGAGGTGCAGAGCCGCAAGGGCCGCATCCTTGCCATAGTGAGCGAGGGCGACACAATAGTGAGCAGCCTCAGTGAGAGCGTCATCGAGATACCTAACACGCTTAACGCCCTTGTGCCGCTCCTCTCGGTCATCCCGATGCAGATGCTGGCATATCATGTGGCGGTGGCGAAAGGCCTGAATGTCGATATGCCGCGCAATCTCGCCAAGTCTGTGACGGTAGAGTAGGGGGAAGGTGAAATGAGGAAGGAGAAAGGTGAAAGGTGAAAACGGGAAAGGAGAAAACATCCGATTTGTCTGTATTGACGACCACTCTGCCTGGTAGTTCCTTGATAGCCTTTCCTGTTTGTTGCTATTACGATAGAATCAACCCTTTTTGTGGGCTTCTTAGTTCTGAACCACCAACATGATAACGCAAATGAAAACACTGAAGATTTGGAGAAACATATTCTTAATACTTGCAGTTTTCTCCCTCGTTTCTTGTAGCAGCGATGATGGGGAAGACGGACTAACTTCCTCAGAGGAAGTATCCATTCCAGAAGAAAATGCAGTAACCAGCCTGACAGCTGAAGTTCCGCTGAAGGACAAGACCTATCTGGGCTCAGGCTATGACGTGACGGGAGCCTATCTCAGCAATGATTGTCTGCGTGAGAATGTGATAGACCTAAGCAAATTCGATGACAGTAAAAAACAGAGATTGGCTATTTATAGTGGCACAGGAACTACTGTTGGTGAAGTTAACAAAGCACGGGGATTCCTCGATGGACTACGCAAGGGATTGGGATTAGCATTAGAGGGGGAACCAGGCGATGTCTATTTCGCAGGCACATTCACAGATAATCCGCTGTTCAAAGATGCATCGGAGCGTGGCGATAACTATTCTTTCTTGATGTATATAGACTGCTACATAGTTTATAGCCATCGTCTCAACATGCCCGTAAGTCCGTCCAATGTTCAGTTGGAGCAAATGCTGACTGATGAATTTAAGAGGGCGCTAATCGATGAGAGTGCTGAGCATATAGTGGAGCGTTTTGGTACCCACGTATTGAAAAAGGCAGAATTGGGAATGAACATCCTTTCGCTGTACCGCTCTGGCTTGAAAACCAACACTTGCGATGCTGACAGTTTTATGACAAACATGTTCCATCGCGTGAACGAAGTCTATCATCCAATATTCTGGGGTACTTCTGAAGAAAGGACCACCAAGGGCGGTGTCGTCTCCTGCCTATTTCATGGTGGTGATACCCAGCATCTGTCGAATACATTGGCAAGTTTCCCTATGGCAGCAGAGGATTCGTCTGCTGCTATCGCTAACTGGTGGAACCAGTCATGCAAAGATAAAACCAATCTGTCCCTTGCTTGGTTGCAAGAGGACGACCTCATCCCTATCTACAAACTGATACCCGACGAGAGCAAGAGGGCAGAGGTGCAATGTGCCGTCAAGGCATACATTCATAGCCATCAGTTGAAATAACTGCAAGACAAATCAGGATTTGAACTTCGTAAATCAATAGAGGCAATAGACAAAGTCATCAAAAGCTTAATAAATAGTTAAGAAGTAATAGTATGATAACAAAAGAAGAGGTGCAGGAACTGCTGCACAGCACTGAAACATATAGAGTAGAACGTACTGCTTCTACAGGTGATATGGATAAATTTCAGGAGGCTATTTGTGCCTTCTCTAATGACTTACCTAATTCACGTAAAAAGGGGTACTTGATACTTGGAGCATACGACAATGGCACCTTATCTGGATTGAAAGTTGACGACGCTTTATTAAAGAGGATTGCAGCCATTCGTTCTGATGGTAACATTCTTCCGTTGCCTGTAATGTCGGTAGAACGCTTTGAGTTCGAAGATGGAGATTTACTGGTAGCAGAGGTATCGCCATCACTGGTTCCTCCAGTTCGCTATCGAGGCAGGACGTTTATCCGTATAGGCCCTCGCCGTGACATTGCTACGGAAGCAGAAGAACGTATTTTGTTCGAAAGAAGAACTTCTTATATGGCCACTTTCGATGCAACTCCTTGTTTTGGAGCAACAATTGATAGTATTGATGTGTATTATATAAAGGCTAAATACCTGCCTCAGGTCATTGATACAGAAGTGTTAGCCAGTGATAACCGTGATATCAAAGAACAATTATCCTCTATCCACCTTTTCGACTTAGAACATGATTGTCCCACCAATGCTGCCATCATTCTTTTTGGCAACGATCCTCAATATTTTATGCATGGGTGCTATGTGCAATATGTCCACTTCTCAGGAAAAGACCGTGGAAGTGAGATTGTCAATGAACGACAGATAAAAGGCAGTCTTTGCAAAATGCTTCCACAACTGGAGAGCTTTGTGCGAGACGCGGTAGTGACGGCTCGCCCCGTTTCCATAAGCATGCTGCGTGAAAAGACTCTCCTAAACTATCCAGATTTGGCATTGAGGGAACTTCTGATGAATGCATGTATGCATCGTGATTATCAATCTAACATGCCCATTCGATTGTATCAATATGAAGACCGCATTGAAATACTGAATGCAGGAGGATTGTATGGAGAAGCACGTCCAGAAAACTTCCCGACTGTAAATGATTATCGAAATCCAATTGTGGCAGAAGCTATGCGAGGATTGAAATATGTCAATATGTTTAATCGTGGTATTCAGCGAGTTAAAAACCTTTTGAAGGAAAATGGTAATCCTGAACCTATCTTTACTGTGGACAAGATAACAGCATTCGAAGTTACCGTAAGGCCATCCTTATCACTTAACTTAGTCACAAGTGAAGAAAAAGTGACTAAGTCAGTGACCAAGTTAACTGAAACGGTTAATGATATTATAGCTTTCTGCTCAACTCCCCGCAGCATGACTGAGATAATGGAACATATCGGTCTCAAACATCGTTATAATGTAAAACATCGCTATATTGATCCTCTCATTGATAGTGGTGTTCTGATGATGACCATACCAGACAAACCAAATAGTCGAAACCAGAAATACATTAGAGCTTTAACTTAGTCACTTGTCTTAGTCACACCAATGTGATATAGTTGATACACATGGTTCAGATCTGCCACACGTTAATTAAATAACTAAAGCAAATAAAAGTATGATTGACAATTTAATTAATGAAATAGAACAGGCAATGCTCAATGTTCTTGACAATGAATAGTTAGCCCAGTTGCGAAAGGTGATTGATTACACTTTCTGAAATATAATCGTGACAGAAAAAGATTCTGTCAATTCAGAAAGTAATAATCAGATTTTGGTTGAGAACTTTATCTCTGCCAAAAAAGTTGAAGGTTGTTCTCTAAATTCAATTGCTTATTATCGCAGTACTATAAATAATGCCTTGATAAAGTTGGGTAACGAGGTTATCCATATCACTACAGACGATTTACGGCACTAGTTAAATACGTGCTAAAACGAAAGTGACGCAAGTAAAGTGACGGTAGAGTAGGTTTAATGCTATTCAGTTTTACCACCTATGCGACATCTCAATATCGTGAGACTCGCAGGTTGCTTACTGAGGTGCAGGACTACATAAATGAAAAGCCAGATAGTGCAATTGTTGTATTGAAGAGTTATAGGGGACTAGCTTCTCAAGACGAGGGCACAGAGGCATTGTATGCAATGCTAATCACGAAAGCAGAATATATAGCAACTGATAGTATCGCTTCTGATTCATTGATTCAAGGTGCTGTAAAATACTACAACAAGGAGAGTGATAATTCAGAGATGATTTTGGAATAATTGTTGTTACTTTAAGGTAATTATATGAAAAATATAGTTTCATTTTTATTGATTCTACTTGCGTTTAATATATCATCAAATGCACAGAATGTAGATTTGTCTTCAGTTGATGAATTTCTTAATATAACTGCTCTTCTCAAAAATGGAGAGGAAGTCAATATGGAACAATGGAATCAGCTTGATAGTTCTGCAGCATATTCTCTATTTTCAAATTCCAAAGACAATACTATTCCCAATATAGTGAAGGCTGTTATGCTGGATATTTTTGGATGTTCTGACAGCAAGGGACAAACCCAAAATGACAGCTTGTTTGAGACATCCGTTAGAGCAAACTATGAAGACATCAAGAATAATTACTCCGAAATAAGGAAATTCCGTGATAATTATGATTTCGAATCCTTGATTTCAAATGCAAAATTCAGATTACAAACTTTTTTAGGATGTGAACAGTTGGATGCATCTGTAAAATGGAGGCCTGTGTATTTTTTCTTCTTAAGCCAAGACGGAAAAGAGTTGGATAATGCTATCGTCCTTGATTTTAATTTGATTTATAAAATGACTGAAGAGGAAAGAATCAATTTTCTTGCTCATGAGTTCTTCCATGTATACAGGGCACATTTTGAGCATCACGAATTCAATTATGCAAATGACATAAACTTTGCGATTGATATGATAGCGAATGAGGGGATAGCTGACCAAATTGACAAATATATGGGCTATGACCAATATTTTTCGAATCTT
Organism: Prevotella sp.; assembly: GCA_045603685.1. GTDB lineage: Bacteria > Bacteroidota > Bacteroidia > Bacteroidales > Bacteroidaceae > Prevotella. Next base: position 8,542 of record JAZUMR010000012.1, read on the forward strand.
GGTAAATCTAAAGAACTTGCCAGCGAATTCAAGCAGTTATACAATAACGCTCCAAAAGATATTGAATATTTACAGACAACGATCGCTCAATATGCAGCAAATCAAATAGACAAGGAGACATGCATTGACAGACTCATTGGCATTTACAAATACAACGGTCATGCCCTTGGCTTTTATATCTCCAATCAAATCATCAAAGCCGGATTAAGGGATGAAATGATAAAAGAATTTCATAATCCCTATGAATTCTTCAGATTATATAGCTTGACTCTACCTAAGGATGAAAAGGCTTCATTAAACGATGATTTTCTCCTTTTCTTAAAAGCAGAAACAGAGCAATATTATTAATTGCAAAATTCAGCAAGATACGTTCACTAACTGGGCCCTAATTTTCTACTAAGCCGAATATCAAAGATGATTCTCTTAAATAAAATAATGCAAAAGCACCCAACTTTACATTCTTGGGTGTGAGGGAAATGAACCGCCTTAATGCCACACGGCTATATCGTGAGCTTCAGTTGGACTACAGGCAAATCTAAAGCTCTAAAAATTGAAATAGAGGATTTGCACAATGAGAATTCTACGCACGAGGAAACCATGAAGCTACATGATATTTGCCGAAATGGGATTCAGGCATCTATTTGAAGATTGCACCTAATGATGGTAGTGTTGAACGTGTAGGCAACGTTACTATTAGAAGTTTTCTGGTCG
>JAZUMR010000013.1:0-97974 GCA_045603685.1 Prevotella sp.
ACGAACTCATGATACATGCATCGCCTTAGCGACGCGACCCCCTAGGGGGTCTAAATAACTGTTATGACTAGCTCTAAAGAATGTCATCACACCCCTTCTAAGGAAAGGTAAAAGTGTAAACGAACTCCTGAGCTACGATAATTAACCATTAAACGTTAAACCTTATAACTTCACAACTTATTTCTTGTTTTTCTTCGGACGGCGGCGTGCCCAGCCCTCTTCAGAGAAGTCAGGCTCTACGCCCTTCAGTTCGACGATGGCTTCTGACATCAGAGAACGCCAGTCGTCAGCAGAGAATTCTCCACGCTGCGTGTTGCGTTTCTTAGACGGTTTCATGACAGGACGTCCGTCGTCACGGCGTTTCTTGCGGCGCACTGGAGCATCGAATGTGCCCTCTGGCTTGCCTGTTCCCTCTGCATTGCATCTCACGCTGCGGCCGTGATAAGTAGTACCGTCAAGCGCTGCCATGACGTTCTTTGCATCCCGGTCAGGCACTTCGATAAAACAATAGTGCGACATGAGGTCGATATGTCCTACCTCCTGTCGTTTTGCCTGTCCTCCCTTGCCGCGTCCTGAGACGTGCTGGTTAATGAACTGCATCACCTCACCAGGGTAGAAGCCCTCCGCCTTGCCGAGATTGATGAACAGACGAGTATATCCTTTCTCCGCACGATGCTCCGGTCCACGGTCGCGTCCGTCAGAACTCTTGCGACGTCCGCCCTTTTCTGCGCCCTCAGCCTTGCGGTTTTTCTTATCCACTGGCTCTTCGATGTCCGGCTCCTCGGCATAGTAAGCAAGGAATCTGCCGAACTCTCGCATCACAATCTTCTTTATTATGTCGTCCTTGTCGAAGTATTCGAAGTGTCGCTGAATCTCTTCGAGGAAAGGATTGATAGTTTCGTCGTCGACATCAACCTTTGAAATCTGGTCCATCACACGGAAAAGCTGCTTCTTACATATCTCTGTCGGCGATGGCAGGCTGCCCTTAATGAATTTCTTCTGAATGATTTTCTCCACGGCACGCACCTTGAACTGCTCTCTGCTATGTATGATAGCGATAGACGAGCCCTTCTTTCCTGCACGTCCTGTTCTGCCGGAGCGGTGAGTGTAAGACTCGGTATCGTCAGGCATTCCGTAGTTTATCACGTGTGTAAGGTCGTTGACATCGAGTCCGCGCGCCGCCACATCAGTAGCCACGAGCAGCTGAACTGTGTGCTGACGGAACTTCTGCATGGTCTGGTCACGCTGCGGCTGAGAGAGGTCGCCGTGCAGAGATTCGGCGTTATATCCGTCCTGTATCAGTTTGTCCGCTATCTCCTGAGTCTCTATCTTAGTGCGGCAGAAGATGATGGCGTATATTTTTGGATAGTAGTCGACTATACGTTTGAGAGCCAGATACTTGTCTTTGGCATGCACCATATAATAAGTATGGTCGACATTCTCTGCGCCTTCGTTTCTCGAACCAACGACAATCTCCTTGTGGTCGTGCAGATACTGCTTAGCCACCCGCTCCACTTCGCGCGACATGGTGGCAGAGAAGAGCAGCGTGCGGCGCTCTTCCGGCAGCTGTTCGAATATGGCGTTGATGCTGTCAGAGAATCCCATGTTGAGCATTTCGTCGGCTTCATCGAGCACAATAGTATTGGCTGTAGTGATGTCAGCCACGCCCCTTTCAATCAAGTCGACAAGTCTGCCAGGTGTTGCCACAATCACCTGTGTGCCTTTTTTGAGCTGTCTGATCTGCGAATCGATAGGTGCTCCGCCGTAAACGGCAGTCACTCGCAGTCCCTCCATGTATTTTCCGAAGTCCTTGAGGTCGTCGCATATCTGCAGACACAGTTCTCTTGTCGGTGACATAATAACCGCCTGAGTATATTTTTCGGAGATGTTCAGTCTCTGCAGCAGCGGCAGTCCGAATGCAGCAGTCTTTCCTGTACCAGTCTGAGCGAGTGCAATGAGGTCGTTCTGCTTATCAGATGAATTGTCGAGCAGGTGCGGAATGACCGCTTCCTGCACAGGCATCGGCATCACGAATCCCATTTCCTCAATTGCTTTTCGCAGTGTTTCGTTTACGCCAAGTTCTTCAAAATTTGCCATTATGGTATGTCTTGTTTTATGTTTCTGCCGTTTGTGTGTTCCGGCACGAAGTGTATGATATTGTATTCTGTTCTGCATGAAGCCCTAAATGCCTGTTTATGACAGCGACATTTAGGGCTTCGTGTTTGCGTATATGCTTACTATTCTTTGTAGATAATATTGTTTGCGCCAGATGTAATCTTGCAACAATCGGGATTTTCCATTATGAATGTGTCGATGTGTCTCATTCTCTTCTCCTCGAAAATCTCGTCAATATTGATAAGGATGCCCGTCTCCTCAACATCGCCGAAGCCGTAGTTGATGGCTGTTCCGAACAGTTTCATCGTCGGCGAGAGATTCATGTATGCGTTGACGAGCGGCGGGATGTTGAATCCGCAAGAACGAATTTCGCGGTTAAGAATCTTGTAGTTCTCTCTGAACGTATCCTTGCAGAACAGCTTCTCGAGCTCCTCTTCTGGTGTTTCCGTTACGAGCGGCTTGATAGGAATGATAAGATTGTCCTTGTCGTCGAAGTATTTCTTGAGGAAATAGAGAATCATGTCCCTTCCGCATCGTATGTACGAAGGATACATAGTCATCTTTCCGAAGAAATATTTCAGGTTTGGATTCACCACAGTCAGCGCTCCGAGACCATCCCACAGATTGTCGAGCGCAAAGATACTCTTTGCGCCTTTCTCTGAGCTCTGGTATCCGAGAGTTACGAACGAGCGGCCGAGTTCAACCGTCTTGTCCTTGTATTCCTCAATGAATTTCTTTGAGAAGTGGAACATATGGCTGGTGGCAAGCTTTGGCTGGCCATTGTCGTCCATCTCCCAATTCTCTCCCTCGAGGTATCTGTATCCTCCGATGATTTCCTCTGCATCAGGGTTCCACACGATGAGCTGCTTGTAGCAGTTTTCGCATGTATCAAATTCGTCGATGTCGATTTCCTTTCCTGTTCCGCCTCCTGCTGCTCTGAAAGCCTCCTCGCGCAGTCGTCCAATCTCCCGCAGGGTATTAGGCGCATTGTGCGCTGTCACGATATAGATTGCATTGTTGCTTTTGTTCGTCATTCTTAACTGACGTTCTGGTGTCAGTTCTGCTTTGATGAGTTCCTTATCAACTGGAGGAATTATTGGTGATTCCATATATGGTAATACCTGTTATGTTTATATTGTTTTGTCTATTTGCCTTTTGTAGTGAGGTCAGCGGCAGTAATCTTACAGTTTGTATACCTCTTCTTTCACGTATTGCGCCCACTCCTTGGCGGTCTTGCTCTTGTCGAATGTCTGCCATGGTATAGGCTTTCCTATAGCAATCCGGAAGTCCTTGCCAACGTTCTTATACATTTCGTCGACGAGGAAGAGCATTGCCACATTGAATTTCAGATTGAGCGCCTTGCATATATTCGCTATTCTGTAGAACTTATCAGAGTTCTGCCCGCTGAAATGGATAGGCACCACGTCACGCTGCGTCTGCACAGACTTCTTCACGAACGTCTTGGTCCACTCGAGGTCGCGTATCACTCCGTTCTGTTTCCTTGAGCATAAGCCTGCAGGGAACATCAGCATGTGGTTGTCCGATGCGAATCCCGTCTCCACCATCTGCGGGAACGAACGTCCCTGCTTTCCCGTCTTGTTTATCGGGATGCATACAGGAGCGAGCCCAGGCAGATTCATGAGCAGGTCATTCACGAGGTATTTGAATTTTCCGTCGTAGTGTCTGCCGATGATAGCTCCCAGCGCTACGCCGTCAGCACCTCCGAGCGGATGGTTCGACACAAATGTGTAGAGCCTCCCGTCGTTAGGGTCAGGCAGGTTCTCCTTGCCTACCAGTTCGATGTTCATCTCAAGATACTTCACGCAACTCTCAAGCCACACCACGCCCTCCTCATCGCGTGTGCGCCACAAAAACCTGTTCACTTCATCCTCGTGAACAGTTTTCTTCAGCCAGTTTACAAGAAAACGAGGCACGAGGCGCGCTTTGTCGCCCATTTTACTTTGAAGAATCTTGTCTATATCTATAGTCTTCTGCATATGCGTATAATATTCTGCAAAATTAACGATTATTTTTCAAACAAGTGTACAAATGCCACAAAATATACATATTTTAATATAAAATGCGTAAAAACTGTTCCATTTCGGAAAGAAAAAAGGATTAATAGTAAAAACAGATTGCATCATAAGGGAATTGCAACAGGAATATCGAGGATTGCGGGAACGGCAAAAAAGACTGCGAAAAAGTGCATGAGTTTTCTTACGTTTTCACGACATGACACCCTACCCGATGCCTCAAAAACGGCATTTCGCCACTTCTCCACTTGCCGTCACCATACCCTCAGCAACAGAAAACTACAATTCTATCACCATTTCTGCTGTTTTAACAACACAAAAACGCCCTCTGCACCACACCATTTGCTACCTTCTGACAAGCAAAAAGCTACGGATGACGTGCTCACTTGTAGCCTTTTGCATGCCAAGAAGCTACTTTTCGCAAAGAGAGCAGCAGGACGTTAGCAACCAAAAGAACACAACGCATTGAACCATAAGCAGTTACGAATTATTGAAAATTTGGCGGTTTTTCGCGTCTTTTCTTTCCTTTGCGGAATTTATTCGCTGGATTTCGAGTTAAAAGTTGTTAAGTTTTGTAATTTTTCAGATGGCAAAACACTCTATACAATTACCCACCGAAAACAGAGGAAGGTAGCATGGGGCATCGGCAACTGGCAGTGCCGAAAAAACGCATCGGAGGAAACACGTCTGCCGGAACCCCTCAAGCAATGTTCAGATGACAAAAACTTCCACACAAACCACTCATCTTCATTCGTTAATTTTACTTTTAATGTTTTCCCACCACTACCTTGGGAAATGACAGTTTTCAGCAAAATACATTCAAAAAGGCCCGATTTCATCGAAGATTTTGACGTTTTTGCAACAAAAGAGTGACATATACCAGAGAACAAGTCAAATGTTAATGTAAATTAAAATTATTTCGTTGAGAGAAAAAAGTGGGGAATAGTGGTGTGTAGTGGGGGAATTTTTATTAACTTTGTCGTCAAATCTCTTATATAAGATGAACGTATGCGATTTTTAGGTAACATAGAAGGAAAAGCCGATTCAAAAGGCCGCGTTTTTCTCCCTTCTGTCTTCCGCAGAGAGCTGCAGGCAGGAGGAGGCGAATCGCTGGTGCTTCGCAAGGATGTATTCCAGCGTTGTCTGGTGCTGTACCCCGAGGCGGTATGGAACGAGATGATGGACACCATGCGGCGTAGGCTCAATCGCTGGAACCCCCACGAGCAGCAGGTGTTCCGCCAGCTGGTGTCTGACGCTGAGTCAGTGACACTCGACGGAAACGGACGCTTTCTTCTGACGCGCCGCGCAAAAGACTTTGCCGGCATAGATTCGCAGGTGACCTTCATAGGAATGGGCGACACCATAGAAATCTGGGCGAAGGAGAGCACCGAGCAGCCATTCATGGAGCAGGAGGAGTTTGGCAAGGCTCTGGCAAGCCTCATGGGCAGCGAGGAGCGATGCGGAAACAGCGAATAGCATGCAGGCAACGACAGAACGCTGCACACTGAGAGAAAAACCATAACAAAGAAAACAACCGACGGCAGACCTGCCGCCATCGACCACACAAAAGCAGAAAGACAATGGACACGACATACCACATACCAGTGCTAAAGAAGGAAAGCGTTGACGGACTCAACATCGCTGACGGTGGCGTGTTTGTCGATGTTACGTTCGGCGGAGGAGGACATTCGCGGGAAATACTATCACGACTCGATGCCAGCGGACATCTCTACTCTTTCGACCAGGATGCTGATGCAGAGGCGAACGCAAATGTGCAGCGTGAAGACGGAGTGGTGCTGGCTGGCGATGAGAGATGGACATTCGTGCGGTCGAACTTCCGCTACCTGAAGAACTGGATGAGATACTACGGGTGTGAAGGAGTAGACGGAATACTTGCCGACCTCGGTGTGTCGAGCCATCATTTCGACGACGAGAGCCGCGGGTTCTCCTTCCGTTTTGATGCGCCTCTCGATATGAGAATGAACAAGCGCGGCGGCATCACGGCAGCCGACATAGTAAACGACTACGATGAGGAGCGGCTGGCTGACATCATATATCTCTACGGCGAACTGAAGCAGTCAAGGCGCATAGCAAAAGAGATAGTGAAGGCGAGGGCGGAGAAGCGCATAGCCACAACACACGAACTGATGAACGTGGTGCAGAAATGCTTTCCGCAGCAGCGGGAGAAAAAAGACATCACACGCCTGTTTCAGGCACTGCGTATAGAGGTGAACAGCGAAATGGACGCCCTGCGTGAGATGCTCTGCGCAGCAACAGAGGTGCTGAAGCCTGGCGGAAGGCTCGTGGTGATAACCTACCATTCGCTCGAAGACAGGATGGTGAAGAACATAATGAAGACGGGAAACATAGAGGGCAAGATGAAGCAGGACTTCTACGGAAGGATAGAAAGCCCGTACAGAGTGGTTACATCAAAGCCTATAGTGCCGTCGGCAGAAGAGCAGAACATTAATCCGCGCAGCAGAAGCGCAAAACTAAGAATAGCCGAAAGGAGGGAGGAATGAGCAAGAAGAACGACGAAATAAGAAAAGGGAATGACGAGATGGAGAAAGAGAATGGGGAGATAATACTGACTGACACCGCAGAGCAGCAGATTAAAGCGGCAGAAAAGCCTGACAAACAGGAAGAGCAGGCGGCGCCGGAGCAGTCGTTCACAGAGGCTCTCCGCGAACAGATACACGAGGAGGAGACCATACCGGTGTCACAGAAGCTGTCTGTAATAAAGATTCTCGGCGGCGACTTCTTTACATCGCAAATCCTCAGACGGCAGATTCTGCTCATGCTCTACATCTCTGTGTTCGTTATCATATATATATCAAACCGCTACAGCTGCCAGAACAGCATGCACGAAATAGAAAACCTGAAGGAGGAACTGCAGGACATGAAGTTCAAGGCGCTGTCAACATCGAGCGAACTGACAGAGAAATCAAGGCAGAGCAAGGTGCTGAAAAAACTGAAGGAGAACAAGGACAGCGTGCTGCACATAGCTACACAGCCTCCGTTCATCATCAACATACCAGAAGAAAACAAGACTACAGAAGAATAAGAAGAACAGAATCACGCCACGCTCTGGATGGGGCAAGACCCAGACTCTGAGGAGACGATGACCATAAAGAAGAGGGAAAAACAAGACAATGGCTAAATTCAACGAGAAAATATCTATGCGACGCTATCGCATAATGGCATGGGTGGTGCTGCTGCTGGCTATATGCATCATCTGCAAGGCTGGATATATCATGACCGTGAAGCGCAGCTACTGGACCGAGGTGTCTGACCGTCTGATTGCCGACAGTGTCCCAGTAAAGCCTACACGAGGAAACATACTGAGCTGCGACAACCAGCTGCTGGCATCAAGCCTGCCGGAATATAAGCTGTTCGTAGACTTCCGCGCACTGTACGAATCAGAGAACGACACGCTATGGGCAGAATATGAGGACAGCATCTGCCAGGGACTGCATGACATTTTCCCGCAGAAAAGCGTGGAAGAGTTCAGGAAGCACCTGAGAGCAGGCATGGAGAAGGAATACAAGGACAAGAACGGAAACGTAAAAAAAGGCAGCCGCCACTGGCCTATATGGCCAAAGCGCGTGAACTACTCTACGTTTTCAGAGGTGAAGAAACTGCCTATCTTCCGCCTGAGCCCATACAAAGGAGGATTCCACGTGACTCACTTCAATGCCAGAACAAGACCTAACGGCACACTGGCATCAAGAACCATAGGCGAAATGTATGGCGCCATTGACTCCGCACGCTGCGGACTGGAGCTGTACTACGACTCTATCCTGAGAGGCAAGGAAGGACTTATCAACAGAAGAAAAGTCAGACGTGACTACCTCAGCATCATGATACAAGAGCCTGTAGACGGCGCAGACATTGTCACAACACTCGATGTCAACATACAGGACTTAGCAGAAGAGGCAGTGACAGAGGAGATGGAGGAAATCGGAGCAGAACTGGGTGTGGCTATCGTCATGGAGACTAAGACCGGCGACATAAAGGCTCTTGTCAATCTATCAAGAGTGAGTGACGGAAAAGGCGGACACACCTACCGTGAGATAAAGAACAATGCTGTCTCTGACCTCGTAGAGCCAGGCTCGGTGTTCAAGACCGCATCGATACTCGCTGCGCTTGAAGACGGAAAGATTGATACTACCAGCAGATACAATGTCGACACAGGCGGAGGCACCTACAAAATGTACGGCAGACAGATGCGCGACCATAACTGGCGCAGAGGAGGCTACGGCGTGCTCTCCGTACCGAAGATTCTGCACGTCAGCAGCAATATCGGAGTGAGCCGTCTCATTGACCGCGCATATCACGATGAGCCTGAAAAGTTTGTCGAGAGAATACGCAGCATGGGACTGGGCATAGACCTCGACCTTCCGTTCCCTGGAGCGCAGAAGCATGCCATAGTCAGAATGCCGAAGAAGAACTCAAGAGGACAATACACAAACTGGGCAAAGACCACGCTGCCTTGGATGTCAATAGGATACGAGACACAGATTCCGCCGATATTCACCGTAGCATTCTATAACGCCATAGCAAACAACGGCCGGTTCATGCAGCCTCGCTTCGTGAAGGAGGTGCAGAAAGAAGGCAAGACTATCAAGAAGTACGAACCTGTATGTCTTATAGAGAAAATATGCAGCGAGGAGCCGTTGAGAAAAATACAGGCCATACTTGAAGGCGTAGTGTCGCAAGGTCTCGGCAAGAAGGCTGGCAGCAAATCGTTCCGTGTGGCAGGAAAGACTGGCACGGCGCAGATAGCCGATGAGAAGGGTTCATACAAGTCTGGACGCGTGAGATACTGGCTGTCGTTCTGCGGATACTTCCCATACGAAGATCCTGAATACACCTGCATCGTCTGTCTGAAGAAGACTGGTCTGCCAGCATCAGGTGGCGGCATGGCGGGTGCTGTCTTCCACAATATAGCCGAAGGAATAATGGCGAAGAGGCTGAAGCACAACATTACTGTAGCTCGCGACTCTACATCCATCCTCATACCTGACGTGAAGAACGGAAACATGGAGGCTGCAACGTATGTCCTGAGAGACCTGAATATCCGCACTGAGGGCGGAGCCAGCGAAAGCGGTGTAATCAGAAATTCCGTTTGGGCTAATGCCAAGCGCGAGAAAAACAGCGTCAGGATGACTCCAAGGAATGCAACACCGCAGAACCTTGTGCCTGACGTAGAGGGCATGGGCGCACGAGACGCCGTATACAAGCTGGAAAGCCACGGGCTTAAAGTGAAAATCAACGGCTGCGGCAGAGTAAAGAAGCAAAGCATAGCACCTAACACGAAGATAAAGAAGGGCATGTGCGTAACCATTGAATTAGGTTAAGACTATATAATAATGTAATATAAAACAAAACAGCATGACTCTAAACGCTATCATCGAAAACATACAGCCTCTGAAGATAACAGGCGGCACAGCGCTTGAAATCACAGGAGTGAATATTGACAGCCGTCAGGTGAAACCAGGCGACATATTCATCGCAATGCGCGGCACACAAGTGGATGGACACAGATTCATCCCTATGGCAGTAGAGAAAGGTGCGGCAGCAGTGATATGCGAGGACATGCCGGAGAATACAGACAATGGCTCCGTCACATACATACAGGTGGCATCATGCGAAGAAGCTGTCGGACCTGTCGCAACAGCTTTCTATGGATTCCCATCAAAAAAAGTGAAGCTGGTGGGTGTAACAGGAACAAACGGCAAGACTACCATCGCCACATTACTATATAATATGTTCCGCCGAATGGGACATAAGTGCGGACTGCTCTCTACAGTATGTAATTACATCGAAGACGAGGCAATACCGGCATCACATACTACGCCTGACGCAATAGAGCTCAACCGACTGCTGGCGAGAATGGTGGACGCTGTATGCGAATACGTATTCATGGAATGCTCAAGCCACGCCATCCAGCAGCAGAGAATTGGCGGCCTGACTTTTGCCGGAGGTATATTCACCAACCTCACCCGCGACCATCTCGACTATCATAAGACATTCGAGAACTATCGCGATGCAAAGAAACTGTTCTTCGACAACCTGCCGAAAGGTGCCTTTGCCATAACAAATGCCGACGACAGAAACGGGCTCATAATGACCCAGAACACAAAGGCTGCCGTAAAGACATACAGCACACGAAGCATGGCTGACTACAAGGCACGCCTGCAGGAATGTCACTTCGAGGGCATGCTGCTCGAAATCAATAACAGAGAGGTGGCGGTGCAGTTCATCGGAAAATTCAATGTGTCTAATCTGCTGGCTGTATACGGCGCTGCTCTCATGCTCGGAAAACAGGAAGAGGAGGTGCTGCTGACACTCTCTACCCTGCGAAGCGTGGCAGGAAGACTTGAGCCCATCCGCTCTGAAGAGGGCGTGACAGCAATCGTCGACTATGCCCACACTCCTGACGCAATAGAGAATGTACTGAACGCAATACACGAAGTGCTGAACGGAAGAGGACAGATCATAACCGTATGCGGATGCGGAGGAAACCGTGACAAAGGCAAAAGACCGCTCATGGCGCAAGAAGCTGCTAAACAGAGCGATACTGTCATACTGACATCGGACAATCCGAGAAAGGAAGAGCCTGAGGCTATACTCGACGACATGGAGGCTGGACTGAAACCTGCCGACATGAAAAAGACACTCAGAATAACTGACCGCAGACAGGCTATACGCACGGCTGCACGCCTGGCAAAACCCGGAGACGTTATCCTGATTGCTGGAAAAGGACACGAGGACTATCAGATAATCGGAGACGTAAAGCATCATTTCGATGACAGAGAAGAGGTAAAGGCTGCCTTCGGAATGATTTGAAAAACAGCCGGAAATGCTTGAAACAGAATGTAACAGCTGGAGTGGAAAGGCGTAAGCCTCAGCGTTCAGGCAAGAGAAAACAGGCGGACACCAGCACAGGCTGGCAGCTGCTGGCATAGAACCATTAGTCTCAAAACATATAAAGATACATGTTATACTACATTTTCAGAGAACTGGAACAATTCGGAATTAACGGAGCGCATCTGTGGAGCTATATTTCCTTTCGCTCTCTGCTGGCGCTGATTCTCTCACTCGTCATCAGCGTGTGGTTCGGAGAATACTTCATAAAATGGATGAGAAGGCACAATGCCACCGAAACTCAAAGAGACAGGAGCATCGACCCCTACGGACAGCAGAAGCAAGGCGTGCCGACGATGGGCGGAATCATTATCCTTGTCGCCATAATCGTGCCGTGCCTGCTATTCGGACGTCTGCGAAACATCTATATGATTCTGATGCTTGTGACTACCGTTTGGCTCGGAGCCATCGGCTTTGCTGATGACTACATCAAGATGAAGATATCAAAGGACGGGCTGAGACCTATCTACAAATTAATAGGACAGGGAATACTCGGACTCTTTGTCGGACTGACTCTGTGGCTCTCTCCTGACGCTGTAATCAGGGAGAACATATCAGTGCAGAAGTCTGGCACAGAGGTTGTAATCCATAAAAGCGAACCCGTTAAGTCTACGATAACGACCATACCGTTTGTAAAAGACAACAACTTCGACTATAAATCTATCGTGGCATTCTGCGGAGAGCACAAGTATGCAGCAGGATGGATTCTGTTTGTCTTAATCACCACATTCATTGTGACCGCTGTATCAAATGGCTCTAATCTGAACGACGGCATGGACGGAATGTGCGCCGGCAACGCCGCAATAATCGGAGTGGCGCTCGGCATATTCGCATACGTCTCGTCACACATAGAGTATGCAGCATATTTCGACATAATGTATATACCCGGGTCGCAGGAACTCGTAATCTTCATCTGCGCTTTCGTAGGAGCGCTTATCGGATTCTTGTGGTATAACGCCTATCCGGCGCAGGTCTTCATGGGCGACACAGGTTCGCTTGCCATCGGAGGAATCATTGCCGTGACCGCTGTAATAACACACAAGGAGCTGCTTATCCCGCTGATGTGCTTCATATTCTTCATTGAAAGCTTGTCTGTCATGATGCAGGTGCAGGTGGCAAAATGGGGCAACAAGCGTGGAAGAAAAATCCGATTGTTCAAGAGAGCGCCAATACACGATGCTTTCAGAATACTGCCAAACCAGATTGCTCCTGACGTGAAGGTAATCCTAAACTGGCCACGCGGATGCTGGCTCGAATCGAAGATAACAAGCAGATTCTGGATTGTAACAATCCTTTTGGCGGCTCTGACCATCATAACTCTAAAAATAAGATAATCGGAGAGCATCTCAGAGATAAAATAAAACCTACTGTCAACATCCTTCAGAACCTGATTATACAGAACAGCAGGAATAGCACAAGGCAATGACAGTAAATTCATAGAAAAGCGTAGCACTATAATCAATATATGACAAAGAGACTTGTGATTCTTGGAGCGGGCGAAAGCGGAGCAGGCACTGCTATCCTTGCTAAGCAGAAAGGATATGACGTGTTCGTATCAGACATGGGCGCAATAAAGCAGAAATACAAGGACTTGCTTGACAAAAACAGCATACAATGGGAGGAGGGCCAGCATACTGCAGAGCGTATCCTCAGCGCTGATGAGGTTGTTAAGAGTCCGGGCATCCCTGATAGCGCACCATTGGTAAAGCAGCTCATTGCACAGCAGACACCTATTCTGTCGGAATTGGAGTTTGCACAGAGATATAGCAGAGGCAAATACATCTGCATAACAGGTTCGAACGGCAAGACCACAACTACGTCTCTCATATACTACATCATGCAGAAGTCTGGCAAAGATGTAGCGCTGGCTGGAAATATAGGACGCTCCTTTGCTATGGAGGTGGCAGAAAATGACCATGAATGGTATGTGCTTGAGATTAGTTCGTTCCAGCTCGATAACATGTTCGATTTCAAAGCGGACATTGCTGTGCTGATGAACATTACACCCGACCATCTTGACAGATATGACTTCGTAATGCAGAACTATACAGATTCAAAGATGAGAATCATCCAGAATCAAACTCCTGACGACACCTTCGTATACTGGAAGCAGGACGAACACATCGAAAAGGAACTGGAGAAGCGTAGGTACGGATATGCCCCACAGCCAACACCGTCAAGCATGCCAGTGCGAAAAGGATGCCCTGACGAGTGTTCATTCTGCGATGAGGACTTTGAGAAACTGGGTCTGACATTCTCACAACTCGGGCAGCACAATAAGCGAAACGCCCTCGCAGCATTCTTCGCGACAAAAAAAGCTGGTGTCAGCGAGGATGTGATACGTGAGTGCCTGATTGCTTTTCCCGGTGTAGAGCACAGGCTGGAACGTGTGGAAGAGAAGAACGGTGTGTTATACATTAACGATTCAAAAGCCACAAATGTCGATGCCTGCTATGTTGCAATGCAGGCCATGGAACGCCCTACGGTTCTTATCATCGGAGGAAAGGACAAAGGCAACGACTATGCTGCAATTACTGACATCGTACAAGAAAAGTGTCGCGCCTTAGTATTCCTCGGGGCTGACAACACAAAACTGCACACTGCCTTCGACAATATCGGGCTTCCTATTGCAGATACTCACTCAATGGCAGAATGTCTTGAGGCATGCCAGAAACTATCACAGCCAGGAGACGCTGTACTGCTGTCGCCCTGCTGCGCATCATTTGATTTGTTCAAGAACATGGAAGACCGTGGCGAACAGTTCAAAAGTATCGTAAGAGAAATGTAACACACGCTCGCTAAGCAAGTTCCTCTGAGTTGTAGGAACAAAGGCGTACGACACACGCTCGCTAATCAAGTTCCTCTGAGTTCTGGGGACGAAGACGTGCAATGCAAGCCGATGAGCAGAGTATAAAGAACAGGAGTATTAATTATAAATTACCGCACCAATCATATAATGAACAAAATATCAAATCTATTTAAGGGAGACAAGGTTATATGGATGATATTCTTCATTCTCTGCCTTGTGAGCATCATTGAGGTGTTCTCAGCTTCGTCATTCCTAACATTCAAGGGTGGAAGCTATCTTGGTCCGCTGATCAAGCACACCTTCTATATTCTGCTTGGCGTACTCACTATGATAGTTATAGTGAACATTCCATGCAAATACTTCAAGGTGTTCACATTCCCCTACCTCATGTTGTCCCTTATCCTGCTTATATCCGTCTATTTCATTGGAGAATCAACGAATGGCGCCAATCGCTGGATATCCATCGCAGGCATTAACTTCCAGCCATCGGAACTGGCGAAAGGTGCGCTGGTGCTTGCTGTAGCACAGATTCTAAGCGCAATGCAGACAGACAAGGGTGCGGACAAGCAGGCATTCACACTGGTTATGATAACATGCGCACTTGTCATTCCTTTGATTTTCGTAGAGAATCTTTCAACGGCAGCCTTATTGTCATTTGTGGTCTTCTGCATGATGATTATAGGCAGAGTTCCGTTTTCTCAACTCGGAAAACTTGTCGGAGTAATCGCTATTATAATATCTGTTGCCCTTGCCTCCATAATGTTGTTTGGCAAAGACAAGAAAGAGGAGATTGCACAGGGCAAGGAGAAGACAGAACTGGTAGAGACAACTGCCAATGCTGAGGTCAAGGAAGAAAAAGGTATGCTGTCATCTGTCCTGCACCGCATGGACACATGGAAATCGCGTATTAACGAATTCTTTGCACCCGAAGTGGCACCAAAGGATTACGACCTGGATGGCAAGGCGCAGGTGGCGCATGCCAACATAGCTATTGTTAAGAGCAACGGAATAGGTCGAGGACCAGGAAACTCTGAGGAGAGAGATTTCCTCTCGCAGGCTTTCTCTGATTTCATCTATGCAATAATCATAGAGGAAATGGGAATAGCTGGCGCCGCCCTTGTGGCCATTCTGTACGTAATACTATTCTGGCGAGCAGGCACAATAGCACGAAACTGCGCCAACACGTTCCCTGCATTTCTTGCCATGGGCATTGGGCTGCTGCTTGTCGTACAGGCTATGTTTAATATGGCGGTGGCAGTAGGACTGGCACCTGTAACAGGACAGCCACTGCCGCTGATAAGCAGAGGCGGCACATCAACCATTATGAACTGTGTATATATAGGAGTGCTGCTTTCTATCTCTAAATCGGCAAAGAAGCGCGAGCCAAAGAAACATGTGCAGCCAGCCGTAGCATAGCAGCAAATATAATGTGGCATAAGAGCAAGTCTGCCGCCATATAGCATAATACAGAAAGAACATACAACTCATCATAATAATACCGATATAATTCATGAACCTAAGAATAATGGTTAGCGGAGGAGGAACCGGAGGACACATCTTCCCCGCAGTATCAATAGCCAATGCAATAAAGATGCTTCGTCCTGATGCAGAGATACTCTTTGTAGGCGCTGACGGGCGAATGGAGATGGAGCGCGTCCCACAGGCAGGCTATAAAATCATTGGCCTTCCTGTCCGCGGATTAATACGTCCGCTATGGAGTCCGCGTAATATCGGTGTGATGATGGATTTCCTGAAGAGCCGCTCTATGGTCAAGAAGGTCATCCGTGAGTTCCGGCCGCAGGCAGTAGTGGGTGTGGGAGGCTATGCGAGCAGCCCGACGCTCAACGCAGCTCATTCCATGGGCATTCCTTGCATTGTACAGGAGCAGAACTCATACGCTGGCGTAACGAACAAGTCACTTGCGAAGAAGGCGGTGAAAATATGTGTCGCTTATGACGGAATGGAACGTTTCTTCCCTAAGGAGCGCATAGTGATGACAGGCAATCCTGTCAGACAGGCACTGCTTCAGTGTAAAGCCACGAAACAGGAAGCACGCGCCGCCTTCGGACTGGATGAGGGGAAAAAGACAATCCTTGTCATTGGAGGATCCCTTGGCGCAAGAACCATCAACGATGCCATAGCGCAAAGCATAGATAAATTCCAGCGTCAGGACATACAAGTGATATGGCAGACAGGAAAATATTATGCAGAAGAGTGCAGAAAGACTGCCGACGACTACTATAAAACTTGCGAAACGGCAGCGCTGGTGCATCCTCAAGCATTCATAACAGACATGGCTCTGGCTTACCGTGCAGCAGACATCGTCATTTCCAGAGCCGGAGCCTCAAGCATCTCCGAACTTTGTCTGCTGGGCAAGGCAAGCATCCTGGTTCCTTCGCCTAACGTGGCTGAAGACCATCAGACCAAGAATGCAAGAGCATTGTCTGACAAGGGTGCCGCTGTATTCTGCGCTGACAAGGATGCGCGAGAGCAACTCGCAGACAAGGCTATCTCACTTGTCAACGACCATAGAAGAATCGCCCAGCTTGAACAGGAAGTGAAGAAACTCGCATTCTACGACTCAGCGGAAGTCATTGCCAAGATAGTAATAAGCGAAGCGGAGAAGCAAAGGCAAGCATAATGCCGTTGCAGACTCCGCAGAATAAACGCATGAGCAGGCTCTGGCTCTGGAATCAAATATACGCAAGCCTCTGCCATCATATATATAGAACAACAAATACAACAACAAGACATCTCAATGAAGGCAATATATTTTATCGGAGCAGGCGGAATAGGCATGTCAGCCCTCGAACGCTACTTCAATCAGAACGGCTACAAAGTGGGCGGATATGACAAAACCCCGTCAGCACTGACAGAAACACTCATTGCCGAAGGAATTAGCATACACTACGAGGACGACATTGAAAGCGTAGACAGCATATTCAAGAATCCTGAGACAACGATAGTCTGCTACACCCCGGCGATACCAGAGAATCACGGAGAACTGACTTACTTCCGCCAGAACGGATTCAAGGTGATGAAGCGTGCAGAAATCCTTGGCCTGCTGACAAGGTCGCGCAAGGGACTTTGTTTCGCTGGCACACACGGCAAGACAACGACATCCACGATGTGTGCGCACATCATGCACCAGTCGTCAGTTGACTGCAATGCCTTCCTTGGCGGAATATCAAAGAACTACGGCACGAACTACATTCTGTCAGAGAAATCCGACTATGTAGTAATAGAGGCAGATGAGTTCGACCGTTCCTTCCACTGGCTTCAGCCATGGATGAGCGTCATAACGTCAGCAGACCCTGACCATCTGGACATATACGGAACAAAAGAGGCGTATCTCGAATCCTTCCGCCATTACACCACACTGATTCAGCCAGGCGGAGCGCTTATAATGCACAAGGGACTGGAGATGAAAGCTGATGTCCAGGAAGGCGTGCGCATATTCGAGTATTCTCTTGATGAGGGCGATTTCCATGCGGAGAACATACGCATAGAGAATGGAGAAATAACATTCGACTTTATCTCTCCTATCGAAAACGTCAGAGACATCAGGCTCGGCCAGCCTATACCTATCAATATTGTCAACGGCATAGCCGCCATGGCCATGGCACAGCTGAACGGATGCAGCGCAGAGGAGCTCAGGCTTGGCATGGAGACATACGGAGGTGTGGACCGCCGCTTCGACTTCAAGATTAAAGACAGCAGACACGTATTCCTCTCTGACTACGCTCATCACCCAAAGGAGATACTGCAGTCAGCACGCTCTCTCCGAGAAATATACCGCGACAGAAAAATAACCGCTGTGTTCCAGCCTCATCTGTATACCCGCACACGTGATTTCTACAAGGAATTCGCTGATGCGCTCAGCATTCTCGACGAGGTGATTCTCACCGAAATCTATCCTGCAAGAGAACTGCCTATCGAAGGCGTTACATCACGTCTGATATACGACAATCTCTCTGAGGGTGTAGAAAAGCAGATGATTGAGAAGCGTGACATAATAGATTTTGTCAAGTCACGCGACTTCGATGTGCTTGTCATACTCGGAGCTGGCGACCTTGACAACCATTGCGAGGAAATAGCAGAAATCATAAAAGGCAAATAGCAGGCCAGCGTTAGCCGGTTCCTATTCCTCTGGAATACGGCCTAACACACCGCAAGCAGTACACCCTCAGAGCAGATATATGAAGAAATACATCATCACGACACTCAATATCATCTTAGCCGGATATTTCGTGTTTGCCATAACCGCATTCAACAACCCTGACCCCATAGTAAAGAAATGCGTCAAGGTGAACATTGATGTTGCCGACAATAACACGAATGGCTTTCTTGATGCCAAGGAAATAAAGAGCATACTGAAGAAGAACGGCATCTATCCGTTAGGGAAGAAACTGGAAGATGTCTCGCTGCGCATGATAGAAAACACCCTGAAGAGCTCTCCCTTTGTCAATACGGCAGAATGCAGCCAGACGATAGACGGGCATGTTCAGATTACCGTAACGCAGCGTTCGCCCATCGTCAGGGTAAAGAGCATTGACGGCAGCGACTACTATATAGATGAGAATGGCGGCATCATGCCACAGTCGAAATACACCTCTGACCTCATCATTGTCACAGGCCATGTGACAAAGACATTCGCGCAGAACAGCATACGCCCTTTCGTGCAAACCATCATGAAGGATGAACTATGGCGTAACCAGATAGTCCAGGTCAATGTGCTGGAGAACCATGGCATAGAGGTAGTGCCACGCGTAGGCGACCATATCGTCTTTGTCGGATATCTGCCAGCAGAGACTGACGCCACGAAGCAAGAGGCTGAGATAATAAAGTTTACGCAGGAGAAGTTCGACAGACTGGAGAAGTTCTACAAGCATGGTCTTTCTGTTGTGGGATGGAACAAGTATCAGCGCATAGACATACAGTTCAACAATCAGATAATATGCAAGAAACATCCTGCAAAGCCACATCCTATATTCCTCGAAACGCCGTCGGAGCCTACCGCAGAAGAAGCACCTGCCCCGCAGCCAGAGCCGGCAGAGCAGCCCGACAAGGAGAAGGCGAAAAAGACCGCATAACATCTGGCAGGAACAGCATGCGCCGCTACACAACCTCAGCAGCGCCATCCGCTCCTCATCACTAACACAGAATCATAACAGAATACAATAACCACTTTAATCATACTTACTCATGCCAGCAGCAAAAGATTTTTACGTAGCCATTGAGTTAGGCTCATCAAAGGTTACCGGCATCGCCGGACAGAAGAAGATGGACGGCAGCATCTCTGTTCTTGCCGTAGCTACGGAGGATTCTACGTCACTAATCCGTAGAGGAACCGTATACAACATCGAAAAGACAAACCTATGCATACGCAGAATAATACAGAGACTGCAGAACCAGCTCCAGACAGAGATTACCCTGGTGCACGTCGGCATAGGCGGCCAGAGCATTCGTACTCTGCAGAACAATATCTTCAACGATTTCGATGAAGCCACCGTGGTAAGCCACAATATCATTGATACGATGTGCGATGCTAACAGAGCGACAAAGTATCCTAACCAGATCATCCTTGATGTAGTGCCACAGGAGTATAAAGTAGACCTGCAATACCAGACAGAACCTGTAGGTATAGAATGCAACAGGATAGAGGGGATATACCTCAATATAATATGGCGCGAGACATTCTACCGCAATCTCTGCAAATGCTTCGAGCAGGAGAAAATGCCTAAATCAAGATACTACATAGCACCGCTGGCATTGGCAGAAAACATTCTGACAGACTCTGAGATGCGTAACGGATGTATGCTTGTCGACCTCGGCGCAGGCACTACCACCGTATCAATTTACCATAAGAGCATACTGCGACACATAGCCACAATCCCTATCGGCGGATGGAATATCACAAAAGACATAGCATCATTCCATATAGACGAGGGTGACGCAGAGAAACTAAAGCTCAAGCATGCTGCAGCATACACCAATCCGTCTGAAATAAACAACGAGACAAAACTGTCTATCGACACACAGCGTACCATAACGCAGCGCGACTTCATCAACATGGTGGAGGCACGCACAGAGGAAATCATACGCAACGTCCTCGCACAGATTCCTGCTGAATACGAAGACAAGCTCATAGGTGGCATCATACTCACTGGCGGAGTTTCTAACATGCGCAATCTTGAGCAGGCGTTCAGAGAATACTCTAAATGCGAGAACATACGAATAGCCAACAAGGTGAGAACAAGCGTTAACATCGCTAAGCAGGTGACAGCTGGCACCGACATCTCATGCACCGCACTCTCGCTACTCCTCAAGGCCGACCAGATTTCATCAGGACGCCCGCTGAGCGAAGCCACATCAATATTCTCAGAAGAAAAAAGCGACCCCGCTCCTTCTGAAGATATAAGGAACAGAACAATGGTGCCTGGTGAAGTGCCTACAGGCCGTGAAAGAGAGGAAATAGAGAAGGAGGCTATGCAGAAGGCCGCACAGGAGGCTGAGAAAGCTAAGGAACCTCAAGAGACTGAGGAAGAAGAGGCTGACAACGGCAACTCTATATTCAAACGCATGAAGGCACGCATCATCCAGCTCGGCAAGACTCTGATAGAAGAGGAGGAGGAAGATGGCGTCAGCAAGTAAAACACGGCACATCTGTCTTCAAACACATATTGCATAACTCCACAATCTCATAACACTTACTAATATGGATAGCAACAATAATACACCTAACCTCGTCGACTTTGGTCCACGAGAGAAGAAAACCAGCATAATAAAAGTCATCGGCGTAGGCGGTGGCGGCGGCAACGCAGTCAATCACATGTATCGCGAAGGTATACACGATGTGTCGTTCGTAGTATGTAATCTCGATGCACAGGCACTCAACGACTCGCCTGTACCAGTAAAATTGCAGCTCGGAACGGAAGGTCTCGGTGCTGGCAACAAGCCCGAAGTGGGACGTGCTGCTGCAGAAGAAACCATCGACGGCATACGCAACATGCTCTCTGACGGGACAAAAATGGCATTCATCACTGCCGGCATGGGCGGCGGAACAGGCACAGGAGCGGCTCCTATCATCGCACGCGAGTCAAAGGCGAAAGACATTCTCACAGTCGGAATCGTAACCATTCCGTTCCAGTTTGAAGGAAGAAGAAAGATTGACCAGGCGCTCGACGGAGTTGAAGAGATAGCGAAGAATGTCGATGCGCTGCTTGTCATCAATAACCAGCGCCTCATGAAGATATACCCTGACCTCCCAGTCATGAAAGCATTCGGCAAGGCTGATGACACTCTGTCTATAGCAGCAAAGTCTATATCAGAAATCATCACCATTCACGGCACAATCAATCTTGACTTCAACGATGTAAAGACAGTGCTCAAGGACGGAGGCGTAGCCATCATGTCTACAGGATACGGTGAAGGAGAAGAGCGTGTGAAGAACGCCATAAACGACGCACTCCACTCTCCGCTGCTCAACAACAACGACATCTTCAACTCAAAGAAGATTCTCTTCGCCATATACTCATCAGCCGAGACCAACACACAGGGGCTCATGATGGACGAGATGAACTACATCACTGAATTCATGGACGGATTTGGCGACGACATCGTGACAAAGTGGGGACTGTTCAACGACCCTGAACTCGGAGAGCGTGTGAAGGTGACTATCCTCGCCACAGGCTTCGGACTCACTGACGTCGAGGGCGTATCTGAGCGCGTCATGGCGCAAGATCAGGAGAAAGTAATAAAGGCTGCCGACGAAGCCATCAAGCGTCAGGCGCTTGACGACCGCCGCAAGCAGTTCTATACCGACGACGACAAAGGATACTCACGCCGAATATCAAACATCTTCATCTTCAATTCTGAAGACCTTGACAGCGACAGCATCATCGACGCAGTAGAGAACACACCGACAATGCGCCGCACAAGAAGCCAGTGTGACGACCTTATAAAGCAGTCAAAAAGGATGGTGAAGAAGACCGACACTGAGCAGGAGAAACCGCAGGTGTCCAGCGTCATAAGCTTCGTATAGCACTTGCTTGCCGTAGTCAGTAACGCTGACTGGCACATCTAACATACACAGGCTCTTCGTCTATTGCCGCCATGGCATAGATGAAGAGCCTGTTTTTTTGTATTACTGTCGTTGTCAGACACACTGTTTGTGCTGACGGATCACATGAATCTCAAGTGCTTTTAACGAAGGAAAATCATTTTATTGTTTTTCTTAAAAAATCTGCACATCTGCACAGTGTTTGTAAATAACTGTTTGTCAGTGAGTTTTCTTAGATGCAGATGCTGTGCAGATGAGAGCAGATATCACCTATCAGATGGCATCGTCTGCATGTCATGATATATACCTTATTGGTTGTTTCTTTATTTCATTTTTGTAATACCAGTCGTATTATGATGTTACTTGACAGAACGTAACAACGGTATCTTATAGAGATACCACAGGTAACAGAATACAGAGAACTGAGAACAGAGGAAAGAGGAAAGAGGAAAGATAAAAGATGAAAGAGAAGTTTTTCGTTTTCATCTATGCTCTTTCACTTTTCGTTTCCCTTTTCACTTTTCTCGCCAAACGGCAAGATAACAGATGGAAGTGGGCAAAGATGAGGATTATATAACCAAACCTTAACCTTTAACCTTGCTCTTTCCTCTTTGCTCTTTCCTCTTTGCTCTTTCCTCTTTGCTCTTTCCTCTTTGCTCTTTCACTTTCCCTTTTTTAACATCTGCACACCATCTGCACGCTTGCAACCATCTGAATCTTACCACTTTACGTTTATAGTGCAGATGTGCAGATTATTTAAATAATAAAAATATAATGTGTGTAAGGGTGATTATATTTGCTCATGGTCATATTTATGTTAGTTCAAAACAAAGATAACCAAAAGGGCTGACACCGATGACATCGGCAAAGCACAGCACTGGCAGCATCAGCCCCGTTGACGGCTTGGCCCCGAAAGTCATTGCCAGCAGCGGAACGGTAAGGATAGCCAGTCCCTGAACACCCGTCTTTGACATACCCACAAAGACGGCCATCACCGCCATCACCACCCACGACCACTCACTCTGTATGTATGTCGAGAAATCCATCATTCAAGTGCGTTCTGTATCCTTACTTTTTATTTTGCGGGCAAAACTACTAAATTTCGACCAATAACGGTTATCTTCACGCAAGGATTTAAGAGAAATTGTGACTTGACGACTGGCGGCGAGAACAGCCATTAGTCGCCGCCATCAGACAGGATATGCTCTTTGAGCACTAAAGACACCAGCGCCACCGTGTTTTTCACCCCAAACTTGGCCAACAGCCGCTTCCGATACCATTTCACGGTTTCAACGCTGAGGTGCATGCGGTCGGCAATCTCCGTATTGGAGCACCCCTTACAAACATCATAGAGAATACGCTGTTCCGGAATGGTGAGGCGCACGGCCTTGCTGGCTGACTGCTGGATGATGGCTTCTACCGCAGGACTGATGTAGCGCTGCCCTTTCCATACTTGTTCTATGGCGGTGATGAGTTCGTCGATAGGGGCACTTTTCAGCACATAGCCATGAACGCCGCTATCCAGCATCCGCCGTATAACGCTATATTCGTCGTGAATGGTGACAGCGACTATCCTGACTTTGGGGAACTCAGTCGTGACCCATTGGCAGAATGTCGTACCGTCGCCATCGGGCATGGAGATGTCAAGCAGCAGCACGTCCGGACAGCGTTCCAGCATCGCTAGTCGACAGTCATTGAGTGTTGTGAAACAGCGGCTGACATGTACGGTGTCGCTATGATTGACGGTATCCGTCAGTCCTTCGTTGAACATCGTGTGGTCATCTACGATATACACATCTATCTTATATTTCATAATGGCAATGTGAGGTTGATTTCTGTTCCTTCGTTTTCGCCGGAAACTATCCGTAGTGTTCCGTGGTAGGGTTCTATACGCTCGCGGATATTTTGTAAGCCCATGCCGTTTCCGTCACCCATTCCCTTACCGTTGTCGCTGACGGTGAGTGTCACTTCGTGCACGGTCTGCATCAGCAGGATGTCAATATGGGTAGCCTCGGCGTACTTCATGGCATTGTTCACCAGTTCGTAGGCACAGCGGTAGAGCGTCAGTTCCCACTCTTTGCTGAGTCGGATGTCGCCGTATGTCTGGAATGCTGCGCCTGGAACGGAGCGTGCAAAGTCGCGAAGGGCTGACACCAGTTCCCCTCGCAACAACTTCTCAGGCATCAGATGGTGCGAGATGCGGCGCAGCTCGGTATGCGTCGTGTCAAGCAGTCGCAAGGTCTTGTCCTTGCTCGCGTTTCCCCCTATTTTCAGTCGGAGCAACGACAGCATACCGCCCAGCGAGTCGTGCAGTTCGCGAGCCAGGACATGTCGCTCTTTCGCCTCTGTCTCTAACGCCACCTTGGCGGCCAGCAGTGCTTTCTGCCGACGGTGAGCCAGATGCAAATAGACCATCAAGGCTACGGCTGCGGCCAGCAGCGCTACGGCCAGGCACAACAGCCATCGCCAGAGCCACTGCTCGCTGGCCAGTTGTGCTATCTGGGCCTCCTTCTTTTCCGTTTCGTAGAGTACCTCCATCTGCGAGAGACCGCTCTGATAGTGGTCGGTGGCATAGCGGTTCATCAGGTCGTGTGCCTTGTTCATGTACTCGCGCGCCCTAGTCTTGTCACCTAATTCAGCGTATATCTCTGCCAGCAGCATATAGTCGTTTTTGTCGGCAATGGTCGCTGCGGAATCGGGACGTACGCTCTTCAGCGCATATTCCAGCGCCTCTTGCCACCGCTGCTCAGCCATCGCCACCTCGCAGGCAGCCATATACACCTCGCTGACATCGTCGAAAATGATTTCCTGCGGGATATTTTCCAATGCTTCTTGCACGCACACCTTGGCCTTCGCCACCTCTTCATGACCCTCCATCAGCAGTATGCGGGCTTTCAAGGATAGCGTATAGACATACGCCGTGGGGTCTGCCTTGCGGTGCGACGTGTAGTAGCGCAAGGCCAAGTCTGCCGCTTGCAGGGCTTTGTCATAGTCGCCCGTATGGTAGTAAACGCCAGCGAGTCCCTTCCTGGGCATCGTTATCATCAGCGAGTCGCCCGATGCCTCTGCCTTGTCGAGGGCTTTCAGGTAGTTGTGCTCTGCCTTCCGATAGTTGCTCATCTGGCCGTATAGTTCACCTATATTATAATAGAGCACCACCTGACTCTCCTGCCAGTCGTACTTCTCGAAGATGGGCAGCGCCAGCTGGTAGTAGTGGATGGCCAGATGAGCCTTGTCCTGCATGTTATAAACATTACCCAGACTGCCGTAGATGACGGAGCGGGCGTCGTCGATGGTTTGTGCGTCATAGCGACTCTGCGTGACCATCGTGTCGATGACGGCTAACGCTTGTTGATACAGACCGATGGCCTCGTCATACTCCTCGCGTCCATAGTGCATCTGTGCGAAATGCCGTATCACGTTCTGCCGCACGTACAGCCCGTTCCGCTGATAGCTCAGGGCCAGTGCCTTACGCCCGTAGTATTCAGCTTTCTGACCATCGTAGGGCAGCCAGCCACGCATCAGCTCGTCATAGGCACGCAGCAGGTCGTCGCCCTTGGGCGGATGGTTGCCCTTCAGTGCCGTTTCTAAGGAGTCAATACGGGCATTGCGGTGGTCGTTGTAAGCAGTAGCTGCCAGAAAGCAAAAAGAAAAGCAGACTGCAACCACTGTGCGCAGCCGCTCCCCTCCCATCAGGGGGAGGGGTTGGGGGTGGGGGATGTATCTCATAACAGCCACAAAGTTACACATTTCACGCCATATTCTCCACCCCATGGGGTGGAATTTCGCGCCGTCAGCTGTATTTCCCCCCTTTGGGGTAGCAGGAAACAGGAATAAATAGCGTAACTTTGAACAAATATTCACAATATTCATTCATTTAAACGTTTTAGATTATGAGTAGAATTATACTTTCATTGGCAGCCTTCGTGCTCTCGCTGACGAGCGCACAGGCCAGCGTGGTGATTAACGAGACGAATTTCCCCGACGAGGCGCTGCGCGGCTATGCATCGCAGTACGACGAGGATGGCAACGGCACGCTGAGCGACGCGGAACTGGCCACGATTACTAGCATCAATGCCGGCGGCATCCTGAACCTGAAAGGTGCCGAGCACTTCACGAACCTGGAAGAGCTTCACCTCTTTGGCTATTCGGAAGAGGAAAGCATCCGGCAGATTGACCCCAGCATGTTCCCCAAACTCTATCGTTTCTCCTTAGGGGATTGTAATGGTGTAACGACCCTGGACTTCAGCAAGAACACGATGTTTGAGACCATAGAACTGTCGCGCTGCCCCAACGTCCAAGTTCTCTCGTTACCAACCAGCGTAAAAGAAATCCAGCTGAACGGCACACCTAAACTGACTGTGCTCGACATCAGCAAGTTGACTAACCTGATAGGATTATGGCTGCAGCATACGGGCATCACCGACCTCGACTTCTCGAACCATCCCGCCATCCAGCTCGTCAGCATTCAGGGCGAGGAGGATGCTGTCGATAAGATGAACTCGCTGAACCTTCAGAACTGTGCGACCTTGCAGAATGTGGATATCCGCTACACCACCATCAAGTCGCTCTCGATGAAGCACCTGCCCATCGTCCGCACATTGATGATGCTCAACAACGACATCACCACCATCACCATCGACGACTGCGAGGAGTTCAACGACATCACCTGCGACCATAACGTTTTAGGCACGCTCAGCCTGACCAACAATCCGCAGCTCAGAGTCGTCAAATGCGAGGACAACCGCCTGCAGGTGCTCATTGCCGACAACTGCCCAGTGCTCGGTCAGGTGCAGGCTTTCAACAACCGTCTGATGTGGCTCGACCTGAAAGACGTGGTGAAAGGCAATGTGGACGAAAGCACCCTGAAGCTCGACAATCAGCAGCCCACTGTGCAGGCCGTGAAGCTGTCGCCCACCGAGGTGGGCCTGTGCGTGCATGAGCGCCTTGATGTCAGCCGTGTGCTGAACCTGCGTGCCAAGGGTGCCAGCCAGACTCCCAAGGAGGTATTTGTTGATGGCATCCGCTACTTCGTCTTCTACGACAACGGCCCCGATACGCCCAACCTCGTGGGCAGCGACTGTGGCTACGAGTACGACACCCGGTGGCCCTATCCGTGGCAGGAGGGTAACTCAACGGATAACCGCCTGCCCGTCACACTCAACGTCACCTCGTGGACGAAGCACCAGGCCTTCCTGACGCTCTCGCAAAATCGTGTAGAAGGACGCTATGGCGAACCGGCTCCTGCCGCTCCCACCGTGACGCGCTCGCAGGACTACGACGGAAAGATCATGTTCTCGTCGAGCAATGAGAAAGTGGTCAAAGTGAATGTCGAGACGGGCGAACTGACCGTCGTGGGTGCCGGCACTGCCATCATCAGTGTCAGTGGCGCAGAGACCGACTATCGTCTGGCTCCCGTCACCAAGACCTATACCGTATGGATTGACAAGGCTACGCCTGTCTTCTCCTTCGAAAAGGCGGCTGTCACTGCCAACCTTGGTGCTGCTGTGCCAGCGAACAAGCTCAGCGTCGGTCTCTACGACGGCGAGGTACAATACACCTCGAGTGATGAGCAGATTGCCACCGTCAGTCAAGATGGCGTGGTAAAGGCACTGGCCATTGGTAAAGTCACTATCACAGCCACAGGTGCAGAGACCGACAACTGCTACGAGGCCCAACAGGCTCAGTATCAGCTGACCATATCCGACGCCTCTGGCATCAGCACCATTACGTCCGATGCTGCCAGCACAGGCAAGGTCTACAACCTGAAAGGACAGCAAGTAAACCTGCCGACAGCTGGCAAAGGGGTATATATTATAGGTGGAAAGAAAGTGGTGAGGGATTGAAATTGCCACAAATCATCGAAAAAGCAGAAAAACTATAGTAGAAAGCATACAAAAATGTTAAATATCATATATTTTATATTAGAAAGCATGTAATTTGCAAATAATATTGTAATTTTGCATTCGAAAGAATATAATTTATATGGAAAAGACAAAGTTATCGAAGATAGTAAAGGCATTGCGTAAGGAATATGGTCTTACGCAAGAAGACCTTGCCATGAAGTCTGGCGTAGGCTTGTGCTTTGTACGCAATCTGGAACAGGGGAAGCCGACGTTAAGAATGGATAAGGTCAACCAACTGCTTGATTTGTTTAACTACGAACTTACAGCAACTAAAAAGCAATGAGACAAGCAGAGATATATCGAAAGAATGTTTTGGCTGGCATCTTGACAGAAGATGGTGGCGAATACCGTTTCTGCTATGATGAAGCGTACCTCAAACGTGGAGATGCGCTACCTGTAAGTCTGACTCTCCCATTACAAACGGAGACATTCGTAAGTCCTGTGCTATTCCCGTTCTTTGACGGATTGATACCAGAAGGATGGTTGCTTGATGTAGCACTTCGCAATACCGACATCAGTATTCTTGACCGGATGTCAATATTATTGTTATGCTGTAAGGAGTGTGTCGGTTCTGTCAGTGTAGTGCCTATAAATAATAAGGAAGGAGGTGAGAATGTGTAAATGTCTATACTGTTATAAGGAATTGAAAGAGGGTCAGAAAGACTTTCATCCAAACTGTGCCCGAAAATTCTTTGGAACAAAGGATGTGCCCTTGCTGGAGTATAAACATGAAGAACTCGACCTATTAGCCGAGCAGGTAATTCGTGCTCAAACATCTCTGACAGGCGTTCAACCCAAATTGTCTCTGAACCTCGACAAACACGATGGCTGTAGCCGACTGACTATCGTAGGACTTTGGGGAGATTATATCTTCAAGCCACAAACGGAGAATTACGAGCAGTTGCCCGAAAATGAGGACTTAACGATGCACCTTGCAGAAGTAGCAAAGATAAGTGTTGTGCCTCATAGTCTTATCCGTATGGCTGATGGAAAACTTGGGTACATCACAAAGCGTATTGACCGCACCGAAAATGGTGAGAAGTTAGACATGGAGGATCTGTGTCAACTCACGCTGCACCCTACGGAATACAAATATAAAGGATCGCACGAACAGATTGCCAAGACAATCTTGCAATACAGCAACACGCCAAAACTCGACCTTACGAATTACATGCAGTTGCTGCTCTTCTGTTTTGTTACAGGTAATAACGACATGCACCTGAAGAATTTCTCACTTTACCGACCTGCAGAGAACTATCAGCTGACGCCAGCTTATGACCTTCTCAATGTTGCCATAGCAAATCCCAAGGATAAAGAAGAATTGGCACTTACTCTTGCGGGAAAGAAAACAAAACTCCGTTTGGCAGACTTCCTGAATGCTGCAAAGACAATGGGACTGGAAGAAAATGTTGTACAGCGTCTCGTTGCGGGGCTTCATAAGGTGTTTCCAAAATGGCAACAGCTTATAAAAGATTCCTTCCTCAGCGAAGAACAGAAACAAGCGTATGAAGAACTGGTAGTTTCGCGATTGGATAGATTAAAAACGGAACAAGTTGACAAAAAACAAGATAAATAGATGGAATAGACACTCTGTTTTCTGCCAGACTATTACGTTCCATTAGGACGTTTGTTTAATTCATCACAGAATTCAGACAACATCTAATGTTCCCATTATGATGCTTGTGGAACAATTTGGGAACAATTAACCCACTGACCTTTGGCATAACTGCTGAAAGTCAGTGGGTTTGCTTGTTTTGTTATCAATCTTGATAAGATGAATTACGAATAAATGAGATGCTAAAAATTACTACATATATTCTATCTACGGAGATATATTATCTTATAACATTGAAGGTTGCTTAATAACTATTGAGTCCATATTTAAAGAAAATAAATATCAAACATTTTCTTCAAACTGTATTGAGGTATTATATTTCCCACAGAAAGCGTTTACGCCTACTGATATTTTATACACAACTCCAATACAAAACAATTATAGTGAGAAGTCCAATACGCTTAAAGTGGCTGACTTATTATCGGTAGCTAAATATTCTTTGCAAGTACTTGAAATTATACAACCTAATGAAAAGACCTCAGATGTAAGTGATGCTATTACCGTCATGCAGAGTATCGATTTGGTTTTAAACAATAAGCCTTATGACAAACCGCTAAATAAATCATTGCACATAGTCAATAGCGTTCTAACCTCTGTTGTAAAACGAAACCTCGAAAACGAATCAGATAAAAGATTTGTAAGCACCATGGGATTTCTTATAGATTTAGCCATTGATTTTTTCACAGCTAGAAAATAAAATTTTGCTGTATAAAAAGCTACAAACATCCCTTAATTCTAGGATAGTAATCATCATAGAATCTTAGTGAGTATTATAAAGTATCATCCTTTAACTCAAACAGTTTGTTTACGCATTGTTTACGCAGATAAAGAAAAAAGGGGGTGTGTCAAAAGTAACAGGCACACCCCCAGAAGATAGCCTTAAACAAATTATTGCCCCATATGAGACCCTTTGAAGATTTCCAAAAGCATGCCATGAGAGAGGCAATGGACAGAGTGTATTCATGGAAGCAGGAGCGTCCAGAAGAATATTCATGTTTCTCCGTGGAAATGATGAAGGTGGGGCGCAACGACTTTAGTTGCCTTGAACGCATCTTCAAGATGGCGGCAGGCTTTGTGCCGACATCAGTTCTTGTCGAATGCCGCAAATTGCTTGCACCCGATTCTGAAGAAGTGCTGTCTGCTGATGAAAGAGCTGTCGCTGCCAGCCGAGTTGTTGACGAGCTGATGGGACTGAAGGGCTATCTGAGGTTTGGCGTGTACACAGAAACAGTAGGGGAAAAGGATGCCACTGGCCCATCTGAGCAATTTCTGATAAGGGAATTTAGTTTAGCGGACGAGGACCAAAGCGAGGTGGACGACGAACACATCTATGTCCCCTATGTGACTGCCCAGGAGTTTTGGGAGTCATTGCCGTCCTTTGTTCAGATGGCTGTATTCACTTTCGGAAAGGGACATTCCGCAGATGAACTTGCGACTCTGTCAAAGAGAATCATGTTGTCTGCCATACATGCGTTGCCAGAGATGTTCGTCAAGCTCCGTGAGCAAATTCATGCTGGCAGCAATCCCTTGTTGATGTGTACATTGTACTACGTCTGCTTTGACCACGGATTGCCGAGAAGCGCAATGGCATTGAGCAAGGTCAGTCTTGGTGCCAAACAAATCTCCTACATACGTGAGAGCGTTAAGGCTATAGTTGAAAAGCTAATGGAGACAAGTGTAACGAATGCACTTGATAAGAAGGCAGAATGGACTAAACGGATTAAGGACGTTGAAGTCACAGAATTAAAACAAGCCATGAAGAATACTCTCCGCGACACGAAGGGCAAACACGGACGCAGAACCTTTCAGCAGGAAGAGCTGAGCATTGACGACATTCTTATAGCCGATGACAAAGAAGCGTTGAAAACGGCAATTCTGGCGGCTCTCAACAATATGGAGCACGAATACGAAACCGCCTACATCAAGGCTGCACTCATTCGTTCTCATCATCTCGAACCGCACACTTCCTTTTCCTCATTCCTCCGTGCCATCTGCACTTTCTCTGGCAGAAAGTACAAGTATGACCCTGCCCAAAGGGTTGATACCGTCATCTATCACGATGAAAAGGAGTTCATGACATCCAAGAGCTCAAAGTGGCAACGTGGAAGAAGGATTGTGTCGTGTCTGACAGAAGTGTTTAGGGCAACGCAAATACAATTGGCAAGTAGGGAAAATGATTATTTGTGATAAAAAAGTGTGAAATTATCGCAAAAAGACAGGGTTTGTTAATTTTGTTTTATAAAAAATACCTATCTTTGCAAACCAAACTTTATAAAATAGTGCAATTCCTATAAAATACAATTTATATGAGTGTCAGTAAAGATGTCATCAAACAATGCTTGATCAGTAAGCAACGCGAGGTGGATGAGGCGGTGATTGTGAACCGTCCCGTTGAATTTGAAGAGAATGGCAACTATGTGATAGTAGGTGTGAGACATGCGGGTAAGTCGTACCTGTTGTATCAGCGCGTGCGTCAGTTGCAGGCTGCCGGAATGAGATGGGACGAGATTTTGTTTGTGGACTTTGAGGATGAACGTCTGGCGGAATTCCAGACAGAAGACTTCAACAGCCTGCTGGAAGCCCATTTGGAACTGTATGGTAAGAAGCCGGTAGTGTTTCTGGACGAGATACAAAACATTCCGCACTGGGATAAGTTTGTGCGCCGACTGGCTGATGCAAAATACCGTGTCTATGTGACGGGCAGCAATGCAAAGATGCTGAGCAAGGAGGTGGCAACCACGTTGGGCGGACGGTTCTTTATCTATGATGCGTACCCATATTCATTCAAAGAGTATCTGGCAGCGCAACAGGTAGAGCTGAAAGAGCATTGGGAGTATGACACTATCCAGAGAAGTGAGGTGAAACGGCATCTGAATGAGTACATCTATTACGGCGGTCTGCCAGAGATCCTGTCGTTTAAAAACAAAAGGGCTATGCTTTCGAGTTTGTACCAGAAGATTTATCTGGGAGACATCTGTGCGCGAAACAACATTAAGAACGACAGGGTGCTGAACATCCTAATCAAGAAGATGGCAGAGAGTGTGAAGCAACCGCTGTCGTATAACAGGCTGAAGAACGTTATAGTAGCAACGGGGTCGCCCATTAGTGTGCCTACTGCGATAGACTATGTGGATTACGCCTCTGACAGTTGGTTGATATTGCCCATGGAGAACGAGGTTGGGAAGCTGACGGAGAAGGAAATGCAGAAGAAATATTACTTCATAGACAACGGATTGCTGAACCTGTTCTTGATGAACTCAGAGACTTCGCTGCTGGAGAACATGGTGGCGGTGGAAC
The DNA here is from genome assembly GCA_045603685.1 of Prevotella sp. Classification (GTDB taxonomy): domain Bacteria; phylum Bacteroidota; class Bacteroidia; order Bacteroidales; family Bacteroidaceae; genus Prevotella. The sequence goes on from JAZUMR010000013.1 coordinate 32,768, forward strand.
TGTGCAGGCGGTTTGGCAAAAAGAATGTGTTTTTCCTAAATGCCGAGAAAGAGATAGACTTCATAGTACCTGACGAGAAGTTAGCCATACAGGTGTCCTACAGCATCAAGGATGAGATCACTTACAACAGGGAGGTTCCGCCACTGGTGAAGTATGCTAAGGCGCACAATGACTGGAAGTGCCTGCTGATTACTTACGATGAGGAGGGCACGGAAGAGGGAATAACTGTTGTGCCAGTGTGGAAATGGCTGATGTAGGCTATTGGAACACGAATCTTACAAATTGACACGATTAAGATATGGATACAAAAAAAACTCATTGAAGAAGTACTATTAGCCCTTGGCAATAATAAGAGTCTGACGGATGTTTCCAGTAAAATACAGATTATTGTTAGGTTATTAGGCGACGAGAAGTTGAAATCTTGGTATACCTGTGAGTTCGTAACTGGTTACAAGGATCAGGAACTTCCAGATTATCGTATATCTCGTGCCGGAGATGGTGGAAGATGCTACCCCCGATTTTCACTGCAAAGTTATGCGCTGTTACAAGATTGAACGAAGAAATAAATATGTAAGTAACCATTTTTAACCAGAGTTTATATTTGAGTATGAAATTGCAGAAGTTATCATACTCGAACATCGCGTTTTAATGAGTTTGAATCATTATTCAATGAAAGTTCGTCGAGAGCAAACGATTTAACCAAATGCATGTTAGTGGGGCCACCATCCCATTTGAGGAAAAAAGGTATATGAATTCATATTTTGCACAAAAAAAATAAAAGTAAGCCATTAAAAGGCAAATTGCTGACATAGCCAAAGGTTATTTAAGAGAATTTTTGTAATTTTGTAGCCAATAAAAGACATTATTCGTTAAGAACAACATGGCAAAGAAGTAAGCTGCTCAAAATGGGAACCTGAGGCTGTCACAATATGTGATAAGCTCTATGGGTATTTGTTCGGTCATAATAAGCAATATAACGCATTATTCCTAAACATTGAATAAATGATAACAAAGCAAGCATTAGGAAGTCTGCTCTTCGGAATGGCAGATATATTACGCGATAAGGTGGAAGATTATAAGTCTTACATTCTATCCCTTCTCTTCTATAAGCGTCTCTCCGATAATTACCAGTGGGAAATAGAAAATGGTAAGGAGAGATTTGTGAGTGATTATAGTCGTGAGCCATCTGTAAAGGAAATGGAAGTCATTTCCAAGAAAATGCACGACTTTATCATTCCAAAAGGATGTTTCTGGGAAGATGTCCGAAAAGCCTCTATTGATAAAAAGAATGAGACGCTTGACAAGGCTGTTGCTGCCATAGCGGACCAAAATGTAGATAAAAATGGCAAATATATCTTGAAGGGCATCATTAACACCGTCAGATGGAATGAACCTGCGCCCGATGGGTCTGGTGGAAAGAAACTTGACCCTGAAGTGCTTTCCAATCTTATCAATTATTTGGGAGCTGTTGACCTGAGTAATAAGAATGTGACAGTGGATGTTCTGGGCGATGCCTATGAATATCTCATTAAGCGATTTGCTGATGAGAATAAGGGTGGAACAATGGCGGGCCAATTCTATACACCACAAGAAGTGGTGGATATTATTGTCCGATATTTGAAACCGCAAGAAGGAGAGACTGTTTATGATCCTACTTGTGGCTCAGGTGGTTTCTTGCTCAATGCGGCAAAATACGTCCAGTCTATTTCTTATCAGAAAAAGAGCATACGATTGTTTGGGCAGGAATTGGTATGGAACACATGGGCTATCTGTAACATCAACATGATACTTCATGGCTTGGATGCTCGTATAGAACAAGGCGATACTATTCGTGACCCTAAATTCAAGGAAGAAGACAATCCTTTAGAGCTTCGTACTTTTGACAAAGTGATGGCTAATTTCCCTTTCTCATTGGAAAATTGGGCCCAGAATGGAGAGCCTAAGAAAGACAAGAAAGGAAAGGCTGTCAATAAAAAGGACGGAACACCTCAATTGGAATACAAAAAAGGGTTTACAGACCCTTACAATCGTCTTGTATATGGCATTCCGCCTTATAGTAATGGCGATTTTGCCTTCTTGCAACATATCATCGCGTCACTGGATGATAAGGGAAAGGCTGGTGTAGTTTGTCCCCAAGGCGTATTGTTCCGTGGCCAGCCAGAAAAAACGGAAGAAGAAGACGGGCAGAATCGCAAGGCCGATGTGGAGTATCTCATCCGTCGCGGCTTTTTGCAAGGCATTGATTTCAAAGAACATGTCAACATCATCGATGCCATTGTCGTCTTGCCTAGCAATCTGTTCTACGGCACGACCATTCCCGGAGCAATCATCTTCTTTGACAAAAACAAGCCTGCAGATAGAAAGAATAAGGTGTTGATGGTCTATGCTGCCAAGAAGGGCTGGTATCGCGAAGATGCTAACATGAGCGTATTGGAACCACAGGACGTTCTCCGTATTTCTACCATGTTAGAGAGTTGGGGCGATATTGACAAGGCGAAGACATGGATAAACAACCGCAAGTTTCAATTGAACCATCAAATTGAAACAGACCTTGATTATGTCATTTCCGAAATAGAAAAAGATGCTGCCGAGGACATTGCCATCAAGACTGATAAACTGAACAAGGCAAAACAGGTCGTCCAAGACAAGAAAGAAAAAGGCAAGACGCCAACCAAAGGCGAACTTAAGACATTAGAGACCACTCAGAACGCCTTAGACAAATTGCTGGCAGACAAGGCTTCCAAGATTACTGCAGCCCAAGACAAGGCAGCCAAGCAACGTCAGGCGATTGCTGATGTAGAGACAGAACTCTTACAGATGTTTGCCGACCCAGAGCTGCGAAAGCGCTACTTCGCCATTGTAGATATTGATGACATCGAGGAGAATGAGTTTAATCTCAATATACCCCGATACGTGGATACCTTTGAGCCTGAAGAGCAGATTGACTTGAAAACAGCCATAAAGGATTTTCAAAAGGCAATCAGTGCAGAGAATAAAGTGGAAAAAGAATTAAATGAGTTATTAGACAAATTATTGTAGCCTCTATGAAGAAAGATTTTATTGATTCCGCCATAGTAAGGCAAAATGTGTTGAATAATAGTTTTGCCGTTGCTGCTATACAAAAAGAAATCGGTCTTACTGGTATTCTTTTTGAAAATGAATATAAATTCTTGTTTAAACAAATAACTGATTTTTTTGAAGTTACTGACAGAACTATTCGAGAGTGTATTGCTCGAAATGAAAAAGAACTCACCAAAAACGGTTACGAGGTCTTAAAAGGTAAACGTCTGGTAGACTTTAAGTTAGTTGCTACAAAAGTTCCTGGTTGTGAAGTTGATTTCACAACCAAAACTACTGTTCTTGGTATATTTAATTTCCGTGCTTTTTTAAACATTGCAATGTTGCTTGTAGATAGTGAAAAAGCTCGTAGTCTTCGTAGTGCTATTTTAGATATTGCTATTGATACTATTAATCGGCGTACGGGAGGAGGTACAAAGTATATAAATCAACGTGATGTAGACTTTATTACAAACATGCTCCGTGGAGAGGATTATCGTAGGGAATTTACTGATGCTCTACGTGATTGTGTCAATATGGGGAATATTAAGTATATGATTTATACTGATAAGGTCTACAATAGTATCTTCAAAGAAGATGCAACTGAATATCGAAAGATATTGAAACTTGAAAAGAATGAAAAGGTTCGAGACACCATGTATAGCGAAGTCTTGGACATTATTGCCAGTTATGAAGCTGGATTTGCAGAAGAATTACGAGTGAGTGCAGAAATGAAGGGGCGCCCCCTTACATCTTTTGAAGCTGATGAATTGTTCAGCCGATTTGAGAAACAACGCTTATGGGAGCCATTGCGAGAAAAGGCACGTACAAAAATGGCCAGCCGTGATTTGTGTTTCCGCGATGCACTTCACAAGAATCTTGAAGAATATATTAGTGCTGTACCAGAATCTGACTTCGAGCGTTTTCTGGGAGAAAAGAGCATGGAGTTGGATCAGAGGTTGGAGGAATATCGTGATGCACTAAAACGCTTAAAAGAAAGAGACTGACGGATGAAGACCATCTATATCACAAAAGAGCAAGCCATTGACACGCACAGGAAGACCATCTTGTATAGTGGTGGTGGGGACTGTAATATCATCAATGAGGGCTACTTATGTAGCGCACTTGAGCATATTCAAAACGACGATTATTACCCCACATTTGAAGATAAGTTGGTACATTTAGTATGGTCTATCAACCGCAACCACTCTTTTTCTGACGGGAACAAACGCCTTTCAATCACTTTAGGTGTTCAGTTTCTATCAATGAACGGCTATCTCTTTTGTATCAGTCGTTTCTTGCAGGAGATGGAAAATGTCAGCTATCATCTTGCAGCAGGTCTTATTGATAAGGATTTGCTACGAGACATCATCCACTCCATTATAGAGGGTGAACTCGATTTCGATATAGAACTTAAGTCACGCATTCTCTGCGCTATTGATAATAGTATGTGTGGATTTGATGAACAAAATGAGAAAGGAGGGCAGTGATGGAAGGATGGAAGGAAATGCGAATTGGTGATCTCTTTGATATAAAAGCAGGTGGTGATTTGCAAGAAGAAAACTATTCTCCTTGCAGAACGGACCATGCTCGATGGGCTATTTATGCCAATTCTTTAGAAAACAAAGGATTATATGGCTATACTTCGCAGCCACGGTTTCGTGGTAATGCCGTTACAATAACAGGAAGAGGAGAGGTCGGTCATGCAGAATTCAGAGATGAAGATTTTGATGCCATTGTCAGGTTATTAGTACTCTTACCGAAAGTTGATGTGGATTGTAGGTACATTACTTATTATATCAATTCACTTGTTCATTTTCCAAAAGAAAGTACAGGAGTCCCACAATTAACGGCTCCCAAGGTAAAACGAATAAAGATAAATCTGCCGCAATTAAAAGCAGAGCAGACAGCTATTGCCAATATTCTTTCGAAAGTTGACGAAGCAATAACATCTGTACAAAACAGCATTGCAGCTGCGGAACGACTGAAAAAGGGCCTCATGCAGAACCTTCTCACAGGTAAAATGAAGCCCGATTGCACTTTCCGTACACCGGATGAATTCTATATTGACGAGAAGTTTGGCAAAGTTCCTACTGGATGGGAAGTAAAGAGGGTTGATGCACTTTTTGATTTCTATCCAACTGCATCATATTCCCGCTCCATGTTATCAGACAATGGAGATTGTAAATACATACATTATGGTGATATACATACGAGATTTCATACATTCCTCGATATTTCAAAAGAATCTTTACCATATATAAATAAGGATATGGTTAAAAAGTTTGTGTATCTTGAGAATGGAGATATTATCATCTCAGATACCAGCGAAGATTATGAAGGAGTCGGAAAACTTGTTGAAATAGTCAATCTTGGCGACTCAAAAGTTATATCAGGCCTTCATACACTGCTACTTCGTCCAAAAACAGACGAATTGATAAATAGCTTCAAAGGTTATCTATTCAACGAAGAAAGAGTAAGATTAGAGTTCTTAAAATATGTGACTGGAATAAAAGTATATAGCATTTCCAAGAATAGCCTGGCAAAAGTATTACTTCCAATTCCTACGAGACAGGAGCAAGAGGCTATAAAGAGCAAAATAGATGTGATTAACAACAACATATCTTCATCGAAGACAAAAATCAATAGTTTAGAACGATTGAAAAAATCTTTGATGCAGAATCTATTAACAGGCAGATATACATTTAATAATAAGTAATAATCCCACTATTATGGAAAGTAGAGTTTATTATGGTGAGTATTCGCTGAAGCACTGGATAGATTTAATGTTAAAGCGAAATATTATACTTCCTGAGTATCAGAGAAGTTTTGTTTGGAATGATAAAGATGTAAAAAGACTTATTGATTCTTTGAACAGTGGGCAATTTGTACAACCTGTCACTATTGCCTGCTACACTGACGGTCATAAAAAAGAAAATATTATTTTAGATGGACAGCAGCGTTTAACGTCGTTGCTTTTAGCTCTACTGGGATACATCCCTAATAAAAGTAAATTTGTCGAGGCTGATGAATTTGCATATGGAGATGACAGCATGGAAGACTCCATTGAGTTAACACAAAAATCGATTGGATGGACATTTGAGAAGCTCCTACAGAATGATATCCGTTTAAATACTCCAAATGGCATTAGGGATCGAATCAGTAGAGATGAAAGATACGAAAAGTTGGCAATTGAATTGGAAGGAGAACTGGATGATTTCTTAAGCAATACCTTTTTAGGCTTTTCATATATCGTTCCAAGGGGAAATGCAGACTTCGAGAGAACACAGCATTTTTTCTCGACTCTATTCAGAAACATGAACTATTTGGGGACAAAGCTATCTCCATTAGAAAGCCGTCGCTCTTTGTATTTTATGGGAGTTGGGTATAATAGATTCTTTGAAGGATTGACAAAAGATAAAAGAGATATGCTTTGCAACATAAGATTACTGGAAGACTTGCAATCTCGCAAAATAGACGTTGTTAGATATTTATCTATACTATCTCAGTATATTGCAAAGGGGAAAAATGTAAGCAAAGTACTTGTTGGATATTCTTCTTATAGCTCACGTGAAAGTTACTATGTAGACTATGTTTCTTTTGTTGTGGGTTTAGAACAAGAAAATCGTATAGACAAATTTGACGGATTCGCTTTTAATGAAGTGTTTGCAAATGATTTGTGGTCAGAAAGATTTGATAGTATAAGAATTGCTGTCGAAGGTGTAAAAGACAAGATGGGACTAGACGAAAAGAAGACTGCATTTAAAGGATGGATAGATGCCGACTATTGGCTTTTTGGATTACTATACTGGATGTTATTTGAAGGAAAGACCGTTTCATATGAAGATAGTTTAATTAAAACCATATCTGACGAGATTATGAAAAAGAAAAAAGATGGATACTATTCAAAGAATCCCAACCGTCTTGGTAATTTGAGAGAACGGATAGAAGCATCAATTAACATATATAAAAAGTATGCAAAATAATTATCACTCAAAATTTATTTTATCTCCAATTCTAAATATTTTAAAAGAAACTGTAACGGCATGTATAGGAATTGGTGACGGAATTGAAACACAATCATTAAGTGAATATGTTTTACAGACAACTTTCCTCAAAATGACTGGAGCATCAGAGCAAAAACTGAAATGTATTTGTTGGGAAATTGCAACTTACGATTACGATTATCGTTATAGATATTTAAAAAAGAATTATGGTGAATGTTCAAGATACGAAGATAAAAATAATATATATTCTGACCTTGCAGCAATCATATTGAAAATGGACGATTCTTTTTCTGTGTCTTCAATTTTTGACGACTTGGATATTACTGAAAAAATTCGTGAACATATAGATCACAATATTATAAAGGCTATAAAGAATCAAGAAAAGAAGACCAAAAAGAAACTTTCAGAAGAGAATAAGGAAAAAATGATGAAAGGAATGTTAGATTACTATACTCGCAAAGGTCTTTGTGAGAATGAAAAGAATATATTAAAGAGACAAGTTCTACAGGAAAAGATATATTATAAGATTACAGATATTCTTAACAGTTCTTCCTTGGTTATATGGAAACAACATGATTATGAATTTTATAAAGTAAAATGGAAGAAAATGCTATCAATGAACTATGCTACAAATGAGTTGTTTGATAAAAATTTGCAAGAATATTATCGAACTATAGTTTATGATTACCGTAATAGATGCGCTCATAATCTTACCTCATATCAAAACAATCTGCCAACTCTAAAAACATTGGTGGAGCATTCGTTTGATTACGAGAATTATTTCTTTAGATTTGCAATATTGGTTCTTTTAGACGAAATCTTTATGAGATTATATCATGCGTATCTGATTTCTACAGAAAATATTTAAATATCACGAGTATGTCAAAACTACACGAACAAAAGCCTGTTGAGGCAAAGGTGACGGAATGGCTGTCGAAGATGGGCTGGACACCGAAGACGGCTGAGGATTTAAAGCCTTATAACCGCTTGCAGATGGATGCGGTGATAGTGCCTATCCTGGTGGAAAAGGTGAAGGCACTGAACGGCATCAATGAGAAGGCGGTTGTGGCTGCCGTGGATACGCTGCTCAACAACCTGCGGAATCCAAGCCCGATAGAAGGAAATGAGAATTTCCTTAATCAGTTGGTGGATGGTGTGACGATGACCGTAGACAAAGAAGACAAGACCATTCGCTTTATAGACTTTGAAGATATTTGGCAGAACAGTTTTATTGTTACCAACCAATATACTGTTCAGCAGGTTCGTGTAGATATTTGCTTGTTGGTGAACGGCATCCCTCTGGTGCCCATAGAGGCGAAACAATGTGCCAGACGAGGAACCAACTGGCTTGAAGGCGTTCGTCAGTTCGATACTTACGATAGGCGAAGTGACAAACTCTTTATGACACATCTGTTTGGCGTAGCCTGCAATGGACGTCTGTGCAAATATGGTATCCCGGGAGCTTCAGCTTCATACTTCAATGAATGGAAAGACTCTGTAATAGCTAACAGATATCCCAATCCGATTCTTGACCCAGAGAATGACCTGTGCCGAACATATAAGGACGAAGAAGACGGCTTGATGCACTTCGATGTAGAACGTCTGCCGAATGGGAATCTGCTGGAGCAGATGAAGTTTGGTATCATTGGACTTCTACAGCCTGAGCGTGTGCTTGACATTCTACAGCATTTTATCGTTTTTGAGCGTGATAATGGAAAAATCATCAAAAAGGTGGCACGCTATCAGCAACTCAGGGCTGCTAATAAGATTGTGGAGCGTGTGACCCATACAGACAAAAAGCAGGGAGTCATCTGGCATACGCAGGGCTCAGAAAAGTCGCTCACCATGCTCTATACAGCTTACAAACTGCGTAAGGCAGAAGAGTTGGATGACCCGACTATTTTCATAGTGGTTGACCGTAAGGACTTGAAAGACCAGATGGGCGATACGTTCTTGGACTGTGTTTTCCCGAATGCTCGTCAGGTGATGAGTGTAGGTGACTTGAAGTCTATCATTAAGGATAAGCCAGCAGGTGTCTTTATCACCACCATCCAGAAATTCAACGAACTGGGAAGCATCGTTGATGACAGAGGAAACGTGATTGTACTGATTGACGAAGCACACCGTACAGAATATGGTGATTATCAGATGGAACTCCAGGCTGTCTTACCTAATGCCAAGCGATTTGCTTTCACTGGTACGCCTATACCCAAGACACATCGTGAGTTTGGCATCAAGGACGAGAACGGAAAGATAGAATACTATCTGGATAAGTACAGCGTTATTGACGCCATCAACGATGGAGCCACCAAACCCATCAAATATACACTTGGTCCCTCACAGTGGTTTCTTGATAAGGAGAATTTGAAGAAAGGCTATGAGGAAATTACGGCTGACTTGGAAGAAGATCAAAAGAGACAAGTTGAACAGAAAGTGCAGCCGTGGAAAACGCTGATGAAGAAACCAGAACGTATAGAGGTGTTGGCAGCAGACATTGCTAAGGACTTCAAGGAACGACTGGAACCGCAAGGATTCAAGGCGCAAGTGGTTGCTATTGATAAGGAGGCTTGTGTGCTATACTATAATGAACTGCTGAAATACTTCGACAAGTCAGAGTTGCAGATTATCTTCTCTACAGGCCAGTATGAAACAGGAGAGCGTTATGATTTGTTCTCACCGTTCTACCTGACAGATAAAGAGCGAAAGCAGTTGGTTGAGAAATTCAAGAAACGCATCACCCCTGAGGAGCAGGCAAAGGGTAATAACCTGAAAATATTTATTGTTTGCAATATGCTGTTGACGGGCTTTGATGCGCCTATTGAACAGACGATGTATTTAGACAGTCCGTTGCGTGACCATAACCTGCTCCAAGCTGTGGCAAGGACAAACCGTCCGTACGATTATGGTGAGGGAGAGATAAAACTCACAAAAGAATTTGGACGGATAGTCGATTATGTAGGCGTGTTCCAAAATTATAAGGAAGCTCTGAACTATGATCCTCAGGACATAGGTGAGTTTGAAGATGTAGATTCCTTGCTGAAGGAATTCCCCAAAGTGCTTGATACTGCCTTTAAGCATTTTGAAGAAATCAAGTTGGAAGATACTTACGAATGTCAGATTTCTATTATTCGAAAGTTAAGCGAGATAGACCACGGACAGTTTGAGAACGAATTCCATCGTGTCGTACAACTATGGGAAGCCATTAGTCCGAACCCAGGACTTCGCCCTTATCGCACAAGGTATCAGTGGTTGGTGACTATCTATGAACTCTATATGGAGGAATTCCGCCGTATAGACTTCGATACCGAATTCTATGCTGCTCAGACAAGGAAGTTGCTGGAAGAAAGTACCATGCTGCTTGATTTCAGAGGTCACATGCCGGAAATAGCGATTGATGCAGACTATCTGACAAAATTGCAGGAAACGAAGCTATCACCCAGTGACAAGGCAGAGAAGATTATTCGTGACATTGAAACAATGATTCGAACGAATCAGAATAGCAGTGCTATTTACATTGAATTCCAAGAACGGCTGGATGCTTTGATTCGACAGAAAAATGCTAATGCAACTGAAATTGAAGGAATCCTAAAACAGTTGAGTGAACTCTATACAGAGGTGGACGAGGCTATTGAGATGCCTAGAAAAATGGGGTTTGACAACAAAGGTACCTTCGAAATATATCAAACAATCAAGAATCATATAGAGAACTTCAGCGAAGAATTAGTTAGGGATTTTGCAGAAAAACTGACGGCGAGAATACAATCAAAGATTTATATTGGGTGGCAAGAGGTGACACCTGAGTATAATCGTATGAAATTTGAGGTTGAATTATTAGCCGCAAACGAGAAATACGAAGCACTGAATCTGGACGTTGAAGGTGAACTTGGTGAAAAGTTGATGAACTCTATCTTGGATAACTTTAGTTTGAACTAATGACACTACCAGCCAATTATACAGTAGAACACCGTAACGTGAAGCATGCCCGTCTTCGAGTTAATGAAGATGGCTCCGTGCATCTATTTGTCCCTAATAGTTTTACGGATGAAGAGGTGTCTAAAGTATTAGAGATGAAAGCCGGATGGATTGCTTCTAAGCAACGTTTCTTTCAACAGAAAAGCAAAATCCTGCTTAAGCGAAACGAACTCCTCTTGTTTGGTAATCGGTATGCCTATTACTATTCATCGCAATACAAGAATAAAGTAGTGGTTAATGGTGAAAGTAAAACGATACAGGCAAGAAGGGATTTACTTGACATCCCAACTCAGGAGAAGTGGCTGAAATACGTAGCAGGTATATATATACGTCCAAGGGTGAATGAACTATCTGAAAAATTGTTACTTCCATTCAACAGGCTATTTATACGTAGTCAGAAGAAAAAATGGGGTAATTGTTCCTCAAACAAGAACATATCTATCAATTGGCGTATCATCAAGGCACCTGAGTTTGTGATAGATTACGTGATTATTCATGAACTCTGTCATACGCTGATAATGAAGCATACAGTGAAGTTTGAAACTCTGCTCAATTCCCATTGTCCGGAATATAAGCAAGCACAAGCGTGGTTGGAGAAATATGGTAATAGTTTGTAAAGATATAATAGATTACAATAGAACTATATGGGTAAGACGGTAACAACATATCTAATAGACGGAGATCCGAAAGGTACTCAGTATGTGTTCATCAGCAATAAGATTTGCCAGATGTATGTAATTCCTCGTTCTAATCTCTCTATTCTGAACGAGCGACAAGAGTTACAGACACCTGCATTTTATATTTTATTGGGTGAAGATGAGGCAACAAAGCCAAAGGCTTATATTGGTGAAACAGAGAACTTTCGTGAGAGAGTAAAAGACCACGATAGCAAGAAAGCTTTCTGGCAAAAGGCCTTGTTGTTTATTTCGAAAGATGCTGCAATGACAAAGGCGGATGTGCAATACTTGGAGCATCGAGCTATCGCAGAGGCAAAAGCATCAAAAACTTTTGTCTTGAATGAGAATAAACAAACACCAAAAGCTCCAAATCTTCCAGAATACAGGAAGGATGATATGGAAGGTTTTTTTGAAGATGTGAAGTTCCTCACATCCTTTATTGGTTGCAATATCATTGATGTAGCAAAGCCAAAGGAGGAACATCTGTTCTATACAAAGGGGCGTGGTTGTGATGCCAGAGGTTTCTATGATGCCAACGGATTCACTGTTTTAAAGGGTAGCATTGTCGCCAAATCGTCTGTTCCATCGTTTACATGGAAAGAGAAACGTGAGAAACTACTTTCGGAATATACATCTGCAAATGGAGACAAATTATTATTGGAATCCGACAAAACATTCTCCAGTCCAAGTACAGCTGCCGACTTCTGTATTGGCAGTAGCAATAACGGTTGGCTTGTATGGAAAGATAAGGATGGACAAACTTTAGATTCGATGTATAGAAAACAATTGGAATAGAAGTCTTCCCAATATAGAAAAAGTGTCAATATGAGCAATAAACGTAAGTTTAACATAGAAGAATTTGACGAGTATATCCATCAGGGAGAACCAGATAAGAAGGAGAAAGCCTATATCTGACAAACAACCATAGGTTTACAATTGGGTGATTGGATACAGGTACTCATATGTACGGGCTACGAAGGAATGGAAGGTGCAATCTCAATTGGATGAGCCTGCAAATACAGGATAAGACCAGAAATTTGAGTTTAATTGATGACTAACAACGATACAAAGAATATGAAGGATAAAAGAATTTACGGCATGTTTGGCCCGAAGATAAAGGCCATGAGAGTGGAGCAAGGGTTGAAGCAACGTCAGTTGGCTGAATTGCTGGAGACGGATATGCCTATGTATAGTAAGATGGAGTTGGGAGCACGACGTGTAAGACGCGACCAAGTTCCCAAGTTAGCAGAGCTGTATAAGGTTGACGAGAGGGAACTGATGAGACTCTGGCTGGCTGATGGTGTCTATGCCATCTTGAAGGAAGAGGACGAAAAACTCCGTTTAGATGCCATTGACTTGGCAAAAGAGTATTTCCTGTTGAATAATGGTCTGTAGGAAACGGGAAAATATTAACTCGACATTTGTTTTCGTAGTCGCACAAGATTGCGAAAACTTGCTTAAAATGGTGTCGAACTCAAACCGATTGTTTTCGCATTGTTTTCGCAAAAAGAAAAATCAGCAACTTGAATTTCTTCTAAGTTGCTGATTTTCAGTGTGGACCAGCCTGGGCTTGAAATTTGTTGCGATGATGCAACTCATCGAGCGGATGTTTGCTGTCGCCTTAGGCGGTGCAAGCGTTAATATCCGCGAGATAACCTTGGTGAAAGTCCAGGCCATCTATAAACAAAAAAAGAGGGTGTGTCAAAAAAGGCACATCTTCATTTTTTTACGCAAAGCCCCGACTTTCTCAAGCCAGGGCTTTGTTATGTCGTAAAGTTTTTGTACCTTTACAACATCAAAATCAAAGTTATGCAAAGGTACCACTTTCGTCCGTATTCACCAAATCAAACGATACTTTTTCCGCAAAGAATCGACAAAGATATTGCGGAAAGCGATCCAGTTCGCCTAATCAGCAGCATAGTAGAGAGCCTCGACCTGAGTAATTTCCGCAGGTTGTATAAGGAGCGTGGTCGGAGTCCATACAATCCGAAGATGCTCCTGAAGGTTGTCATCTATGCCTACATGAACAACATCTATTCCTGCCGCAGGATAGAGCAGGCTCTGAAGCGTGACATCCACTTCATCTGGCTGGCAGCCTATGAGCAGCCAGACTTCATAACCATCAACCGTTTCCGAAACCGTGTGAAGGATGAGATCAACAACGTGTTCACGCAGCTGGTGCTCCTGCTCTCAGCAAAGGGGCTTGTGAGCCTGGATGTGGAGTACATAGATGGTACAAAGATAGAGTCGAAGGCCAACAAGTACACCTTCGTTTGGCGCAAGACGGTTGAGAAGAACCGCGCCAAGCTGATGGAGAAGATAAAGGTCCTGCTGGCTCAGGTTGACGATGCCATCGCTCAGGACAAGGCAGCCGACAAGGATACAGTCAGCTTCACTCCCGAGACGCTGGCAGAGATTGCGGACGAACTGCGTCAGTCTCTCTCGGAACAGCCTGCCCCAAGGAACAAGGAAGAGAAGGAGGTGGTCCGTGAGAAGAAGAAACAAGCCAGGCAGCTGGAGAAGATGCGCGACAAGCTCTCCGAATATAACAGCCATCTTGAGACATTGGGCGAGCGCAACTCCTACAGCAAGAGTGACCCTGATGCAACATTTATGCGAATGAAGGAGGATGCCATGAACAACGGACAGACCAAGCCGGGCTACAACCTGCAGATAGCTACCGAGAACCAGTTCATCACCGACTTCGGATTCTTCCACAACCCCAACGACACAGGCACCATGATACCTTTCCTTAACTCCTTCTCCGACAGGTATGGTCACTTTGCCAAGGAAGCCTGTGCCGACTCCGGTTACGGCAGTGAGGAGAACTATTCTTTTATGGAAGCCCACGAAATGAAGGCATATGTAAAGTACAACTTTTTCCATAAAGAGCAGAAACGGGCCTTCAAAAATGACATCTTCCGCATAGAGAACCTGTACTATAACCCGGAGGGGGACTACTTCGTCTGTCCGATGGGGCAGCACATGGAACGTGTCGGGGTAAGCCATGGGAAGACCGACAGCGGATACAGGACGGAAAGTGTTGTCTACAGGGCGGGATACTGTCAGGGATGTCCTCTGAGATGGGGATGTTACAAGAAGAGAAAAGGCAACAGGGAGATAGAGGTCAACCATCGGCTCATGGAATACAAACGCAAAGTCCGTGAGAGACTGACCTCGGAAAGGGGGCTTAAGCACCGCTCCAACCGTCCTATAGAACCTGAAGCGGTCTTCGGACAAATGAAGTACAACATGCACTACAAACGCTTCCGACATTTTGGCAAGGACAAGGTCACAATGGACTTTGCCTTCTTCGCCATTGCTTTTAACATCAAGAAAATGGCAGCAAAAGTACTAAAACAGGGCAATATGCCAACAAACGGAAGGCGATATATGCTTCTTACATCCTCATATACGCGAGTTTTGGGATTTGTGTGGTCTCATAAAGAAAAATGCAGCATAGAGACACCGATATTTACAAAACTGACAAGTTTAAACAAAAAAAGAGGATGTGCCTATTTTGACACACCCTCTTTGTGGACCAGCCTGGGCTTGAACCAGGGACCTCCAGATTATGAGTCTGTTGCTCTAACCAACTGAGCTACAAGTCCGATATCACATAGTGTGATAGCAACCGTTATTAATTGCGGGTGCAAAGGTACGAATTTATTTTAAACTGACAAAATTATTCTGTGTTTTTTTTATTTTGTTATATAATTTTGATTAGGCGGTTGACAGCTCTTCTAATTCTCCTTGGTGTATATAAAGGCAGGAGCGTGGTGTGCTGGCAATGAGTATCAGTCGAATATTTCGTTCATTACGGCCAGAGATTTGAGTTCTGGAAATGCTGGCAAGTGCAGCCTATAATAATATAATATGGTGTCAAGACATCGTTTGCGTTCTGCTCTTGTCATTTTGAATAGGTGCATGTTGGCATACGTTATTCTCATTATCTGAAACATACGTTCAGTGTCGGTTTCTTTGAGGAAGTCGGGATGCAGCGGCGCATGTTCTGCCAGTTCTCCTGTTCTGAGGTCGAATATCGTGTGCGGGATGTAGTCTTCGTGTGCCGGCATGAATCCGAGAATGCCTGTAAGGTGAAGCAAGAATACGATATGGAAATTGCTAATATTCTGTTCTGTTGTATCAAGCCATTGCATGCTCTGCTCTATGAATCGAAAGAGCATGCTGTCACTCTGCTCCTGACGCACGGCATAGCATAACACCTCTGCCAGGAACATCCCGACTGTCATTTTCATGGGGTCGAACTGTATTGATGTCCACGGCATGTACATCTGCACATCATTAAGCCGCTGCATCTGCATGCGCTCTCGATAGTCAGTCTCTATCATCAGCATAGTGAGCGGCCGGAAGAACATATTACGCATTTTCGACTTCTTGCTGTGTGAAATCTTCACAGCCGTTGTTATTCTTCCCAGCTGCTCTGTGTACATGTCAACTATGAGTTTCTGCTCCCCATACTTTACACATTTTATTACTATTGCCTTGCTCTTAATCAACATATTAGGTACAAAAGTACTAATTTTTCACTTTCTGACGAAAAAAAAGTCCAATAAATTTGGTTGATTAGTAAAAAAGTAGTACCTTTGCACCGCATTTTGGGACAAGCGCCCTGTAACGAGCGAAGCATAATACTTGTTCCGAAGATAAAGATGCTGGTCCGTTCGTCTATCGGTTAGGACGAGAGATTTTCATTCTCTAAAGAGGAGTTCGACTCTCCTACGGACTACAAGAATATCCTGTATCGTCGCAGTTGATGCGACATGGCGGTACAGGAGGATTTTTTTAAATCCGCTTAGGGCAGCAGTGAAGCATAAGACCCATGAGCTATCATTAATCATTAATAAATCAAAGACAAAACAATGGCAAATCACAAGTCAGCTGAGAAGAGAATCCGTCAGACCAAGACAAGGACTCTCCACAACAAGTACTACGCTAAGACAATGCGTAACGCAGTTCGTAAAATCCGCGCAATGCAGGACAAGAACGAGGCAACAGAATTCCTTCCAAAGGTACAGAAGATGCTTGATAAGCTTGCAAAGCAGAACATCATCCACAAGAACAAGGCTGCTAACCTCAAGTCAAGCATTACAAAGCACGTTAACTCTCTCTAAGAGAAACAGCTGCGGTGTACAGCCGCAAACCATATATAATGAAAAGACCGCAACGTCCTATGGATATTGCGGTCTTTTTTTGTTCTCTGTACACAACAGCTATGATTAAGTGAGCAGATCAACCTAAGCGAGAAACCATATGCAAACCACTGCAAAGCATGCCAACGACATACTTTATCATAGCCCCTCTGCATATCACAGAAGCGAAAAGGCATTACGGCTACACCCCGACATAATTCCATCGAGCATACATACAATTAGCCATCTCATCATTTCCCCAAAGACTTAAACATCAAGGGATAGAAGGTTAAAGGCGAGACTATTCCATTCTGCCCTTACCACCCGTCAATATATTCAGCACATCTGCTATGACGGCAAGAAATACAATAATAACAAATAACATATCACAAAAATTTAGTTAGGTTATACATATATCCAGTCATATCAGGCAAAACCGAGCCAATCATCTGCCCGCATGACAGAGTCCGTCCTGCGTATACCGACGCTCATTGCCCCACTCCACCAGCAGCATATCCCAGCAGTCTATATCACACGCAGCAGCCTATACCCGCCATCCTCCTTTATGTATATCTCCACCTGCTTCTTCTCTACATTTGACATGCCGTCCTTCATTCCCATGGCATACCAAACAATCTGCTCCTCTGTCGCGTTAATACCATCCAACATCTTATATACACGCCGGCGCTTCTGATTTGTCAGCACCACCCTGTATACACCATTGCGCACTGATTCGTAGCGGTCGCCCGTCAGCACCTCCAGCATATACACAACATCGACCTTTCCCTCCCACCAGTCACTGCCAATCCTCCTATGTCTGCCATAAGAAGACAGCGCATGCTCAATCATTTCCTTCAATACACTCTTCACCTCCATTCTCCAAAATCAGGTTAAGTTATTACTCTCTATATCCACACTACGCTATCATCAAAGCAAGCACTGAGCATACGGCGCCACGAGAAGCGCTCTCGCAAATGAAAAATAGCATCCATTGATTTTGATATATATATTAAAATTCGTATCTTTGCATACGATAAGGCACACGCAGACACGCACATGGCGGCAGGCTACCCCTTCTGCTCATTCATACGCTCCTTGCACTGCAGCACAGCAACAAGAAACCATACGAATGCCAAAGCATGATAGATGAAGCCTAAATCACACGGCAGGACAAGCGCAACGAATGCACACTGCGCATTAACCAAGGCCTTCGCCTGCCTTACTGTAACTGTCTGCTCAAGTATGCGGCTGTAGTATGCTGCAATCATTGCAAAAATTCCTATTGTCTGCATTTCCTTCCTTACTAATGTTTCGTTATTCATAATCCTATATATAATTAATTAGTTCTTATTGTGATATTCTGCCGTCCGGCTCATGCCGAAATCTCTTATTTCGAGGGCAAAGGTATCGCAGTATTGTGAACAATAAGTTCACTCAGGTAACTAATTTAGTTAAACAATCTTAATATTTAACGTTTGTTCACTAATTATGCTATTAAATCACTATTATGAGGGGCTTATTGAGGCAGGATGCGACGAAGCTGGGCGCGGCTGTCTTGCCGGAGCGGTGTATGCGGCGGCAGTGATTCTGCCCCCCGACTATCATAACGCCGACCTCAACGACTCAAAGCAGCTGACAGAGAAGAAACGCTACATGCTACGCGAGCAGATAGAGCGCGACGCTGTTTCGTGGGCAGTAGGCATCGTGACGCCAGAGGAGATTGACAAGATAAATATCCTTCAGGCATCGTTCCTCGCCATGCACCGTGCCATCGACCAGCTGACACCATGCCCCGAAGCACTCATTATCGACGGCAACCGCTTCACACCGTACCACCCCATCATAGGCGGCGGAACATCACGCGCAGAGGCGGCACTGCCACACACCACCATCGTAAAGGGCGACGGAAAATATCTTGCCATAGCAGCAGCAAGCATTCTGGCGAAAACATACCGCGATGACTACATGAACCGCCTGGCGGAGGAATACCCGCAGTATGACTGGCGCTCGAACAAAGGCTATCCGACAAAGAAGCACCGGCAGGCCATACGTGAATACGGAGTGACACCATACCACAGACTGTCATACAACCTGACTGGGACAGAAGAGCTTACGCTCGACTTCGCGCCGTAGCCACAGCCGAAGGAGGAATAACAACAACACATCAACGACTATGCGTCACGACAAATTAGGACTACAGCTCGAACTGCTCCTGCTGCTGACAGAGAACAGGCACTGGACAGTGGAGCAGATATGCGAGAAGCTTCACATACAGAAACGCAACCTCTACTACTATCTTGAATTCTTCCGAAAGGCAGACTTCAATATCGTAAAGCATGGCTCATACTACAGCATCTCGCGCGACTCGAAATTCATCAGCCGACTCTGCGAGATAGTGAAATTCTCTGAAGAGGAGATTATGCTGATAAAACACCTGCTCGACGAGAGCAACGAGAACAACATCCTGGTGCGCTCGCTGAAGCAGAAACTCAACCGATTCTACGATTTCAACATCATCGGCAACGAAGAACTGCGCATGCGCCATGCCAAAATCGTCAGCACAATGTATGAGGCCATCAAGACACAGCAGATGGTACTCATACACAACTACTCGTCGGCTCACTCCGGAAGCGTCACCGACCGCATCATAGAGCCTTTCAGCCTGATGAACGGAAACCGAGACATCAGAGCCTACGAAATAAAATCAAAGATGAACAAAACCTTCCGCCTGTCACGCATGGAGGAGGCCACGCTGCTCGAAGAGAAATGGCTGTACCGCAGTGAGCACCGCCAGATATACACCGACATATTCAATTTCGCCTCAGAAGACCTTATCCGTGTGACGCTCCATCTTGACCAGCTGTCGCACAACGTGCTCACGGAGGAATTTCCGCAAGCCGAGAAGGACATCACTGCTGCCGACGGCTACTGGGTGTACAGCAGCCAGGTGTGCTCGCTGAAAGGCATCGGACGATTCATCATCGGACTATACGACCATATAAAAATAGTAGACAGCCCAGAGGTGGAGGAGTATGTAGAAGATAAAATACGCTCGTTTGCAAATACAAAGAAACAAAAAAACTGACAGACGGCAATCTGCTAATAATGCTTACTACCCAAGCAAAAAAGCACGCAGAACTATTACAACACACAGCGTCAACCACCAACAGAACATTATAAAAAATGTTAAACTGTCAAGGGCTAAGATTGTTGTTTGCGGATATCTCTTGCACATATCCCTCAAAATAACTATATTTGCAACTGTAAAAACGTGGCTGTTCAGGAAGCATATGCAGTGGTGGCTGCGATAAGTCTCAGCGGAGAGGCAAGCCACATGATAAGCCTCATTGAACACAAAGCGAAGTATAACGATGTAATCATCGCGGACGAAAAATAAAATCTTCCACAAACTTGTCGGGACTTTGTCCGCTGCCTATTGTAAACATAACGTGTGAAACCAAGTATGAGGTTGCCTGCAATAGCAGACTCCTCTGTAAAAATAAAAAATCAATTACAAATAAAAAAAGCATATATGTAGAAAGACGAAACATAAAAACATACATAAATAATAGCGTTAGCTTGTAGATTCTCATTTCCAAAATCGCCAAATTTTCAGAAATCCCAAGAATTACAAGATTAATGCTCATGCTTTTGCGTGGGCTTATACTTGTATTGGGATATGGTGTTTGGCGATACCAAGGAAATGATACAAGATAAGGTTCACGCATTTTTTGTGTACTTTATTAACTGATAAAGTACAATTATCCAAATACCAACTAAATCAAAACAAACTATGAAAAAACTAATTATTTTATGCATGCTTATTGCGTGCCAGGTGGCTATTAAGGCACAAGTTATGTGGAATCTAAAAGGAGGAATCATGCAAAACTCCATTTATGAATCAGAGTACGATTATTACAATGATTATACCATCAAAGCTATAGACTGGGCTGCTGGTTTAGAGATTGAAATTCCGTTAAGCCAAAAACTAAATATTGAAACGGGATTAAGATACAAAAACCATTTAGCAATGAATGGAGATGAATCAGAAGAACATTGGGCAGATGAATTTTGGGAAGGAAAGCACCATTTAGAAATGCCATTAAGACTTGCATATAAACAGCAGTTAGGTAAACATTTTTCTCTTCATGCCGGTGTGGGTCCCTATACATCATGGTCTATAGGAAACAAAAACGGATATGATTTTGGAGATAATATAGTTGTTGGCTTAGAACCTTCTGTTGCCATTAATTGGAATTGCCTGAGTTTAGGTGCGACATATAACCTTCCTTGTTTCTACGAAGGATATAAAGACTTAAACAAGACAGGGTTTATGGTAACTCTTGGCATAAGATTCAAATCTGGAGCATGGAAATACATCGGTGCTGGACTTTTGGCTGTTGCAAGTGTTGGAGCATCGCTGGCAGCAGTATGGCCAGACGGAAATGATTACAGTTCAGCAAGTTCTTATACATATAGTGGCGGCGATTCTAGCAGTAGTTACTCTACAAGCGGAAGCAATGCAGAGACCATGTACTATAATTGGGAGAAAAGAGCACGTGACGCATATGAACATCTTGCAGGTCAAACACTATCTGCTTCACAAATAACAAAGAGAAAGCAACTGCTTAGAGAAGCGCAACGCGAGATGAAGAAATGGCGCAATAAAGCGAAACAACATGGAGTGAACATTACGCCGTCATACTATGAAACTGTAGATGTAGGTATCAGATAATTCATCGTTTCTGATATATTCAAACATATAAAATCTATGCGTCTATAACGTGGAGCAGTCACACATGTTATAGACGCATTCTATTTCTTTATGCTGCGACCTTCTCACTTCATTATGAATCTCTGACAACATAGAAAACGTTTACTCCATGCCTTACAACCACAGCCATGTGGTCTGCTGACACAACAACAATCATTTTTCCCACACCAAATCTACCACATGCATTCTGTGTACATGACAGCCAGAAATGAAGCTATATGTTAAGGAAATTATCAATTTATTCAGAGCAAAGAGAAGAGAGGAAAGCGAAGCTTCGTCAGCATGAGCAGCGGACGTCAAGCGATGTAAGGACATAGCTCTTACCGCTTGGTGTGCGAACAGATCATGCTGGCAAATGAGAGAGGAGAGCGCTGCCTATCTTCTGCAAACGATTAAAGCTGTGTTTCAAGACGAAAACATCACTATTCAGCATACATATTTTTGTTTTTTAAAATAAGTGCACATCTGCACTGTAATCGTAACTATCTGTGGTTTAGTGTATTTGTTCTTGTGCAGATAGTGTGCAGATGATGTGCAGAGGAAAGAGCAAAGAGGAAAGAGCAAAGAGGAAAGGTGAAAAGTGAGAGAGCAAAGAGCAAGAGGAAAGTTAAAAATGGAATCTTTAAGCATCCTGCAGATTCTTGACATAGCTAAGAGGAACAGGCTTTATTTTTACAAATCTGTTTTTCGGAATCTTACTTCGTTGAGATAACTATGGTATCTTGCGTAGATACCGCTGGTGTCCTTATTTGAAGAAAAGCGCTTCATCAGTGTCAAGAGTAAAGAGAAAATGGGAAACTCTGTCGTCTGTCATCTTTGCTCTTCACTCTCTCATCTGCACATCATCTGCACATTTGCAACTATCTATAATCTAGTGTTTTATGACAGCAGTGCAGATATGCACTTTTTTATAGAAACAAAGAAAAGGACGACGGAATACAAGTATTATATATGGAGGTAGAGGAGATAGAAGGAGGTAGAAGGAGATAAATGACATTTGTTTTGATGCAGAACACCAGCTTGCCAAAGTATCGTCTTCTATCTTCGACGCCGAAAGCGGCATATCTTCCTGTAACTTCCTATATATAGAGGGAGGTAGAAGGAGGTAGATGAAGATAGAAGGAGATAAATGACATTAGTTTTGATGCAGAAAACCTGCTTGTCAAAGTATTGTCCTCTATCTTCGCCGCTGAAAGCGGCATATCTTCCTTTATCTTCCTATATATAGAGGGAGTTAGAAGGATATAGAAGGAGGTAGAAGGAGATAAATGACATTTGTTTTGATGCAGAAAACCTGCTTGTCAAAGTATTGTCCTCTATCTTCGCCGCTGAAAGCGGCATATCTTCCTTTATCTTCCTATATCTTCTTAAAAAGTATCGTCCTCTATCTTCTTAACATCCGAAACTTGACTTATTTATATCCACCTTTAGCCTGCTGTTTCCTCATTTTGGTTTTTAGCGGCATTTCGGATATATTCGCTCGGTGTCATCTTCATCTCCGACTTGAAGCAGCGGCTGAAATATTTCGGGTCAGAGAATCCGCATTCGTATGCCACCTCGGCTATTGTGTCGTGGGTATGCTTTGAGAGAAGCAGCGAAGCCCTCCTTATGCGCGCCTTGGCAAGAAACTCGCCTGGCGTCACTCCCATGGCCGACTTCGTCATACGGGTGAGAGTTGATACGCTGACTGCCATATGGCTGGCTATCATATCAATCTTCAATGTCGTGTCAGAAAGGTTTTCATTTATATAGCCCGTAAGCTTGCGCACAAACTCCTCGTCCTTCTCAGGGAACACATCCTCAGCTACAACCATCTTCTCTGCATACTCCTTTCTGCCGATAAGCGAGAGATAAGCCTTCAGCACCTCGTCGTGCTTGCGCTTGGTGTGTCTGATGTATGCTACGATGCGGTATGCCACGTATGCCAGCATAATGCCAATAAGCACGAAGAGGGCAGTGGCCCATTTCGTCTCTGTGAACCGTGCCGGCACGCAGAGTTCTATGCTCAGCGTGTTGTCCGTCCATCGTCCACTGCTGTTTGTCGACCTTATCTCCAGTGTGTAGTCGTCCGGTGCAATATTGCTGAATGATATTGACCGTTCACGCCCCAGCGGAATCCATGCGTCGTTTATGCCTTTCAGCCTGTAGGCGTAGGTTATGGCATCGGGATTACGATAGTCCAGTGCAGCAAATGTTATTTTGAACGACCGCTGCCCAGGCTTCAGCGTTATCCTTTCGGGTATATCAGTGTAGTTCTGTGGTTTCTCGCCGGCAATGATGAACGATACGGGCATGATGCGTGGCGAATAGGTGTCGGGCGTCATGCCTGCCGGATTGACTGACAGCACCCCTTCTGTCGTGGCGAAAAGCCATCTGCCCGACGCTGTCTTAATGGGCGGAATCTCGGCAAACTGGTATCGTGAGCCGAAGAAGTCGCTGTCGAACTGCACTATGTGGCGTGTCTCCATGCCGCTGCCCTCCCCTATGACAGCAGCAGAATAAAGGCTTGTGACATACAGCATGCCGTCAGATTCAGATACGGCAAAGGCTATATCGGAGAGTCCGTCGCTGCTGTCAATATGCTCAAAATCCAGATTGTCTGCCATGAGACTTGCCGATGTGCATACGTTCAGTCCGCCATTCTCTGTGCAAACAATCACCCTCCCCTGGCTGTCCACATACACATAGTCGGTCAGATTGCTGCTCAGGCTGTTCTCTCTCTCCTTGTCATACTTATGATACTTGAATTTCACGGCATTCATATCGGTAGCTGAGACATCGGCAACAGCAAGTCCTTCAGACGTTGCCACGAGCAGAGTGTCATGGTAGAGGCAGAGATTGTGTGCGCGTGAGAATTTTTTGTAGTCGTAATTACGTATAGGTTTCAGGCTGGCAGACTGTGGCTTAGCATCTGCGCTGATGCACCGCACCCCGCCGTCGAGCATGGCGAGCCACAAGCGGCCGTGTCTGTCGCATGCCATATCGTAGACATCACGCTGGGCTGCATTGCTGCTTATCATCTGTTCAGAGATATATCGTCCGTTGTCTGCTGGCATCAGGCGAAACAGTCCGTTGTGTCTTGTGCCCATCCAAACAAAGCCGTCCGTGCTTTCATATATGCAATACACACGTGCGCCAAACGATTCTGGAGTCGGGCTTATGGTGCCGTCGTGTTTCAGATAGCCCATGAAGTGGTCGTGCTTGTCGTACATAAGCACACGGTTGCTGTTGCGCTGGCATATCCAGTAGTCTCCGTTGCGCATTCGGTGCATGCTTCTGACGTGTTCACCGTCACATTCCTTCAATGTCATCACGTCTCTGTAGCCGAACACAAGCTTATGAATGGCATGATAGCATAGCACCCACAGGTTGTTCTGCCGGTCGAGGAAGCAGCCGCGGTAGCCTTCAAACGGTGCTATGCCGGCATACGCCAGCTCGACCATTCCCTTCTGCGCATACATCAGTCTGCCGTCTTCAGTCATGCGCCATACGGTGCCGTGGCTGTCAGTGATTTTCATCTGCTTCTTGTCATGCACCATCTGCCACTGGTCGCCTGTAGGGCATGGCAGCACGCCGCGTGTCTTCTCTGGCGAATACCCCATGACCTTCATGTCCTGTTCACGGTGGATGGTGAACTGCACCCCGTCAAAACTGAACATGCCGCCCCACGTCGTAATCCATATCATGCCGTTCCGGTCCTGCAGGATTCCTATGACATGGTGTATTGGTTCGTTTTGCGACGTTTCAAAAAACGACGACACATGGCACACGGGCTGCGCCGCTGCATACGTACTAAGCAGCAGCATGACCGTCAGGCATAACGCCCGGCATCTTGACAATATGTTTTCTGTGGTGCTGAACATGTTCTGATAATGGATTGTCTTGTGGCAGTAGCTGAATAATCTGTTTCTGAAGACAAAGTTAGGAATAAAAATCAGACTGTCCAAATAAAATAATGTAATTCTGAAGGGGTAATAAAAAATTAACGAAACGGTATTTTCGTAAGGTGGAATATATTTGCATTGAGGTGTAAAATCGTTGCAAATCAATGAGGTTACAACTATCTGACAATATTTTGCATGTCATGGTACGCACTATTTTCGTATATTTGCATCAGAAATGTTTGTTTAGTTGACGAGTAGACAAGTAATGGTTTAACTTCTTATATAAAATTCATAAACAATTTAATACTATTATCGTAATATGAAAAAACATCTAATTCTACTATCTATTTTTCTTAGCATGGCAACTTCTGCTTTCTGTGCTTCTGCTTCTGACAAGCAAGACGTGCTGGCATTCCCGACAGCCGAAGGTTATGGCAAATATACTCAAGGCGGACGTGGAGGTGTGGTCATCGAAGTGACTAACCTTAACGACTCAGGCGAGGGCAGTCTGCGTGCTGCTGTCGAGGCGAAGGGACCGCGAATCGTGGTGTTCCGCGTGTCTGGTACAATCGATCTGCAGCGTCCGCTGACAATCCGAAACCCCTATATCACCATTGCCGGACAGACTGCCCCTGGCGACGGAATATGCCTGAAGCGTCATCCGCTTAATATAGGTGCTGACAATGTTATAATAAGACACCTGCGTGTGCGCCTCGGCGATGAGTCAGGGCACGACTATGATGCTGTCAGCTGCCGTGGCAGGAAGAATATCATGCTTGACCATCTGTCAGTGTCATGGAGCATAGACGAGACATTGTCAGTATATATGTGTGAGAACGTGACAATCCAGTGGTGTCTTGTCAGTGAGAGCCTAAGATTCTCTAATCACGTGAAGGGCGCACACGGATTCGGCGGAATATGGGGAAGCAACTATTCTACTTATCACCATAACATGCTGGCACACCACTCAAGCCGCAATCCGCGATTCGCTTCTGGAGCGGGATTCAACGACTATCGCAACAACGTCGTATACAACTGGGGGTATAACTCATGCTACGGCGGCGAGTATAACCATGCCAGAATAAAGAACACTTTCGGCACCTTCGATATCAATATGGTAGGAAACTATTATAAGCCAGGACCAGGCACACAGCCAGGCAAGGTGTCTTACCGCATTGCAAACCCTTCTTACCGTGAGAGCCTGGACAACTACGGACGCTGGTATATTGCCGATAATGTGGTGGAAGGCAATGCTGCAGTCAGTGCCGACAACTGGAACGGCGGCGTACAGGTATCGGGTGGCGCAGATCATATTGCTGTCTTGAAACGCCAGAAGCCATGGGATGCCATGCCTATCAGCGAGCAGACAGCCGCAGAGGCTTATCGCACTGTGCTGCAGAACGTAGGTGCTACTATGCCGAAGCGTGACGCTGTAGACTGCCGCATCATAAAAGAAGCGACAGACGGAACTGCCACTTATGAGGGCAAGAGCAGCAGCCAAGCAGATAAGCGCAAGGGGGCTGGTGGTCCGACTGGCATCATCGATTCGCAGAACGATGTGGGCGGATGGCCTCTGCTGCAGAGCGCACCTGCGCCAGTAGATACCGACCACGACGGCATGCCTGACGAATGGGAGCGCAGCAACCGCCTTAACCCAAATGATGCTGCAGACCGCAACCGCCTCCACACATCAGGCTATACAGCTATAGAGGTTTATATTAACGAACTGTGTGGCGAATCTGTCGAAGGAGGATTTGTCAGATAAATGCAGCTGCTCAAGTAAACTGCTCCGATAAACTGGCAAACGCAGTATGGAGAAACATGAAACGTGGCATATAAAAACAAATAAAATACAACTCAAAAAAAGCTTATGAAAAACATAAAGAAAAACATCGTACTCGGCATATTCATACTATTGAGCATGCCTGTCTTGGCGCAGCATGCCGCGGCGGCAGACACCGACGACCGTCTTCGCATCATCGTAACCTCTGACGGCGAGATAGACGACCAGTGCTCGCTGGTGCGATTCCTGCTCTACAGCAACGAGTGGAACATAGAGGCCATCATCACATCCAGTTCGCAGTATCACTGGCACGGACACAGCTGGCCTGGCGATGACTGGTACAAGCCGTTCTACGAGGCATACGGCAAGGTACTGCCTAATCTCCTCAAGCATGACAGCCGCTACCCTTCTGTCAGCGAACTGGAGAAAATCACCTTCCTCGGCAATGTGGAGACCGAGGGAGAAATGGACAAGGTGACCGCTGGTTCGCAGCGCATAGCAGAAATACTGCTTGACAAGAGCGACCCGCGCCCTATATGGCTACAGGCATGGGGAGGCACAAACACCATAGCACGTGCACTGAAGACCATCGAAGAGGAGCATCCCGAGGAGATGGAACGGGTAGCGAAGAAGATACGTTTCTATTTCATCTGGGAGCAGGACAACACTTACCAGCAATACATACGCAGGGTGTGGGGCAAATATAACATCCCGACAATCATCTGCGACCAGTTTGAAGCAGTGGCCTACCGCTGGAAGAATACTCTGCCAGACAGTCTGCACCGTTACTATGACTGTGCATTCATGAAGAAGCACATACTGGAGAATCATGGCGAACTCTGTGCAGCATATCCAGCTCACGACAACGGCGACTTCCGTTCGGAAGGCGACTCACCCGCTTACTTCCATGTCATCCCAACCGGACTGCGCAGCCATGAGAATCCAGGATGGGGCGGATGGGGCGGACGCTTCGTAAAGGTTCGCCAGAACACATGGTACGACCCAGTGCCTGTGAAGGATTATGTCTATCCAGAAGGCCGCTGGTCAGGCAATACGGCATGGGGACGTCAGGCCACCAGACGTAAGAGCGGAGTGACACGAGAGGAATATATGCCGTACTTCAAACCTACCGGACGATGGAGCAAGGCGCTGCAGCATGACTTTGCAGCACGTGCCGACTGGTGTGTGAAAAGCTACGACGAAGCTAACCATCAGCCTGTAGTTAAGTGTAACAAAGAAAATATCTATGCTCGTCCAGGCGAGAAGATACGCCTCTCAGCAAAAGGCACTTACGACCCAGACGGCGACCATCTGACATACCGCTGGTGGCACTACAAGGAGGCAGGAACAGTGACTGGCGAACCGAACCTTTCATCGGCAGACAAACAGGAAACCTATGTTACCGTGCCAGCCGATGCCACGGAGGGTTCTGTGATGCACATCATACTGGAAGTGACTGACTCCGGCACGCCATCACTGACACGCTACGCCCGCGTGGTGGTCAATGTCACGAGCCGTCTGATGAGCCAGCGCGTGGCTGACGCAGAGATGATACGTTTTCCAGAAGCATGGCAGACCGACAGCGCACGGCGTCCCGCATTCGGATACTGCCAGGGACTTGAGATGAAAGCCATGCACATGCTTGCCGACAAAATGGACGAGATGGGGCAGAAAGCCGAAGCTGACCGCTACCGCAACTACGCCTTGTCATATACGGATATGTTCGTGCGTGAAGACGGAACAATACTTAACTACGACTACGTCAACGGCCGCCGCAATCTCGATATGATAAACTCAGGCAAGGTGTTATTCAATGCATACAAGATTACAGGTGAGGAGCGCTACCGCAAAGCCATCCACCTGCTCTATTCAGCCATAGAGAAGCATCCGCGCAACTCATACGGCGGATTCTGGCATAAGGAGAACTACCCATGGCAGATGTGGCTTGACGGGCTATATATGTGTGCGCCTTTCCTCGCTCAGTATGGCAAGGAGTTCGGCAAGCCGGAATGTATAGACGACGCTATCCATCAGTGTCTGTTAGTAAGGAAGCACATGCGCGACAAGAAGACTGGGCTGTACTATCATGCATGGGACGAGAAGAAGGTGCAGCGATGGTGTGACCCTGCCACCGGTCTGTCACACCATTTCTGGGGCAGAAGCATAGGCTGGTGGATGATGGCGGTGACTGACGTACTGGACTTCGTACCAGAGAATCATCCCAAGCGTGGCGAACTCATAGCGATTCTTGATGACCTCGCCGCTACGATGCTGAAATTCCGCAAGGACGGCTGCTGGTATCAGCTGGTGAATCTGCAGGACCGTCATCCTAACTACAAGGAAGGCACCGTGACATCGATGATGCTCTACTGCTACACCAAGGCTCTGCAGAAGGGGTACATCAGCCGCAGGAAATACAAGGACGTTCCGATGGAGATATATTCTGCCATACAGCAGCATCTCTTCAGTGTCGACAGCAACGGACTGCCAGACCTGACACAGTGCTGCAAGGTGGCTGGGCTGGGCGGCAATCCATATCGCGACGGCAGTTTTGAGTATTACATGAGCGAACCAATACGTAGCAACGACCCGAAGGCAGTGGGGCCATTCATCATGGCATGCATAATGTTGGGACTATAAGATAACGGAAAGGTGAAAACGGAAAACGGCAAAGGTGAAAGAGCAAAGAGCAAAAATTTCGCCTCCCGTTTTCAGCTTTCACCTTTCTGTTTTCAGCTTTCACCTTTCCGTTTTCAGCTTTCCGTTTTCAGCTTTCCGTACTCTGCCTATAAGCTGTAGGCGACATACCTACATGCTCACGGAAGAACTTGCCCATAGACGACTGGTTGCCGAAATGCAACTCGTCTGAAATCTCTTTTATTGACTTTGTTGTATTCTTTAGCAGCAGGCGCAGTTCGAGGGTGGTGTATATGTCGAGCCATTCGTTTGGAGTGCGGTTGCTCACTCGCTTCACCGTCTCCAGCAGAGTCTTCGGTGTTATACCCATTCTGCTGCTGTACCATCCCACGTTGCGGTTGTGTCTGAAGTTTCGTTCTACGAGTGTAATGTATTTCTCGAACATCTCCTGAGCGCGCGACTGGCTTTGCGGCAGCATCGATACCATGCGGCGTGTCACATTACACAAATCATATATCATCGTTGCGAGTATTGTGCCCGTTATCTGCCGGCGGAAAGTGTGGCTATCATCGCCCACCTTCAGCATAAGCACACGCACGTAATCTCTGAACATAGCCACTTCCTCTGGCGTGAGCGACAGCACGGGATGCTCGCGTGAGAACACGAAGAGATTGGTTACATCGCGCACATTACGTATGACATCATACAGGAAATCGTGTGAAATGAGTATCATTTCGCCCTTTATCTTCTTCCTCACCTTGATGTCGCCCAGCACCTGGCCCTCGCCCACGATAATCACATCGTTGGCCTTCACGCTGTGTTCTATAGTGCCGATAGTATAGCTTGCCTCGCCGCTGGTGCATAGCACGACAAGCGTACATCTCATGTGTCTGTTGTCAGAGGGCAGCGGTGTATTCTCCAGACGCGTAATCACAACGTCCTCATCAATGTGGCATTCTACATCACACTGCTCTAATATTCTTTGTATACTTATCGGTAACAGGTTTAATTGTTTCATATTTGTGCTGCTTCTAATGTGATTTGTTATTTTCATAACCTCACAAAGGTCGGCAAAATATCTGGTTTATGCAAAAAAATTCACATAATTAATGATTTTTTGTAAGATAGAAAGAGGTATTAGGCGAATAAGCATAAGCAGAGATAAGCTTACTTAAGCTCTGCCGAACTGAAAAACTAAAGGCTACGGGCAGGCGACAGAGAGTCAGAAAATAGAGGAAAGATGAAAGCGAAGCTTCGTCAGCATGAGCAGCAAACGTCAAACGAAGTACGGACGCAGTTCGTACCGTTTGGTGCGCGAACAGCGAATGATGGCAAAAATGAAAGCGAAGCTTCGTCAGCATGAGCAGCGAACGTCAAACGAAGTACGGACGCAGTTCGTACCGTTTGGTGCGCGAACAGCGAATGGTGGCAAAGAGAAGGGAGAAAGGGCTGAGTTTTCTATGAAAAAGTCCGTTCGGCTGTCTCTTGCTCCACTATCCATAGACTTTGCGGCACAGTTTTATCATAAACAACTGTACCGCAAGCATTTATACAAAACATGATTTCCCTGTAAAATTTCACAGCATCGCTGCTTTCAAAATTCTACAGGCGATTCTCGTGCGTTAAAAAATGTAAAGTTTTCTTATTTCATACTCACTTTACGAAGATATGCTGAATGCCTGATGCCGGCTGAAGATCAGGGCAGCACCGGCATGCAGCGCGCTATCTTATGTCATGGAGAATTTCTCCGAGGGTAGGATGAACATGAATCATATCGTGCAACTGCTGCAATGTGGTCTGCCTGCACATCAGCGAGCTCACCTCCTGCACTATATCTGCCGCATGCGCACCGAAGATATGGCAGCCCATTATGCGTCCTGTCTGGCTGTCAGCCAGCAGTTTCAGCATGCCCTCCGTCTCGTTCATGGCAAGCGCCTTGCCGTTAGCACGATAGTAAGCCTTTCTGCAGACGTAATCAAGCCCCTGCTCCTTGCACTGGTCTTCGCTGACTCCCACACATCCTGCCTCTGGCATTGTGAATATAGCCGACGGCATGATGCCGAACTCAATCTCGTCCTGCATGCCCAGCAGAATATTCACCACATGTATGCCTTGCATCGTGGCAGCATGCGCCAGCATGCAACGCCCGTTCACATCGCCTATGGCATATATATGCGGAACCGTCGTCCGCATATTCTCGTTGGTCTTTATGCCGTTTCTGTCGTATGCCACGCCTACAGCCTCCAGATTGAGCCCATCAGTGTTCGGGGTGCGTCCTGTGGCGAGCAGAACAATGTCTGCACAGACAGTCTGCGGCTTGCCTTTCTTCTCGAACAATACTGTCAGCGACCCGTCAGCACCGCGCTCTATCTTGCTCACCGCGCTCTGTACATGAATTTCGGCAGGGACAGACTTGCGCAGACGCTTTGCTATATCGCTGTCGAGCATAGGAAGGCATTCCTTCTGAAACTCCACCACCGTCACTTCGCTTCCGAATGCCGCAAAGCATGATGCCATCTCCATGCCCACAACACCCGCACCTATGATGCAGAGGCGTCTGGGCACATGGTCTATACTGAGCATCTCTGACGATGTCAGCACACCCTCTAATTCCGCTCCTGCTATAGGAAGCAGCTTGGGCGACGACCCCGTGGCAATGATTATATGCTGGGCAGAATACTCCTTTCCGCCAGCCACCACCGTATGTGTATCAGCGAATGACGCCCGCTCACGCACTATGGTTATGCCGGGCGCAGCAAGAAGCGTGGCTACGCCCTGCCTCAACTGCTCCACGACGCTCTGCTTGCGCTGCTGGACTGCGGAGAACTGAAATTCGTATGACAGATTCTTTATGCCGAATGTGTCTGCATGCTGCAGGTCACGCAGGACGGCTGCATGCCGGCAGAATGTCTTTGTAGGTATGCAACCTGTATTCAAACAGGTGCCACCCAACTCGGATTGCTCAAATAATGTCACAGACAGACCGTTCTTGGCTGCATACTCTGCCGCTTTGTAACCGCCTGGTCCGCTTCCTATTATAATTATATCAGAGTGTAGCATGTTGTTTCTGATGTTTTATGCAAGTTTAGGGAATTGATGGAGCTAGGTGGCTGCAGGCCTTCAAGCCTGTTGCAGTCATGCCGTTTCCGCTGCTTTATGCTTTTAGCCTTTGCTCCCTACCCCCTTAACCTTAATATTATTTCATTTATATACTGCAAGTCATGCACCTGCAAAACCTGAATGCTTTTTACACATAGCAGAGAACACCAACATATAAGAGGACGGGAAGATGAAATCTTCGCTCTTTTCTCTTCGCTCTGTTCTCTTTGCTCTATTCTCTGTACTCTGTTCTCTGTACTCTATTTCCTAAACGTCAGCACTGGATTCTTTGCCGCCAGCACATCGTCTACACGGCCTATTGGCGTGTTGTGAGGTGCCGTCTTCACAGTCTCTGGCTCAACCCTTGCCTCCTCGGCTATCTTCCGCATGACGCTAATGAATTCGTCTATCGTTTCCTTGCTTTCCGTCTCAGTAGGCTCGATCATGAGGCTTTCGTGGAAGAGCAGTGGGAAATAGATTGTCGGAGCATGGTATCCGTAGTCAAGCAGACGCTTCGCAATGTCCATTGTCGTTACGCCGGTGGTCTTGTCACGCAGCCCGTCGAACACGAACTCATGCTTGCAGACGGTATCAATAGGCAGTTCGTACAGGTCCTTCAACTGCTCCTTGATATAGTTGGCATTCAGCGTTGCGAGCGGTCCTACGTGCTTGATGTTCTCACGTCCTAAAGTCAGGATGTAAACATACGCACGGAGCGCCACAAGGAAATTGCCGCAGAAGGCACTGATATATCCGAGCGATTCTGCCGAAGCCTCTTCCAGCGTGAACGAATCGCCAGCAGCAACGTGCGGCGCTGGCAGGAACTGCTCCATGCCTTTGCGCACTCCCACTGGCCCGGAACCAGGTCCGCCGCCGCCATGTGGCGTTGAGAATGTTTTATGAAGATTAATGTGCATCACGTCGAAGCCCATATCTGCAGGGCGGCTCACTCCGAGCATCGGATTGAGGTTTGCCCCGTCATAGTACATCAGGCCGCCGCACTCATGTACCATGGCTGTTATCGCTGGTATGTTACGCTCGAAAAGACCCAGCGTGTTTGGGTTTGTCATCATCATGGCAGCCACATCATCACCCAGCAAAGGCTGCAGAGCGTCTACATCAACCAGGCCGTTAGCGTCAGATTTAACCTCAACTATCTCCAGTCCGCATATCGCTGCAGATGCCGGATTGGTGCCGTGCGCACTGTCAGGCACTATGACCTTCGTACGCTGATGCTCACCGTTATGCTCATGATATGCACGGATGGCCATCAGACCGACAAGTTCACCATGTGCCCCAGCATACGGATTGAGCGTAAACTCGCCCATTCCGGTCAGGGCACACAACGCCTTCTGCAGTCCGCTATACACCTCCAGCGCACCCTGAACCGTAGCGGCTGGCTGCAGAGGATGCAGGCGGATAAATGCTGGCATGGCAGCAATCTCCTCGTTGATGACGGGGTTATACTTCATCGTGCAGCTGCCCAACGGATAGAAACCACTGTTCACACCGAAGTTGTTGTTGCTCAGATTGGTGTAATGGCGCACCACTGTGAGTTCGTCACACTCTGGCAGTTCTGCGTCAGCCGCGCGTCTGAGCGTGTCTGGTAGGTCTTTCGTGGTGTATGCTCCGTAGTCTGCTTTTGGCAGAGAATATCCTTTTCGTCCTGTTTTCGAAAGTTCGAAAATCAAGTTGCCGTACAGTCTGTTATTCATATCCGCCCTCCTTTATTATTGTTACGAACTGGTCTATCTGCTCACGGCTGTTTTTCTCTGTCGCCGCAAACAGTATTTCATTCTCTGCAATCTTCACGCCTGCCATGTAGCCTGCCTCAGCGCAATGCTTCTGCAAAGCATCAACATCGCCCTTGTAGCGCAGGGCGAACTCATTGAAGAACGGCTTTTCGTATATCTTCTCAAACAGTTGGGTGTCGAGAAGCCTGTCGTGCAGATAGTGTGCCGCAGCATACGACAGTTCTGCCGCCTCCTTCAGCCCCTCCTTGCCCATCAGCGAGAGATAGACAGTGGCATAGAGTGCCATGAGTCCTTGATTAGAACAGATGTTCGATGTGGCTTTCTGGCGGCGTATATGCTGCTCGCGTGCCTGCAGAGTCAGCGCAAAGACACGCTGCCCGCGGTTGTCGAGAGTCTGTCCTACTATACGTCCTGGCATCTTACGCATGAGTTTTTCTGTGCAGCACATATATCCGAGATACGGTCCGCCGAAGCCCATCGGCAGTCCGAGACTTTGTGCGTCGCCCACTGCAATGTCAGCCTGCCACTCGCCCGGAGTACGAAGCACGGCAAGGTCAGCAGCCACACTGTTTATCACAAACAGCGCCTTTGCTGCATGTACGCTGTCTGCCACACCTGTGAAATCCTCGATGATGCCGTAGAAGTTAGGCTGCTGCACGATTACTCCTGCCACACCGCCCTGCGATAGGCGCTCGTCCATCCATCCGAATGCCGTCACGCCGTCCTCAGCCGGTATCTCTTCTATTTTCACTCCGTGGTATCTGGCGTAAGTTTCCGCTACTCTGCGCGTCTTCGGGTCGACCGTAGCCGAAACAAGAACCGTGTCGGCCTTCTTTGCAGCATGATATGCCATGAGCATAGCCTCTGCGGTTGCTGTCGCTCCGTCGTACATCGAAGCGTTCGAGATGTCCATGCCTGTCAGCCGCGACATCATGGTCTGATATTCGAAAATATAGTGCAGCGTGCCCTGCGACACCTCTGCCTGGTATGGAGTGTAACTGGTCAGGAATTCTGACCGCTGTATGATGTTCTGCGCAACGGCAGGCGTGTAGTGGTCATACACTCCCGCTCCGGCAAAGCATACCAGCGACTTGTTCTTTGCTGCAAGCGCTGCAAAGAATTCCCTTATCTCTGTTTCGCTCATCGACTGCGGCAGGTCATAGTCGCCACAGAAGCGTATGGCTTCCGGAACATCTGCCGACAACTGGCTGATGTCTGTCATGCCACACGCCTTCAGCATATCATCAATATCAGATTGTGTGTGTGGAAAATATCTGTGCATGGTATTATGGTTATATTAGGACTGGCACTTGCCTGCCCATGATGATTGTATGTTATCTGCTCTCATGGAGCGGTATTACGCAATAGGCGGATTATCGCTGTGCGAAAGGCTAATTCCTGGAAAACGTCATGTTGCAAACCATTAGTCTATACTTGACAGTCTGTTTGCTTACTCGTTGTTCTGTAACACCCAAGACTCGCCTGAGGCATGTCTGCTGGCTGCCGTCTAAGGTTTGAGACAGGCGCTGCCCGCTTTGGAGGGATATGTATGTACGAGCAAGGCGGCAGGCATGAACATCTTCGTCACATGCCTGTCACCCCGCCATCGCACCGCAAACGCAGAGTGTCTACGCCTTTGCTGTGAACGCTTCGTATGCTGCGGCGTCCATCAACTCATCAAGTTCGATTGCGTCAGACAGTTTTACTTTGATTATCCAGTTGGCGTATGCGTCAGCATTCACAAGTTCTGGTTCATCTTCCAGCGCCTCGTTAATCTCTACCACTGTGCCTGTGACAGGAGAGATGAGGTCGCTTGCAGCCTTAACACTTTCTACTGCACCAAACTCCTCGCCAGCCTCAACTTCGTCATCCACCTCAGGCAGGTCGACATAAACGACATTGCCAAGGGCGTGCTGAGCATAGTCAGTAATGCCGATGTAACCGTATTCGCCTTCTACTTTCACATATTCATGGCTCTCAGAATAGTAGAGTCCTTCGATAACTTTTGCCATAGTATAAATTATTATTAGGTTTGTTTATAGTCTGT
This sequence comes from Prevotella sp., assembly GCA_045603685.1. Taxonomy (GTDB): domain Bacteria; phylum Bacteroidota; class Bacteroidia; order Bacteroidales; family Bacteroidaceae; genus Prevotella. The sequence continues at coordinate 69,612 of JAZUMR010000013.1, forward strand.
TAGAATAATCCGCCATACGTTCTGCGGTCATTTATGGTATCTCTTCTCGTAGAATTTCTTCTTAACCACCTTTCCGGCAAACACCTTCTTGCGTATCTGTATGTCTACCTCGGTGTCGAGTGCAGCATAGCGTGAGTCGATGAGCGCCATGCAGACGCTGCGTCCAGTGGTTATGGTGTGGTAGCCTGTGGTCACCTCGCCTATCTTCTCTCCGTCTTTCAGCACACTGTAGCCATGGCGCGGTATAGCCTTGTCTGCCAGTTCTATGCCTACCACCTTGCGTGCCACGCCATCAGCCTTCTGCTGCGCTATTGCCTCCTTGCCTATAAAATTGTCTTTCGTCAGTTTACAGAACATCGAAAGCCCTGCCATCACCGGAGAAATCTCTGCTGTAAGCTCATCGCCGTAGAGCGGCAGGCCTGCTTCAAAGCGAAGCGTATCACGGCATCCGAGACCGCAAGGGAGGCATCTGCCGCTGGCAATGAGTTTGTCCCACATGATGCGGATATTCTCTTCGGTGTCGTAGATCTCAAAGCCATCCTCTCCCGTGTAGCCTGTGCGGCTCACAATAGTTGCACCGATGGTCTTGACTGTGTAGAACGTAAGTTCAGCGCATGGCAGTCCGAGCACTTCCTCCATGATCTGCTGCGACTCCGGACCCTGCACAGCAAGTTGTCCGTATGCGTCAGAGACATGGCGCAGGTCAATATCAAAGCCCTCGGCATGCTGGGTCATCCAAGCCCAGTCCTTGTCAATATTTGCCGCATTGATAACGATAAAGAAACTGTCCTCGCCCATCTTGTACACCAGCAGGTCGTCTACTGTTCCGCCGTCCTCATACAGCATCATGCCATAGAGTATTTTTCCTACGGGCATTCCGGTCACGTCGTTCGTGAAAATATAGTTGACGTAACGCTCGGCATCAGTACCAGTAACCGTCACCTCGCCCATGTGGCTGACGTCGAAGACGCCGCAGGCATTACGTACAGCATTATGCTCATCAATAATACTGCTGTACTGTATAGGCATATCAAAGCCTCCGAACGGACTGATAAGTGCGCCCAGCGACACATGCTTGTCGTAAAGGCAGGTTCTCTTGTTTTCCATGATTGTTAAGGTTGTGAGGTTATAGGTTGTAAATCTATTAGGTTATAAGGTTGTTTGGTTATAAGGGCTAACGTTATCGTTCATGTTAAATATTCAACTTGTCTACTCGTCAACTAATCAATCAACTCGTCTACTTGTCTACTCGTCAACTTGTCTACTTGTCAACTAAACATTCTACTCGTCAACTAAACATTCTACTCGTCAACTAAACGCTTAAGGTTACAAAAACACTTCGGCACAAGGAGTATTGACGTCAGGCTACACTACCATCTTCATAATGCCTTGCCGCTGTTGTCATCTTGCAATGTTTTCATCTGCAAAAATAATTAATTTTCACAACATCGCAATAAAAAACGCGTAAAATAATATGTTAAATATATCAAAATGCCAGAGCGCAGGTTATTCGTCAAGCAGCAGATTGATAAACATTTCTCTGCTCATTCCTGCTATTACGCTTTCAATATTTTGCGGTACAGCTTGTTCTGCTGCCTCGCGTGTAAGCGGCATGCCTTTCAGCCTTTGCAATATGTCAGAATCAGCATTGCCTGTCTGGAAGTAGTCACCGGAGAGCGAAGCACCTGCTATGACATTGTTCTTTATCGTCATGCACAGCGTTATCTCCCCCACTCCTTCAAATCTTCTGCGGCGCACAATGGTATGTTTCGGGTTGTTCCCGTAGAGGAATTCCGGTGTCAGATATTCCTTTTCGCGCTCTTCTATACATCGCACATCCTCGTGAGTAAGCGTTATTGTGTCATGACAGAGCGTGCTGCGTATGTGCTGCATAATCTCACTGACAGACATAGACGTATGGTCTTTCAGCAGTGTGATGCGCTGGCGGACGCTCTCCACGCCTTTGCTCGCCAGTTTCTCAGTATCTGGTGTTATGCTGTGCATCATATGCTCCATGTGCGTATCGCAGAGCATTGTACCATGTACAATGCTGCGCCCGGGTATATGGTAGAACGCATTGCCCGACACCTTGCGGCCACCGATGAGTACATCGTTGCGTCCCGTCGCCTCAGCCTGTATGCCCATACGGTACAGAACAAGCACAAGCATATTTACATAACGGTAGAATGTCATGCCAACGTGCTCATCACGTGTTATGTAACTCATCATTATATTGCCCCGGTCAGAATAGACACAGCCGCCTCCGCTCTTCCTTCGGTACACCTGTATGCCGTGGTTGCGGCAGTAGGAGGTGTTCACCTCATTGGCCATAAGCTGGTTGCGGCCAATGATGACCGTCGGGTCAGTCTGCCACATGAAGAAACAGTCGTCTGCATCGACCGTATGTGCCACATGCTCTTCCATTGCGAGGTAGAACGTCAGGCGGCGGGGAGTATTGTCGGGTAGTGCTATGTATTTCATGGTGAAAACTGAAAGGTGAAAGAGGAAAGAGCAAAGAGGAAAAAGAAGCTTCGTCTGCATGAGCAGCGAACGTCAAACGAAGTACGGACGCAGTTCGTACCGTTTGGTGCGCGAACAGCGAATGCTGGCAAAGAGGAAAGATGAAAGTTTAACGTTTAATGTTTGATGGTAAAATGTTTAACGGTTAAGGGGTTAAGGGTTAATGTTTAACGGTTAAAGGTTAATGTCGTCAAGCAACTTGTCTACTCGTCTACTAACAAACAACTCGTCTACTTGTCAACTTGCCATCTTGCCAACTAACATCCTAACCAGACGATACAGGATGTCGCCCAGTGTGTAGGTTACGCCTTGCGAGCGCAGCATCTTATGGAGCAGCACCGCTGTGATATGCTCTGGCACATAGGGTACGATGCCGTCCGTTTTCTCCATGCTGACGGCTGTACCGTGGATTGCACGGTAGACATTGAGCAGTCCTATCTCGAGCGAGAGGGGCAAATGACCGCGCCTATGGAAGAAGCGCAGCACCTCATGAGAGGCATGCAGATATGACAGCACACTGCGCTCGCTCACGTTCTTCGTGTAGGATGACATATTGTCTGTGCGGTAGAGATACACCAGTTCGTCGGTCCATGCACGCTCAGTCACTGCCGCCAGGCGCACCGATGCCGAGAAGTCCTCGCTGTAGTCAATGCCTTCCTTGAACATATCGGGCACACGTTCTATGACACGCTGATGGTAAAGCCTGCCCCAAAGGCGGTTAGGCTCGATGTTCTGACACATCATGCGACGCAGATACGACTGTCGGCTGCCGTGGTACGGAAGCTCTGCTGCACCTGCCACGCCATTGACATAGCGGGCGAAAGCTCCGTCGACAATGTCTGCACCACTCTGTTCCATGCGCTGCACAAGCGCTGCAACGGCAGTAGGCGGCAGGCAGTCGTCAGCATCGACGAAAGCGAACGCCTCGGTCTTCACTGACTCTATCAGGCGGCGGCGTGTGGCTCCAGCCCCTCTGTTGCCGTCATTTGCAATGATAGTCACTCTATCTCTCCGCTCAGGGAAGCGCGCAGCAACAGACTGGAGCACGCTGATGCTGGCGTCGGGTGTACCGTCGTCGCAGAAGATATAGTCTATATCGGGGTATGTCTGACTGAAAAGCGATTCGGCACATTCTGCCATGTAACGCTCTACGTTGTATACCGGAACAAGTATAGTTACTCTCATAGTGTGTGCTCCTCCTGTGTTCTGTGTCGGTCTATCATGCTTATCAGCGCATCGCTCGTACCGCTGACGGTCTTGCGGCAGAACATCTTGCCTGAAGAAACGAGTCTGTCGAAATCGTTCTCCGTGAATATCTTTATCTCACTGCCGTACTCTATGTATGTCAGCGGAGAGAGTGTGGCAAGAGTCATGCTGTCTGACGGCGGTATGAGCGTGCAGTATTCTGCCCGTGCTCCGTTCATGGCCACGGTATGTATGAATGTCTCGTCAGGCCCGAAGGCATTGACAAAGTATCTTGTGAAACTCCTGTCATTATCATAGAAGTATAGCGCCTCCTCTGCCAACTGCCGCGTGATACCCCACCACGAGCCACCTTTGTAAAGCTTATATACTCCGCAATGCGACTTTACGGTCAGCGGCTTGCGCATACCTATGGCCTTGACAGCATGGCGGAGAGCCACACGAAACTTGCTCTTCAGTGTGCCGTAGCGCCATGGGCGAGTGTTCAAGAATCTGTATTCCTGATACAGACGTGCGCGCTCCGGCACATCTGCCAGACATGTAGCAAAGAGGAATTCCTCGCCCTCATGCTGCTGTATATGCTGCATGATACGGCTGTTCGACCAGAGAGGATAATCGAGTCCGGAGATTGAGAAGAAATAGTCGAACTGCCGACTGGAGCGCAGCGCCTCTCTCAGCAGTGTCATCTGGTATCTGACCTGTCCGAAACTGCCCCACATGACATTGTGCCGCTCGGCAGTGAAATGAACACGCGGGTCGGCAGACAGCACACGGAACTGCTGCATGTCGCTCTTGGCGTCAACATGCACGAAGAACTCTGCCTCAGCGGGCAATGCCGAGACCAGACGCTGCAGATGTCTGGCGTCGGTATGTGCTGATATGAGAAATGCTATGTTCATTTGTTAGTTGACAAGTAAACAAGTTGACGAGTAGACAAGTAGACGAGTTGAATGTTTAGTTGACAAGTTGACAAGTTGACTAGTTGACAAGTTGACTAGTTGACAAGTTGCTTGATGACATTAACATTAAACCTTAAACATTAAACATTAAACATTAAACATTAAACATTAAACCTTAAACCTTAAACTTTCCTCTTTGCCAGCATTCGCTTTCATCTTGACACCTAAATCTCGAAGTCAAGGCAGCTGCGCAGGGCAGTGTATGGGCACACCAGTTCGTCTGCCACAGCCACATGGGCAGGATGGCTGGCATAAGCCTTCAGAGCCTCTTCTGATTCCAGTGTGCTGTCGAGCATCACATCGGCTGTAGACGAAGCAAGACGTCCGTCAATATATACCTTCACATCTATCAAGCCCGGCACCTGGCCGACAAGGGCTTCAAGTCCTTTCTTCATATTCGCCTTCACTGCCGCCTTCTCCTCATCAGACAGCTCAGGCTTCAGTGTCCAGAGTATTATATGCTTTATCATTTTTTAGTTGTTGTTATATATCCGTATTTCAGTTGTTTGCTATCATTCACCGCCCTATTCAAAGGCCCTTTCAAGCAGCACGAGCGTCATGAAACCAAGCAGCAGGGCGTAAGTAGCATGCTTCTGGTATCCGTGTGCATGGGTCTCAGGTATCATCTCGTCACTTGTAACGTAGAGCATCGCACCGCCGGCAAAGCCAAGCATCACTGGCAGAAGCATCGAAGAAATGTTTCCGAGGCCGTAGCCTACAAGCACACCCACTATCTCGAGCATTCCAATGGAGAGAGCTATGAGCAGTGTACGCCAATGGCTCACACCAGCAAGCAGCAGCGGCGCTATGATTACCATGCCCTCGGGGATATTATGGAAAGTGATTCCGAGCGTCACAATCCATGACGCAGCCTCCTCACTGCTCACCGTCACACCTGCCGCAATGCCTTCTGGCAACTTGTGTATGGCTATGGCGAGGACAAAAAGCATGATACGGTTAACCGACGCATTATGCCTATGCTCCTCAGCATCCAGTCCGGTGATGGTGTGCATGTGGGGTGTTATGAGGTCGAGGATATTCAGGAACAATGCGCCTGCCATCACTCCTGCGGCTATCATCCACCACGGAATGCTCTCCGTTGCACCCTCAAAGGCAGGGACAATAAGTCCCACTGTCGATGCAGCAAGCATCACGCCGGCACAGTAGCCAAGCACCGTGTCGTTCCATTTATGCGGCAGCTCCTTTATAAAGAAGCCTATCACCGAACCTAAGACTGTTGCTCCAAAGAGAGCAGCAGCACTAATCCATATCTGTGTCATTTCAGCCTAAAGAGTTATATTGTGTCCTATCGCTGCCAAGCCCTCGCGCATCCGCCTCGGCATCTTTCCTACCACAGCATCATAGCTATGGCATATCATGCTGCACACCAGCGCATCAGGCAGCGCGCCGCTGGTGTCTATCTGATTCCAGTGCCGCTTGTTCATGTGCCATGCTGGCGCAATCTCCGCATAACGCTCACGCAGTTCGACAGTAAGCTCTGGCTCACACTTCAGTACGAACCACTGCGTATTCTCCAGATCTATCATGGCGAATATCTTGCCGCGTATGCGGAACGCAAGCGTTGTCTCGTCGAAAGGGAAGTCCTCTGTCACTTCTGGCAGCGAGAGGCAGTAATCTCTGATTGATTCTACATTCATACCTGACAGCCAATGAAAACAGCTAAATCTTAAATGTTTAGTTGACAAGTTAACGAGTTGACAAGTTGACAAGTAGACGAGTTGCTTGACGACATTAACCTTTAACCCCTTAACCGTTAAACATTAAACGTTAACCGTTAAACATTAAACGTTAAACATTAAACGTTAAACATTAAACATTAACCCTTAACTCCTAATCAACAGCCACTTCCTTGCCTGCCACCTTCCACGCATTGAATCCGCCCTGCAGGTCAACGACCCTCAGCCCGTAGCGCTCCATAATGGCAGCAGCCGTCTGGCTGCGGCGTCCACTGCGGCAGTAGATATAGTATGTGGGAGCGGCAGAGAGTTTCTTCACCTCGTTTTCAAATACATTCTCCTCCAGCACATTCAGCAGACGAGCACCAGCTATGTGTCCCTCCGCATACTCCTTCGGGGTACGCACGTCTATCAGCACACCCGTAGTGTCTGCACTGACTGCCGCAGCATATTCCGCTACCGGCAGCACCTTGCCATACTGCTTCTGCGCCTTGCACGCACAGCACACTGCAACTACTGCAAAAATTATAATTATTACGTATTTCATGCTATTGTTATTTTCTTCTTTTCTGATGTGAGTCTTACTAAAGAATCATGCCTGAGTTTTCTATGAAATTTGCAGGAAATCATCGTCTGAATCCTATTCCTGTGCTACTGAATTTCGCTTGTTTTGCTGTTTCGGTAATAAAAAACATAGATTTTCCATATCATTTGCAGCAGATTTCGACATCATTCAGTGCCTATCGTCTTCCCAAACGCTACTTCTTGCATCGTCATTCGCTACTTTTCAGCCTGTCATTCGCTGCCTCTTGCGGTACCGCTCGTATCTTGCCAGCTTATAATTCATCATAAGCACCTGTACTGCAAGTACTTACCTCCCACTCGATTTCCTTTCGATATTTCCATGCTCCCCTGCTTCCGAAATCCTACAGGCGATTCTCGTGCGTTAAAAAACGTAAAGTTTTCTTATTCCGAATACCCGTAGCCATCAAAAGGGGCATTACACTATAGGCAGGCTGATGCCCTTGATTTTCTGGTAGATATCCAGGGCGTAGATGTCTGTCATGCCTGATATATAGTCTATGACAGCCAGGATGCGCGTCTCAAGGTCGTCCGACTGTATATCATACTGCGATGACACACGGCGCAGCAACTGCTGAGAATAATAGCGGTCAGGATATACCGCCGCCTCGACCATGCGGTCCATGAGGGTTGCCATAATCTGATAGCCCGAGAGCTCTATATCGAGCACGGGCTTGCTGTTATATATCTTGCTCATCGAGATGCTCTGGCATCGCCTGTATGCCGCACACTCCCGCTCAGGGATATAGTCTATCAGGCTGCCACGCATTGTGCCCGAGAGAATCTCATCCTCATGGTCAACAAACACCTGCACGCACAGATTCTCCAGCTTGCCTATGACGCAGGCACGCATATATATCACCTTCTCGTTGTCGTCCGTTATGCCCTCGTCTATAATACGCTGCGTTATGGACTGCTGGGTGTCTGCATCGAAGAACGAAAGCAGCAGCGAGCGTGTCTCCTCGAACGAGAGTATCTTCAGTTTGTGGGCATCCTCCAGGTCCATTATCTCGTAGCAGATGTCGTCAGCCGCCTCTACAAGATAAACCAGCGGATGGCGGGCGAAACGTTTCAGACCGTTCTTCTCTTCCGTGGCAGACGTAATCTCTGGTATGCCCAGCTCGCTGGCGATGCGCAGGTAGATGTCCATATCGTCGTTGAAGAACCCGAACTTCCTACCCTTCATGCCCGCACCGCTCTCACACGGATATTTCACGATAGACGCCAGCGTGGCGTATGTCATGACAAAACCGCCGTTGCGGCGCCCCTTGAAGCGATGTACCAGCAGGCGGAAGGCATTGGCATTGCCCTCAAAATGGGTTATGTCACTCCACAGCCGCTCACCTACATGCTCCTTAAGAAACTGCCCGTTCCCCTCCGTGAAGTATGTCTGGATGGCCTTCTCGCCTGAATGTCCGAACGGAGGATTGCCCATGTCATGCGCAAGACACGCTGTAGAGACTATCGTGCCTATCTCGCTGACAAGCGTATCAGCAAGCTCTGGATGACGGCGCAGCAGCTCACGAGACACGTCATTGCCCAGCGACATACCCACACTGGCCACTTCAAGCGAGTGGGTCAGACGGTTATGCACGAAAATACTGCCCGGCAGAGGGAACACCTGCGTCTTGTTCTGCATGCGGCGGAAAGGCGCTGAGAATATCAGGCGGTCATAATCACGCTTAAACTCTGAACGCTCGTCACGACGCTCAGTATGACGCAACTCCTGTCCGAGGCGCGTCGTAGATATCAGTTGCTTCCAATTCATCTTCATTATGATGCAAAAGTAACGTAAAATTCTCTAATAAACAAACTTTTTTCGGCAAATATTCTCATATATAAAGATAATTGAGTATTTTTGCATATTAATTACAAACAAAACTAAAAAGAAAAGAATTATGCTCGAAGTAAAAATCATAAATCGCGGACATCAGCCGCTGCCATCATACGCCACAGAGCAGAGCGCCGGCATGGACTTGCGCGCTAATATCGACGAACCTATCGTTCTGAAACCCTTGCAGCGCACCATCGTCAAGACAGGGCTGTTCATGGCATTGCCTCCCGGCTACGAAGCACAGGTGAGACCACGCTCCGGACTCGCTCTGAAACACGGAATCACTGTGCTCAACTCTCCTGGCACCATCGATGCCGACTATCGTGGTGAGATTGGTGTGCTGCTGATTAATCTCGGCGACAAAGACTTCGTAATCAACGACGGAGAGCGCATAGCGCAGATGGTGATAGCAAAACACGAAACAGTAACATTCTCCCTTACCGACTCGCTCGACGAGACTGAGCGCGGAGCAGGCGGATACGGACACACTGGCGTGAAATAAACAGTGCTCCGCACATGTTTTTCTTATAATCTACAGACATGCTGCACAAAGCATTTTACTATATTCTGATACTATTTGCCGTGACGGGAAGCGTTGCGGCAAACATGCGTTGGCATACCGCACAACCGCAGACATACGTCATGGCGATGGCTGACAGTATCACAGACTGCGACGTGGAGATTGACTCTCTCGACATCATGGACGACTCCCTCGACATCATGGACGACTCTCTCGACTCCACAGGAGGCATCATATACCTCGAAGACAGTATCTGCGGCGTAACAACCGACAACGACACAATACGTCATGGCGATGTGGTAAACGACAACAAGTCGTTATACAGATACGCTTTCCAGACTGCAATGGCAAAATTCATAGCTGGCGACATGGACCTCGCTTTCTTCCTGCTGGGAGAATGCATAGAAATTGACCCTGAAGCGGCAGAGGCGTATTTTTATATGGCTAAGTGCTACGAAGAGGCGCAGGAAGACTCCATGTACAACGAATTGATTGCCAAGGCGGCACAGCTAGACCCTGACAACGAGACATACGCCGAAGCACTGATACCTATATATCTTCAGAACAACGAGCTGGAAAAGGCTGCCACAACCATCGAGCGCCTCGTAAAAAACTATCCGGAGCGTACTGACATGCTCAACGTGCTGCTGCAGATATACGAATATCTCAAAGACAACGAGAAGAGTCTCGAAACTCTGAACAGAATAGAGACACAGGACGGACAGAGCGAGAGAACTACGATGGCGAAGATTCATATCTACGATGAGATGGGCGACGACAAAAGGGCTCTTGCAGAACTGCAGACTCTCGTCAGAAACTACCCGCTCGAACCGAACTTCCGCACACTGCTCGGCAACTGGCTCTTCAGCAAAGGACGTAACAAGGAGGCGCTGGCTGAATTCAATACCGTCCTGGAGGAAGACCCTTACAACGAGAACGCTCTCATGTCAATGATTGACTACTACAAATATGAGGGCGACAACGAGATGGCTAAGCAACTGCATAACCGCATCATGTCAAGCCCAAGGACACAGAACAGCACGAAGATTCTGCTGCTGAAGCAGATAATACGCGCCAGCGAACAGAACGACAAGGATACTGCCGCCGTAATGGCTGAATTCGATATGGCTATGAAGCAGAAGCAGACAACTACTGAACTGCACGAGCTTAAGCTGGCTTACATGACCATGAAGAACATGTCGGAGGACAAGCAGATTGATGTGCTCAACCAGATTATCGAGATTGACCCTGCCAACGTGGCGGCAAGAGGCAGCCTCGTATACTATGCAGCACAGAGAGAAGACGTGCCGGAGGTTATACGCCTCTGCCAGCAGTCTATGCAGTACTGCCCTGACAAACTGGTGTTCAGATACTACCTCGCTATGGCATACTACACACAGGACAAGGACGCTGAGTGTGCGCAAGTCCTGAACGATGCCGAGGAACTAATGAAAACAAAGGAGGAGGAGAATTTCGCAGAACTGATGTATCAGCTGCTTGGCGACGTAAACCATAGCCTCGGACGCAACGAGGAATCATACCAGGCATACGAGAAATGTCTGGCCATCAATCCTAATAATACGGGATGCCTCAACAACTACGCATACTATCTCTCTGAAGAGAACCGAGACCTGGACAAAGCCGAAGCCATGAGCCTCACTGCCGTGAAGGAGGAGCCGAACAATGCCACATTCCTTGACACATACGCATGGATTCTTTACAAGCAGGGACGATACGAAGAGGCTAACATCTACATAGAGATGGCGCTGAAAAACATCAACCCTGAGGAGGACAACAAGGAAATCACTGACCATCACAAGGCCATACAGGAGAAACTTAAACAAGTAAAACAGTAAGAGCATAGCAACATCACACAAACTCACATAAAGAAAATGAATCTGAAACACATAATATCAGCGGCCATGATGACAGCCATACTGGCTGCCTGCGGGTCATCAAAGAAAGCAGCAGAGAAGACTGAACTCCCTGTCACAAAGACTGAAACAAAAACAGAGAAAAGCAAGCCTGCAGAACAGAGCGTGCCAGAGATTACCGTCAAACGATTTGTCTCTGACCTCGAGATTACCGTCGGCATGGGACGAGACTCATACACTCTCGGTGGAAAAATCAGCATGAAACGCAGCGAAGTGATGCGCATCAACCTCACATTCATGGGATTCATCGAAGTGGGAATAATAGAGTTCAGCCCTGACGACATACTTATTGTCAACCGCATGGGACGCGAATACACTCGCATATCGTATGACGGCACCGACGCTTTGGTGAAAAACAACATAACATACGACAGCATCGAGAAACTGGCATGGGAGAAACTGTATGTTGATGGCGGCAAGAAGGTCAACACGGTGTCGCTTGACAATGCCATAGAGAATCTTATCAACTCAAATCTGAAAGATGGAAAGAAAGTCAGCGTGCGCATTGATGTAGGACAGCCTGACACAAAACGCGACTTCACAACCTACACCATAGTGAAGTCTTCATACAAAGAAGTGCCGCCACAGGTGCTCATGGCTCGACTCATGAGCTTCGCACAGTAAGCATGCATAGCGCAGGCATAGTCTCCACAACAACACTATAAACAGGCATACCCTGTAAGCAGCGACAATACATACAACAGGCATACTCTGTCAGCAACAACAATACATACCGTAACGTAAACAAGCATATCCATGAAAAAACTAAGAAACTTACTCCTAATCACCTTGCTGCAAGTCACATGCATTTCCGCCTCAGCACACGATTTCGAACAAAACGGAATATACTACAATATCATAACCAAAGACTTCGGCTTCCGTGTGGAGGTCACATATAAAGGCGACGACTACGCAGCAGAAGAAGAATACAGCGGAGATATTGTTATTCCAGAGAATCTCGTTTACAACCAGCAGCTGTATGACGTTACTGGTATAACGGAATACGCCTTCTACAACTGCAGCAACCTGAAGTCTGTCAGCATCTCAAAAAATGTCACAGAGGTGGGCGAATATGCCTTCTACAGATGCGCAGGGCTGCAGTCTGTTGTTATATACGACAAATTAGAGAGCTTAGGCGACTATGCTTTTGCTGAATGTACAAGCCTGGCATCAGCAGAGGTTGCCGACGGAACCATCGGAAATTACGCTTTCAATAATTGTACCAGCCTGACAACTGTAAATCTTGGGCTTGGAGTGACAAGCATAGGAGAGAGAGCCTTCTTGGGATGCAATAATCTTAAGACCATAACAACAGCTTCTAATATAAAGACCATTGGCAAAAACGCATTCCAGGACTGCAGCAGCCTGACAGAATTCGTTATACCAAGTTCTGTTACGTCAATAGGGGCACAAACATTCTGGAACTGCCATAGTCTGGCAAAGATAACCTTTCATGATGCCGTTAAGACCATAGCATCAAATGCTTTCCAGAACTGCAGAAGCCTGACAGATGTCACTCTGCCTGAGAAAATGACATCCGTTGGCACACAAGCATTCTATGGCTGCAGCTCATTGACATCCATAAATATTCCGTCAGCTGTAACAAAGATTAGCAGAGGTGTATTCCAAGACTGCAGCAGTCTGCTATCGATTGTGATTCCAAACGATGTGACAAAAATCGAAGACAATGCGTTCGATGGATGCAGTAGCCTGAAGAGCATCAATATTCCGAACAAAGTGACCACGATAGGCCATGCCGTATTCAAGAACTGCAGCAGCCTGTCATCTGTCATTTTGCCAAGTTCTGTAACACAAATAAACTATGGTGTATTCGAAGGATGTAGCAGCCTGACAGAATTTACAATACCAAACTCTGTGACAAGCATAGGGAATTATGCGTTCCGTGACTGCAGTAAGCTAAAGGCAATAGTCATACCTGAAGGTATTTCAAGCATAGCTGAAAAAACATTTATGGGCTGTAGTAGCCTGGCAGAAGTTACAATACCTAACACAGTGACAAGCATCGGCTCTGAAGCTTTCCAAGACTGCAGTGGTTTGTCAGCCATAACACTTCCAGAACAGATAACGAAGATAAGCTACAGAACATTCCGAGGGTGCAGCAGTCTTACGTCAATTGTTATTCCAGAATCAGTAACAACAATATGGGGTGAAGCCTTCTATGGCTGTAGCAATCTGAAATCTGTCGTGATAGGCAGCGGTGTCACTAATATAACTAACTACTCATTCATAGGATGTCCTGCCATCAGAACCGTCACATGCAAACCTACAACACCTCCTGCGTTCAATGACGAATCATGGAATTTCGAGGTCTATAGCGATGCGGTGCTGTATGTTCCAGCCGGATGCACCTCTGCCTACCAGAATGCAGAAGTATGGAGGAAGTTTAAGAACATTGCAGAGGAGGGGCAGGGCGTGAAGCAGTGTGCCACACCTGTCATAACATTCGCTGATGGCAACCTGCATTTCTATTGCGAGACAGCCGGAGCGGAATGCCAGTACACTCTCACAACAAACGACACGCAGAACAGTTTCAAGCCTGCAAAGAACAATACGGTGGCGCTCTACTCTTGCTACGACATCACAGCCTATGCCATGGCTGACGGATACAAGAACTCTGAGCAGGTTAAGGCGACACTCCATTGGACTAAGGATAATGCCAATGTCGATACTAACATCAACACAACAGAGACACGTGGCATCATGACAGCATTCTGCGACGGAATCATCACCGTATCAGGACTGAACGACCAGGAGCCGGTGAAGTTCTATGCCGCAAACGGCATGCTACTATACAGCACAACGGCACAGAATGGAAAGGCGAGCTTCGCTGTCGGAGCAGACACAGACGTAATAATTGTCAGCATAGGAACAGACAATTTTAAGGTGATGTGTCAGTAAGAGATAACGTAGACGATAACGTTAACCCATTAACCATTAAACTTCAACCATTAGACAAAAACAGAATACCAACTTTGAGATTTCATGCAAAGAATCATAACATTCCTCATTGCACTGACGCTATGCCTCGCCATACCCGCACAGAATAACAGCGGAACGAGAAAGCGTGCTACAACATCGAAAACTGTTAAGAAGAAAACCACAAAGAAGAAGACCTCTGCCAAGAAAAAGGCAGCGGCAAAACCTACTAACGCCTCTATCCGCAAACTGGAGCGCGAGAAAGCTGCCGTACGCAAAAAGCTACAGGCACAGCAGGCACAGCTACGGCGCAATAAGGCTGACGTGAAGAAAGGACTGCACAATCTCATGCTCATATCAAGCGACATAGACAAGCAGCACCGCATCATCGACAGCATAAACAACGATGTGAAAATCATAGAACAGAACATCAAACTGCTCAACGGTCAGCTGCTGACGCTCAACCAGAAACTTGACGAAAGGAAGGAGCGATACATCAAGGCTATAAGAAACATGAACCGCAAGAATACATTCCAGGACAGGCTCATGTTCATCTTCTCCGCAGAATCATTCTCGCAGATGTACCGCCGCATGAGATTCATGAAGGACTACGCCGCATATCAGAAGATGCAGGGCGAACAATTAAAGAAGAAACAAGAGGAGGTAAGGCTGAAACAGAAGCAGCTCGAAGAGGCGAAAGCAGAGAAAAGCCAGTTGCTTGTCAAAGGACAGCAGGCGCAACAGGCTCTCAAGCTGAAGCAGGAAGACCAGGAGAAAGCCGTAAACCAGCTGAAGAAACAGCAGAGAACCATCCAGAACGTCATCGACGAACAGAAGAGGAAGGATGACGCTCTCAATGCTCAGATTGAAAAGGAGATTGAGAAAGAAATAGAACGTGCCAGAATCAGAGCGGAAGAGGAAGCTCGTAAGCGAGCTGCAGCGGAAGAGGCAAGGAGAAAGCGTGCTGCAGAAGAGCTGGCAAGGAAACAAGCCGAGGCGCAGCGCAGGGCGGAAGAGAACGCCAAACGCATAGAAAAAGCCAAGGAAGAGGAACGCAAGGCTAAGGAGAAAGCCGCAGAAGCTGCTGCAAAGAATAACGCCGCAAAGAGAGAACGTGCCGAACAACGTGCACGTGAGGCAGAGGCTGCCCGAATAGCGGCAGAGCGTAAGGCGGAGGCCGAGCGAATCAGATCGGAAAGAGAAATGGAGCAGGCGAAGAAGAATACAGAGATGCGCCCTGCTGTCTCTATTGACGACCAGAAGATGAACGGCAGTTTCGAGAAGAACAAGGGACTCCTGCCTGTACCTATCACAGGCTCATACCGCATCGTATCACGCTACGGAAACTATAATGTCCTGCCTAACGTACGCCTTGACAACAAGGGCATAAACATCCTCGGAAATCCAGGATGTTCAGCACGCGCCATCTTCAACGGAGAAGTGAGCGGTGTGTTCGGCTATGCCGGTGAAATGGTTGTCATGGTGCGCCACGGACTATACATCTCCGTTTACTGCAATCTGCGTAATGTAAGCGTAAGACGAGGACAGAAAGTGACCACTGGGCAGACCCTCGGACAGGTGGGCAAGGAAAACATCCTGCAGTTCCAGTTGCGCCGCCTCGCCACAAGGCTCAATCCGGAGCAGTGGCTGAGGAGATAGGATTTAGAAGCCCGCTCATAAGCTCCTGCTATATAATAAAATGTGTAAGTAACCATGGCTGACCCCCTGACACCCGAACAGCGGCACAGATGCATGTCGAGGATTCGTGCGAAAGACACGAAACCCGAAATGATGGTAAGGCGTTACCTGCATTCCCGCGGATTCCGCTATCGTCTGAATGTTCGCCGGTTGCCAGGCACACCCGACATCGTGCTGCGGAAATACCGCACCGTCATATTCATACACGGCTGCTTCTGGCACGGGCACGAGGGCTGCAGCCTATACGTTGCCCCGAAATCGAACACACAGTACTGGACAGAGAAGATTGCGCGCAACGCAGAACGCGACACCATCGCCCGCGCCAGACTCCATCAGCTGGGATGGCATACCATCGTCTTGTGGGAATGCCAGCTGAAGCCTCGTGAAAGAGAAAACACCCTCACACAACTGGAGTATATCCTCAGCAGAAACTTCCTCAACGACCGCCGGACTAACCGCACGGCGCCATACGCCACCCCCGAGGAGCAGCAGATATATATGGCGGCAGAGGAAATGTAGATACACGTTTACAAGAAACATCCGCAAAATCAGAGCAATCCGTAGTCTGACATAAAAGGAAATAGACACCCCGTGCATTTTGCTGTGCAAAGATACAACATCCGCAAGGCAGAATCAAGTTTTATGTGGATAGACTTGTGAGTATACTTACGGATAGACATCCCCCTACCCCGGCATAACAGCACAAACACACGTATTCCCCCATATAATATAATAAGGAGAAGACCGCAAATCTTCTCCTTATTCCGTTTTATATAGCCAAAACTGGAGAGAATGGCATAATGTTAAGAATAAATAATAACAAATCACATTTAACAAATAATTAACTAAAATATATTATCTTTGCACTTGTGCAAAGTTCTGTTTATGATTACCATATAACACTAACCATAATTTATGTGCGGAATTAAGAATCTAAGAATAACGAATTTCAGAGGTATAGAACATCTGGATATTGATGACTTCTCGAGAGTTAATGTCTTTTTGGGACAAAATAATTCCGGCAAGACAACTGTGTTTGAAGCCATAGCTATGCTGATGGGCATGTCTAACCCAGACTAGCCTGAGGCATTGCTCTTCAATAATCAAAAAGAACAAATAAAGGAAAAGAAGCGTGATTATGAAAACGCTCTGCACTGGAATCTGGATGCTGAGTTTCTGGAAGCGTTGAGGGAGTTTTTGGCAAAACATTTGAATTGAGCAACTATGACAATAAAATGAAAAAAAGAAACAATTATACTATCATTGATTTGTTTGCAGGAGCAGGTGGACTATCTGAAGGATTTGTTCAGGCTGGTTTTGTTCCTATAGCTCACGTTGAAATGGATAAAGATGCATGCAACACATTGAGAACTCGATGCTGTTTCCATTATTTGCGAGCTAACAACCAGCTGGATGTTTATTATAAATATCTGAAAGGTGAGATTACCCGTGAGACCCTTTATGCAAGTGTTCCTGTCGAAGTAACTAATGCCGTAATCAATGTTGAAATATCAGACAAGACTATAAATGACACATTTGATAAGATAAAATTACTTGCTAAAGGTCGTAAAATAGATATGATAATAGGTGGCCCTCCATGCCAAGCTTATTCTTTGTTAGGAAGACATCGAAAGACAATGGAAGACGACCCACGCACTTTGCTATACCTTCAATATGGCAAGTTCCTGAAAAAATTTTCACCAAAAGGATTCGTCTTTGAGAATGTTCCAGGATTGCTGAGTGCTAAAAAAGGAGAGCATTTTCAGAATTTGCAGGCCTATTTTGACGAATTGGGATATAAAGTTCATTATAGGATGCTAAATGCATCTGATTATGGAGTACTACAGGAGAGACGCCGTATTATCATTGTTGGCTGGCAGAAGAATAATGATATGGGCTATCCTGATATAGAAAAAATAGCAACAGATGCTGTTATTAATGACATTTTAGGAGACCTGCCATTATTGAAAGCAGGAGAAAAAGAAATGGTGTCTTCATACAAGAAGGAGAATAACTCGTATTTGCGTGAAAGCGGAATTCGGTCAGATGGTGAGAGGTTTGTTACTCAGAACATTACTCGTCCCGTTAATGCTAATGATGCCGCAATATATGATTATTCCATTAAATTGTGGGATAGTAAGCAAGTTCGTGTCAAATATACAGATCTGCCTATAGAGCTTCGTACCCAAAAGAATGAAGATTCGTTTTTAGACAGGTTTAAAGTTGTAAATGGGAAAGGCAACGCTCACACTGTAGTAGCACATTTAGCAAAGGATGGACATTACTATATTCATCCTTCGTTGAACGTATGCCGTTCTATCTCGGTAAGGGAAGCTGCACGTATGCAGTCTTTCCCAGACAACTTCTATTTTGAAGGTAGCCGTTCTGCCATGTTTAAGCAGATAGGCAATGCAGTACCACCTTTGATGGCAAAGACAATAGCATTAGAAATAATAAAGATGTTACCATGAAAGAGGAAATTCTTAATAGTGGAGAGTTCGTTTTTCGACCTCGTGCAAGGTTGATAAAAACAATAGGCGAGGAGCTTATAAGTAATGATAATGTTGCCATAACAGAGTTGGTTAAAAACAGTTATGACGCGGGGTCGCCAATTGTTGATATTACTTTTACTGGTAATGTAAAAGAAAAGGAAATTACTAAGAGAGTTGGCCGTAAAGAGATTACAGAAAGGCAGCACTATATTGAAAAAGAAAATGCCACAATAATCATCTATGATCAAGGTAAAGGCATGGATTTTGAGACCATTCTGCATGCATGGATGGAGCCTGCTACAAATTATAAGAAAAAAGAAGAAAACAGGAATACTAATAGAAAGTTTTCTGGAGAGAAAGGTATTGGACGTTTTGCGTCAGCAAAGTTGTCCTCCAAATTAGAATTGATAACAAAACAGGAGAATGACAATGAGATAGTAGTGTGGTTCGATTGGAATGATTTCTCCAATGAAGAAACCTATTTGGATAATGTAAAGGTCAATTGGGTAATTAGGCCTGCAACAGAAATTAAAGAACATGGAACCATACTGAAACTCACGAACCTTAGTGATGATTGGGATGAAGACAAAATTGGAGAATTGCGGGTCGCTCTCTCAAGACTATTAAATCCAATCGTTCCCAATGAGGATTTCTTGATTAGCATTAACTTACCTAATTTGATTGGGAAATCATTGTCTGGAATAATTGAACGTCCAGAAACTTTGAATAGACCAAATTATTTTATAAAAGGTTCTGTTTCAAAAGAAGGAGCCCCTCTTTCTGTCATATTCTATAGCAAAAAAGTTGGAAGAGAAGAAATCCTCGATTTGCCTGAAAAGCTATTCACTTCAATTAAGCCATATTCTGCAGGTCCATTTTCCTTCGAGTTTAAAGTGTGGGACAGGGATAACGAGAATCTAAGCTCTATTGCAACTGAGATCAACTCTATTATTAAGAATGTCAAGAGAGACTTGGATGATTTGTGTGGAATAAGTATCTACAGAGATAATATTCGTGTCCTTCCCTATGGCAATCAAAATAATGATTGGGTTAGATTAGATTTACGTCGTGTAAATAACCCTACATTAAGGTTGAGCAACAACCAAATTGTCGGATATATTTCTATAGGATTGGAAACAAATCCAGAATTAAAGGACCAAAGTAATCGCGAAGGGATTGTTGAAGGACAAGCTTTTGAAGATCTTAAAGATTATGTCAAGCTTTTGTTGAATGAGGTAGAACAGCGTAGATATGCTGAGAGACCTCGTGAAAGTCAAACAACATCTAGCAGCCCAAGTAGTATTTTTGAGAAATTGTCATTGGAGTCTCTTTCTGTAGAAATTAAAGAAAAGAGACCCAATCCCGAAGAAATCCTAAATCTTATTACTAAGAAAGATGTTGAGATTAAAGAGACTGTAATCAAGATACAAGAAGTAATTTCAAGATACAGGAGATTATCAACTTTAGGGTTGTTAATAGATCCAATTATTCATGATGGCAATAATTATCTTCACAAAATAAACTTAAAGTCAACAAGTATTCTTAACGAGATTCAAAAAACAGATTGCAATTTGAGTAAGATTGCGGATAGAGTCGGTGAAATACAAAAAGTGAGAAGAGATTTTTCACAACTTTTCAAGCGTATTGAACCTTTTGGAGGAAGAAAAAGAGGACGCCCGCAAACGATTGTGATCGAAGATGTTATAAAGAATCAATTTTTGCTGAATAGTGAAGAATTAAGCAAATACAATATCTCATATAGATTATCTAACACTCAGCATAAAGTTACAATTGATGAGAGTGAATTGGCAGTCGTTCTTATGAATTTGATTCAGAATTCAATATATTGGTTGTCAACCATAGATGTCGAACGCGAGATTCTTGTAGAAGTTGAAGATGGGCAAGATGGACTTGCGATCATAATATCTGATAATGGGCCAGGAGTAAAATGTGGAACAGAAGACAATATCTTTGTACCATATTATAGTACCAAACCAGATGGAATTGGCTTGGGACTGGCTATAGCAGGTGAAATAATGGCCGAGTATGATGGTGAGTTGTCTCTTATAAGAAATAGCATCTTAGGTGGTGCTTCATTTAAATTATTATTTAGAAAAAGGATTTAATATTATTAATTATGAATAAGGAATTAAGAATATTGTATATTGAAGACAACGCAGATGAGCGAGAAGGGCTTAAAGAAGTGTTGTCTGGCCAAAAAGTGAATGGACACACAATGATTATTGATTGCGAACCTTCATTTGACAAGGCAATTGAGAAAAGTCAGAACTACCATATCGTTATATTGGATTTGTATAAAGGAGATGCTACAAATGGTGGCGAAGAGCTGGGAAGTGAAATATTTAAGAAAGTGAGAGGCGCATTTTTTGTTCCTATTGTTTTCTATTCAGGAAATATTGCGAGCATTAAAGACCTAAAGTCACAAGTCGTCGGGGTTGCGTCAAAGGGAGGGGAGATAGATGATTTGATATCTGAAATAGAAAGACTATCAAAGCATAATCTACCCTTCTTAAAGGAGAGCGTACACAAATATGTCGAAGAAGAATTCAAAAAGTATTTTTGGGATGTCATTCAAAAAGAAAATGACAGATTCGTCCCCAATGCAGACGACTATTCTTTAGGATATATGCTGCTTCGCAATTTTGCAGACTCTCTCTCAAAAGAAAACATCAAAAAAATCATTGGTGATGACAAAATAAATCATGAAAAAGTGCATCCGATGGAATTTTATATATATCCAATAGAAAAAACAAAAGAATTTGAAAATGGGGAGATAATTCGTCGCAAAAACAGTAACGATATTTTTGTGATTTTAACTCCGTCATGTGACTTCGTTTCGGGCGGAGGCAGAAAAAGAAAAGTTGAACATGTCCTGTTAGTGAAATCTGTATCATTAGAGCAAACTGATGAATATAAGAAGTTTTCAAGCATTAAGAAAAAACGACAAGAACTAACTGACTATGCCACCCAAATCGACGAATTAGAACAAAAAGGTGGAGATGATGTCGCTATTGAAAAGTTAAAAAAGCAAAGAGATAAACTTGAATTGAATATCACTAATATGAAAGCGTCTTTTTCCCAATTCCTCAATTCAGGGAAGAGTGATAGATTTTTCTTTTTACCGGGTACTCCTTTTATGTCAAATAGAGTCATAGACTTTCAAGATAAAACAACGGCGGATTATTCTTCACTGAAGACGGATTTCGAAAGAATTGCAAAACTAGATTCTCCTTTTGCCCAGTCTATGACATCAAGTTTTATACGATATTATAATAGGATTGGATTCCCTGATATAGATACAGATTACGTGATTAATCATTTGGAATTATAGTCACAAAAAGAAAATAGAATATTTCCATTTGAGATAATGGGTAAGTTGGAATGATATATTAGAAAGAATCATGGCATACAATCTAAAGAAACTTGTTGCTTCAATGTGGGAGCATAGAAAGGACAAAAACTTTGAACGTAAAAGTTTAGATTCTTCGTATAGAGGTCTTTCTGTAAAAGCGAGTATAGGAATGACGGGGAACATTGCTAAGATTCCTTGGATTTCGTATTGTGCAGAAGGTCAAGAAACTCAAAAAGGTATATATCCCGTTTTACTGTTCTATGGGACACCAGAATTCTTAGAGAAAAACAAAAACCATACCAAAGTTAAAAAGATAGTTTTAGCATATGGTGTAAGTGCAACTAAAACACCAGATATTTTGTGGGGAGCAGTAGTTGACTTCAAGAAGACAATAGGAGATTCTTTCGGAGATTGGGGATATGAGACGTCTGATAACGGAATAAAGAAGTATAATTCCTCTTTTGTTTATAAAACATACGATTGGACTGATGACGTTGATTATGACAAAATTCAAAACGATATAGATGCATTAATTACAGTATATCTAGGAATTCTGGAGAATGTTGGTATAAAAACTCCCCAAATTATTCCACTAAAGAAGAAATTGTTTAATGCAAATATATATTCTACAGTGAAATTTACTCAATCTATGCTTCCTTACCGCCCCTACATCACCGCCATCAAATCCAAACCCTTCTTGCTTCTTGCTGGTATCTCTGGTACAGGAAAGAGTAGGATTGTGCGTGAATTGGCACGTGCTTGTTGGGAGGAAGGCTCGGAGGAATATAGAGCACAGAAGCCAGAGAACTTCGAAATGGTGCAAGTGAAACCGAACTGGCACGATTCAAGTGAGTTGATTGGATATGTGAGCCGTGTGAGCGGTAAACCTGTTTTTGAGGCAGGAGACTTCTTGAAGTTTGTGGCTAAGGCATGGGAGAATCCTAAAGTGCCGTACTTCCTTTGTTTGGACGAAATGAATCTGGCGCCTGTGGAGCAGTATTTTGCAGAATATCTGAGTGTGGTGGAGAGTCGTAAGGCTGATGAGAATGGCGTGATAACCACTGACCCTATCTTAAAGAAATGCGATGAGCAATGGTACTTCGACCTGACAGCTAAACTGACTAATGACGACGAGATTAGGGCACGTTTCAATAAAGATGGCATTTGTATTCCGCAGAACCTTATCGTGGTGGGAACGGTGAACATGGACGAGACGACATTCTCGTTCTCCCGTAAGGTGCTTGACCGTGCAATGACAATAGAAATGAATGAGGTAGATTTGTATGGAGGATTGACTGACAGGCATGAGAAGATAGGAAAGCTGGAGGCCGGCAATCTGATTGGCACTGCAGTTGAGGGCGTGGACGTATATAAGAACAATAAGGATGTTTGTGAAAAGGTCATCAACTATCTTAAAGTGATAAACACCAATCTTGAGGGCACGCCGTTTAAGGTTGCATATAGAACAAGGAATGAGTTTCTGCTGTATGTAGTGAACAATCTGCCATACAACAAAGAGGAGGACGGCAGTGAGATAGCTCAGAAAGAAATTATAGCACGGGCACTGGATGAAATAACGAGCATGAAGATTCTTTCTCGCATTGAGGGAGATGAGACAAAGATTGGCAACCTGCTTGAACAACTGAGAGAAATCATTAGCGGACAGTTGAAGACTATATCAGATATAGAATATTCTGCAACAAAGAACGAGGAGGGAAAAGCTTATTCCATTTCACTGGCAAAACTAAAAGAAATGGAGAAACGACTGAAGACTAGCGGTTATACAAGTTTCTGGAGTTAAACAGATAAACCCGGGCACAATGAACGAGAAAGATTTTAAGGAGAAGTGTTTGTGTGGTGAAACTACCCGCATCCAATTTAAGTCAATATTTACTACACAGAAGGAAATTGCCAAGGAACTGATTGCTTTTGCAAATTCACGTGGTGGAGCAATATTATTTGGTGTTGAAGATAAAACAGGGCATTTATTGGGTTTGTCATACGAACAGATTCAACAGACTACTCGTGAACTTGGCAATACCGCTCAAGAACAGGTAAGACCTACAATCTACATTGAAACAGAAGTTATAAAGGCTGACGATAAACATTTCTTAGTTTGTACAGTTGCAGAAGGTCGCAATAAACCATACAAGAATCTGCAAGGTGAGATATGGGTGAAACAAGGAGCCGACAAACGACGAATAACTGAAAATGCGGAGATATTGGCATTGTTCCAATCGTCAGGAACTTATAGGCCAGAAGATGACATAATCAAGAATACTTCTGTCAATGACTTGGAAATCATATACCTAAAGGAGTATTTCAAGAGTGTATATAACCGTGATATCGAGGACTTCGACCAACCACTGGATAGTATGCTTCGTTCGTTGGGCATTATTGCTCAAAGTGGTGAAGTGACTCGTGCTGGAATGTTGTTTTTCGGTAAAAATCCTGTACAATACGAACGTTCGTTTATGGTAAAGGCTGTTGTGTTTGCAGGAAACACCATTGGGGACACTTCGTATATTGATAGCAGGGATATTTGCGGAACTATCCCTTGGATGTTCCGTGAAAGCATGACTTTCTTAAAATCAGTATTACGTCATGAACAAAAGGGACAGAATTTTAATAAAGTAGGAATTCTTGAAATACCGGAAGTTGTATTAGAGGAACTGTTGCAGAATGCATTTGTACATATAGATTTGCTTCATGCAGCAGCTATCAGATTGTTGGTATTTGACAATAGAATAGAAATCATAAACCCAGGATGTCTGTTTGGTGGGCTTGAAGTAAAGGATATAAAGTTAGGTGTTTCACGGCAGAGAAATCCGCTGATGGCTTCTTTAGCAGGAAAGACCATGATTTACCGAGGTCTTGGTTCTGGCATTATCCGCGTTATGAAAGAGAATGTGACGATTGATTTTGTAAATGAAGAATCAGCAAACCAATTCAGAACCATCATCTGGCGTGCTACCAAAAAGAAAGACAATAAGTTCCTAAAAGAGGAAGGAAAGTTCCTAAAAGAGGAAGGAAAGTTCCTAAAAGAAGGCAACGAGTTCCTAAAAGAAGGCAACGAGTTCCTAAAAGAGAAGGAAGAGGCAAAGAAAGAATCATGGAAAGTTCAACAAATGATATGTAGCATAATTTCAAAAAAACCTGAAACAACAATCAGCGAGATGGCTACAAATATAGGTCTTTCAGACAGACAAATACGAAAATACATAAAAAGACTTACAGAAATGAAGCTGATTATTCGTGAAGGTGGCAGGAAACATGGTAAATGGGTATTGTTAGATAATAAAGGTTGACAATGGACTTACTAACCATACAACACGAGGATTTCACATTGTATGTTGAATGCACGAAGTTCAATGACATTTGGAATAAGGCCGTAAGTAATGTGGGAGAAGAGAACTTGCTTTCCACTTACACGTGGTCGGAGGGTGTTGTGGCGGTAGAGAGAAACAAAGAAATAATAGAAAAAGGAGAAAAGGCTCCGGCTGTTTTCTTTGACAATGCAGACTATCCTGTTTGGGTGCAGTTCAACTCTAATGTGAAGAACGCACAGTTTGGTTCTATACTGCAAAAGGACAATGAGCGATTCTCGTTCAGAGGACATACACTGGCAGGTTTCCTTAACTATGGCAACGAGATAGGCAAAAGCGAACTGAACATCATATACGAGACAACCACAGGCACAAAGCGGTTTACATTCTGTTATGAAGTGCTGAGCACAAAACTGAATTATCACGAGCATTGGAAGAAGATAATTGAGGATATAGAGCAGGAATACAAGATGCTTTCGCTTGACTTCCTGAAACGCACATTCCATGGTTTTACACCAGATGAGAGTGGAGAGACGCCAGAACTGATATGGTGGAATGTGTTTAAGGAAGAACAAACTAAATTTATAAAAGCTTGCAGGAATATCATAGAACGCCCACGCCATAGGTTGCATGGGTATGAGGTGTATCTTAGAGCTGACAAGTTGAAGCGTGTCCCGGCAAGCATTGAAAACGAACTGGCGGAACACAGGAAAGAACCTGCCCGACTGTATAGAGTGGAAGAACAGATACAGTCGAACGACACACAGGAAAACCGTTTCCTGAAATATGCGCTTGGGCAGATAACAGAGAAGTATGATAATCTTAAAAGGCGTATAGAAAACTTAGACAGCACTGCGAAAACAATGAAAATGGAGATGCAGGATATGCTTGACACATTGAAGCATCTTCAGAGAAATCCTTTCTTCAGGACAGTAGGAGCGTTTAAGGGTCTTAATCAGGAAAGTCTAATATTGCAAAGAGCAACAGGTTACAGTCAGGTGTATAGAACATGGAATCTGTTGAGAAGAGCTTATTCGCTTAATGACGGTATATACCGCTTGCATACGAAAGATATTGCTACGCTTTATGAGATATGATGCTTTATTGAAGTGAGTCATATTGTAAAGGAGCAGTTAGAACTGAACAATGATGATGTGGAGCATAGGAACAGAATGGAGATGAATGGTGCTTTCACATGGGAACTTGGCAAGGGAGAACATTCACGGATATTGTTCAGAAAAGATGGTGTAGAGTTGGCTGAACTGGTGTATAATCCTAAACACACGGAGAAAGACAATGTTCATGGCATAGGCAACCTGTATGTGCCGACTGTTCCGCAAAAGCCGGATATCGTATTGCAACTGACGAAAGACGATGTGCAAAAGGGCATGAAGATGACTTATCTCTTTGATGCGAAATACAGGATTGACAGCAGGGTGAATAACGTTGATACTCCACCCGATGATGCTATAAACCAAATGCACCGCTATCGTGATGCTATATATTATAAGGAATATGGCCAGGAAATACTGAAAAAGGAAGTTATCGGAGGTTATATCTTGTTCCCTGGAGCTGGAGAGAAGACAGATGTTGAGGTGGCTAAATTCTACAATACTATCAAAGATGTAAATATAGGTGCTTTCCCTCTACGTCCGAAGGATGAGCGGAATAGGGTTTTACTTGAAAACTTCATCAAGGAATTAATAGATACAAGGGCCGCAAGAACAATATCTAAGGTTATACCGCAAAAGGGTGCCATCATAGAGGTTGGCGACAGGGTGCTTATAGGAATAGTAAAGCCAAGTCCAAGGAAAGGCTACTACAGTAATTTTGAAGAGGGTAAGGCCGACTTGTATTATACAGGGGCACAGTTCCCAACAACCATTGCCTTACATAATCTGCATTTCTTTATCCCATATTTCGAGGGGAAAGGAATACGCGATGTTTATGAAATAGTAAATATTAGAACAATAACAGGCAGTGAAGCCAAGCAATTAGAAGATGTAAAGGAGAAGATTGATGATATTCGTTTAGCTTTTCATCTGAAATTCAATAGGAGGTTATATGATGATTGGCATAAGATAGATACCTCTGATATGAAATCATATTCTTTCATTGACACCTCCTTTGAAAAACTTAACGAACAACCCTATGACAAAACGAAGGATATATGTGGCCAGCAGCTGGCGTAATGTGTACTATGAAGACGTGGTGAAGGCGCTGAGGGAGGCGGGGCATGACGTCTACGACTTCCGCAACCCGCCGTCGGGCGATGAGGGCTTCAAATGGAGCAAGGTGAGCGAAGACTATATGGAATGGTCGCCGGTGGAATATCGTGAGCAACTGGAGCACCCGATGGCGGTGCGGCAGTTCAGGAACGACATCATGGCAATGGAGAGTTGCGACACATGTGTGCTGGTGCTTCCCTGCGGACGTAGCGCACATACGGAGGCTGGATGGTTCGCTGGCAGGGGATGCCGGGTGCTGGCGTACATACCGGAACGGCAGGAGCCAGAACTGATGTATAAACTGTTTGACGCTGTGTGCTGCACAATGGATGAGGTGATTGCGGCTCTGTAGACATTAACGATGACGATTAAACCTTAAACTATAAACGATAATTACTACTTTATTATTTTTTATTTTCAGGAATCTGCACATCTGCACATAGCTACCTAATTCTCTGTTATTCAACAGATTCACCTCTATGCAGATTCCGTGCAGATGGTTGAGGGTTTAGGTTTCATCCGCCTCTAACTACTTATTGGGAATAGAGGGTAAAGCTACTGGGTTGCTGGCCAATTCTGTTATAAACAAAACATGTAAAACACTTAAAACCTTTTTTCATCTTTGACTTTTCCGTTTTCCGACCACGGATTGCGCGGATTTACACGGATAATGGTTATAGAAAAAACAATAAATACAATTGGTTTAGAACCTCAACCATTAGCCATTAAACTTTAACCATTAAACTCAAAATCGTATGCAAAAACAAAACGCTACTTCTTGGATGCCAAGAAGTAGCGTTTTAGGCTCTCATTAGTAGCCTTTTGGCTGGTCAAAAGTAACGTTTTGTAAATCCTTGTCTATCAAGGCATTCCATGACAGGTTTTGACACGCAAAACTGGCGTATGGCTCATTTTGCAGCATTAGTGTCCCGTTAAAATTGGGACGAGTTAAATATTAATCAAATAACCCCGGAATAAGGGGAACTGATTGCTCTTTGACATCATTGGAATAAGACTTATAGAACAGTTCTCTGAGCGGTGTTTTGTCCGTGAGTGACAT